>NZ_JACKSH010000251.1:0-23484 GCF_025821625.1 Mycolicibacterium pyrenivorans
CCACCGACCACACGAACCGAAAGACCCACAGGAACAACCCGACTCGCAGGCCGGGCCATCATCTGATCCCGCACAACGGCCCACCCCGACTCCAAAGCACACAACCGAATTTCGCCCCCACGCCGAGGGTCGATCGGTGAATCAAGGCTTAATCGTTCGAGGCCGTGTCACGCCTCGGCCCTGCCGGTCACAACCCGAGCGACTTACTGATGATCGACTTCATGACTTCGCTCGTGCCGCCGTAAATGCGGGTCACCCGGGCATCCGCGTAGAGCCGGGCAATCGGGTAGTCGGTGACGTAACCATAGCCGCCGAACAGTTG
This sequence comes from Mycolicibacterium pyrenivorans, assembly GCF_025821625.1. GTDB lineage: Bacteria > Actinomycetota > Actinomycetes > Mycobacteriales > Mycobacteriaceae > Mycobacterium > Mycobacterium pyrenivorans. Next base: position 323 of record NZ_JACKSH010000251.1, read on the forward strand.
TAGGCAGCGATCCACTACCCGACCCTGTAGTTCGGTGCAGAAGAGTTTGACCTTCGCTGCATCGTCCGCGGTCAGCGCGCCGTCCAGATTTCGGAGCACTGCTACGTCCAACATCGCCTGACCCGCCGTGAGGTCGGTCTCTATGGCGGCAAGTTCGAACTTGGTGTTCTGGAAGTGGCTGACCGGCTTGCCGAACACCGTTCGCTGTGCGACGTAATCGACAGTGTGATCGAACGCCGCCCGCGCAGCGGCCAAGGCTCCGACGGCGATGGCTAGGCGTTCCTGCGGCAGGTTGTAGCCCAAATAGTCGAATCCCTGGCCTTCTTCACCCAACAGATTGGCGGCAGGAACTCGCACATCGGTGAACGAAAGCTCAACGGTGTCTTGTACTTTGATGCCAATCTTCGGCAGCAGACGGCCGACGTCGTAGCCTGGCATACCCCGCTCGACCACGATCAGCGACAGTCCGGCGCGGCGGTTTACCGGGTCGGTGGAGGTCCGGGCCAGCACGATGACTAGATCGGCATGTAGTCCGCCGCTGATGAATGTCTTCGCGCCATTTAGCAGGTAGTAGTCGCCGCGGCGGCGCGCGGTGGTCGCTACACCGGCCAGATCCGAACCCGTACCGGGCTCGGTCATGGCTATGGCGGTGAACAGCTCGCCTGAGGCGAATCCGGGAAACCACCGGCTTCGTTGTTCCTGGTTGGCGAGATTCTGGAAGTAGGGCAGCACCACGTCCATGTGAGTACGCAGGGTGCCAAGCGTCAATGCGGCTCGATTGATCTCTTCCTGCAGAACGACATTGAACCGGTAATCGCTTTGTCCCCCGCCCCCGTACTCCTCGGGGATCCCCAGCCCGATAATGCCCAACTCGCCCAGGCGGCGGTACAGCTGGCGGGGCACCGCGCCAGCATGCTCCCAGTCGGCGAAGTACGGTTGGACCTCCTTGGCCAGAAAACTTCTCACGACCTGACGGAAATCCTGCTGCTCGGCAGTGAACACGTCCAAGCGCACGCGGGCGCCTCCTTAGTGTGCTAGATCCTCGTGATGTTCGGACGAGGACGGACAAGCCACGTAGTCTCGTCTGCCCATGAGGTTGCACGCACCTGCGCACACCGATACAGCTGGTGAACAACTGGCGGGCGGCAATCGGCTAACAGACCTTCGATTACGAGTTGTGAAGCCATAACGACAGATAATTGGTCCATATAATCTAACAGATTTGGTTCTCGTCAGCCCGTCGCCTGCCTGGAGCGGTCCGCGCGGGAGCGGCAACGGATCGGGGGATCGCCCGTCGGTAATGGACAGCGCCCATCGGAGGGTTGGAGACCTAACCTCCCAGGCAAGGGGACACGAGAAGCGGGTCAGGCGCGGTGACTCGATCGCCGGCGTGAACCTGATACGCCGCGCGCCGGCCGAAAGCCGTGATCAGTTCGGCAGTGCTGCCCAGCAAAACATCCAGCGCGTAGCTGCGACGGATGATGGAGTGCAGCCCGAACTCCCAGGTCAGTCCCATCGCGCCGCACACCTGTGCGGCGTTACGTACTGCAGTATCTGCAGCGGCGCCCGCCAACGCCTTGGCAATCGCGGCGCTCAACGGGGTGCTATCGACATCAGCGACACGAATCGCCTCCGCGGCCGCCTCGATCGCAGCTTTGGCGTCGGCGAGTCGGAATCGCACCGCTTGAAAGCTACCGATAGCCTTGCCAAACTGCCGGCGCTGGGTGACATGCTCGGCCGCGAGCTGCAACGCCGCCCGTGCCAGACCTACCAGCTCGGCCGCGAGCAGCCGGCGCGCGGACGCAACGGCATCGCTCCAACCGGCGGTGGCGTGCCCCAGCCAAGACGGGTGGGGCGTTAGCCGCTGGCTCACCTGGGTCCAACCGCCCGCCTGATCGAGTCCGCTCACTGGGCGCAAGTCCAGCTCGGACGTGGGAACGAGTAGGACCGCGGTCGGCTCGGATGCGATCGGGATGAGTACTCGCTCGGGGGCAGCTCCGAGCGTGCGCACGACGGCATGCACCGTCACGGTGTTGCCGCTGATCGGCGCCGAGGGTGCGAATAGATTCTCCATCAGCGTGATCGGGTAGCCGACCGCTGTGGCACGGGAGTCGATACCCAGCGTCGAAAGGACGGTGACGTCGAGCAACTGCACTGCGATCCCGGCCCTGCCGATCTCTTCGAACAGCAACGTCCATGCCCGCGGTTCCTCGGCGACCACCTCGTCCCACCCCAGCTCGTCCAACGACCGTGATATGGCCGCCGGATCGTCGCCGACGGTGTCGAACAACGATCGCAGACTATTCTGTAGTTCCTTGACCTCGGCGGTCTGCATACGTCACCGTCCTTCCTTGGGAAGCTTGAGCACTCGATCGGCGATGATGCTGCGCTGGATCTCTGCCGCACCCCCGTAGATCGTCGATGCTCGGGTGTAGAACCAGTTGGCGCGCCACGCTTCGTCGACGTCGGCATCTGAAAACACAAACTCTGGTCGCCGGATGGACTGCGCCGCGTCGCAGACCCGTTGCTCGGCGGCGCCGAGCAAAACCTTGTCGATGGAGATGTCGGGGCCCAGCGCCTCTCCCGCACCCAGTCGCAACACCGTCCGTCCGCACCGGATTCGCACCGCTTGCTGCGCCAGCCAGGCGGCACCGACCTCAGACATCATTGCCTGATCACTAGCGTCGGCGCTGGCTGCCAGCGTCGCGACCAGACGCCCGATATGTGCCTGACGCATCCACGCGTAGTTACCTCGCTCGTATTGCAAGAGGAACATTGCGACGTCCCAACCCTGGCCTTCCGCACCTACTAGTCGGTCGGCGGGGACGCGCACGTCATCGAAGAAGACCTCGGCCAACTCGTTGTGGCCGTTGGCGAATCGGATAGGCCGCACCCCGACTCCCGGGACGTCGAGGTCGATCATGAGCATTGACAGGCCACGGTGACGGCTCTCGCTAGTGCCCGTACGCACCAGCGTTCCGATGCACGCCGCGCCGACACCGTGGCTAGTCCAGATCTTCTGCCCGCACACCACATAGTCATCACCATCGCGGCGGGCCCGGCACCGCAGCGAGGCAAGGTCGCTTCCTGCCTCAGGCTCCGAGAACCCCTGCGCCCAAGGCCGCTCACCGGACAGCGCGGCGGGCAGCAGACGCTTGGCCACCGCGGGGGCGAAGGCGAGGACGCTGGGCGCCATCGTCTCAAGTATCTCGTACTGCACAGGGACCGGATAGCCTGCGCCCTCCAGCTCGTCGTACAGCACGTGGCGCAACACCGCCGGGCCACCCAGCCCGCCGGCCGTCTGTGGCCAGCCGCATCGACCCCAGCCTTGATCGAAAAGCAGGCGCGTGAAACGTCGGCCCGATTGCAGCGCCGCCTCGGCGCTACGGTGGTCAACTCGAAACTCGGCCAGCACATCCGCGGTCGAGGCCAGCCACTCGCGCACTGCCCCGCGATGGTCGGCGACGACGGCGGCAAGGTCAGTGTCTGTCACGCGACGCCCTCTCTCGGAGCCGTATCGTCACGGCTATGAACACAATTCAGTGTGAACACGTTTAGGCTTCTGATTCTGAAGTGCGACGCTTGAGGAGTGCTCGTGAAAATCCTCGAGAGCACAACGATTATCACACTCACCCTTCGTACACGCTTGACTTCGGACGTGGCGGAGAAACTTGAGCAGCGGGGTCTCCCAGCCCCACCGAGTAGGATGCACCATTAACTTCTGTCATCAGCAGACACGTTCAACGATCGTCGCGTTTGCAGTACCGCCGCCTTCACACATGGTCTGCAACCCGTATCGAATTCCGTTGTCGCACATATGGTGGATCAATCGAGTCATCAGGATTGCGCCAGACGCGCCCAGCGGATGACCGACGGCAATCGCACCGCCGAGGGGGTTGAGCCGGTCCGGATCGGCTCCGGTATCAGCTAGCCACGCAAGAGGAACCGGCGCGAATGCCTCGTTGACCTCGAAGGCGCCGATGTCATCTATGCTGAGTCCCGCTCGCCGGAGCACTTTGGTGGTCGCCGGTATCGGCGCCGTCAGCACCAGGACTGGATCGTCGCCTACCACGCATCCCGTGTGATAGCGCACCAATGGCTCCAGGCCCAAGCTCTTGGCCCGCTCCGGAGTGGTGACCAGCAACGCCGCCGCGCCGTCAGAAATTTGAGATGAGTTGCCGGCGTGGATGGTTCCGTCCTGATCAAACGATGGCTTGAGCGTGGCCAAGGTGTCGGCGGTAGTGCCTCTGCGTAACCCCTCGTCGAGGGTAACCATTCCGTCGGTTGTCTCAACGGGAACAATCTGATCGGTAAAGGCTTCGGAATCGATTGCGATGGCGGTTCGTTGGTGTGACCGGGCGGCGTACTCGTCGAGCATCCGGCGAGTCAGTCCCCAGCGCTGTGCGATCAGCTCCGCGCCAGTCGCCTGGTTGAAATCGGAACCTCCGTAGCGAGAGCGTGCGGTTGGACCATACGGCAGCCCGGATGTGCGCGTCGCGCCCAGCGGAACACGGCTCATCGATTCAACGCCGCCAGCCACCACCAGGTCCTGTTGCCCTGACATCACCGCATGCGCCGCGTGGTCGAGCGCCTGCTGACTAGAACCACACGCCCGGTTGATCGTCACGGCGGGTACCGTCTCGGGCCAGCCGGCCGCCAGAACTGCGAAGCGTCCTATGTTGCTGGATTGATCGCCGAGCTGGGTGACGCATCCCCACTGCACATCGTCGATGTCGCCGGGATCAATCCCGGTGCGCCGCACCAATTCCGAGAGCACCACGGCCGAAAGCTCGACCGGGTGCACCCCGGCCAGCACTCCGTTGCGCTTGCCTATTGGCGTGCGGACGGCCTGAACCACAACGGCATCACGCATATCGTGCCTTCCTCTGGGGTCAGCGGCCGGTCCAGACCGGTGCCCGCTTTTCGGCGAATGCCGCGGCACCCTCCGCGGCGTCGCGTGATGCGAAAACCGGGTCCGCGATTGGCCTCTGCCGCTGAAACATTTCGGTCGTAGGCCAGTCCTGCGATTCCAGGGCGATCCGCTTGGCCGCTTTCACTGCCAATGGCGCGTTTGCCGCGATCGATGCCGCCATCGCCCGGGCACCGGCCAATGCCGTGCCGTCGTCGACAACGTGGTTGATCAACCCGAAATTTCGCGCCTCGGTGGCGTCGATCGGATCACCGGTCATTAGCAACTGCAACGCGATAGCCCGTGGCACTCTGCGGGGAAGCCGAACCGCGCCGCCTCCGCGAGCCAACAAGCCGCGCTTGACTTCGGGCAGCCCGAACTTCGCGCTGCGCCCGGCAACCACCAGATCGGCCGCCAAGACGAGCTCGAAGCCGCCACCAAGGGCCCAACCCTCGACCGCGGCGATTAACGGTTTGGCGGGCGGCGCCTCGGTCAGCCCGCCGAATCCGCGGCCCTCCACCCTGGGTAGCTCACCGGCGGCAAAGCGTTTGAGATCCATGCCCGCACAGAACGTTCCGCCCGCACCAGTAAGGATTGCCACCGCGACTTGTGCGTTGGTATCCAGTTCATTCAGTGCCCTCGCGATCACCCTGGCTGCCGCTTGGGTCATCGCGTTGCGCTGTGCTGGACGGTTGATCGTGATGATCATGACGTCACCATCGATGTCGACGCGCGCGTCGTCCGCTCTGACGGTCATCGTGGAGCCATCCGAATTGCGCCGTCCAGCCGGATCGTCTGGCCGTTGAGATAGCCATTCTCCAGCATGTCGGCTGCGAGGCGTCCATAGTCCGCCGGTGCGCCGAGGCGTTTCGGATGCGGTACTGAAGATGCCAGGCCGTCGCGGATGTCCTGACGTAGCCGGCCAAGCATCGGGGTGTCGAACACCCCGGGCGCGATGGTGTTGACGCGGATCGCCCAGCCAGCCAGGTCGCGGGCGGCCACTAACGTCATACCGTGCACGGCGGCTTTCGACGCTGTATAGGACGTTTGGCCTATCTGACCGTCGAACGCTGCGACGGACGACGTCAAGACCATCGCTCCGCGGTCGCCGTCCAGTAGTTCGGTGTTACCCGCCATCCGCTGGGCCGCCAATCGGAGCACGTTGTAAGTGCCTAAGAGGTTGACGGAGATCACCTCCTCAAACGATTCCAGACTGCCCGGTGTCCGGTCGCGATTGATGATTCGGACCCGATCCCCTCCGCGGCCGGCGCAGTGCACCACGGCCCGCACTGGTCCCGCCTCCTCTGCGGCGTCGAGAGCGTGCTCCAACTGCTTGGTGTCGGTGACGTCGCCGGCCACGAAACGAGCGCCGAGTTCCTTCGCCACGTGTTCGCCATCGGATGAGGGCAGATCGACGATGACGACCAGCGCGCCACGGCGGCGCAGCTCCGTGGCGGTGGCGAGGCCCAGACCGGAGCCGGCCCCGGTGACCAAAGTTGATGTGTCTGTTAATTGCATCGTGTCTCCGGTCGTGGCGAGGGTTTGTCCGCAGCCGGTGGACGCCGGTTTGCGCTAGCCGGGGCCGGCGCTTCTGCCTTCGCAGTAGTTGGCGATGGCGGTCGCGAGCCGGGTAGGAATCCAACGACGCGAGCCGCCGACCCAATTCGCAAGGTCTTGGGCAGCCCCGACCATGTTTCCGTCGTCCGCATCTGCCGGTCTTGTGCACCTCTGATCCGACGGGCAGAACACCGGCGATACTCCTTGACGCCGGACATGTCACTCGTCGAAGGCGTGTCGCCCGCGGGCAGAAGCACGCAAGCGCCCAGGCGCGTCACCGAAGCGCTAAATGCTGGCCGTTTCAAGCACTGGCGCGTTCACCGCGTCCGGATCGGGATTCCGGATCGGCAGCCCCATGAACCGACGGGCGTTGTCTCCCATGTAGTCATACGAGCGGCGCAAGTCCATGCCCTCGGCGTACTTGTAGAAGCCTTTCGGTTCGGCCAGCCCTTCGGGATGTGGCCAGTCGGAGCCGAACAGCACCTTGTCCCAGCCGACGGTCGAGACGACGTCGGAGACTTTGCCCTCCCAGAATGGGGACACCCAAACTGACCGCCGGAACGTCTCGTGCGGGTGCTCGTCAAATGCCTTTGGCATCTGGTGGTAGACCTCGTCCAGAGCATTGAACAACGGATCGATCCACGCACTACCGTTTTCCACACTGGCGATTCGCAGCTTTGGAAACCGCGTCAGCGTGCCGTGGCATACGAGACTGGCCAGCATATCTGAAATGTCGCGATGACCGAGCACCACGCGCTTGAACGAAGACATTTCGAAAGCACTGTTCGTTTCCGGAGGTTCCCACATGTTGACGTATTGCTCCAGGGGCGGCTGGCTCGCATGGGTCACGATTGGGAGGCCTGCGGCTTCCACCTCACGCCAGAATGGGTCGAACTCGGGCAGCGCCGGCGACCGCCAACCCCGGTAGCCATAGACGGCTGAAGGCTTGATCAACGCGACCTTGGCGCCGTTCTCCAGGATGAACTCCAACTCACGAAGGGCATTGTCGACGATGCCCAGCGTCAGGACGGGCGTCATATAGAGCCGATCTTGATGGGTGAAACCCCAGTGTTCGACCATCCACTGATTCAGCGAATGAATGATTGCGCCAGTGAGTTCGGGGTCCTCCGCAGCGGAATGCTCGACGAGATTGGCCAGCGTCGGATAATTCAGGCACGCCTCGACACCCTGAGCGTCGAGCAGCTTGATGCGGTCTTCAGGGTTCCGCGATGCTGCTGGCGCTTCGATCGGCGTTCCGCTTAGCTCGCGAAGTGTCAAGCCCTCGGGATTCTGGCCGGAGTAGAACTGTTCATGCGCCCCTGGAGCGGCGACAACCTCGAACGTCGGGTTCGGGATGTACTCCGTGATCTTGTTCAGGATGGCAATCCGCGTGCGCTTGCCGATCGTCACGAACTGCACTGCTTTGCGGTACTTCTCCGGCAAGTACTTGGTCAGCGCCTCCGCGGTCTCGTACATGTGCTGATCTGCATCGAAGATCGGGACGTCGTGTATCTCGTTCATGTACACGCCTTATCTATCCGTCGTGATGGGGTGGGAATGAGAGTCCGTGGCTTCTGGTTCGGCACACCGGTCTCTCGCTGATCGCGAAACGGTCCGAGTGGCAACGCGATGGATCCGACATCAGCCAGAACGGGGCTGCCCGTTGGACACAGTTGTGCTACGTCGCCACACTTACCTAGTTCCTTTCCATTCAGTCAGTATAATATAATGAACTACCGCTAAGGTTAACAGTACTCTGGGCGGCGATCTTTTGCGGGTACCTTGTCTTCGCATCACGGTCGAAGACAACCGGTCGTGCCCGGTCACTGCACGCAGGAAAGGTGAACAAAGTGAGCGCACCGCAAACGTCGGCCAAGACCGTCTCGTACGGCAAACGGCTCTCCGATCTCGCCGACGCGCACGGCGACACGACAGCTCTGACGTTCGTCGCGACGACCGGCGAGGAACGTGAAATCAGCTGGCGTGAACTCGATCAGCGGAGCAACCGGGTCGCGCGATCACTTCAGAAACTTGGGATAACACAGCGAGACATGGTGGTAATCGAACTGCCGAACTCCGTCGAGCATGTTGTCTGCGCTTTCGGGTCATGGAAAGTTGGTGCCTGCGTGCTACCTCTGCGTTGGGACTTGCCCGACCGTGAGCGCGAACGTGTTCTAGATGTGGCCCAGCCGGCGGTGGTAGTGGGATCGCGCACCGGTGAAGATGGCGGGGCGCAGATTTCGGTGCAGACGCTCGAGGATCTGAGCGTCTCCGCTGACCCGGTCCCTGACTGCATCCCTGACCCTGCTCGCGCAACCGCGAGTTCGGGCTCGACGGGGATTCCAAAGGTGATTCGTGCTGAAGGATCTGGCACATTCGATCTGTCCAGCATCGAGAACGTCGTGGCCAGCACCCTTGAACAAGGCCCACAGCAGCTCCAACTGGTTCCGGCCCCGCTATACCACACGAACGGCTCGGGGCTGACGTTCACCGCCCTCCTGCAAGGTCAGTCGCTGATCCTGATGGAGAAATTCGTTGCAGAGCTGGCATTGGACCTGATCGAGCGGCATCGAGTAAACACTCTGACGGCCACCACGATCATGCTGCAGAGGATGGCGCGCTGCGGGGATATCACGCGTCGCGACCTGAGTTCGATCGAATCGCTCCTGCACGGTGGGGCGCCTCTACCGCAGTGGTTGGCCAGGTTTTGGATAGAGCGCATCGGCCCGACGAAGTTCTTTGTGGCCTACGGATCGTCGGAGAATGCCGGAACATGCTTCGCGCGTGGCGATGAGTGGCTGTCACACCCGGGTACCGTCGGTCGCCCGGTGAATACAGAGTTGCGTGTGCGGGACGACTCGGGTGCTGATCTACCACCCAATGAGACCGGGATGATTTATGTTCGTCGGCCCGGGCAAGCCTCGCCGGTCTTCGCATACATGGGCGACGTATCCGGCGTCGTCGATGCGGATGGGTATACCGCACTAGGCGACCTTGGCTGGCTCGACGACGAGGGGTATCTGTACCTCGCTGATCGTCGCGTCGACATGATCATCTCCGGGGGCGCTAATGTCTTTCCGGCCGAGGTTGAAGGTGCATTAACGGAACACCCAGGGGTCGCAGATGCAGTGGTGATTGGACTTCCCGACGACGAGTGGGGAGAGCGTGTGCATGCGATTGTTGCGCCTGCGAACGCCCCCGACGCGCCGTCGATCGAGGAACTCCGTACGTTCTGCCGAGACCGTTTAGCCGCGTACAAAGTGCCCAAATCCATCGAGTTTGTCGACCGGTTGCCTCGGACGGACGCAGGCAAGATACGGCGGTCGGACTTGGCGAACGAACGTCGCGCTGTGCGCGATAGTGAATAGGCGGCCGAACCGCTTTTCGCGAGAGCGAATTCCTAGCCAGTGGCTATGTCCCGGTACCGGCACGGCCGACGTGGCGCTCGCTGCTTGGGCGGACGATAACTGTGCGTACACGATCGACTGCCCGGCCTTCGGCGACGCATCCGACCCGCAAGCCTGGATGGCCCCCTAGATTCGAGCTGAACCTGTTGAATCTGGTTTAACGGATGAAGCCTCCCCGCACGTCGCTGCCGCATGTTCACCAGCCCGCTTGCCGGAAAAAGCGCAGTCGGCCAGCGCTAGACCGCTGACATAGGAGTTCGAGCAGATGCCGACGGCAGTGCGGCCGGCTGCATACAGGCCCGGAATGGTGGACCCTGTTTCCGAAAGCACCAGCCCGCTATCACCGTCAACCTTCAGGCCGCCGAGTGTCAGTCCTGGGACGAAGTCGGTCAGCGCCCTCCGGACGGAAATATCGACACCGTAGAAGGGGCCCTGTTTGATCGGTGTGCAGAGATCGGCGGCTTTATGCGCGGGATCTTCGGCGCCTGTCGCTATTGCTTGGTTGTAGGCTTCCACGGTTTTCAGCAGGCCCGTAACGGAGACGCCGAGCTTCTCGGCCAACTTCGGCAACGTGGGCGCCACTCGGTGGCCGGTGGTGAATACGGCTGCTGTTTGCGCCTTTTGAAAGGCTAGCGTCTGTGTTGACAGCTGAGCTTTCGCGCGTTTCCAGATCGCTGAATCGACGATGAGGAACCCTTTGCCACCGAATTGACGGATCATTATCTCGGCGAGCGCCGCATTGTAGATGTCCTCGTTTCCGATGCGTTCGCCGTTGACGCCCACCGTGATGCCTTCGAGCATGGCCGCGGGCGGAGATAGAAAACGCCACGCGGTCACTCGTTCGAGGTGATCTGTTGCGCCCCCGGCACTTACGCCGAGTTCGATGCCCTTCCCGTCGTCACCCTCGGTACCCAATGGGTTGACGAGTTCGTGATCGGGCGCATACCGGCGGACCATGTCGCGGTTGAAGATAAATCCTCCGGCCGACAAGATCACATTCGGAGAGCTGAACGTTCGCTCTTCGGCCGACCTTTGCCAGAGTCGGTCGGCGATCCGATTCAGGCGGTGACCCAATGGTGGAACCCAGTTGGTCAGCTTCGCACCTGCATCGGCAGCACGCCGGTGCCGCTCGATGGCAGGACTTCCGTCATCAATCCAAGTGCGGCAACGTATCCCGCGCACGACGCCATCAACCATTACTAGCTCATCGACACGCGTCCGCGGCATAAACGTCACGCCAAGTCTGAGGGCGCTGTCTCTCAGTGAGGTCCAGAGCACTCGCCCCGAACTCATGCCTTTGGCTACCTGGCGGTGGCCCCGTGGAGCAGGCTTCGCGTGTAGACAAAAGGGATGGGCTTTCTCGCTGCCGGAGAAATATAAGTAGTGGCGATCGGTCGGATAGGAGGTCTTGTAGTCACACAGCGGGCCGGCGAACCGCGCTCCGTGCCTTTCTAACCACGCCAATCTATCAACGCTCGTGTCGCAGAAGCGTTTCAGTGTCTCATCATCGATTACACCGTTCACTTCAAGGCGCAGATAGTTGAACATGTTGTCGGGTGTTTCGTCGTAGCCCGCGGCCTTCTGATACGAAGTCCCGCCGCCCGCGTACACCACGCCACCGGACAACGCCGAGGCGCCGCCGCCCAGGGCTCGGTCGACAACAAGCACTCGGGCGCCGCTTTCCGCCGCCGCAATCGATGCGCACACCCCGGCCATTCCGAACCCGACCACGATCACGTCGTAGTCGAAACGCGTGGTGCCCTCAGCCATCTTGGTTTTCCTGTGCAGTCACTGTGTCTCCGTATCTCACTCCCGGTTTGCGCACGACCACGTTGCCGGATATCTGGAGCTGGCACGCGAGACGCAGGCGGCGAGGATCGACCCGGCGGACGCGTTTGTTGCTGTCGCGGAGCAGTTCGCTCTCCGGTTCGGTCCGTTCTGAAAGCAAATGCAAACCGTCGACCACCTCACATTGGCATGCCGTGCATTTGCCCACGCCGTAGCACAAGGTGGGCCAGCTATATCCGGCGCGCCATGCTGCTCTGATCAGCGTCTCGCCGGGGCGTACCTCGATCTCATAGCCAGCGGGCTCTACCCGCACAACTGCTGAGCCTTTCCCAACATCCACGGCGGACGGTGCGTCGTCAGTACGTGGCAAGGTAACGATCGAGTTCGGAGTGCAGGGAGAAGATCATCGGCTCGTATCGAGGAGAAATCGTCGCGTGATCGATTGCGCCGGATCGGTAGCCCTGCTGCTGCAACTCAATGTTCTCCATGTCCTGGCGCAGCACGAACGGCCAGTCGTCCTTCGCCATCGGACCCTCCAGAGGCGGCGGGGCGTTGTTCATGTCGACCTCGCGCGGCACCTGCAGGGCGACAGCCTCGAAGAATGCCGTGTTCGGATCGTGGCCGTTGGGGCGGACGCGGTAGAACAAGATGTTGCCAGGAAATCCCAGGAAGACCATGTTGGGAAAGATGTAGCCGTAATTGGATGCATTCAAGTCCAGCGGCGGCATCGGAATCTTGGCGTCCTGTGCATACGTATACAGCTCCTCGAAGAACCTCGGGAGTAGCTCGTCGTCGGGCAGGTCGCGGATACGGTCGGCGATGTATTCGTCGCGCGCAGTGTTGGTTGCGTCGAGCCCTTCAAACAGCACACGGTTCTGTTCGATGAAAAAGCGCCCGAAGCTCATACCATCAACGAACGAGTCCGGCAGATTGAAGCCCTGGGTGTGATCCCACGGCGGGGTGGAGTCCACATGGCCCATGCCATGGTGGTAAAACGTCAGGCCGTCGACGCTGTATGCGTCGCCCGTCGCCCCTAGATTCAGCTCCGGATGCGACTGCATCACGTGGTAGGCCTCCATGAAGGCCTCCATGGACACCTTCCAGTTGGCCGGAACCTCCGTATACCTCCACCACCGTACCCGCATTCGATCCATTCCGATCGGAGCGACGTGGTCGTCCATCGTGCCCAGAAAATCGTCGAGACTGGGTGCGTTGTCGTCGAAATTAATCCACACAAATCCGTACTTGACCGCCGAGCGCACTTCCTTGAGGCCGAGTTCGGCAGGGTCGACGGATTCTGGCACGAATCCGCGGCGGCCGTAAATGTAGGACTGCGATCCGTCCAGGTCGAATCGCCAGCCGTGGAACCGGCAGACGATCTGGTTGCCGCCGAAGGTGCCGCACTCAGCGGTGTTGGCGAATCGTGTTCCGCGATGCGGACAGACGTTTTCGAGGACTTTGATGCTGTTGTCCTTCTGTCTGACAACTATCACGGTCTTGTCGACGATGGTGTATTCCATGTAGTCGCCAGCGGATGGAACGTATTCTTCCCGGATGGCCCATTGCCAAGTGTGCAGCCACATCTTCGAATACTCGAGCTCGGCGAATTCCTGATCGTAGTGGCGTTGCGCCGGAATGTGCACCCCGTCAGACACCCGGAACGGCACCGCAGACGTATCGACGTCGTGTTGTGGCTCATACGGAGTGACAGGCGGAGCCGTTTGAGTTTCGGCCGGAGCCGTTTGGGTTTCGGGATTGAGCTGTGTTGTCATCGTCATTCTCCTTTGCTTGCTGTGGCTGTGAATCAGTATTACGGGCTTGCGACGGTAGCTACCAGTGTTCCGACCTTATAGTCTTTTTCTACTTCCCCGATAACCGTTATCCTCCCGGCGGCGGGACTCTCGATTTCGGTCTCACTCTTGTCGGTTGCGATGGTATAGACGGGTTGGCCGGCCTCGACGATATCACCGTCGCTGCAGAGCCATTCGGTAATCTGACCTTCCTCCATCGTGACGCCCAATTTGGGGATGCGCAGTTCGTGTTCTGTCATCGAATTGTTCATTCTCTCTGCCGTAGTCGGCGGTCGCATCAATCCAGCAAAGCGCGGACAGCGGACTCGATCCGACCACCCGGAAGAAACGCCTGTTCAAGCGGAGCCGAATACGGTATGGGTGTGTTGGCACCGCCGACTCGAGCCACAGGCCCCGCTAATTCGGTGAACAGCTCGCTGTGGATCAGCGCGGAGAGTTCGGCGCCGAACCCGCCGCGGGTCACGGCCTCGTGCACGACAACGGCGCGTTTCGTTTTCGCAACCGAGGCGAATATCGCGTTGGTGTCCAACGGTTGCAGGGAACGCAGATCCAAGACCTCGATCGAGATCCCTTCGCCGACAAGTTGATCGGCAATAGCCAGACAGTCGAGGACTTGGCGTCCGTAGGTGATCAAAGTGAGGTCGGTGCCCTCACGAGCAAGCCTGGCTGATCCGAGCGGGACCCTGTAGTCACCACTGGGTACCTCGTCTTTGGCGCCGAAGTACAGCGCGTTCATCTCTATCACGACGCATGGGTCATCATCGAATATGCTCGAAAGCAGCAGACCTTTGGCATCCGCCGCGGTGCTCGGAACAACAACTTTCAGCCCGGGAGTATGCACGAGTTGAGCCTCGAGCATGTCCGAGTGCTGTGCGCCGAAGCCCATCCCGGCTCCAGTCGTGGTGCGCACGGTCAACGGCACGGGCGTGACACCTCCGGACATGTATCGCAGCTTGGCTGCGTGGTTATACAGCTGATCGGCCGCGACAGCGATAAAATTCATGAGCATGATTTCAGCGACTGGCCGCATTCCGGCGATAGCCGCGCCGACGGCAGCCCCCATGATGGCCTGTTCTGAGATCGGCGTACGGCGCACCCGCTCTGAACCGTACTTCGCCTCCAATCCCTTATGAATGCCGAAACCGCCGCCCTTGGGATCCTGAATGTCCTCACCTAGTTGGAAGACGGTGGGGTCGATGCCCAGCGCCACGTCAAGGGCATCGTGGATCGCTTCGGTCATCACCATCACGCGAGATTCAGTCGCGACGCTCACAAGGTCTCCTTGGAATAGACGTCCGTGGTCAACTCGGACACCGGTGGGAGTGGCTGCTCGAATGCCCACGCCGCGGCATCGTCAACCTCTTCCCTGGCTGCCCGCTCGATATGGTCGAGTTCCTGTTCCGTAGCTGACCCGTCATCCAATAACCGTTTTCGGTAGCGCGGAATGGGATCGGCAGCAAGTGCCGCACTGTATTCCGCTTCGGGTATGTATTCGCTTTGATCGCCGAAGTAGTGTCCACAAAAGCGAAAGGTGACCGCTTCCAGAAGAGTCGGTCCATCGCCGCGTCGCGCCCGATCAATCGCTTCACCGGCCGCAACGTAGAGAGCAATCGGGTCGTTGCCGTCGACCGTGATTCCCGGCATTGAGTAGCTAGCGGCGCGCTGCGCGATGTTGGCTACGCTCGTCCCGGCTGCATATGGCGTGTACTCAGCCCACTTGTTGTTCTGGCAAACGAAGACCACAGGAAGCTGCCAAACCGAGGCGAGGTTCAAGCTTTCGTGAAATGCCCCAATATTGCTGGCCCCGTCGCCGAAATTCACCACAGTGACTTGCCCGGTGTCGCGCAGTTTTGCGGCTAGCGCCAGTCCATTCGCAATTGGCAGGCCAGAACCTACGACGCCAGTGGTTACCATCAAGCCGTGGGCGGGCGACGACACATGCATCGGACCTCCCTTGCCGTGACATGAGCCGGTGACTTTGCCCATGTGCTCGGCCCACAGTTCACGCAGCGGTGCGCCTTTGGCGATCTGATCGTGCACGCCACGGTAGGTGGTGACCATGTAGTCGCTTGGTTCTAGATGCGCGGCAACCGAAGCGGCCGCAAATTCCTGGCCCCGCGCAGAGTAGTACATGCCGCCCACTTTGCCGCTCAGCATCGCCGAACGGTACTTTTCGTCGAATGCCAGGATTCGAACAGCGGTGCAGTACAGCTGCACGCGGGTGTCTGCCGCGATGGCGGGTTCGGTCGTGGTCATCGATCGATGTCCTCCCGTACCTCGTTGGCAGGACCAGCTTGGCCTGCGGTAACCGAGTATCAGAACAAATAGTAATCTAATTGAGCCTAAAGCGATATTATGGCCAGCGTTATCATGCGTCAAGGCTGCGAGCAGCAGCCCACAGCAACGAACGATTGGAGCTCCGGATATGGACGAACAGTGGCGATGGAAGGCGTGCGGATCAGTGTCTGAGCCGATCGATCCGCCTCGACGCCCAGTGACAATGAAGGTGGCCATGGGCACTCACGTGACGGGGGTGCAGTTTCTGTGAATAGCGAACCTGGCGGCTCCGATCAACAGGGTGCGAACCGACACGAGCAAGAGTCGTCCGAAGATCCAGCGACGGGCGTGAAAGACCAACGCGAGGGTCTACGGGAGATCGTGCTTGGCCAAACACGCCAAGAAGATTCGCAAGTCATTCCACCGAGGGCGGGCAGAGGCGAGCTGACCGATAAGATTGCTCTCGTCACCGGAGCAGCTCGCGGTCAGGGGCGGAGTCACGCGATAGCGCTCGCCAATGAAGGTGCCGATATCGTCGCAATCGACATCGCCGCCGACATCGAGTCGATTCCCTACGGTTTGGGCACAAAAGAGGAACTAGAAGAGACCGCGCAACTGATCGAGCAGACAGGGAGGCGCGTGTTCACGTATGTCGCAGACGTTCGCCACCTCATGGACCTGCAGGCGTGTGTGCAGTCGGCTATCGTCGAGCTAGGTGACATCGATATCGTGGTCGCAAACGCGGGTGTGATGGCCGCCGGCAATACCGACCCTGCCGATCATCAAGTCTACCGAGACATCGTTGAAACAAATCTGTTTGGCGTGTGGAATACCCTCGTCGCGACTGTGCCGTCAATGATACGCAAAGGGCGTGGCGGCTCCATTATCATGATCAGTTCGACACAGGGACTAGCTGGTAGGGGCGGAGACGGCTCCGCAGCAGCGTTCGCCTATGCAGCGTCCAAGCATGGCGTTGTCGGGCTCATGCGATCGGCTGCAAACGCTTACGCGGCACATAACATCCGTGTCAACACAGTGCACCCGACCGGGGTACCGACCGCGATGGTCATCAACGATCACACGGTCCGCTTTTTCCAGGACGACCCCGACGCCGCGACGAAGCTCGCGACGAACCTGTTACCGGTCCCGCTCGTCGAAGTTCAAGACGTGACCAACGCGGTCATCTGGCTCGCCAGCGAAAATGCCCGGTACGTCACTGGCGTGACGTTGCCGGTTGATGCGGGCTTTTCCGCGATGTAGGCCCAGGATAACGGTCTAAAGAGTTTTGTTGCGCAAATACCATCCCAAGTCTTGTGATTGGGTGTGAAATGGGGATCCGGGCCTCTCGATTCGAGCGCGCCGGCGCGTCGTTGGTCGAAGCGCACGGTGCCCCTTTGACAAGAGATGCCGGCCGCCTGGTTGCGCGCTGGGGTGCGACCAGGCCTCAATGGAGACGGTATTGGGGACGACACCCGCTATAGCGTCGAAAAGCCGGGCCGGTGGGTTTCACGCCTGGCTCCAACGTCCGGTGCGTAGACCCAGCGTTGACTCCGCTACCACCGGTGTCATACCATCGCCCTTCAGGCCAATCAGTAGATTGATTAAACGCATGCCAAAGGCAAGGAAGCTGACGATGCCCGGAACCACCGAACATGACAGCAACATTGAAGTCAACATCGATGACTTACCGCTCGGCGAGGATCGCACCCGCGCATGGCAATCGCTGCGAGATGCCGGCGAGGTCGTGAAGAGTGGTAACGAGTTCTTGCTGACGAGCGCCGACGCGTGCGAGTTCGCTGCCAAGCGACCTGACATTTTCTCCTCAGCGCGCGCTTTTCAGCACCTGCTCGGTAGCCCGGTACCGGTGGTTCCGCTCGGGATAGACCCCCCGGACCATGCCCGTTTCCGCCGGATATTGGACCCTTTCTTCAGCCCAAAAAAGATGAGCGAGCGTGAGCCGGAATTGCGCAAACAGATCGGCGAAATGATCGATGCAATTCAGCGCAAAGGTGAGTGCGAGTTCATCTCTGAAGTCGCCGTCCCCTTTCCGTCGCAGGTATTTCTCACACTGTTCGGGTTGCCGTTGGAGCACAGCGCCAAGCTCGTGCAGTGGAAAGATTCGATCTTCAAATTGTTGGACGCCGCCAACTTTTCGCCCACACCGGAAAGTCTGGCTCCCGCTCTCGAACTGTACACATATCTATCCGAGCAGATCGCGGAGCGTCACCTCACAATAGGGGATTCAGACATGCTCTCCCAGCTGTTGAGTGCTCCTGAGGGCGAAAGGCTCACCGACGAAGAGATCCTCGGTCTGTGCTTCATCTTCATTATGGCTGGGCTCGACACGGTAACCGGTGCAGTAGGTTTGGCGTTTGCTCATCTCGCTGCCGACGCTGAATTGCGTCGGCAGATCCGTAACGACTACAGCCTGATCCCGAGATTCATCGAAGAGCAACTCAGAGTTGACGGCCCCGTTGTGTTTCTGCCACGTGTGACAAACGAGGACGTCGAACTGGGTGGCGTCCACCTTCCGAAGGACAGCAACGTGCTGATGGTGTATGCCAGCGCCAACCGCGATCCGCGGCGCTTCGAGAACGCAGACACGGTCAACCTTGAGAAGCAGCAGCCGAGTTTTGCGTTCGGCCGTGGTCCGCATCGCTGTTTGGGTTCTCATTTGGCGCGGTTGGAATTGCGGCTCATTCTTGAGGAATGGCATAACCGGATTCCTGAATATCGGATCGCCGAAGGCGTGCAGCCCAGGCCTCCGTGGCCGAATGGAACCCTCGGCCTGAACACGCTGCCGCTGGTTGTCGGTTGATCGGTCCGGAGCGCGCCGTGAAGTTTTCCGGTCCGAACGCAGCAGCGGTCGGTTCGCCAAGTGATCATGCCGTCGGCATAGCGAAACAGGACCGTTTGGGATGATCTTCCACGAGGCTTTCGGACGCGCCCTTGCCGAGCACGGCATCGACGTCGCCTTCGGTGTGATCGGCGACGCCAACCTGTTCGTGATGGACAGCTTCGGACGTCACGGTGGCGGCCGCTACGTCGCAATGGCGAACGAGGCTGGCGCCGTGCTCGCGGCCAACGGGTATGCCGCCGCGACCGGCGGACTTGGCGTTGCGACTGTCACACACGGCCCCGGCCTGACGAACACCGTGACGGCCCTCGTCGAAGGGGTGCGATCGCGCACCCCCGTTCTGCTCATTGCAGGCGATACAGCGGCATCGGAACGCCAAGCGCTGCAACGCATCGCACAGCGCGAGGTTGTCGCCGCGGCGGGCGCGATTTTCGAGCAGATTTATGCACCGCAGAGCTACAACGAAGACTTGAACCGGGCGGTGCGAACGGCGCTGCTCCAACGGTGCCCAGTCGTGCTCAACCTGCCGGCAGAGTTCCAGTGGGCAGCGGTCGAGGTACAGACAGGTTTGCCTGCGGCTCTGCCGACGCGTCAAGCAGTTGCGGCCGACCCCGCTGCCCTCGATGCGGCCGTAGGTCTGATCGCGAGCGCGCGACGGCCCATTGTGCTGGCCGGCAGGGGGGTCTGTAGCCCGGACGAACGGGCGACCTTGCTGCATTTCGCCAAACAGATCGGTGCACCGGTTGCCACCACGCTCAGGGGTAAGGACCTGTTTCGCGGCGCGCCTGCGAATCTGGGGATCTTCGGCACCTTCTCCTCGGAGGCAACGGTACAAGCCATCCAACGCGCCGACTGCATTGTGGCCGTGGGCGCTTCGCTGAACGGGTACACCACGGCAGAGGGTTCGTTCCTGGCTGACAAGAAGGTCGTCCACGTCGACGTCGATGAGCGCGCCCTGTCGCACGACTATCACGTCGATCAGCCGGTGCTGGGCGACGGAAAAACCGTGATCGAACAGATAAGCGCGATGCTCGATGCCGCGGAGATTACCCCAAGCAGGTTCGCAGACGAACTCGCCGACGGTTCGCCCGTGGCGCCGGCCCTACCGCCCATCGACAACACGCCGGGCACCGTCAATCTGTTCGGTACGGTCGCGCGACTCGATGCGGCGTTGCCCGTTGACAGAGCCGTCGTCCTCGACGCGGGCAGGTTTCTGGTCGCCGCCCTGACCGGCCTGCAGGTTCCAGAACCTCGCGCATATATACCGACCTTCAACTACGGCAGCATCGGTCTCGGCATGGCAACAGCCATCGGCGCCGCGCACGCCGCGCCCGATCGGCCGGTCGTGATGGTCTGCGGTGACGGCGGTTTTATGCTGGGTGGCCTCGCCGAGTTCAACTCTGCGGTCCGGCATCGCTGCGATATCATCGTCGTGCTGTTCAACGACGGAGCCTACGGTGCAGAGCACATCCAGTTCACGATGCGCGAAATGGACCCCACTGTTTCGACATTTCAGTGGCCGGAGTTCGCGGCGGTAGCAGACAGTCTGGGCGCTAAGGGCTACACGGTGCGCAGCGGTGAGGACCTTGAGCGTGTGCTCGCTGAGATCGGTGACCGGGATGGTCCGGTCCTCATTGACATCAAGATTGATCCGAACAGCATCAACGCCAGCGATCACTGAACATCCACAACAACACCAAAGGGAGACCGACATGAAAGCCGTGCGATTGGGCGACGACCGTCGTCTGAGAGTCGAGGACGTCGACGAGCCCAAGGTGGAGGGGCCGTGGGACGTCATCGTCAAGATCGGCGGCGCTGGGCTGTGCCGGACCGATCTTCACCTGTTGGACAGTGGGTTCCCGATTCCGTACACCCTCGGCCACGAAAACGCGGGGTGGGTCACCGAGATCGGTTCGGCCGTAACGAACGTCGCCGTCGGAGACGCGGTTATCGCCCATCCGATCGCGTCGTGTGGCCTCTGTCTGGAGTGCCATCGAGGCGAAATCGCTCGGTGCGCCTCGCAACAGTTCGTCGGCATATCCGCTGATGGCGGCATGGCCGAAGCCGTCAAGACCAACGCCCGGGCACTGGTCAAGCTGCCGTCGGGGATGGAGCCACGCGACGTCGCGGCCCATTCCGATGCCGGGCTGAGCGCCTATCATGCCGTGAAGAAGGCGATTCACCACTTGGTCCCCGGCACCACTGCAGTGGTGATCGGCGCCGGCGGCCTGGGACACATTGGGCTGCAATGCCTGAAGGCTCTGACGACGACGCGCGTGATCGTGGTGGACCCACTGGAACCGGCGCTGGAGCTCGCACGCAAGCTCGGCGCTGACGAGGTAGTGGTCGCCGACGGCAGGCAAGTCGACAAGGTCAAAGAGCTCACCGGATGGATCGGCGCCGATGCGGTATTCGACTTCGTCGGTGAACACGGGGCCCAGCAGGATGCCGGCGCCATGCTGGGACGCGGCGGGCTGCACTTCGTGGTCGGCTACGGCGGGACGATGGAGATGCCGACGATCGACTTCGTCATGCAGGAGAAGAGTGTCATTGGAAATCAGGTAGGTACGTACATCGATCTCGTCGAACTGATGGAACTGGCTGCCAGCGGTCAGGTCTCTCTCCACAACAAGGTGTATCCGCTGGAGGCCGTCGTAGATGCGGTTGAAGACCTGCGAGCGGGCCGACTGCAGGGCCGCGGTGTACTGGTACCCTAGCAACACCATTAGATACCTAACTTGAGTTTCGCAGCTGTGCGGCGGCTGCGGCGCAGGCCAGTTTGTAGTCGCGGTATTTCCGGCGATGAAGTGGGTGAGACCGGATCGTCATGTCGGCCTGCGGCGTTCGCTCCGGTCCACTGATGGCAACCACTCCCGCGAGTACTTTTCGGCGTATCTGCGCCGCACCTACCGCGAGGGCAAGCGGGTGCGCGACGAGACGGTGGCCAATCTCTCGGCGTTACCCGAGCACGTCATCGAGGGGATCGACGCCGGGCTCAAGGGTGCGCAGCTGGTCCGGCCGGCGCCGAGTTCACCATCACCCGGTCGCTGCCACACGGGCACGTCGCCGCGGTTGCGGCGATGGCGCACCGGCTGGGGTTTCCCGCCCTGCTGGGGTCGGCGTGCCGGTCGCGGGATCTGGTGGCCGCGCTGATCATCTCGCGGGTGGTGCGCCCGGCCTCGAAGCTGGCCACCGCCGCCTGGTGGCCCGATGTCACCCTGGGACCCGATCTCGATGTCGCCGACGCCAGCGACGAGATGCTGGCCGAACGACTCACCACCTGCCACCCCGACGTGCTGTGCGAACTGCTGGCCACCTTCATTCATACCCTGATGGGCGCCGAAGCTGACGCGATGTGCGGGGCGGGATACGGTCAGGGCAGCACCGAACGCACGAACCAACGCAATGGCTATCGGCACCGCGACTTCGACACCCGGGCAGGCACATTGGATCTGGCGATCCCCAAGCTGCGGCAGGGCTCTTACTTCCCGGACTGGCTGCTGAAGCGCCGTAAACGCGCCGAGCGGGCACTGACCACGGTAGTGTCCACCTGCTACCTGCTCGGGGTGTCGACGCGGCGGATGGACAAGCTCGTCGAGACTCTCGGGATCACCAGCCTGTCAAGTCGCAGGTGTCGGTGATGGCCAAAGAACTCGACACCGCCGTGGAGGCCTTCCGCACCCGGCCGCTCGACGCCGGCCCCCACACGTTCGTGGCCGCCGACGCCCTGGTGCTCAAGGTTCGTGAGGGCGGGCGGGCGGTCAACGTGCACGCGCTGATCGCGGTCGGGGTCAACGTCGAGGGTCACCGGGAGATCTTGGGCATCGACGTCACCACCGCCGAGGACGGAGCGGGCTTGGCGAGCCCCGTTACTGAGTCCACCCGGTTTTAGAGTCGGGTTGGTTTGATCGGTTCTCAGTTGATGCTGCAGGCCACCGGGGTGTGGGTGCACCTGCACGCGGCAGCGTACTCGGCCGGTGTGCGGTAGCCCAGGGCCGAGTGGCGGTGTCGGCGGTTGTGGTCTTCCTTGAAGTCGTCAACACCACGCGGGCCTCGAACAGAGTGTTCCAGTAGTTGCGGTTCAGACACTCCTTGCGTAGCCGGTTGTTGAACGATTCGATGTAGCCGTTGTCCCATGGGCAGCCCGGCGGGATGTACACCATCCCGGTCTTGTTCTCGCAGAACCGTTGCAGGCGCTTGAGAAACCATCTCGGGCCCGTTGTCCAGCCGCAGCACCTTCGGCGGGCCACCGTTGGCGGCGAACACCTTCGTCAGCTCGGCGACCAGGTGCTCGCCGGTGATCGAGCGCTCCACCAGGTTCAGCAGCGCCTCGCTGGTGTGTTCATCGATCATCGAGGCGATCTTGATGGCCTTGCCATCGATGGTGGAGTCGAACTGGAAATCGATCGCCCACACCACCTTCGGTGCATCGGCCTCGATGGGCGGCATCAAGGAGATTGTGGTTCCCCCGAAATCGTGGAGGGTTTCCTATGCCGCTTCCGGCTTGGTCTTGGATTCCCTGATCTCGTAGTTGACGGGCGATAGCCCGTCTGCGG
>NZ_JACKSH010000251.1:23539-23869 GCF_025821625.1 Mycolicibacterium pyrenivorans
GGCATGTTGAACGCTAGGTGATTTGGTGTTGTTTCGCAAGTGCTGCCGCAGCGTGTTTCTTGGCGATGACAGCGCGTAGTTCGTCCATGGAGACATCGGAGAGGTAGCGGCGGGTGACCTGCCATTCGTCGTGAGATTCGATGACCACCGCAGTGGCCAGCCGCAGGAACGCTGCCGGGTTGGGGAAAATCTCCACGACATCGGCCCGGCGCTTGATCTCCTTGTTCAAGCGTTCNNTNGTTATCTGTAGTCCGGCGGTCGGGCAGGGTTGTGACCTGCTGGTTTGCGGTGTGGACGGTGTCCGCGACGTGCTCTTGGCGCTCGGTTGTC
>NZ_JACKSH010000252.1 GCF_025821625.1 Mycolicibacterium pyrenivorans
GAGCGGATATAGTTGGACATCGAAGCGCACGTGAGGAAGTAATGGGTTCTGAGTCTGGGCAGCACTACGAAATTGTCATAGTCGGAGCCGGGTTTTCTGGGATTGGTACAGCGATCAGCCTGTTGAAGGCCGGATTTATGGACTTTCTTATAGTCGATGACGCCGATGGCGTCGGCGGTACATGGCACTGGAATACGTATCCGGGAATAGCGGTCGATATTCCGTCCTATAGTTACCAGTTCTCTTATGAGATGCGAACATCCTGGTCACGAACTTATGCTCACGGGAATGAGTTGAAGGCTTATGCAGAGCGGTGTGTAGAGAAATACGGACTCCAAAATTACATCCGGTTCAACACGACCGTGGACCAAGCCTGCTTCGACGAAGGCGCCGCACTATGGCGGCTGAGCTGCTCCTCTGGCCAGAATCTGACCGCGCGTTTCGTGATAAATTGCTCTGGCGTCCTCAGTCGGCCGAAATGGCCTGATATTCCAGGAGTGCGCGACTT
>NZ_JACKSH010000253.1 GCF_025821625.1 Mycolicibacterium pyrenivorans
CTGCTAATCCGAAAATGGCGGTGAGTTGGGTGTGGAGTCTGCGCGTCGGTATGGCCGTGTGGTGACGGCGGGGGTGTTGGTGTTGTGGGTCAGGCTGCTGGGGTGAGGGTGACGGTGTAGCCGAGTGCTTCGAGTTGGCGGATGTGGTTGCGTTTCTTGGTCTCTGGGTTGAGGTGTTTGGTGTAGTGATCGGGTCCTAGGTCGGTGTAGGTGGTGTCCGGGTCGGCCAGTAGGTGCCAGATGATGACCAGGATGGAGCGTCCGACGGCGACCAGGGCGCGTTTGTTACCGCGTCGTCGGGCGATGCGTCGGTAGCGGTGGCCCAGGAAGGTGTCGGTGCGGCTGGCGGCGAGGGCGGCTTCGCCCAGGATTTGGGCCAGGTAGCGGTTGCCGTGCCCGGTGGAGGCATTGCCTTTGGTTTTGCCGGCCGAGGATTTGATGCCGGGACTGAATTTCGCCCAGGAGCACAGGTGGCCCGCGGTCGGGAAGACCGACATATCGGTGCCGATTTCGGCGAGGATGACAGCGGCGGCTACGGGCCCGATACCGGGGATCTCATCGAGGCGGGCTGCCGCTGCGGCGAAAGGGGCCAGGTGGGCTTCGATCTGTTCGTCGACCGCGGCGATGTCGGCGTCGATACCGTCGAGGCGGGCCAGCATGCGGGCCAGCAGGAACCGGTGGTGNTCGTNGAAGTGGCCGTTGAAGGCCTCTTCNAGGCGGCTGATCTTGGTCCGCATCCGGGAACGTGCCAGCTGCGCGAGGGCNNNGGGGTCACGTTCACCGGCGATCAGCGCGGCCATCATCGCCCGCCCGGAGACNCCGAAGATGTCGCTGGCCACCACCGAGAGCTTGATGCAGGCGTCTTCGAGGAGCTTTTCGACGCGGTTGCGCTCGGCGGTGCGCGCCCCGACCAGNTCGTTGCGGTAGCGGGTCAGATCCCGCAACTGCCGGACCGCCGGGGGTGGGACGAAACTGGGGCGCAGCATCTGGCGTTCGGCCAGCTTGGCCAGCCACACCGCGTCGAGCACATCGGTCTTGGGNCGGCCGGGTAGGTGTTTGACGTCGCGGGCGTTGACCAGCCACGGGTCCAGGCCGTGGGCTTCGAGCAGGTAGAACACCGGTTTCCAATAATCGGAGGTGGCTTCCATGACCACCCGCTGNACNCCGGATTCGACCAGGTGACTGGCCAGNTCGGTCAACGACCGGGTCATCGTCGAATGGGTCGACACCTCCTGCAGGCGTCTGCTGCCCCGGCCCGGGANCCGCACACAACACACCAGCTCAGCCTTGCCGATATCCAGGGCCGCGACCCTGGCGATGATCTGTTCTGAGTCCTCGGATTCTGCCAGCATCTTTGACCTCCACTTCTATGCGTGTCCACCACCACTTCAGGGTGTGGTCGCCTCGTGGAGCCGCAGGGCCAACAGAAAATCTAATCCGCGTGCTCGATCGCCAAATACCAACGGCGGCAACAATGAAGGGCCCACTTCAGGGTGTGGTCGCCTCGTGGAGCCGCAGGGCCAACAGAAAATCTAATCCGCGTGCTCGATCGCCAAATACCAACGGCGGCAACAATGAAGGGCCCATAACGCGACTCCAGCGCCCGGCTGGAATCCGGCCTCGAAGAACCATGCAGAGACGGCGTCGCAAGGCGACCACCGACCCATTTTCACCCCCGAACGGGCGACCGCAAGGTCAAATTGGCTGGAATGCNGGCCTCGAAGAACCATGCAGAGACGGCGTCGCAAGGCGACCACCGACCCATTTTCACCCCCGAACGGGCGACCGCAAGGTCAAATTGGCTGGAATGCCATTTCGGCGAACGGACTACTCGACGTCCATGTCGCGGAGCTCGCGCTTGAGGATCTTGCCCGTGGGATTGCGCGGCAGTTCGTCGAGGAACACCACCTCGCGCGGCACCTTGTAGCGGGCCAGGTTCTCCTTGACGTAGGCCTTGATGGTGTCTTCGTCGATCGAGGAACCCTCGGCCTTGACCACGAAGCAGCGCAGCCGGGCGCCCCACTCCTTGTCCTCCACACCCAGCGCGGTCGCCTCGACGACCTCCGGGTGGCCGCTGACGAGGTCCTCGATCTCGGCGGGGAACACGTTCTCGCCACCGGAGACGATCATCTCGTCATCGCGGCCGCTGACATAGAGTAGGTCGTTGTCGTCGAAGTAACCCACGTCCCCCGAGGACAGCAGGCCGTCGATGATCTGCTTGCCGCCGCCGCCTGTGTAACCCTCGAACGGAAAGAAGTTGCCGACGAATATCCGGCCCACCTCACCGCGCGGGAGTTCGTTGCCGTTGTCGTCGAGAATCTTGACCTTCATGCCCTTGACCACCGGGCCGACTGTGGCCGGATTGATCGAAAGATCTTGCGGCCCAGCGATGGTCGCGTACGCGACCTCGGTGGAACCGTAGAGGTTGTAGATCACCGGACCGAGGTCCTTCAACGCTCGGGTGGCCAGCTCGGCGCCGAGCTGCGAGCCGGAGACGAACACGATGCGCAGCGAGGACAGATCCGGTTTGGGTGAGGTCTTCTCGAGCTCGTCGAGCATCCGGGACAGCATCACCGGCACCACGACGATCGCGGTGACCTTGTTCTTCTCGATGTCGGCGAGCACGGTGGCCGGCTTGAATCGCCTCCGCAGCACCAGCGTCGAGCCCAGCATCATCGCGATGGTCGCGTGCAGGAAGCCCAGCGCGTGGAACATCGGCGCGGGCAGCGACGTCACCTCTTTGGCCTTGAACGGGACCGACGACAGCACCCCGCCGATCGGCGCCAGTGAGGGCGGGGCACTGCGGTTGGCGCCCTTCGGCGTCCCGGTGGTGCCACTGGTCAAGATGATGATCGACGAGTGCTTGGACGCCTTCGGTGGTGGTTGCGTGCCGGTGCGGGCGATCAGCTCCTCGAGGGTCTCGTCGGTGCTGCCCGACGTCTCGTCACCCTCGGCGGCCGCCGAAGATTCGGCCCGGTCAGGGTTCACTCCCAGCGCCCGCAGCTTCCCCAACTCGGGTTGTGACTGCGAAACGGCGGCGGTGTACTCGTCGTCGTAGATGATGACCTTGCCGCCCTCCCGCTCGGAGACCTCCTTGATCTGCGGGCCGGAGAACTCGCTGTTGAGCAGGATGATCCGCGCGCCGACCTTCGCCGCGCCGTACACCGACACGAGGAACCACCGGTGGTTGCGAGCGAGGACCGCCACCCCGTCGCCGCCCTGGACGCCCTTGGCGAGCAGGCCGTTGGCGACGGCGTTGGCGGCACTGTCGAGTTCGGAGAACGTCATCTCGCCGAAGTCGTCGATCACCGCGACCCGGTTCGGATGACGGCGGGCGTTGAGCGCCGGGATCATCCCGAACTCACCCCAGCGCCGGATGTCGGCCACCAACGCGGCGATGTCCTGCGGCGCCTCCAGCTTCAGGGCGCCGGCCTCGAACATCTTGCGGGCGTAGTGCAGCTCGGCCGAGCCCCGCTCCCAGTATTTTCCGGCGGCCTTGCCGACTGACTGCTGAACCTTGGCGAGCGCCTGAACCGGAAGATCGCTGAGCTTGGACATGCGGACAACTTTATGTGACCGGGCTCGCAGATCGACCGGGATCCTACGATGAGGTGGTGCCCGCTCCCCAGTATTTGGAGGTCGGTGGACAGCAGGTGCCCATCACCCATCCGGACAAGGTGGTTTTCGGCGACCTCGGGCTCACCAAGGCGGACCTGATGCACTACTACATCGCCGTCGCCGACGGTGCGCTGCGCGGCGTTCGGGACCGGCCGATGATCCTCAAGCGGTTCGTCAAGGGCATCGAACAGGAGGCGGTCTTCCAGAAGCGCGCCCCCGAGAAGCGCCCCGACTTCGTCGACGTCGCCGAGCTCAAGTACGCGTCAGGGACGTCGGCGAAGGAAGCCGTCCTGCACGACGCGGCGGGTCTGATCTGGGCGGTGAACATGGGGTGTGTGGACCTCAATCCGCATCCGGTGCGCGCCGACGATCTCGACCATCCCGACGAGCTGCGCGTCGATCTCGACCCGATGCCGGGCGTCGGATGGCGTCAGATACTCGACGTCGCGTTCGTCGCCCGTGAGGTCCTCGAGGATCACGGACTGGTGGCGTGGCCCAAGACGTCGGGCTCGCGGGGCTTTCACATCTACGCGCGCATCCACCGTCGCTGGCCGTTCAAGTTCGTCCGGCTGGCGGCCGAGGCGGTCGCGCGCGAGGTCGAGCGGCGCGCGCCGGAGTCGGCCACCGCGCGATGGTGGAAAGAGGAACGCCACGGCGTCTTCGTCGACTTCAACCAGAACGCCAAGGACCGCACCGTGGCGTCCGCCTACTCGGTGCGCGCGACGCCCGACGCCCGAGTGTCGACGCCGCTGTTCTGGGACGAGGTGGCCGACTGCCGACCCGAGGTGTTCACCGTCGCCACCGTGCCGAAGCGCTTCGCGCAGGTCGGCGATCCGTGGGAGGGGATGGACGACGCCGCGGGGGGCCTGGAGTCGCTGCTGGACCTGGCCGACCGGCTGGGGCCGGCGGAGAAGGCGCCGAAGGGCGCGCGCAGATCCACCGACGGCCGCAGGCAATCCACCAAGCCGCTGATCGAGATCGCGCGCACCAAGACCAAGGACGAGGCGATGGCCGCGCTGCAGCAATGGCGCGACAAGTATCCGGCGGCGGCCGAGAAGCTGGAACCCGCGGACATCCTCGTCGACGGCATGCGCGGGCCGAGTTCGATCTGGTACCGCATCAGGATCAATCTCGAGCATGTTGCCGAGGACGTCCGACCGCCGCAGGAGGCCCTGCTGGCCGATTACAGCCCGTGGTCGGGCTATACCGGTTCGCAGCAGCAACGCCGCGGTTGACGCCAAGTTACCGACGAGTTTGCTGGGCGCCCCGTTTGCAGTTCTTACCGAAGTATTAGTCGTTACTCCCCGCGGCCTTAGATTGGCTCATTACGTTGAGTGATGTGTCGCCAACCGGCGGGCCATGTCAGCACAGATCGAGGGAGGCCACCATGTACGGCAATCCGACGTTCGACTGCGATGGCGCCAGCATTCGGGCGCACTGCCGCCAGCTGGCCACCGTGGTGACGATCAAGGGCGCCGTCGATGACGCCAACGTCGAGTGTGTCCGTCGGCATGTCCGGCGCTTCATCCTCGCGGAGAAGCCTTTCGTGTTGGACCTCAGTGACGTCATTTCCTTTGACCGGGAAGCCATTTCGTTGCTGTTCACCGTTGACGACGTCTGCACCGCTGCCGGGGTCGAATGGTCGCTGGTCGCCAGCCGCTCCGTAGAGCAGGCGCTGGGCGAGTGCGGCATCGAGTTCGACGCCGCCGGTTCCGTTCCCGAAGCGCTCAACCATTTCGCCGACGCCATGGTGGCACGGCGTCAGCTACTCCCACTTCTCACCAAGACCGCGTAAAGGATCACTGTGTTAATCGATGTTCGGTGGCTCCGTTACCTACTACACCGTCGCCACAAGTCAGATGCGGAGCACCTCGCGCTGACCGCGGGATGATTGTTCGCCCGCGCACGGCGGGCTGATTGTTCGCCCCAGACCGCTGAGTCGACCATCGGCCGGCCCGCCAGGCTTTACTGTGCTCTTATGAGCGCCACCGATGCCGACCGGGTCACCGAGGCCGCACACCGAGTGGTCGCCGAACACGACCCGCGTTCGGTGCCCATTTCACGATTTCTCGGTGCCTGCTTCGACGCGGGCCTGTCCTGGGTGCATTTCCCCGAACGTCTCGGTGGCCTCGGTGTCTCCCGCGGCCTCCAGGCCGTCGCCGACCGCATCCTGCAGGACGCCGGTGGGCCCGTTCCGCTGTCGCTCAACCCGATGGGTTACGGGATGGCCGCCCCGACGGTGCGCGAACACGCTCAGACCGACGACGTCCGCAGGGCCCTGTTGCGGCCGCTGGCGACCACCGAGGACATCTGGTGCCAGCTGTTCTCCGAACCGGGCGCGGGTTCGGACCTCGCCGGCCTGGCGACGTCGGCGGTTCGCGACGGCGACACCTGGGTCGTCAACGGACAGAAGGTGTGGACGAGCCTGGCGCACCGCGCACGGTGGGGATTGCTCCTGGCCCGCACCGACCCCGACGTGCCCAAGCATCGCGGCCTGACCTACTTCGTCCTCGACATGCAAGCCGAAGGCGTCGAGACCCGTCCGCTGCGGCAGCTGACCGGCCACGCCGAGTTCAACGAGGTCTACATCACCGACGCGCGCATCCCGGACGCCTACCGGCTGGGCGGGGTCGGCGACGGCTGGCGGGTCGCGATGACGACGCTGATGAACGAACGCAGTGCGCTCGGCGGCAGCGGCAGCAGGCGCGGGGCAGGCACCATCGGCGATGCCGTCGCGCTGTGGGCGTCGCGACCGGACCTGCACACCCCGGTGCTCCAGGACCGCCTCACTTCTCTGTGGCTGCGCGCCGAGGCCCAGCGACTGACCGCCGAGCGATCCAGGGCGACGGCGACCGTCGGAGGACCCGGCCCGGAAGCGTCCGTCGGCAAGCTCGTCGGCGCCGAACTCAATCAGCACATCTACGAGTTCTGTATGGATCTGCTCGGACCGGAGGGGATCATGTACGACGGCTACGAGATGCGGGGCCGTGGCCAGGGGAACGACGATGGGGACCGCGATGTCGAGGACTGGCGCGGCCCGATCCAGCAGAGGTTCCTGCGCAGCCGCGCCAACACCATCGAGGGGGGCACCTCCGAGGTGATGCGCAACATCCTCGCCGAACGGGTGCTCGGGCTGCCCGGGGACCTGCGTGCCGACGCCGGGATGCCGTGGAAGGAGGTTCCGCGTGGCTGAGGATCAGCCCAAAGGCAGCGCTGAGGCACGAAGCGCCGAGTTCACCTTCACGGACGAGCAGAATCAGCTTCGCGCCGCGGTGCGCGGTTTCTGCGGCGAGTTCCTCGGGGAGTCCTCGGTGCGCGCCCAGATGACATCCGATCCGCCGTTCGACGCGAAAGTGTGGACTCGGCTGGGATCCGAACTGGGCGTCCTGGGATTGGCCGTGCCCGAGTCCGACGGCGGCGCCGGCGGCACCCTGGTCGACCAGGCGGTCGCCGTCGAGGAACTGGGCGCCGCGCTGGCGTGCGGCCCGTTGTTCGGCACCGTGTATCTCGCCATCCCCGCGCTGGTCGCGGCCTCGGAGAGTAGCGACCTGCTGATGCCGCTGCTCGACGGCGCCCGCACCGCGGCGTTCGCCGTCGGCGACGTGGCCGGCGCGTTCGACGCCGCGGCCGTCACCGTCGACGCGACACCGACCGGAGGTGGCTGGGCGTTGTCCGGAACCGTCGAACGGGTCGTCGACGCGCGGGTGGCAGACGTCCTCCTCGTCGCCGCGAACGGTCCGGACGGCATCGGGCTCTACGCCGTGGGCACCGACAACCTTGGGGTACAACGTGTTCCGCTGGGCACGCTGGACTTGACAAGGCCTCAGGCCACCGTCGGATTGCTCGATGCGCCCGGGCGGCTCATCGCAGGTCCCGAGGAGGCCGAGCGGGTGATCACCCACGCGCTGCAGGTCGGCTCGGCGTTGCTGGCAGTCGAACAGGTCGGCGCGGCACAGCATCTGCTCGACCTGTCGGTCGAGTATGCGAAGAGCCGTCTGCAGTTCGGCAGGCCGATCGGATCGTTTCAGGCCGTCAAGCACCGCCTGGCCGACGACCTCGTTGCGCTCGAGCACGCGAGATCGACTGCTTACCATGCGATTTGGGCACTCACGGACTTGTCCGACGACCCGGCCCTCGCGGTCAGCATCGCGCAGGCGACGTGTTCGTCGGCGTTAACGCGGATTGCCACGGACACGATCCAGGTCCACGGCGGTATCGGGTTCACCTGGGAGCACCAGGCGCACCTGTACTACAAGCGGGCCTATACAGACGCCGCACTGCTGGGCAGCGCCGAACAGCACCGGGCCAGGGTGGCCGAACTGGTGCTCACCGCCCCCGCCAAGGACGCCCCGCGCGTCGCCACCGGTATCCCGAACTGAGAGGTCTGCCGTGACACAGCCGATTGCCCGTTACGCCGTCGCGGCGGTCATCGCCGCCGCCACCCTTGCCGTGCCCCTCTCCGCCGTCGCCACGACCGCGCCGGTCTCGACGGCGCAGTGCCCGCCCGGTGAGACGGGTGTCATCTACGGATGCTCGCCCTTCTGCGTACCCGGCAAGTTCCTCGACACCCAGACCGGCCTGTGCATGCCGGTGCCGCCCCCGCCGCCCGCACCCACTCCGCGGGTGTAGGTCGGTCAGCGGTGTTCGGCGGCCACGCCGAGGATGACCGCGCGGATCTGGCGCTGGACGTGCTCGCGGCTGGCCGGTTCGGTTGATCCGTTGGCGAACCCGAAAACCAACCCGCTGAGGTACGTCAGCAGCACCGATGCCTGCTCGGCGACCAACTCCTGGTTCACCGCCCCCCGGACGGGGGCGATTCCGACGACGAGGCGCTCGGCCAGCGAGCGGTAGTTCTCGAAAACTTCCTGGAAACCGGCGGCGAGGTGGGCGTCGCGTTTGGACAGCATCGTCAGTTCGAGACGTGCCCGCGTCCGGGACAGACTCGGTTCCTCGCGGATCCGCATCATCTGCTCGGCCAGCGCGGCCAGGCCGACGCCATCTCCCGGATCTTCCTCGAAGGCCGCGGTGAAGGCTTCGATGTCGTAGCGGACGAGTTGCTTCGCGATGCCGTGCAGCAACGCAGAACGGGTCCGGTAGTAGAACGACGTCGTGCCATCGGGCACCCCGGCGCGGCGGTCCACCTTGAGGTGGCTGAGCCCACGCGCGCCATCTTCGGCCAGCAGCGCGATCGCGGCGTCGCACAGGTGCCTACGTCGCTCTTCCGGGTTGGATTTCCTTCTTGTCGTTACCCCTGGAACCCTACTTACGGAATCGTCACTCAGCACTGCGGTGGGTGCCGCGTCGGTGGTGTTTGTTGAGGTAGTCGGTGATGGTTGTGAGTTGGTAGCGGGATACGTCGTGGGCGTCTTCGTCTTCGGCGAACACCGAGGACACCATGACGGTGTCGTCGCGGTCGTAGAAGCCGATGCCGGCCAGGTCCGAGAAGAACTCGAAGATCGGCAACAGTTCCTCCATCGACCGGAAGAAGCACCGCTCGGACCCCTCGATCTTCTCCGGGCGCCCGAAGAACCCGGTGTTGATCACGTTCACGCCGAGATCCACGGTGATCTGCACGACGCGTTTCCCGTTGCGCACCGCCGCCTCGCGGGCGTCCTCGTCGGGACCCGACCAGCACAGCACCGGCAACGCCGACGCGATCCTCACCCCGGCATCGGCACACGTCGAGCCGGGCCGCCGACGTCGTGCTGGAACCGACGCTCATCGTCCGCGGGACCACCGGACCGCCGCGCACCTGTGCTCTGTCCGATCGGACGGCTGGTACTGTAACGCTTACCGTATGCGGACCGGGAGACTGCTGATGACCCAATTCACCGACGCGCCGATCTTCGATGCCGACCAGCACATGTACGAGACGCCGGAGGCGCTGACGAAGTACCTGCCCGAGAAGTACTCGCGGGCTGTCCAGTTCGCGCAGTTCGGCCGCCAGACCCGGATCGTCATCAACAACCGGGTCTCCGACTTCATCCCGAACCCCACGTTCGAGCGGGTTGCCGCCCCCGGTGCGCACGAGAAGTTCTTCGCCGGCGAGAACACCGAGGGCCTGACGCTGCGGGAGATGCAGGGACCGGCGATCGAGGCTCCCGCGGCCACCAGGAACCCGGCCGACCGGGTCGCCGAACTCGATCGGCA
Organism: Mycolicibacterium pyrenivorans; assembly: GCF_025821625.1. Lineage (GTDB taxonomy): Bacteria > Actinomycetota > Actinomycetes > Mycobacteriales > Mycobacteriaceae > Mycobacterium > Mycobacterium pyrenivorans. The sequence continues at coordinate 9,769 of NZ_JACKSH010000253.1, forward strand.
GGGCGTGCGTGAGGCCCTGAACTACCCCACGCTGGCCAGCCTCATCGAGCACGCCACCGCCGACGATCCCGAGCTGACGCTGGCCGTCATCCATGCACTGAACCAGTGGATGGTCGAGCACTGGAGCTTCGACTACGAGGGCCGGGTGTTCTCCACCCCGATCATCAACCTCTCCGAGGTCGACGGCGCCCGGCGCGAACTCGACTACCTGCTGGCCAACGGCGCCAAGGTCGCACTCATCAAGCCCGGACCGGTGCACGGGATCCGCGGCTGGCGCTCCCCCGCGCTTCCCGAGTTCGATCCCTTCTGGCGCGACGTCGAAGCCGCCGGGCTGCCGATCGTGCTGCACGCGAGCTATCCGCCGCTCGACGACTACGTCGGTAAATGGGAGCCACCGTATACGCAGAACTTCATGGCCCAGAGTGCGTTCCGCTGGATGGTGCTTGGGCATCGGGAGATCGCCGACATGATCACCGCGCTGATCTGCCACGGGACGCTGACCCGCTTCCCCACGCTGCGCATCGCCAGCGTCGAGAACGGCAGCTCGTGGATCTTCCCGCTGTTCAACGACTTCGAAGAACTCGCCAAGAAGATGCCGCAGAACTTCCCCGAGCACCCGTTGGAAGTGTTCCGCCGCAACATCTGGGTCAGCCCGTTCTGGGAGGGATGTGTCTCCGACGTCGTCAACACCGTCGGCTGGGACAAGGTGATGTTCGGCTCGGACTACCCGCACCCGGAGGGCCTGGCCGAGCCGAAGGGGTTCTGGAAGTACGCCGAGGGCATGGACGTGCGCCGGACGTACGACTTCATGGGCGACAACGCACGCCGCTTCATGGGGCTGCCCCTGGCCAACCCCGATCCGTCGGCGGCGAACCCGCCGGAACTGGCCAACGCCTGAGCGCCTCCGCGGCGCCAGGTCACGTGCCATCACGAAAGTACGGTTTCTGACGGCTATCGGCGGCCCAGATCCGTCACAAACCGTGCGCTCGGCGGCGCGCCCGCTCCGCTCGCCTACACTGCGGATCGATGGAGGACGACCGTGCCGTGCGATTCGTCGGCGCCGGCCCCGGTGCCGCGGATCTGCTGACCGTACGGGCCGCCCGGTTGCTCGGCGAAGCCCAGACCGTCCTGTTTCCCGGGACCTACCTCGACGCCGAGGTTCTGGCGAACTGCTCACCGGACGCCGAACTGGTCGACACCGAACACCTCGACCTCGACGTCATCGTCGCGCACCTGATCGACGGCTACCGCGCCGGCCGGCGGGTGGTGCGCCTGGTATCGGGAGATCCGTCGGTGTACTCGGCGCTGTCCGAGCAGACCCGTCGCCTCGACGCGGCCGGGGTGCCGTGGTCCGTGACGCCGGGGGTGCCCGCCTACGCGGCCGCCGCCGCGCGCGTCGGCCGTGAGCTCACCGTCCCGCTCGTCGCCCAGTCCGTGGTGCTCACCCGCACCCGGCAGCGGTCGACCGCGATGCCGGAGACGGAGTCGCTCAAGGCATTTGCCGCAACCCGCGCGACGCTGGTGCTGCATCTGGCCGTCACCCGGACGCGGGAGTTGATGGCCGAGCTGGAACCGGATCACGGGCCGGACTGCCCCGTGGTGGTGGTGTATCGGGCGTCGCAGCCGCAGGAGCAGGTGCTGCACGGCACGGTGGCCGACATCGCAGACGCGGTCGAGGCCGCCGGGCTGCGGCAGGCCGCCGTGATCCTCGTCGGGCGGGCGCTCGCGGGCAGGCCGGACCCGGAAGCCGGCGAGAGTCACCTCTACGACCCGGCGCGCGACCGATCGGTCAAGCGCATCGAGGGATTGCGATGACGGCCGTCGAATCACCCGCGGGCAGCGCGCTCTACGACGTGATCAACCGCCGTCGCGACACCCGGCGCGAGTTCACCGGTGAGCAGGTCGACCAGGACGTGCTCGAGCGGATGCTGCTCGCCGCGCACGCCGCTCCGTCGGTCGGCATGTCGCAGCCGTGGGATTTCGTGCTGGTGCGATCGCCGCAGACGTTGCGCACGTTCCGGGACCACGTGGCGCACGAGCGTCAGGTGTTCGCCGCGACACTGGCGGGTGAGCGCGCGGAGACGTTCGCGCGCATCAAGATCGAGGGCATCTGCGAATCCGGCCTCGGCATCGTGGTCGGTTACGACCCGAGCCGGGGCGGCCCGCAGGTCCTCGGCAGGCACGCGATCCCGGATGCCGGACTCTACTCGGTGGTCTGCGCGATCCAAAACCTCTGGCTCGCAGCGACTGTCGAGGGTCTCGGGGTCGGATGGGTGTCGTTCTACCGCGAGGATTTCCTCCGTGAGCTGGTGGGCATGCCCGCACATGTCCGCCCGGTCGCGTGGCTGTGCGTCGGGCCGGTCGCCGAGCTTCCGGACACCCCGGACCTGGAGCGTCACGGCTGGCGCAGGCGCTCGTCGCTGGCGACCGTGGTGCACGAGGAGCGCTACCGGCCGCGCTGAGCGTCAGATCTTGAGGACCCGGCCCGCGATCACCAGGTGCACCTCGTCGCACGCCGCCGCCACCCGCTGGTTGACGATGCCGAGCAGGTCGCGGAACAGCACCCCCGATCGGTGCGCGGGCACCACGCCGAGGCCGACCTCGTTGGTCACCACCACGGCCTCGGGTGCCGCGGCGAGGGCGCCGACCAGCGCCTCGATGCGGGGGGTCAGCGCCTCGTGCACGTCGTGGGCGTCCCAGAGCGACCCGGCGTCCATCAGCGCCGTCAGCCAGGTGCCGAGGCAGTCGACCAGCACCGCGCCGCCCGCGTCGGCAACCGCGGCAGCGACGTCGGCGGTCTCCACGGTGTGCCAGTGCTCCGGACGGTCGCCGCGGTGGCGCGCCACCCGGGCGTCCCAGTCCGGGTCGCTGCCGTCGGCGGGCCGGCCCGGGGCGATGTAGGTCACGGCGGCCGCCGCGCCCAGCAGCCCTTCGGCGTGGCGCGACTTACCGGAGCGCGCGCCACCGGTGACCAGGATTCTCACCCCGCCATCGTAGTGAGGGCCCGCACCCAGTCCCTCGCCTCGTCGACGCTGTGAACCGCCGGCACACCGGCCGGACGGGGCGGGCGGCGCACGATGACGACCGGCACGCCGAGTTGGCCGGCTGCCACCATCTTCGGCCAGGTGTGCTCGCCGCCCGAATCCTTCGTGATGAGCACGTCGGCGCGGTGTTCGCGCATCACGGCCAACTCCCCGGCCAACGCGTAGGGGCCGCGGCTGGTCAGCAGCCGCCACGCCGGTGGCAGCGCGATCTCGGGAACGTCCACGACGCGGGCCAGGACCGACCGGTCCCGCAGGTCGGGAATGAAGCGGGCGAGTTCCTGGCGTCCGACGGTGAGAAAAGGGCGTTCACCCAGCCCGGCGGCCACCTTCGCCGCCTCCTCGTGGGAGTCCACCCAGTGCCACGACTCGCGCGACCGGTCCGACCATCCGGGTCGCTCCAGCCGCAGCAGCGGTCGGCGGGTCTGCCCGGTCGTGCACGCGGCGGCGGCGTTGGCCGAGATGTTCTTGGCGAACGGATGTGTCGCGTCGACGACGGCGTCGCAGTCGCTCAACGCCGACCGCAGTCCGTCCACCCCGCCGAAGCCCCCGATGCGCACGTCGCCGACCGGTAGCCGCGGGTCGGCAACCCGCCCGGCCAGCGACGTGGTCACATCGAAGCCGTCGGCGACCAGGAGTTCGGCGAGTGCCCTGGCTTCCGCCGTACCGCCGAGCAACAGGATCCGCGGAGTGCTCACGGGGCACCCGGCGGTAGGAAGGGCAGATCCGCGGGCGGTCCGCCGTGGACGAGGTCGAGAAGCGCGTCGACGTCGAGGTGCTCCTCGACGAGATCGCCGAGTAGGTCGAGGCGGGCGTCCCTGGCGGCAGGAAACGAGACCCCGGAGGGATCGAGCCCGAGGGCTTCGCCCAGGAACCGTGCCCGCAGCGCGTCACCCTCCAGCGCGCCGTGCCACATCGTGCCGAACACCTGGCCGGCGCGTGCACCGCCGAGGAACTCCTCGGCCGCCGGCCCCCTGGTGATCCGGCCGTGATGGATCTCGTAACCGGCGGCCTGCGCCCCGAGCCACTGCCCTTCGGGGAGCCGAAGCGCTTTGGCTGCAACAAAATTCGTCTCGACATCGAGCAGTCCGAGACCCTCGACCTCGGTGGCGGAACCCTCGATGCCTTCGGGATCGCTGATGGTGCGGCCGAGCATCTGGAAGCCGCCGCAGATGCCGAGCAGCGGCTTTCCGGCGGCCGCGTGCGCCACCACGGCGCGGTCCAGACCGCGGGACCGCAACCAGGCCAGGTCGGCGATGGTCGAGCGGGTCCCGGGCAGCACCACCAGGTCGGCATCGGCGAGCGCGTGGGGGTGCGAGGCGAACGCGACGTCGAGGTCGGGCTCGAGGCCGAGCGCGTCGACGTCGGTGAAGTTGCTGATGCGCGGCAGGCGCACCACCGCCACCCGGCGGGCGCCCGGCCGTGGTGAGCGCCGTCCCTGCAGGTCGAGCGCGTCCTCGGAGTCCAGCCACAGGTCCGAACGCCACGGCAGGGTGCCGTAGACCCGCCTGCCGGTCACCCGCTCCAGATCACGCAGGCCGGGCGCCAACAGGTCCAGATCGCCGCGGAACTTGTTCACGACGAAGCCCGCGACCAGCGCCTGATCCTCGGGCGACAACAACGCGACGGTGCCGAAGAACGCGGCGAAGACCCCACCCCGGTCGATGTCCCCCACCACCACCGTCGGCAGGCCGGCGTGCCGGGCCAGGCCGAGGTTGACGTAATCGCCTGCGCGCAGGTTGATCTCGGTCGGACTGCCGGCGCCCTCGGCGATGACGACGTCGTAGCGCGACGCCAGATCGTCGTAGGCCGCGTGCGCGGCGGCCGCCAGCGCGCGCCGTCCCTGCAGCCAGTCCGACGAGGAGACCTCGCCCCACGGCCGTCCCATCAGCACGACGTGGCTGCGCCGGTCGCTGCCCGGCTTGAGCAGGACCGGGTTCATCGCGGCCTCGGGAGTCGCGCGCGCCGCCTGCGCCTGCACCCATTGCGCGCGCCCGATCTCCACCCCCTCCCCGCACACCATGGAGTTGTTCGACATGTTCTGCGCCTTGAACGGCGCCACCTTCACTCCCCGGCGCGCCAGGGCGCGGCACAGGCCGGTGGCGACCACGCTCTTGCCCGCATCGCTCGTGGTGCCCGCGACCAGCAAGCCTGCCATCAGGTCTTCCTCACCAGGAACAGGTCCATCACCCAGCCGTCGCGGGCCTGCGCCGCGGCGCGGGCGTCGGCAACCACGGGTAGCACGTCGCCGAGGCGGCCGGTCACCAGTTGCTCGCCCGCCGCCCCGAGGTTGGCGCCCCACCACATCGTCCAGTCCTGCAGTCCGGTGAAGTCGAGCCGCTCCGGTGGCGGGTTGAGCATCGCGACGATGTTGTCGAGACCGGCCGCGACCGCCTCCTGCAGCCGACGGCCGGTGGTGACGTGCACCGGGCGGCCGACCTCGTGCAGCACGATGCGATGCCGGGCGGCGAGCAGCTGCGGGGCGCTGATGCCGGGCAGGACGTCGTAGTCCACGTCGATGCCGAGCTCGCGGATCTTCTCGACGATCCGGATGGTCGAGTCGTACAGCGACGGATCACCCCAGACCAGGAACGCGGCCGTGCCGCCCCGCTCCCGCAGGACGTCGGCGTATGCGCCCGCGCGGGCGGCGTGCCAGTCGGTCACAGCCCTCTCGTATCCATGGCTGTCGAGGCCGGCGGAGCGGTCGCGCTCGGGGTGGCGCACCGCGATCACTTCGACTGGACCTGCGGCACCCGGATGCGCTGCCACGATCTCCCGTCGCAGCGCGAGCAGTGGGTCGTCGTCGGCTTTCTCGGCGGCCAGCACGTAGTCGACGGATCGCAGCGCCTCCGCGACCTCGGGAGTGACGTGCTGCGGACCCATCCCGACGCCGAGGATGCGGACCTTCACCGACGCGGGCATGCCAGCGATTCTGTCACCGGCCCCTGTGCAGTCCCGTCGCGGCCGCTCGAACCGCCTCGGTGACCCGCGCGACCGTGGAGCTGTCCAGCTTCCAGCACTGCCAGTACAACGGCACGTCGAGGTGCTGATCGGTGATCGGGACGAACGACGTGTCGAGGAGTCGTTCTGGATACATACCCCAGCCCAGCCCGGCACGCACCGCCGCACCGAACCCCTCCGCGGTGGGGATGTAGTGGATCGGCCGCCGAACCGCTTTACGGAACACCTTGCGCACCAGCTGATCCTGAAGGGCATCGTCGCGGTTCCACGCCAGCGACGGCGCAGTGGCCGCGGCTCCAACGGTGAACCCGTCGGGCAGATGGCGCTTCACGTACTCGCGGGTCGCGACGGGTCGGTAGCGCATCACCCCGAGCGACTGCACCCGGCACCCGGCAACGGCGTTGCGCTCGGTGGTCACCGCACCCATCACCACGCCCTCGCGCAGCAGTCGAGCGGAGTGATCCTGGTCCTCGATCCGAACGTCGAACAGCACGCCGGACAGGCTGGCGAAGACCCCGGAGAACCACGTCGCCATCGAATCGGCGTTGACCGCCAGAGCAATTCGGGGACGCTCGGCGGACCCCCCGCTCATCTCGGCGAGCGCCTCGGTTTCCAGCAGCGCGGTCTGCGCCGCCAGCCTCAGCAAGGGGGTGCCAGCAGCCGTTGCCACACAGGGCTTCTCCCGCAGGACCAGGACCTGGCCGACGCGTTGCTCGAGGGCCTTGATGCGCTGGCTCACCGCCGACGGGGTGACATGCAGGTGTTCGGCCGCGGCGTCGAAGCTGCCGAACTCCACCACCGCCGAGAGCGCAGCCAGTTGGCCTGCGTCGATCCTGTCGCCGCCGCGGGTGGGCTGACGTTGCGCCATCGTGATGCGGCCTTCCGTGTCCGTGGGTCGAGGACTCGATTCTGACCGGTGCGGCGCCCCACCACCCTCGCTTTCGCCGTCATACGACTGACCGTCCGATGCTTCGCCGTCACCGCGATTCTGCGCAACTCGTCATCTCAGCCTACGGACCATGCACTCGATCCCGGTGGTGGCCGCCCGAAGTCAGCCGACCTTGTCCGAGGTGTTGACCAACACCTCGGCCGGGGCAGGTGCGGCGACCTTGCCCGACACGAATTGCGCTGCCTGACTTGCCAACCCGGACTCGACATACAGGCTGTGGGCAGCGCGGTTGTCACCGTCGGAGCACACCGGATCCATCCCGTTGCACAGTTCGATGGTCTTGGCGCCGTACAGCGGGCTGATCGCGGTCAGCGGTCGGCCGATCTTGTCGGACGGGTTGCCGAGGACCGCGACTGCGGCGACGTGGTCGGCGACGGCCGGCGGCATCGGCCGGCCGAACCCGAATGTCGCGTTGGGATCCGCGGTGATGAGATCGACCACCGCCGCCCCCTGGGAGTACCCACCCAGGACGATGCTGGTGTCGGGACAGCTGGCGACCGTGGCCTGGACGTGGGCGCTGGTGTCGTCGGCGCCCTGGGGGGCAGACTGCAGGAAGTCGTACGAGGCAGGGTAATTCACCGCATAGACGTTGACGCTGCGGCCACCGAGGTCGCTGCGCAGCTCCTCGACGAAGGCCTGTCCCACCCGGCCGAGACCCGCCGGTTCGGCCGTGCCGCGCGCGAATACGACCTCGACGTCGGGACAGGACTCCGCGGCGTCCGCGCTGGCGGCACCCGGCCCGATCAGGCCGGCCGCGGCGACGCCACCGACACCGGCCATGACCAGAACTCGTCGCACGGTGCGGTGATCGGACATGGGCGTCTCCCTCGGTCATTGGCTGCATGCGGCAACAAAGAGGAGAACCGCCGTAGTACCCAGAGAAATTCCGCGCACTCCGTCGACCGGTGATCGGGCGACCGGTACAGACCGCTCAGCTGCTTCGACTGACGTAGTGCTCGGCGGCGCGCTTGATGAACTGCTCGGTCGGCTTGGGATGCCAGCCGAGTTCGCGGGTGGCCTTGGCGTGGCTGGCCGGAGACGTCAACGCCAGCAACCGGGCACCCTGCCTGCTGATGGGAACGTCGCGGCCCAGGACCGCGCCGACCGCGTCGGACAGGTGACCGAATCCGTGGACCACAGCCATCGGCATGCCGAAGCGCGGTCGTCGCGCGCCTACCGCGTCAGCGGCGATGGTCACCAGCTCACGATGTGTCATGTACCGCTCGGAAATGATGTAGCGCTGTCCTACCCGTCCCCGCTGGGCGGCGCGCAGCATCGCGTCGGCGACGTCGTCGATGCCGACCACCTCGGCGGCGACGCCACGGATGTAGAACGGCAGCTTCCCGAGTGCCGCCAGCTGGACGAACATCCCCTGCCGCGGTTGCCAATCGGGCGGCCCGTAAGGGTTGGACACGTTCGCCACGACGGCGGGCAGCCCGCGCTCGGCGTAGGCCAACACCAGCTCCTCGGCGGCCCGCCTCGATTCGACGTAGCCGCCGGCCTCATCGGCCCAGTTGAACGGGGTGTCCTCGTCCACGGTTGCGCCGTTCCTACCGACCGCGATGGTGCCGATCGTGCTCAGGAAGACGAACTTCTGCAGGTCGGCGTGCACCGCGACGTCGAGGACCTTGCGCAGACCCTCGACGTTGGTCGCGAACAGGGGAGCCGGATCCCGCAGCTCCGCCCTGGTGTCGACGATGCAGTAGTAGACGACGTCGCGATCGGCCATCGCGGCGGCCACCGTCTCCGGGTCGAACGGGTCACCGATCACGCGCTCGACGTCGAGATTTTCGATTCCCTTGACGGAACTGCTTTTTCGCAACAGGACCCGGACGTCTGCGCCGCCGGCGGCGAGGTGGCGGGTCACGCATGCCCCCACGTTGCCGCTCGCACCCATCACCAGGGCCCGCTGCCCGGACACCGTCACGTCATCATCGCTCGTCATCGGTGGTCATCCTAGCGGTGGGTCCTACCGTAAGACTGACGGTCCCGCTCTCGAGAAGTAACAGTCACGAAGTGATCGGTCTCCCGGCCGTCACGCACCACCGAGCGCGTAGTCCATCGGGGGTCCATCCGGGCCAACGGCGCTGTCATCGGCCAGGGCCGTGGCGACCGTCGTCCCGTTCTGGATCTTGCCCACCACGGTCACCAGCTGATCGGGAGCGAACTGCGTTGCCGCACTGCCTTCTCCGGCATCGCCCACGCCGATCCTGTTGGTGTTCGGGGTGATGAGGAACGTCATCACTGTCCCGTCGTCTGCGCGGGTGGTCACCGAATACTCGGTCACCGCGATGATTCGCCCCACCTGCTGGACAAGCGTCGGTGCGGCGACCGCCTGTACGGGACGCGGCGCCGGCGTCTCCACGTAGGTCGCGTACGTCCAGACGCCTGCGGTCACCGCCGCGGCGGGCAGCAGGCTCATGGCCGCGGCACGCGCGCGGCGACGGCGCACCGGCAAACGATGTCTGGAGTGCTGGCCAGCCCTGTCCGTCATCAAAGTTCCGCTCTTTCTCGCACTACCGGCGCCTCTGCGCCGTGTCCCGCCGGTGGCGGGCAATCATCTGTTGTCCCCCCTGATACCCGGCGCGCAAAGTCCACAAACGGCGCGAAATGAGACACGTATCCACCGCGACGAACGTTTCAACGGCGGCAATCGGGGCAGACAACCAGCGCCAAAGCGTGTCCGGGCGCCTGGTTCAGCGACATTGCTTGTTCAGCGACATTGGGGGTCCCGCCGCTTGAGACCCCTGACCAACGGGGTATATGGCACTCGGCGGCGCAGGGCCGCGTGGTTTCGTGGAGGTCGCGATGCTGGGGTGGCTGGATCGCTTGCAGCAGAAGAGCCGGGCCGCGGGCTTCGTCCTCGCAGTGGTCTACAAGTACGTCGACGACCAGGCCCACTTCCTGGCGGCGCTCATCACGTACTACGCGTTCGTCTCACTGTTCCCGTTGTTGCTTCTGCTCACGACGGCGCTGGGGGTGGTGCTGTCGGGCCGGCCGGAGTGGCGCGCGAGCATCGTCAACTCGGCCGTCAGCCAGTTTCCCCTCCTCAGTGACCAGCTCAACAGGCCCGAGGCACTCAGCGGCGGCACCATTGCGGTGGTCGTCGGAATCGCCGGAGCACTTTACGGCGGCCTCGGCGTCGGCCAAGCCCTGCAGAACGCCATGGACACGGTGTGGGCGGTGCCCAGGTTCGTCCGCCGTGACCCGATCAGGTCGCGAATCCGCAGCCTGCTGCTGCTGATGGTGCTGGGTTCGGCGCTGATCGCCACCACGCTGCTGACCGCCGTGGGCAGGATCTCGACCAGCCTGGGCATCCTCGGCACGGGGGGTGTGGTCATCGCTTCCGTTGCCTTGAACACGGCGGTGTGTGTCGTCGCGTTCCGGGTGACCACCGCGCGGTCCTTGACCTACCGGGAGGTGCTCCCGGGCGCGGTGCTCGCGGCACTGCTGTGGCAGATGTTGCAGTGGTTCGGCGCGGCCTTCGTCACCCGGGTCGCGGCGTCCGCCAGTGTCACCAACAGCGTGTTCGCCATCGTTCTGGGGCTGCTGGCGTTTCTCTACCTGGTGTCCACGTCGCTGTTGGTGTGCGCGGAGATCAACGCCGTGCGGGTCGACGGGCTGCATCCCCGCGCATTGCTGACCCCGTTCACCGACAACGTGGACCTGACCGCCGCCGACCGCAAGATGTATTCCGGACAGGCCGAAGCGCAGCGCGCCAAGGGATTTCAGCGCGTGGACGTCAGCTTCGACGAGCACGCCTCTCCCGACGATCACGACGGCCCCGATGTCCAGGACCGATCGCCCACCACGTGACGACGGGGGCGGGTTTGCCTGGGCGAAGTCGGGGGTACGCCGCTGCAATGCCATCGGACGGAGGTGCCTTTCGTGAGCGTCACGGGTAAAGCGGGTTCGATCGCCCGACGGGGCGTCAAGGTGCAACGCAGAATCGCGATCACCCAAGCGTTGTTCTGGCCCGCACTGGTCCTCACCGGAGTCGTCATCGGTACGGCAATGCTGCTGACCGCGCGGCGGACCAATCGGCGACCCTCCCCGACGGCGGCGGACACGATCGAGGAGGCGCCCCTGCCCGGCAGCCCGGCGGCGTCGGCCTGACCGCACCCCGACCCCCGTCGGAATTGGCCGGAGCGTCAATACGCGGCGAGCGAGAATGCCTACGGCACAACATTTTCGACTCGTCCATCTGGCAACCGAGCACCGCCTAGACTCAGGTGTCAGCATTTCACCGGTCGCACGGGACGTGGCCCTGTCCCGGCACCGACGAGGGGCGGGATCTCATGTTCGACTTCGTGAACCCACGAGCGGCTTGGCGACTGGCCGGCCTTACCGCGACGTGCGCGTTGGCGATCACGGGTACGGCGGCGTGCCAGAGCACAGACTCAACGAGCGACGCACCGCCGGGCGTGGCGTTGATCATCAAGACGACGACGAATCCGTTCTTCGTCACGATCGAGAAGGGCGCACAGGAGCGTGCCACCAAGCTGGGGTTGAATCTGTCCGTCGCTGCAGGAACCCAGGACGGCGACGTCGACAGCCAGGTCGCGGCGATCAACGCCGCGGTCGACCGGGGCGACAAGGCCATTCTGATCACGCCCAATGGACCCGGCGTCGACGGAGCGCTCGCGCGGGCCCGCAAGGCCGGCATCTTCGTCGTCGCCATGGACACCAAACCCGCCGACCCCGACGCGGCGGACATCACCTTCGCGACGGACAACTTCGAGGCCGGCAGGCTCATCGGGGCGTGGGCGGCCAGGAAACTGAACGGCCAGCCCGCCGTCATCGCGATGCTCGACCTGTTCGGCAACCGCGGAGTCGAGTCCGACTCCGCCAGGAATCAGGGCTTCCTCACCGGCATGGGCATCGCCGTCGCCGATCCCGAATACAAGGGTGACGAAGCCCCCACCGGCAACTACAGCCAGGGGACCTACCGCATCGCCTGCCACGAGACCACCCTGGGCGCCAAGGACGAGGGTCGCGCCGGGATGCAACGGTGCCTGGCCGACAATCCCGACATCAATCTCGTCTACACGATCAACGAGCCCGCGGCCAGCGGCGCCGTCGAGGCGCTGCAGTCGGCGGGCAACAACGCCACGGTCGTCTCCGTCGACGGGGGGTGTGATCCGGGGATGAAGCTGGTCCGGGAGCGGCTCGTCGGGGCGACGGCTCAGCAGTACCCGCTCGAGATGGCCACCGGGGGCATCGATGCCGTCGCCGAGTACCTCGAATCTGGGAGGAGGCCGATCCCGAATCAGGGGATCGACATGATCACCACCGGTGTCGCGCTCGTCACCGATGACCCCCAACCGGGCGTTCCCAGCATCGACGTCACGCAGGGATTGCAGCGCTGCTGGGGGGCGCCCTGAGCAAAGGCCCCTGCGTGGCTGCTCGGCGGTTGAAGCTCCCCAATACCCCAGCTGCAGCCCCAGTTTCACGGGGTTGCGGCGGCAATCACTGCGGCGGCAGCAGCATCGTCTGCCAGGTCTGCTCGGCTGGCGCGGACTGTGCGAGGTCGGACTGCCGGTACTGCTTTCCGTCAGGTCCGACATAGCTGCCCGTGGCTGGGTCGTAGGTGGCGACCGCCGGCGGTGGTGGTGCGGGCGCGGCAGGCGGTGGGGCATCCGGTGTGCCGGGCCCCAGATCCGGGATCGCCTCACCGGACAGCGTCGCGTTAGGGTCGCCCTTCCAGTTGAGGCCGTCGTTGAGCGGCACATACTGCTCGTCGCTCTCGCACAGTTTCACCGTCGGCGCACGCTTGCCGGGCCTCGTCACACAGGGGGTGTTCTTGGCGCCGCGCACATTGAACATCGAGTCCTGCGGGGTTCTGCAGTAGAGGTCGCCCGGCGGGCGTTCCGGGTGGTCCTCGAACGTGGGCGCCCGCCGCTGGCTGGCCGGCAGGAACCCGGTAGTGCACGGCGGCGGCAGATTGATGTTCAGGTTGAAGCTGAGATATTCGCCCCGGTAGTCCTGCTTGGTGTCCCGGTTGGCCAAGAATGTTGCCCCCGCTTCAGCGGTGACTTGAGGAAGCAGCACCAGGACCTGCTCAATGTTCGCCTGGTAGGTCAGCGCGACTTCGCCGACGCTGACCAGATTCGCCAGCAGGATCGGCAAGGTGGGTTGCAGGCGATCGATCAGCTGACGGGCTTCACCGAACGCGGGGCCGCCGTTGTCCAGCAGACCGGCGATGTCCTCATCATGTGTTCGCAGTTCGCTGGTCACGGTGGCCAGGTTCGACGCCCAGGCCTGGATCGCATCGGAGGTGTTGGTCTGTGAATCGAGCACCGGCTGCGACTGCTCGATCAACGCGATGAGCGGGTCGAGGTTCTCCCGCGCCTCGATCGACAGGTCAATGGAGTTGTGAACAATTCGGGTCAGTTCGGGCCCTAGCCCACCCACCGCCGTATACGACTCGTCGATGGCGGTCCTGAGGTCGTCCTTGGGTATTGCCTGCAGACCGGTGACCACCTGACCGAGGATGGTGTTGATGTCGGGTGGCACGCTGGTGTCGGCGAGCGCAATCACGTCCCCGTCCCGGAGCGGCGGCGAGGTGCCATCGCGGGGCAGCAACAGCACGTACTGCTCACCGATCGCCGATTGGCTGTGCACCTCGGCTGCGAGATCAGACGGAATGTCGATGTCGGATCTCAGCGACAGCACAGCCGTCACACCCGTGTCGCTCAAGTCCACGGATTGCACCCGGCCCACTTCGACGCCCCGGTACGTGACGTTGCCACTGGCATAGAGCCCGGCGGCTTTCGGGAGCTGTACCGTCACCGTGTACTGGCCGACACCGAAGAGCCTGGCCGGCAACTTCATGAATTGCAGGGCCATGAATGCCATGGCGACGAGGGCGATGACCGAAAAAATCGCCAGCTGGATCTTGGCCAAACGGTGTAGGTGCATTACGGCCCCTGGTCCCAGCGGTAGGGAGCGGTCAGCGGGTTACCCGGGGTGTTCGGGCCGCCCCCCGTGCAGGGGCTGGGGTACTGGCCGATGGTGCGCCCCCACTGCAGCTCCAACCACGTCAGGTCGCACTCCCACCGGGTGCCGGTGAACAGTGACGCATCCACACGGCTCAAGGTGAGGTCGACGATGGCGGTGAGGTTGGCGTAGTCGCCCCGCTGCCACGTCTCGATGGTCTCGTTCGGAAAGGGGAACGTCAGAATTCCGCTCAGCGCGCGGGTCAGGCTCGGGCCGGCGTTCGCCAGAGATTCCAGGACCGGTCCGGATTCCGTCAGGATCTTGACTATGTCTTCTGTGGATTGATTGACCGTATCGGTGACCATGGCACCGAATTCGCCCAGCCGATCGGCTGCGTCGACGAGGGCCTGCCGCTCATCGTTGAGTACCGCGAGCGCATCGGGGATGGTTTCGAGCGCTCGATCCAGCACAGGCTGCTGCCGCGCCAGCTTGCCGACCAGGCGGTTCAGGCTCTCGGTTGCCGCGATGATGTCGCCGGACTGATCGTCGAGGTATGCGGTAAATCGGTCGAGTTGGTGGATCAGACTCCGCACGTCTTTCTCGCGGCCCCGGAACGCCGTGCTGAATGCCGTTGTGATGTCTTGGAGTTGACCGATTCCGCCGCCGTTCAGCACCACCGACAACGCCGCCAGCGTTTGCTCCGTGGTCGGGTAGAGCCCGCTGTTCGCCAACGGAATCACCGACCTGTCGCGCAACCTGCCTTCTGGGGCCATGTCTGTCGGGGGTGCAAGTTCGATGTGCTGCGAACCCAGCAAGCTGGTCTGTCCAAGCTTGGCGGTGGAGTTGGCCGGCAGGTCGACGTCGCCACTCAACGACATGGTCACCAAGGCATGCCAACCCTGGCGCTCGATGTCCGTGACAGTGCCGACCGACACATCAGCAACCCGCACTCGCGAGTTCTGCTGGAGATTGTTCACATCGGGCATCTGCGCCTGGACGATGAAGGAACCCGGTCCCGTGCCCTGGGTGCCGGGCATGGGTAGCGAGTTCAGCCCGCGCCAGTCACCGCAGCCGGATACTCCCAAGACCATGATCATGATCAGCAGCGCTGCCATGCGGCTGCGGCTGTCCATCCGGTGGCGGTCGCGGGTGCGTCTCATCAGCCACCTCCGGGAGGAACCATCAAGCCAGGTAGACCGGCACTGGGATCTGTCGAAACCGTCTCTGGCGCGGGGGAATCCGGCGCAGTCGCCTCAGCGGCCAACGGCCCGGCCGGCAGCGGCGCCCCGGCAGCGGCGGGAGCGCCCGGTGCGGCCGGCGGAACAAAGTCGGGCCGCATCCAGTCCTCGCTGAAGGTGACCTCGTTGGGTCGCGCCTGCGCCCCGACGAACAGGTCAAATCCCAAGGGCGGGAAGTTGTACTGTCGGTTCTTCATGATTGGCGCCAGATACTGGGCACACAGTTTCGAGGATTGCTCGGCGCCCAGGCGGGATGCGGCCTGGACCGCTCCGCACAGGAAGCCGATCGGGTTGGCGAAGTTGTTGACCGCCAGCGCGCCGGTGAAGGAACCGTTGGCCGGCTCGAAGATGTTGCTGAAGTTCTGAAACGCGGCAGGTGCAAGGTGTAGTGCTTGCTCGATGTCGTCGAGGCTCTCGACCATCGCCGTGGTGATCGATCCCAGCTTGTCCGAGGTGGTGCCGAGGGCCTCACGGTTGTCGGCGGCGAAGCTCTGCAGATCACCGACAACAGAGTTGAGGTCTTCGACCGTCTGCCCGACCTTGTTGGGGTCGTCGGCCACCAACGCCGTTGTCGCGGCCAGGTTTCCGTTGAGCTGCTCGAGCAGACCAGCGCTGTCCTCCAGCGCGGACACCAACGTCGACAAATTCTTGAATGTTCCGAAGAGGTCTTGACTGTGGTCTCCGAGCGCGGACAACGTCTGCGACAGCTTGATGATGGTGTCGCGGATGGCCGGGCCCTGCCCGCGCAGATTGTTGGCGGCGGTGGTGATGAACTCACCCAACGTGCTCACCCCGCCCGGCTCGGTGGGCTGCAGCAGTTCGTTCACCCGCTGAAGTTGTTCGCGCACGTCATCCCACTCGACCGGCACAGCGGTGCGGGACTGCGGAATCTCGGCGCCGTTCTGCAGCGTGGGGCCGTCGGCGTACGCGGGCGTCAGTTGGATCGCCCGACCGGTCACCAGCTGCGGCGACATGATGACCGCGTTGACGTCGGCCGGGACCTTGACGTCACTGTCGAACCAGAACCAGATCTTGACACGGTCGGGCTGCGGCTCGATCCTGTCCACTTTTCCCACCGGCACGCCAAGGATGCGGACGTCGTCGCCGGGAAACAGCGCAGTGCTGTTGTCGAAGAAGCCGACCACCAGGGTTCGGGCGCTGTGACCGGACGCACGCACTGCAGTGATCACCCCGCCGATGAGCACCAGCACCAGGGCCACGGTCAGGAACTTGCGGGACAGCACACCGGCGATCACGGCTGGGCTCCTGATGCGGCGGGGACCTCACCCGGTGCAGGTACATAGACGGGTGCGGGCGTCGGTTCCGGTACCGACTCCAGCCCCGGCGGGGCGGGTGCGGGCGCCCCGGGCGGCGGGCCGCCCGGCGGTGGTGCCGGCAGCGGCTCTCGATACGGGTACCGGCCCGGTGACTGAACAGGCAGGTTGGGATCGGCGTTGCCGGTGATCGCGTCGGGCAGGGTCAGATGCGGCTCGCCTCCCTGACCCGTTCGCGGGAACGGCACCGGAAGCGCCGGGGTGCCGGCCTGACCGGTCGGCGGGTCGGTCAACTCCGAGGGCAGCAGCACATTCGGGTCGAGTCCGAGGTCTGAGAACGCGACATCGATGAACGGTTGGACGAACTGACCCGGCAGCAGATTGACGACATACGCTTTGAAAAACGGTCCCGAGGAGATCGACTCGCCAAGAGACATGGCATAGGTGTTGAGACCTTTCACCGCCAGCTGCAGGCGTTCCTTACGATTGTCGAGAATAGTCAAGACCCCGTTGAGCTTGTCCAGGGCAGGCCGCAACTCCACCCGGTTCTCGCCGATGAACCCCTTGAGTTGCTGCGCGGCCGCGGAGAGGCTGTACCAAATGTTGTCGAGTGCTGCGCTCTGCGTACGCAACTCGGCAAGCAGTGCATTGGTCTCCCGCACCAGGCTGACCACCTGGTCGGTCCGCTTGGCGAGCACACCCGTCGCCTTGGCGGCGTTCTGCAGCAGGTTGCGCAGATTGGCGTCGCGTCGGTTGAGTGTCTGCGCGAAGCGCGCCACACCTTGAACCGCGGACCTCAACTCTTCCGGGGTGTCGGAGAAGGTCTGCGCCAGGGTGGTCAACGATTCCGATAGCTGGACGGTGTTCAGGCCGCCGATCGTCGTCGCAAGGTCGCCCACCGCGTCGGGCAGCTGGTAGGGCGACGTCGTCCGGTCCATCGGGATGGTCTCGACGAGCGGGTTGTCACCGCGAGGAAGCACCTCGAGCACCTTGGTGCCCAGAAGGCTCTTGGCGATGATCCGGGCCTCGGAGCGTTCCCCGATGTGAATGTTGTCGGCCACCCAGAACGTCACACGCACCTGTTGGCCGTCGAGTTCGATACTCTTGACCTTTCCGGAGGTGTAACCGGAGACCTCGACGGCGGCACCGGTGAACAGCCCGCCGGCGTCGGCGAATTCGGCCGAATAATCCGTTCCCTGACTGAAGAACGGCAGCTTCTGATAGTTCAGGGCGGCCATCGTGATCGTGGCCACGATGGAGATGCCGATGATCCCGATGAGCACCGGGCTGCGTTCTGAGAACGTCTTCATTTCGGTGCGCATCTCCCTGTGCTCTGGCCGGCAACCTTGATGTACACCGGCTGGCCCCCTTTCCCGTTGAGCTTGAGCACCAAGTCGCACAGGTAGAAGCTGAAGAAGTCGCCGTACATCGCCTGGCGGTTCAGGGCCCGGTACTTGTCTGGCAGCTCATTGATGAAGCGGTCAAGGTATTCGTGGTCGGCCACCGCGATTCCCGCCGCCCGGTCGAGTTCCTGAACCACCTTGCGGAACGGCGCCCTGGTCTGCGACATCAGATCGGCAAACGACCCGGCACCGGCGTCGACGTAGGCAACTGCATCGGAGAGGTCGCTCCTACGGTCTGAAAGCCCCTGCACCAGTTCCGATAACGACGTCACCGCGTTGTCGAACCTCTCGGTCTGGCCACCCAGCGAGCCCAGCACGACGTTGAGGTTGTCGACTACCTCCCCGATCAGCACATCGCGGTCGGCCAGGGTATTGGTCACCGCGGCGGCCTGATTCAGGAACGAGCCGATCGTCGGCCCCTGTCCCTGGAACGCCTCGATCAACTGTGCGGTCAACTCGTTGACCTGGGCGGGGTCCAGCGCCCGGAAAAGCGGACGAAATCCACCGATCAACGTATCCAGATCCAATGCGGACTCGGTGCGGGTCATAGGAATCGTGCCACCTGGTTTGAGCGTCTGAAGCGACCCGGCGCCCTCCAAAAGAGCGAGAAAACGGTTGCCGATCAGGTCGTCGTAGCGAATCGCCGCGCGAGATCCTTCAGTGAGAGAGACGGTTTCGTCGGCCGAGAACTCGACCGTCACCGTCGCGTCCCGGTTGACCGTAATCGTCTGGACTTTGCCGACCTCGACACCGGCGATCCTGACGATGTCACCCTCGCGCAGGCCGGAGACGTTGACGAACTGGGCGAGGTAGTTCTTGCCTTCCCCGAACCGGACCTGCCCGAACACGGCCACCAAGAGGAACGCACCGAGGGCGCACACGGTCAGGAAGATTCCCAGGCGCACCCCAGCGGCCTTCAGTTCCTTCACAGCGAAATCTCCCGATTCGGTCCTTCGTCGGCGCTCACGGTGGTGTCTGCCCATTGGTGGTGGGTCTGGCCGGCCCCGGTTCTGCCTGCGCCGGCGCGACGCCCGGCCACAGCGGCACGCCACCGGGCCCGTACAGCGGTGCGCCGTAGGGCGGCGCTCCCGGATACGGGACCGGTCCGATCGCCGGTCCCGGGATGCACTGGCGGACGCTGGGCGCCTCTGGGACCGCGCGCGTCGCCGGGAGCCAGTTGGCGTAACAGGGATGCCCGATGCCGGGGTTGGGTCGAATATCCACGCCCCTCCCCCACCCGGTGTTGGTCACCAGCTGGCGCACCGGAAAGTTCTTCGCAACGTCGGGCAATGATCCGCAGCCCGGCTTCCCGCCCGGTCCGCCCTTGGCGCCGACGATCGGCAGATGTTCCGGATACGAGTAGGGGTCGTTGCCGAGCAGCAGAGCGACGTCGAAGTGCAGCGTTCGGCCGTCGGTCCCGCCGAACGCCGAATACCCGCCGTTTTCCAGGTTGAACTGCATGCCCTGCAGCATGCAGGCATATGTGGGGCTGTATTTGTTCAGCAAGTCCGCGGTGGGCTCGAGGAGGTCGGCGGACGCGACCAGATTGTCCTTGGTGTTGGCGAGCAGGTTGGTCCCGGAGTCCGCGAACCCGAGGACGTTGAGCAGCAAATTGTCCAGTGAGGCCGAATGATCCACGAGAGTGGTGCTGGTGGTGCTGGCGGCGTCGAGGACGGTGAGAATGTCGTCGGCCGCGGCGGCGTAGGTGTCGTTGAAATTCTTGAATGAGCGCCAGTCCTGACGAATGATCTCGCTGCGGTCGTTGAGCGCTGTCAAGACCTGATTGAGATCGGTGGTCGCCTGACCCATCCGCTCACCTTGCCCGCGCACCGCGTCGGCCACCGCGGAGAGCACCGCGTTCAGCTTCGCCGGATCGATCATCTCGAGTAGGTCGGCGACATTCTCGAACACGGTGTTCACCTCTGTGGTGACATTCCTGCTCTGCACAACCGCGCCGGCAGCGAGCCGTTCTTTGCTCGGTTGCTTCGGCGCGACCAGCTCCACGAACTTCGCGCCGAACGCGGTGGTCACGTTGATCTCCGCCTCGACGTTGGCTGGGATGTACTGGATCTGATCGGGATCTATCTCCAGGATCAACCTGGCCCCGTGCTGGCCCGCGCCGATGTGGCTGACCCGGCCGACCTGGACACCGCGCATTTTCACCTTCGCGTTGGTCTCCATGATGAGACCGGATCGTTCGGACGTCAGCGTCACCGGCACCGAAGACACGAAAGTGCCGGCAAAAATCGCTGAGGTGACGACGATGAACATGGCAGTAGCCGCGCACAGCATCAGTGCCCACCAGCGGGGGTGAAAACGTCGTTCACGGGTATCCATCCGCTACCCCGCCAGATTGAAATTGCCGGACTGGCCATAGACGGCAAGCGATATGAATATGATCTCGACGGCCGCGACCACCATCGAAGTCCGCACGGCCCGGCCCACTGCCTCGCCGACCCCGGCCGGCCCGCCGGACGCGGTGTACCCGTAGTAGGTGTGCACCAGCATGATCACCACCGCGATCGCCACCACCTGAAAGAACGACCAGATCAGATCGGTGGGATTGAGAAAAGTGTTGAAGTAGTGGTCATACACGCCTGACCCCTGGCCGTAGATCAAGGTCGTGCCGGTGCGGGCCGCCAGGAAGGCCATCATGACCGCCACGCAGTACAGCGGGATAACGACGATCACGCCGGCGATGACCCGGGTGGAGGCGAGGTACGTCACGCTGCGTATGCCGATGACCTCGAGCGCGTCGATCTCCTCGTTGATTCGCATCGCACCCAGTTGGGCTGTTGCACCGGCGCCGATGGTTGCCGACAGTGCCACTGCCGTGGTTCCCGGCACGATGAGCCGGACGTTGAAGAACGCCGACGCGAAGCCAGTCAGCGCTTCGAACCCGACGGATGCCAACTGGTTGTACCCCTGCACCGCCACCAAGGCCCCAGTCGTGATGGTGAGGAAGCCCACGATCGCCACTGTGCCACCGACGACCGCGAGTGCTCCTGCGCCCAAACCCATTTGCGCGATGAGCCGGTAGAGCTCGGTGCGGTAACTGACGACCGCATCGGGAATCGAAGATACCGTCTTGGCGTAGAAGTACGCCTGCTCACCGATTTGATTCCAGCCGCCGGACAAGCTTTCGGATACGCGGCGAAGCCGCGGATTGGGCTTGCTCGGAACCGCAGTCATCGCGTCATCTCATTGCACCGTGAACTGGATACCGACCGCGGTCACGATGACGTTGATCGCGAACAACACCATGAAGGTGAACACCACGGTTTCGTTGACCGCGTTGCCGACACCGGCCGGACCACCGCCGACCGAGATTCCCTTGTAGCAGGCGATAAGGCCTGCAGACATCCCGAACAGGGTGGCCTTCACCAGCGACACGATGACGTCGGAGACCCCGGTGAGCAGCGTCAGTCCCGCGATGAACGCACCCGCCGAGACGTTCTGGATGAACACGGTGAAGAAGAATGCGCCGACCAAGCCCACCAGGATGACCGTCGCGGAGAGAGCCAGAGCCACCGTCGTGGCTGCCAACACACGGGGAACGACAAGCGCTTGGATCGGGTTGATGCCCATCACCCGCATGGCATCGAGTTCTTCTCGAATGGTCCGTGCGCCGAGATCGGCGCACATGGCGGTGGCACCGGCTCCGGAGACCACCAGGACGGTGACGATCGGCCCGATCTGGTTCACGGTGCCGATCGCGGCGCCCGTGCCGGAGAAGTCCGCTGCCCCGAATTCGGTGAGCAGAATGTTGAACGTGAAGACCAGCAGCACTGAGTAGGGCATCGTCAGCATCAGGGCCGGCAGCACGGACACTCGTGCCACGAACCACGACTGGAACACGTACTCGCGCCATGCAAACGGCGGCTTGAACATCTGAACGAAGGTGTCCAGCGACATCGCGAAGAACTCGCCGACACCGCGCAGCGGCTTGGTGGCGGAGGTTGCCAGTGTCACGACCGCACACCCCTGTGACCGGTAACCCGTCGATGGCGGCGGACCCGCGCTGCGGATGCGAGGGCAGCCGCGATCCCGGCGCACAGGCAGTCACCTTCGACGCAAGTCATAAGGGGAAACGCTATCGACGCGGGCCACAGCGCAACAGCGCCACTATGGGGGATAAACATGCCCCTTCGGAGTCACTCGGCCCCCTCCACACCCACCCGGGCTGGTTTGCTGTCATCGGCATTCGAGGTGCGGTGAGGTCGGGATCCCTCGAAGGCGGGACCGGATTATCGCCATGAGGATCGGTGGACGGCCCTGGTCACATCCGGCTGAGCGCCGATCGTCCATGCCCGAGACATCCCGCACCACAGCAGAACATGCCCGTCTTCAGCGGCGTCTAGATGACCGAGACCACGGTGTCCTCGGCGAGCGGGACTACGCGCTGGACCCGCGGAGGTACCAACCGTTGACGCTTTCTCGACGGTGAAGCGCAACGGGAGAACGCCGTCGTGGAGATGGTGGCCCAGCGAGGGCAGCCACCAAGTTCGGGCCGGGTGACACCGACTGCCGTCAGAAGACGTACCGTCCGATCATCTCTGCCACCGCAGCCGGCCGGTCACTGGCGTCCAGCTCGACGGTGTGACGGACCGTCAGATGCACAGTGGCATCGTCAATTCGGGACGCGTCGAGCAGATGCGAGCGCACCCGCAGTCGCGAGCCCACTCGCACCGGCTCGATGAAGCGCACCTTGCCGAACCCGTAATTGATTCCCATTCTGGCGTTTTCGACGACGAAGCACTGCTTGCTCAGATCCGGGATCAGCGACAGCGTCAGCAGGCCGTGCGCAATGGCGGTGCCATAGGGGCTCTCCCGCTCGGCCCGCTGCGGGTCGACGTGGATCCATTGCCGGTCACCGGTCGCCTCGGCGAAGCTGTCGATGCGCGGCTGATCCACCGTCAGAAAGTCGCTGACCCCCAGCTCGGTGCCGACGGCGGCGGCGGCGTCGTCGATCGAGGCAATGACCCTCACAGCGGGAACCTTTCGTCCTGTCTCAGACGGTTCGAGCAGCTTTGGCCGCCGCCGAGGCGGCCGTGCTGTGCTGTCGTGCCTGCGCCCAATCCTCGTCACTCATCGCGGTCAGCGCAGCGAACGTGTTCGGCCCGGCTAGGCGTTGGCCGCCGTCCATGGCGATGGTCTCTCCGGTCAGATAGTCGCACGCGTCGGAGAAGGCGAAGATGGTCAGGTTCGCCAGTTCGTCGATGGTGCCGGCACGTCCCATCGGAATTTGGTCGACCTGGGTCGCGCCGGCCGAGCTTTCGTCGGTGGGATTGAGCATCTCCCAGGCATATTCGGTGGGGATCGGTCCGGGTGCCAGCGCGTTGAGCCGGATCCCGTAGCGGCCCCACTCGACAGCCAGGGACATTGTCATGGCGTGTACGGCGGCCTTGGCCATGGCCGAGGGCACGACGAACGCCGACCCACTCCACACCCAGGTGGTCAAGTTGGACAGCACCGATCCCGGCAGTCCCTGCGCGATCCAACGTTTCCCGATCGCCAGAGTGGTGTTGAACGATCCGGTCATCACCGTCGACGTGACGGCTTCGAACGCACGCGGGCTCAGCGTCGCGGTCGGCGCGATGAAGTTGGCCGCCGCGTTGTTCAGCAGACCGGTCAACGGGCCGTGCTGAGTCCAGATCTCGTCGACCGCCGCCGAAACTGCCTCGTAATCACGAACGTTCACCGCCTGATAGTGTGCCGAGCCGGGATGGCCGGCCGAGATCTCCGCGACGGCCTCGGCCAGCACGGCCTCGCGGCGACCCCAGATGTGCACCTGCGCGCCGTGCGCCACCAATCGGGCCGCCACACCTCGGCCGAGGCCGGTACCGCCGCCGGTGATCAGAATCCGTTTGTCGGCCAGGGCATCCGGTGTGTAGATGCTTCGCGTGCTCATAGCCCCAGGCTCTTCCCGATGATGTCACGCTGAACCTCATTGGCTCCGCCATAGATCGGGGGAGCCAGCGCCTTGCGCACCTGCAGCTCCATCCCATACTCGACGGTGTAACCGTTGCCGCCCATCAGCTGCACGCCTTCCAAGGCGGCGAGCTTGGCGACCTCGGTGCACTTCATCTTGGCGATCGATCCTTCGCGGGCCAGCTGGTCCTCGAGGCCGGCGTCGATCTGGGCCGCGACCTGGTAGACGTAGGCGCGGCAGCAGTCGATCTCGGCGACGAGGTCGGCGAGGCGGTGCCGGACGGCCTGGAAGGTTCCGATCGAGCGACCGAACTGTTCGCGCTGTTTGACATAGGCGATGGTGTCCTCCAGCGAGCGCCGCGCAGCTCCGATGGACATCGCCGCGATGATCAGCCGCTCCACGTTCAGACCGCGCATCAGCCGGTGCCAGGCGTCGCCAACTCCGCCGACGACGTTCGCGGCAGGGACGGCCACGTCGGTGAAGAAGACTTCGTTGACGGTGTGGCCGTCCATCGTGATGATCGGCTTGATGTCCAGTCCGGGTGTGTCGGTGGTCAAGTAGAGCAGGGTGAGGCCCTGGTGCTTACTGCCCTCGGTGGACGTGCGGGTCAGCACCAGCATGTGATCGGCCAGATGGGCGGCGGTGATCCAAGTCTTCTGACCGTTGATGAGGAACCGGTCGCCGTCGCGGACAGCTCGGGTGCGAACCGAGCCGAGGTCGGAGCCGGCCCCGGGCTCGGAGAGCGCGATCGCCTCGAACCGCCCGCTGCACAGGTTGTTCAGCACCTCTTTCTTCTGTTCCTCGGTGCCATGGCGCAGGTACGTCTGGGCCGCCGTGAGCCCGGTCCCGTAGGCGTGGATCGGCGCGAGCCCGCGGGCGGTCTCCTCGAGGAAGATGCACTCCTCGACCATGCCGGCTCCCCCGCCGCCGTACTCCGCCGGAAGCGACACCCCCAGCCATCCCAGATCGGCCAGTCGTGACAGCAGTTCGGGGCTGTTGGAAAGCCGACCACCGTCGGTCAGCTCCGAACGCTGTCCCGCGGTGGCGCAGCGTTCGGCACAGAACTGTTCGATCGCGCGTGCGAAATCGGTTTGCTCAGCGGTGAACACGTTTACTCAACTGCCCCGGTACGGCGCGAAGTCGGGGGCCCGCTTCTCGTTGAAGGCGGTAATGCCCTCCTTGGCCTCCGGAGTCTCGCCGAACAGCTTGAGGTTCGAGTAGGCCATCTGCCCAACGGAGGCGAACTGCTCGGTGTCGGTATTGAAGGACTGCTTGAGAACCTTCAGCGACGTGGGCGACAACTGCAGGATCTCGTCGGCCCAGGACCGCACTTCGGCCTTGAGCTGATCGGCAGGCACCACCTTGTTGACCAGACCCCACTCGTAGGCCTGCTGAGCCGAGTACCTGCGGCACAGGAACCAGATTTCGCGGGCACGCTTCTCGCCGACCACGCGGGCCAGGTAGCCGGTGCCGAAGCCGGCATCGAAGGAACCGACCCGGGGGCCGTTCTGGCCGAATACCGCAGTCTCGGATGCGATCGTCAGATCACACAGCACGTGCAGCACGTGACCACCGCCGATCGCAAAGCCGTTCACCGCGGCGATCACCGGTTTGGGCACGTCGCGGATCACCCGGTGCAGCGAGTCGACCTCGAACAGGCCGCTGTCCGAGGGGCCGTAGTCACCGGTCTCTGCGCGCTGCTTCTGGTCTCCGCCGGTGCAGAACGCCTTCTCACCTGCCCCGGTCAGGCAGATCGCCCCCACCTCGGCGCTGCCCCAGGCGAGCTTGAACGCCCGGATCAGCTCGTCGATGGTGCGGGCGCGGAATGAGTTGTAGCGCTCGGGACGGTTGATGGTGATCCACGCCAAACCGTTGTCGACTTCGTAGGTGATGTCGGTGAACTCAGTCATGTTGTCGTCCTTCGTCTTTGAAAGCCGGCCAGCCGCCCGGGGTCGATGTGTACAACTCGCATTTGGTCATACCATAATACCAAAGTTGACCATCATCAAGAGACTGCCGCCATCACGGCAACAATGCTGGATTCCGCCGCTCCGGTCACACCCCTCCCGATAGAGACTTCGTCCCCCGGTCGAGGCATATCCGATCAGCGGTCAGCCTTCCCTGAACTCGTCGGGCAATTCGGCGGTCGTGTTCTCCCGATTGCGTAGTTCGACACGACGGATCTTGCCGGAGATCGTCTTGGGCAACTCCATGAACTCGATGCGGCGGATCCTCTGGTATGGGGCCAGGTTTGCGCGGGCATGCGCGAAGATCGCGTCGGCCGTCGCCCGGTCGGGTGCCCAGCCGGCGGCCAAACTGATGTAGGCCTTCGGCACTGCCAGCCGCATCGCGTCCGACGCGGGAACCACGGCGGCTTCGGCCACAGCCGGATGTTCGATCAACACGCTCTCCAGCTCGAACGGGGAGATCTTGTAGTCGGAGGCCTTGAAGACGTCGTCGGTGCGGCCGATGTAGGTGATGTAGCCGTCGGCGTCCCGGCTGGCCACGTCACCGGTGTGGTAGTAACCACCGGCCATGACAGCATCGTTGCGCTCGGGGTCACCGAGGTAACCGGTCATAAGATTCACCGGCCGATCCTGCAGGCGCAGGCAGATCTCACCTTCGTCGGCTACCGCGCCGGTGAGGGGATCTACGATCTCGATCGGGATGCCGGGCAGCGGCCGGCCCATCGACCCCGGCTTGACGACGGCACCAGGGGTGTTGCCGATCAGCGCGGTGGTCTCGGTCTGGCCGAACCCGTCCCGGATGGTCAGGTTCCAGCTGCTACGGACCTGTGCGATCACCTCCGGGTTGAGCGGCTCACCGGCACCCAGCGCCTCCCGCAGCGCGGGCGGTTTCTCACCGAGGTGGGCTTGAATCAGCATGCGCCACACGGTCGGTGGCGCGCAGAGGGAGGTCACGGCCACATGCTGCAGCATCTCCAGAAACCGCGCCGGGTCGAATCTGGCGTAGTTGTAGGCCACGATCGTGGACTCGGCGATCCAGGGGGCGAAAAACGAACTCCAGGCATGCTTCGCCCATCCCGGTGAGCTGATATTGAGGTGAACGTCCCCCGGCCGCAGCCCGATGAAGTACATCGTCGACAGGTGACCGACGGGATATGAGCGGTGAGTGTGCTCGACGAGCTTGGGATGGCTCGTCGTGCCCGACGTGAAGTAGACGAGCATCGCGTCGTCCGGCGCGGTCTGCGTGTCGAACGGCTCTGGGCCGGTGACGGATTCGGAGTCGCGGTAGCTTCGCCACAGAGGCGGTGCATCACCAATCGCGATCCGGCCGTAGTCGCCGGGAATGTCGGCGAACTTCTCGGTCTCCGAGGCGTTGGTGATGACGTGTGCGACCCCGCCACGCGCGAGTCGGTCGGCGAGGTCCCTGGCCCCCAGTGCCGTGGTAGCGGGCAGAATGACCGCGCCGAGTTTCATGACAGCCAACATCGACTCCCATAGCTCAACCTGGTTGCCGAGCATCAGCATCACGCGGGCCCCTGGCGTGACGCCACCGTCAGCGAGCCACCTCGCCAGGCGGTCGGATCGGTGGGCCATCTCGTCGAACGAGTAGGACTCATCGGTTCCGTCATCGCCGACGATGCGCAGCGCGGTCCGCGGATTGCCGCGGGCGATATGGTCGAACCAGTCGATCGCCCAGTTGAACCTGCCACCCACATCCGGCCACTGGAAACCCGGCGCTACGGCGTCATAGTCCTCGCGGCGGGCAATCAGGAGATCGCGGGCGGTGCGGTAGACCTGGCTTGCGGCGGTGGATTCGGTCACTGTCGTCTCCTTGAAGTTACTATCACGGATAGTCGGATCACCGGCGTCGAAGGAGGCCATGGATGGCACGCCGTGAACCGGCGGCGCGCTCGTCGCGGGCCGAAGTGGTGGCTGCCGACCTCGAGCACGAGATCATGTCCGAACGCCTGCCCGTGGGTGCCCACCTCGGCCGGCGCTCGGAGTTGATGGACCGGTTCGGCATCAGCCCGACGGTGATGAACGAAACGCTGAGAATCCTGCGGGATCGCGACCTGGTGTCGGTTCGGCCAGGGCCCGGCGGGGGCATCACCGTCGCCAACACCCCGCCACAGGTGCGCACTGGAGCGCTGGACCTGTGGTTTCAGCCGTCCAACCCGCACCCGCTCGACCTTTTCGAG
The DNA here is from genome assembly GCF_025821625.1 of Mycolicibacterium pyrenivorans. Classification (GTDB taxonomy): domain Bacteria; phylum Actinomycetota; class Actinomycetes; order Mycobacteriales; family Mycobacteriaceae; genus Mycobacterium; species Mycobacterium pyrenivorans. Next base: position 37,671 of record NZ_JACKSH010000253.1, read on the forward strand.
GCGCGCCTGTACCTGGAGTTCGGACTCACCAAGGCCGCCTTCGAACGGGCCGACAGCAACGACATCGCCGCGATGCGGACGGCGATGGTCGGCATGCGGGCCAGCAGGACGGCGCCCGAATTCTTCGACGCCGTGCTGAGATTCCACGCCGTCGTCGCAGCCGCCGCCCACATCCCGGTGCTCGAAGGCATGCACCAGCTGATCATCACCAGCATCAAGGCAGTGCTGAGCCGGGTCACCTTCGTCGATGGCCATGAGCCGCTGGTGGCCGGCAGCCTCGTCGTGCACGACGACATCGTGGCCGCGATCTCTGTCCACGATCAGGCCGCGTTCGTCGAAGCGATCAACCGCCACGACCGCGACCTGATCAGGGCCGACGACCCGGATCGCACGCCGCACACCCCGCAACACCCCTGATCTCCGCGCCACCGGACACCCCCCACACATAGGTAACTCCTACCACCAAGCAGATGTGATCCACAACATTCTGCATAAACATCTTGAATTGTGCATGCACATTACTTTAGGCTGATCCGGACCCCACTCATCCATGGAGGTTCGCCATCACCTCTCGCTCGTCCCGCGGCCTGATCGACGTGCACACCCATGCCGTCGATACGGACCTGCCTGACCTGAGCCGGTGCCACGGTGGTGACCGCTGGCCGAGTGTGGAGCGCACCGGGGAGACCACGGGATGGCTGCACTACGGCGCGCGACGCTACCGGCAGATCGACCATCGCTGCTGGTCACCGGTCGCCCGGCTGGCCGACATGGACCGCGACGGTGTTGACCTCCAGGTGATCTCGCCGATCCCGGTGACCTTCTGTTACGAGGCCGACCCCACCGGCACCGCGGAACTGGCCGAAGCCCAGAACGACTTCTTCGCCCGGATCGTCACCGAACACCCCACCCGGTTCGCCGCCCTGGGCGCGGTGGCACTGCAGGACCCCGACCTCGCCGTCGCCGAGCTGCGCCGGTGCATGGCCCGCCCCGGCTTCCTCGGGATCGAGATCGCCACCCAGGTTCGCGGCGACGAACTCGCCGACGAACGCTTCGACCGGTTCTTCGCGGTCGCCCACGAACTCGGCGCACTGGTCCTCATCCATCCCCGCGACGAGGACCTTCCCACCCGAATGGCCGGACTGGGGATGGGTTTCGGCGCGGGTATGCCGATCGAGACCGCGACGGCGGCGGCCTCGCTTCTCACCAGTGGGGCTCTGGTCCGCCGGCCCGGGGTCCGTCTTTGCCTGGCGCACGGCGCCGGCGCGCTGCCCGCGATCATCGGCCGACTGGACAAGGGCGCTCAGATCGGTGGAATGGCAGCGGATTCGGCGGAACTCCCCAGTCGGCTGGCCGCGTCGCTGTGGTGCGACTCGCTGACCTACACCCGTCACGGACTGCTGGCCGCAGCCGAGGTCGTCGGCGCCGACCACATGGTGTTCGGATCCGACTACCCCTTCCCCGCAGCGCCCGACCCGCTCGACGACATCGTCGCCGACCTTCCCCCCGACCTCAGAGCCCGGATCAGCAGAACAAATTTGGAGGATCACTATGGCACACTTCCTTGGACTCGGCCTGACGCACTATCCGCTGCTGGCGGGCACGGATGAGCACATGGCCAGCCTGCTGCGCTGGACCCTCAATGACCCCGACATTCCCGAGTCGGCGAAGAACCCCGAGAACTGGCCGGAGTTGATGCGCCGGGAGTGGGGAGCAGACAAGGGTGTCAGTGCAGCCACCCAACACCGAAAGGCGTTGGTGGACAATCTCGCTCGCTGCCGTGCGGCGCTCGACGAATTCAAGCCGGACGTGGTGGTTGTATGGGGCGACGACCAGTACGAGAACTTCCGCGAAGAGATCATCCCGCCGTTCTGTGTACTGGCGTACCCCGATATCGAAGCCGAGCCGTTCGAGCTGATGAACGAGCGCGGCAGCCCCAATGCCTGGGGACTGCCCGAGCACACCACCATCACCTTGCGCAGTGCCGCAGACCAGGCCCGCTGGCTCACCAGTGAGTTGATCGAGCGCGGATTCGACATGGCCTACTCGTATGAGAAGCGCAAGGATTCGGCGTTCCCACATGCCATCGTTAACACCCAACTGTTCCTCGACTACCCGGATGCCGGGTCGAAGTTCCCCTATCCGCTGCTCCCGATCACGGTGAATTGCTACGGCCCGCATGTGATCGCCCGCCGCGGCGGACTGGTGACGTTCGCGCAGACCCGGGGTGAACGACTCGATCCGGTCGGGCCCACCCCGGCCCGCTGCTTCGCGCTGGGCCGCGCGGTGGCCGGCGCGTTCGCCCGCACCGACCTGCGGGTGGCCCTGGTCGCCTCGTCGAGCTGGTCGCATGCGTTCCTAGTCGACAAGAATTGGCGGCTGTCCCCCGATACCGCTTCCGACTTGCGGCTCTACGAGATGTTGACCACGGGCGACTACGACAGCTGGCAGGCCACCACCTCCCAGGACATCCTCGAGTCCGGCCAGCAGGAACTGCTCAACTGGTTCTGCATGACCGGCGCCGCCGCCGAACTCGGTCTCGAGCTGACGTGGTCGGAACTCGTCGTCACCGATGTCTTCAACTCCAACAAGTGCTTCGCGATCCTCCAGGAAGAAGATCAGGAATGACAACGACCATCGCCGCGCCGAAAATCGTTGATGCCGGCGGTATCCGAACGAGCTACCTCGAGGCCGGCTCCGGCGAAACGGTGCTGATGCTGCACGGTTCCGGCCCCGGCGTATCCGGGACGGCCAATTGGCAGCTCAACATCGGCCCGCTGTCCCGACGTCTCCACGTTCTGGCACCCGACATCGTCGGATTCGGAGCCACCGAGCGTCCTGACGACATCGTGTACTCGCTGCGCACTTGGACCGATCACGTGTGGGCGTTCCTCGACGCGCAGGGCATCGCTCGCACCGCGATCGTCGGCAACTCCCTCGGCGGCCGGATCGCCCTCCAAATGGCGACCGATGATCCCGAACGGATCAGCAGGATGGTCCTGATGGGCTCCCCCGGTGTCGGGATGACCCCGACCGAGGGCCTGGCTGCGCTGCGCGCCTACGAGCCGTCGCACGAGGCGATGCGGCATCTACTGAAGAATTTCTTCGCCGTCGATCCGAACCTGATCACCGAGGAACTGGTGACCATCCGCTATGAAGCCAGCATCGCCGACGGCGCCTACGAGGCCTACCGCGCGATGTTCTTCGATCCCAAACACAAGGGGTCCGAGTTGTCGATCACCGCCGAAGAGGTACGTGCCATCGACACGCCCACCCTGCTGATCCACGGCCGGGAGGACAAGGTCGTGCCGCTGGCGGTCTCGGTGACGATGCTCGACCTGTTGCCCAACGCAGACCTACACGTATTCAGCCGATGCGGACACTGGACCCAGATCGACCGCGCAGACGAGTTCTCCGCCTTGGTCGCAACCTATTTGGAGCGCACATGAGCACAGTCGAGGATTGGACGACGCACGACACCACCGCCCCCGCCCATGAACCGCTGGTAATCGACGACCAGGACAACCAGACGTTCCGGGTGCATCGCTCGGCGATGACCTCTGCGGAGGTGCATCGAGCCGAAGTGGAACGGGTCTTCGGGCACTCCTGGCTCTACGTCGGCCACGAGTCCGAGGTTCCCAAACCCGGCGATTTCGTTCGCAGGAATCTCGCGGGCCGGCCGATCTTCATGGTCCGCGGTGCAAAAAGCCGCGACGTCAACGTCTTCCACAACTCCTGCACCCACCGCGGGGCGCTGGTCTGCCGGCAGGACTCCGGCAACTCGAAGGTGTTCCAGTGCTTCTACCACGCCTGGTCCTTCGACAGCGAGGGCAAACTCAAGGGCGTCCCGGACAGAGAGGGCTATTCCAACGGATTGGACTTCGACAGGTTGTCGCTGGCCAAGGTCGCCCGGGTGGACTCCTACCGAGGCTTCGTGTTCGCCTGCTTCGACGCCGATGTCGTCGACCTGCCGACGTGGCTGGCCGGCGCGAAGGAGTACATCGATCTGGTGGTCGACGGCTGCGGCGGATCGGTCGAAATCATCAAGGGTACCAACGAATACAGCTTCGACGCGAACTACAAGCTGCTGATCGAGAACAGCGCCGACGGCTATCATGCGGCTTCCACCCACGACACCTACTTCAAGTACCTGGTGTCGATCGGCACCGACCTGCAGGGCGGCGTGATCGGTCAGGCCGTCAAACTCGGCAACGGGCACGCGGTGATCGAGTACTCCGCACCCTGGGGCCGCCCGGTTGCCAAGTGGGAACCGTTGTTCGGCGAGGATGCCAAGGTCGAGATCGACCGTATCCGCGCTGAGCTCACCGAGCGGTACGGCGCGGAGCGGGCCCACAAGATGTGCGAGGTCAACCGCAACCTGATCATCTACCCGAATCTGATCATCAACGACATCATGGCAGTGACGGTTCGCACGATGTTCTCCCCCGCTCCCAACCGGGTGGACGTGACAGCCTGGGAGTTGGCTCCCACCGACGAGGTGCCCAGCCTGCGTGAGCGCAGGCTCGACAGCTTCCTGACCTTCCTCGGCCCCGGCGGTTTCGCCACCCCCGACGACGTCGAGGCGCTCGAATCGTGCCAGACCGGATTCAGCAGCGGCGGAGTCGAATGGAACGACATCTCCCGGGGCATGGGCCGTGGACCGATGGCCAACGACGAGCAACAGATGAGGGAGTTCTGGAGACGATGGCAGCAGCAGATGGGTGACGCAGCGGACCTGGGCGGTGCGCGATGACCGCCGCCACTCGCGTCGTCACCCGCGCCGAAGTCGAGGATTTCCTCTACCACGAGGCGGCACTGCTGGACGCGTGGAACCTCGACGGCTGGCTCGAACTCTATGAGCTCGACGCCCGGTACGAGGTGCCGTGCAACGACAAACTGGACGCTGATTCGGACCGCGATCTGCTGCTCATCGACGATGATCACCGGCGGATGCAAGCCAGGGTGGAACGGCTCAACAACCGCCGGGCCCATCGCGAGTATCCGCACTCACGCACCAACCACCAGGTTTTCAACGTGCGCCTCGGAGAGCCGAGCGAGGAGTTGCCGGTGAGCGCGTCGTTCACGGTGTGGCGATGCCGGGACGGCCGGACCAGCGCCTACGTCGGCAAGTATCACTACCGGTTGCGGTTGACCAGCAACGGGTTCCGAATCGCTTACAAGCGCGCGGAACTCGATCTGACCGACCTGCGCGGTGTCGGTGACGTGGCGATCATCTTGTGAGCGGAGCGCTCGCGGGTCGCACCGCGATCGTCACCGGCGCCTCCTCCGGCATCGGTCTGGGCATCATCGAGCGGCTGATCACCGACGGCGCCCGGGTGTTCGCCGCCACCCGCTCCGAAGCCGACCTCGAGCGGGTGGCAACGCAGGCGGCGATCGCCGGAGGCTTCGTGGGCGAGCTCCAGAAGTCCGGTGTCGCCGATAATCTCGCCGAAGTCGCGATCGCGGAGCTGGGCCACATCGACGTCCTGGTGAACAATGCCGGCGGCGGGGTGATCACGCCGACCCTCGAGCACACCGAGGAGACCCTGCAGGCCACCATCGACAACAATCTGTGGACCACCATCCGCTGCACCCGGGCGGTTCTGCCGCACATGGTGTCTCGCCGACACGGCCGGCTCATCAACATCGGGGCCGACTCGGTACGCACCGGCCTGATGGACCACGCCATGTACAACGCCGCCAAGGGCGGGGTGCACGCGATGATGACCGGTCTGGCCCGCGAGTTCGCCGATGCCGACATCACCGCCAACACCGTCGCTCCGTGCTACGTGCTGACGCCGGAACTGTCGGCGTTGTTCGCCTCGGGCGAGGCGCCCCCGCGCCTCGTGGAGGTCGTCGACCAGGGCACCGCCATCGTGCCGCTGGGCCGGCCGGGCACCCCGGCGGAGGTGGCCGCCACCGTCGCCTTCCTGGCCGGCGACGACAGCAGATTCATCACCGGGCAGACCATCTACATCAACGGCGGCGCCAGCATGGGCTGACGCCCGTGAACAACAGAGGAGACCATGACCCTGACTCGATCTCGACTACACGACGCCGCCGACCGGTTGATCGCCGCTGCCGACGCCCCGCGTCAATGCGAACCGGTGCGAGACATCCTCGGCGACAACGATATCGCGTCCGCCTACGCAGTGCAGAACCTCATCACCGAGGACTCTCTTCGCCGCGGGCGCACCATCGTCGGCCACAAGATCGGCCTGACGTCCCCGGCGGTGCAGCGCCAACTCGGGGTCGACCAACCCGACTCCGGGATGCTCTTCGCCGACATGCGGGTGATCGACGGCGCCACTGTCCCGGCCGGCCGATTGCTGCAACCCAAGGTCGAGGCCGAGATCGCGTTCATTCTCGCCGCAGACCTCGTCGACGACTTGTCCGAGGACGCGGTCCGGGCCGCGGCGGGCGTCGCGGTACCGGCGATCGAGATCGTCGACTCCCGTATCCGGGACTGGTCGATCAGCATCGTCGGCACCGTTGCCGACAACGGCTCCTCGGCGCTGTTCGTCCTCGGCGAGTCCCGAATTCCGGTCGCCGACATCGACTTCGTCTCCCGCGCCATGGTGCTCACCGAGGACGGCGCCACGGTGTCGCAGGGCCGCGGCTCGGACTGCCTGGGAAGCCCGCTGTTGGCGCTGCAGTGGCTGGCCAGGACCGCCCGCGACAACGGCTCACCACTTCGTGCCGGGCACATCGTGCTGTCCGGGGCGCTGGGGCCGATGGTGCCGGCGCGGCCCGGCAGCACGTACGCCTCGACGATCGACGGCATCGGCTCGGTGGCCGTGGGCTTCGCCGGGAATGCCGCCTAATTGCCCCTGCGGTTGCGCAGGTCGAGCGCGACGTCGGTGATCATGTCCTCCTGGCCGCCGACCAGACCCCGGCGACCCACCTCGACCAGAATGTCGCGGGTGTCCAAACCGTAAGTGGAAGCCGCATTTTCGGCGTGCCGCAAGAAGCTCGAGTACACCCCTGCGTAACCCAACGTCAGCGTCTCCCGGTCGACCTGCACCGGGCGGTCCTGCAGCGGACGCACCAGGTCGTCGGCAGCATCCTGTAGCCCGAAGAGATCACAGGAATGCTTCCACCCCAGCAGATCTGCCACCGCTACGAACGGTTCGATCGGACAGTTCCCCGCGCCCGCGCCGTGGCCGGCCAGCGACGCGTCGACCCGGATGACGCCCTCCTCGACGGCGACGACGGAGTTCGCCACCGACAGCGACAGGTTCTGGTGGGCATGGATCCCGATCTGGGTGTCCGGTTCCAGCACCTCCCGGTAGGCCCGAACCCGGTCGCGGACGGCGTCCATGGTCAACCGGCCACCGGAGTCCGTCACGTAGACGCAATCGGCACCGTAGGACTCCATCAGCTTTGCCTGACGGGCCAACTCCGGCGCCGGTGCCATGTGCGACATCATCAGGAACCCGGACACGTCCATGCCCAACTCCTTCGCCTTCGCGATGTGCTGGGCGGAGACGTCGGCCTCGGTGCAGTGCGTGGCCACCCGCACCGACGCCACGCCCAACTCATGAGCGCGCTCGAGTTCGTGGATGGTTCCGATCCCCGGCAACAGCAGCGTCGTCAGCTTCGCCCGGTGAATGCTCGACGCCGCGGCCTCCAGCCACTCCCAGTCGGTGTGACTGCCCGGTCCGTAGGTGAGCGAGTGCCCCGCGAGTCCGTCACCGTGGGACACCTCGATGGCATCGACTCCGGCCCGGTCCAGCGCGGCGGCGATGGCGGCCACGTTCTCCGGAGTGATCCGGTGCCGAATCGCATGCATCCCGTCCCGCAAGGTGACGTCCTGGATGTAGAGGGCCAGGCCGTCACTGGCGGTCGTCCGTGCGTTACCCATATCTTTATGCCTCCACTTTGTGCGCCGCGATCGCGCGGGCTACCCGCAGCGCCGCGGACGTCATGATGTCCAGATTTCCGGCATACGCCGGCAGGTAGTGCGCGGCGCCCTCGACCTCGAGGAACACCGTCACCTTCCACAGCGGCCCGGGCGCATCGGTGAGGGTGGCCATCGATTCCTCGACCTTGGTGAACTGCACCGCCTGCTTGAGCCGGTATCCCGGCACATAGGTGGCGACCGTGGCCACCATCGCCACGATCGAAGCCACGATTTCGTCCTTGCGGTCCTCGCCGACCAGCGCGAGCACCGTGTCGCGCATGATCAACGGGGGCTCAGCAGGATTCAAGATGATGATCGCCTTGCCGTGCGCGGCACCGCCGACCTGCTCTATCGCCTTGGAGGTGGTCTCGGTGAACTCGTCGATGTTGGCCCGGGTCCCCGGACCTGCCGACCTGGATGCGATCGAGGCGACGATCTCGGCCCAATACACCGGTGTCACCTGCGAAATGGCCGCGACCATCGGGATGGTCGCCTGCCCGCCGCAGGTCACCATGTTGATGTTCGGGGCGTCGAGGTGGGCGTCGAGATTGACCGGCGGCACCACGTACGGCCCGACCGCTGCCGGGGTGAGGTCGATCAACCGCTTGCCGTATGGGCGCACGATCGAGTCGTTGTGCTCGTGCGCCTTGGCCGAGGTTGCGTCGAAGACGATGTCGATCTCGTCGAACCGCGGATGCTCGACCAGTCCCTGCACGCCGGTGGAGACGGCGTCGATGCCGAGCCGCCGCGCCCGGGACAGGCCATCGGATTCGGGGTCGATACCCACCAGTGCGACGGTCTCGAGTTCCTCGCCGGCGAGCCGCTTGATCTTGATCAGCAGATCGGTGCCGATGTTTCCGGAACCGATGATGGCGACTTTTGTGCTCATCCTTGAATTTTCCCCGGGCGACGGCACACACTCAAGGCATGCGTCCCGAAGAACGGAACACTTCGCGAGTCGATTCCTCGACATCGGTGGTGCGACGGATCTCGGCGCTTCTGGCCGCCTTCGAGCCCCATGAGACCAGCCTCGGGGTGAACGAATTGGCGCGCCGGACAGCCATTCCGAAAGCCACCGTGTCACGGCTCGTCAAGGATCTGGAGAGCGTCGGCTTCGTGGAGCGCAACGGAAGGAAAGTGGTTCTCGGGCTCCGACTGTTCGAATTGGGTGAGCGGGCATCCCGGCGACGGTCGGTGCGGGAGGTGGCATTGCCTTTCATGGCAGATCTGCGGGAGGCCTCGGGGCAGACGATCCATCTGGCGATTCTCGACGGCACCGATGTCGTCTACGTGGAGATCCTGCGTGGACGTGACGCCCCGCGATTCCCCTCGGCGGTGGGCCGGCGCCTTCCGGCGCATGCGACCGGCGTCGGCAAGGCGCTCCTAGCCGGGTCGTCGAGCGATGTGATCGACGCCGCAATCGCTGCAGGACTCGGACGCGTCGGTCCCCGGACGATCACGTCGTCGGGGGCGCTGCGGCGCCAGTTGGCGTGGATCAAATCCAGTGGCATGGCCTACGAGCACGAGGAATCTGCTGTCGGGGTGGCGTGTGTCGCCAGCGCCGTTCGTGTGAATGACGGACCTCCGATCGCCGCAGTGTCGGCATCGGGATGGATTGGCAAGGTCGACATCCGGCGCATGGGCCCGGCCGTTCACACCACCGCGCTCAGCATCGCGAGGGTCCTCGCCGCCGCCGAGCCGATGTGATGACGCGATTACCCGGCACGGCTTCCGGCTGATCAGCTATAGGCGGTCACGTATTGGCGCGCGTAGTTCAGATAGCTTCGATTCCAGCAAAATTCGGCCCACCCGGTTCCCACGTCACCGTCGATGTCGACGGTCACGGCCGCTTCGCTGTTGTAAACCATCGGATCGAACTCCATCGAGACGCTGGCGAAGGTCACGGCATCAACGCGCGCCGTGCGGCCCTCGGTGTCGACGACGGTCGCCCGTAGCCGGCGGTGCAGCATCTGATCGTCGTACTCCACGTCGCAATCCACCGACAGAATGTTCGCGAGCCGGCCGTCACGGTAGAGGTAGCCGCGAACTTGCTTGCGGCCGAATGAGTCCATTTCGAAGAAGTGGATCGAACTGGCCGCAGTGATCGCGTGAAACCACTTGTAGTGCTGGTTGAGACCCCAGATCCGTGGTCCCCAGGAGTGATCTCGGACCATGAATCCCTCGACCTGCTGATCGATTCCGGGAGCAATGAGCCGCCCAGTGACGCGGCCATGTTGCTCGGTCCGGTCGTCGCCGTAGTACCCGGGATTCCCCAGGGGGTGCATGCTGAACGCATAGACCGGGTGCATCGCCACGTAGCGGCCCACGAACTTGATGGTCTCGCCCTCCCACGCGATGTCGACGCGCTGGTGGGGTTCTATCACTCGCATCCGTAATGGCCCGGTGCGCCAATCATCGAAATTCATGGACCCGGGCACGACCTCTTCGACCTGCTCGTGGATCGGTTCGGCCAGTGCGGGACCGAACACGGAGGCCCGTCCCTTGGCATGCCCGTCTGCTCGAACGGTCGGATAGATGAATCCGGCAACCCCGAACTCGGGGAACATGAGCATGTGGGCGAGCGACTCCCGGCCATCCGGACCCATCGTGTGACGGAACGCGTGCTCGGGCGGGAAAGCCACTCCTGTCAGCGCGGCGGATGACATACCGTCGTCTCCCTCACTCAGATCCTCTCGGCGTCGACGCGGCCCGCAGCCACGACAGCGGTTTCGGGAGCGTCCTTGGTGCGCGTCGCCGCCGCCCGATGTGTCGGAATCACCGGCGGCTTGCCGATGCTCCATCCCGCGTTCTCCGTCGAGACCGGCTTCGTCGACCGGAATCCGTCGAGGAGGCGGTGCCGTCGGATGCCGATCTCGTGTGGTAGTTGTGACGCCACTTCGGCCAGAATCGCCGGGCGATCCGCCCCTGGCTGACGCAGCGCTGCGATGAGTCCATTGACCAGACGGCGAACGTTGATCACCTGTTCCACTGGACGCCCTCTGTTGAACGTGTCAGAGAAGTCGGGGTTTTCGTCGCCGACGAAACCGCGCAATACTTCGTGGACCAGCGGACTGCTCGGTTTCGGGTGGGTCTCCCGGTTGCCCCAGTGATAGGTCGAGATCGTGTCGCGGTCGCGTTCGCGTTCGTAGTCGCGCAACGCCACATCCAACGCCCGCTCATCGCCGAGGGTTCGGGCAATGGCCTGGCCGAGCAGACGGCCGTGCTTGAGGGCATCGCGCTGCCCGTTGCCGGTGACCGGGTCCTTGAAGTGGCCGGCATCGCCCGTCAGCGCCCAACCCGGGCCGCTGGAACGCCGGTAAAACGACGACAGGTCATCGGTGATCCGCATCTTGCTCATGTTCGTCGCGTCTCCGATACGCGCTCGCAACCGCGGGTCGCGAGCCAACTTCTCCTCCCACATGTCCTCCGGCGCCTCCCGGAACCGAGGGATGTCCCTGGCATCGCACATGTGGACGACGATCGTCCTGCCTGCCGGAGAACTCGGCAGCACGAGCGCCATGTTTGTGTCTGCCCGGAATATCTCGTACGCGTTCTGGTTCTTGATGCCGACCGGGTCGTCGATATAGCGAAACGCGAAGCCACGCAGGTTCTTCGACCCGCGATAGGGCTCCCACACTCCCAGTGCAGCGGCAGTCCGCGATCTACGCCCGTCTGCACCGACCACCACACGCGCGTGGATCTCGTGGACCTCACCCGGCCGGCCACCGATTCGGTAGCGAACGCCCGCGGCACGCTCGCCCTTCCACACCACGTCTTCGACACTGCAGTGCTCCCGGACATCCACTCCGGCATCGCGGGCGGTCTCCACCAGCAGCACGTCGAGCTGATCACGCGGTATGCACAAGCCGAAGTCGATGCCCTGATACTCGCGGAAGCGTTCCCGGAATGACACGCTGCCGTCGTTGACCGCCAGGTATCGAGGCTTGGCCGGGCCCAGCGCCAAGACGCGGTCGAGCGCGCTCATCAAGAGCAGCTCCTGGACGCCACTCGGCACCATCGCGTGGGTGCTCAGGGTGTCCGACGGAAAGCGGACCTTGTCCAACACGACCACGCGAAGTCCGGAGCGCGCCAGCGGAACAGCGGTCGCGGTCCCGGCCAACCGGGCCCCGACGATGACGACGTCAGCCTCTTCGATCGTCGTCGGCAAGTCCTCGCTTGTAGCCGCCACCATTCCCCACTTTTCTCAGTAGACCTCACTGCAGTGTGCATCAGGATTCCCGCAGCCGCGCCATCCGAAGGGGTCATGTTTCGTTCTCCGAAGGGGCAGGTTCGGCCGAAGTTCGACGGCGATCGCCCGGCGCTGCCCTAGCATTCCGCTGCGACGCCGATACCGACGGCGCTCCTGCAGCAACGAATGAGGTGGTCTGCCAATGGCTACGACCCAAGCCGCGAACATCCGCCCGGAAGAGGTCAGCGCGGAGTGGCTGACATGGGCACTTCGCCGATCAGGCGTTCTCGGCGAGGACGCGGCCGTGACGTCGGCGAACCGGGAACCCTGCGGCACGGGGCAGTTGGCCGATTCGTACCGCTTCACGCTCGAATACGACCCGCCGGGTGCCGGGCCCGGGACGGTCGTCGGCAAGTTCGCCTCGGGCGATGAGGCCAGCCGCACCTTCGGACAACAGTCCGGCTACTACCGCACCGAGATCCTCTTCTATCAGCAGTTGGCACCGCGGCTTTCCGCGGTGGCGCTTCCGACCCCGCTGCACGCCGAGGTCACCGACGACGGCGCCGAGTTCGTGCTCCTGATGGACGATCTGGCCCCCGCACGGGCGGTCGATCAGCTCGTCGGTTGCACAATCGACGAGGCCGCACTGGTTGTCCAACAACTCGCGGCTCTCCACGCCGGATCATGGCGCGACGACCGACTCGCCACGATGGACTGGTTACAGGGCGCCATCGCGTCCTTCTCGGACATCACGGGGAACTTCCCGGCCACCGTTGAGGCGTTCCCGGCGACATTCGGCGAGCTGGTGGCGGAGTCGGACCTGAGGCAGGCAGCCAAACTCAACGCCCTCCGTGCCAAGTGGAATCAACTCATCAGAACGCCATTATGTCTGTGGCACAGTGATGTTCGTGCCGACAATCTGCTCTTCGACGCGCGCGGAGGCCGCACCCCGGTCGCACTGCTCGACTGGCAGGGCGTGGGATACGGATACGGACCCATCGACGTCGCGTACTTCCTGAGCACCAGTCTGAACATCGAGGATCGGCGCAGCGCTGAGCGGGATCTCGTGCGGCTGTATCAGAACGAGCTCGCAGCGCAGGGAATCGACGACTACCCCGCTGAGCGAGCGTGGGACGACTACCGGGTCCTGGCCATCCATCCTCTTCAGATCGGCGTATTCGGCGCCGGCGCAGTCAGACGCAGCGAGCGGGGAGACCAGCTTTGGAAGCAATGGATAGAGCGCGCCGCCCAACACACCCGCGACCTCGACAGCTTCCAGGCCCTCGCGGCCCGCTGACCCTCATCCCACCGACGCCCGCATCTTCTGCAGAGGAGCCGAATCATGCTGACTTCCTTCACCACTGATGTTCCGGAAGCCGCAGTCAAAGATCTGCGCGAACGCCTCGCACGGACACGCTGGCCGGAGCCGGAGACCGTCGCCGACTGGTCGCAGGGCATCCCGCTGGACTACGTCAAGGACGTCTGCGACTACTGGGCAACCGACTACGACTGGCGCCGCTTCGAATCCAAGATCAACGCCTTCGACCAGGGCATCACCACCATCGACGGTCTCGACATCCACTTCGTCCATGCGCCGAGCCCGGAACCGAACGCCACGCCGCTGATCATCATCCACGGCTGGCCTGGATCGGTGGTCGAGCACCTCGACATCATTCAGCCGCTGCGTAATCCGGTCGCGCACGGTGGCAACGCCGAGGACGCCTATCACGTAGTGGTGCCCTCGCTGCCGGGCTACGGGTTCAGCGGCAAGCCCACCACAGCCGGGTGGTCGGTCGCGCGGATCGCATCGGCCTGGGCGGAACTGATGAAACGGCTGGGATACGAGCACTTCTACGTCCAGGGCGGCGACTGGGGCGCAGGCATTGCTGCGACGATGGGCTACGCACAAACCGAAGTCGTGGCCGGCATCCACGTCAACCTCGCGCTCTGCAGCCCGGAGGAGCTGATGAAGCTCGGCGAGCCGACCGCCGAGGAGATGGGTCAGCTGGGCAAGTTCCAGAACTACCTCGACTGGGAAAGCGGTTACTCCCAGCAGCAGAGCACCCGGCCGCAAACACTGGGCTACGGCCTGACCGACTCACCGGCCGGGCAGTGCGCCTGGATTCTGGAGAAGTTCAAGGCCTGGACCGACTGCGACGGCCACCCGGAGAACGTCATCTCGCGCGACACCATGCTCGACAACATCTCGCTGTACTGGTTCACCGCGACCGCGGCGTCCTCGGCCCGGCTGTACTGGGAGAGCTTCAAAGGCCTGCTCACCGATTTCACCCCGGTCACGGTGCCGGCTGCCTACAGCTGCTTTCCGGAGGACCTGTTCACCATGACCGAGCGATGGGCCAGAACCCGATTCGCGGATCTGCGGTACTACAGCCAGCCCGACCGCGGCGGTCACTTTCCCTCACTGGAGCGGCCGGAGACGTTCATCACCGAGGTGCGCAACGGCTTGCGTGCGCTTGGCTAGCGCCCCGGGCTCGGTGGACCGGCCGCATAAAACTGGCCGATGAGCTCGGACCGGTTGACGGCTCCCGCCTTGCGCAACATGTGCTGAACATGCGACTTGACCGTGCTTTCGGCGATGGCGAGCTGCTCTGCGATCTGCTTGTTGTCGAGCCCGGCCGAAATCAGCGTCATGACCTCGCCCTCCCTGGCAGTGAACTCGCTCTCCACGCTCACCAGCGGTGGCGAGTTACGTCTGTCCGTCTCGTCAGCGGACGGACCGGCCTGTTCTCGACCGACCAACTGCATCAGGTCGACGCTGGTATCCGATTCCGTCACCGCGTGCTGCAGGCCCGAGAGTGCCTGTCGGACCTGCGCGGACCGAGTATCGAGGCGCCGCAGAATTCTCACCAGTTCGAGGTGGCCGCCGAGGCAATTGGCATATCGGCCCAGCCGAACGCTCAAATCTGGATTGCGGCAAAGTGACGCCGCAGACTCGGCGGCGTAGATCAGGCCGACGATCCTGTCCTCAGCCACGACGGGCGCGATCGCGAACGAACTACGGCCCATGAGTTGTGAGACCGCGACCGGCTGCGGACCATCACCCGGACCGCGCACTCGGGCCGCCTGACGACGCTCCACCACGCCCCGTTCGATCGGGAGCCGGCTGAGCGGCTCCTCGGCTGTGACCCGGGGTCGCGTTTTCCGGGACCCGGCCCGGAAGCTGCTGACCGGCACCCAATTCTCCGCATGGATCCACGCGAACAACACTCGCTCGCTGCCGCATCCACGGGACGCCCCTTCGCAGATCTGCTCAGCGTTGTCCTGGTCGGTACGCAATGACGGCAGCCGCAGCAAGCTAGCCGCGAGATCCTCCCGGGCCCGCTCGGCTTCTCGCTGACGGCATTGGCGCCACTCGTGGTCGAGATCGGCGACCTCCACAGCCATAGATACCAGCGTGCGCGCAGTCGCCGTGTCGTCGCCTCGTCTCTGGGTCTCCTCGACGATCTGCGGAATGAGACGCCGGAACAATTCGTCAATCCGGCTCGGGTCAGCCCTCAATTCGGACATCGACACCGGCTGGATGCCGATCGACCGTGACGCCTTGCGGGTGAACCTCGCGAGATCTGCCGCGACTTCCGGTCCGGAGCGATGTCGGCTGGGCGCTCGGTAAATCACGTCGCACCAACCTCCTTGGGAACTGACTGCAGGTACGTGGCGACCGCACCGGCGCGACTGGTGGCATGGAGTTTGCGCATGATGTTCTTGACGTGGCTCTTGACGGTTTCCACAGACAACACCAACTCCCCGGCGATGGCATGGTTCGTCGCGCCGCTTGCCATCAGTCTCACGACCTGGCGCTCGCGTTCGGTGAGAGTCCGGCCGTGCTTGCCCGGCGCCGGGTCGTCATGTGGCGGAACCACCACGTCGCCGCGAGCGTCCAACGGGGTCCCCGCAGGAGTCGCGACGGCGGGTCCGTCGAGCGCGTCGATGATCGCCCTTAACCCGGCAGTCCACCGGGCCCGTTGTTGCGCGAGCAGCTCATTCAGGACTGCATGCTCGAACATCACCGCGAACCCGGCGGCGAACAGCGCGATGCTATCTCGATCGCTCTGGGAGACTTCCCCGCGTTGGCCGATTCGGTCGGCATGGAAGAAACCGATCACTCGCCTCTTGGCCACAATCGGGGCCGCGACATATGACGTCGTCTTCGTCACTTGTACCAGTGGCTTATACGCGTGCGGGCTGGTCTCGGACACGAGCACCGGCAACCGATGCCGCACCATCTGAGTTTCCGGCAGCAGGTGAGCGAGCGGTATCTCGTTGTCATTCTTTGCGAATCGCGCGAATTCGGCGGCATCCGGATCGGCATGATCACTGGGGCGCATGGTGTCCGGCATCCATCTCGAACCTCGGGCCGACGAAATCATCACCCTGGTGAAGCCGCAGGCTTCGCGCAGTTCCGCAGGCGCCCGGCGTGACATCTCCGCACTGGAGCCCAGGCCGCGAAGCCGCTTGAGCGCGCTTGTCACTGCGGAGTCCGCGCGTTCTCGCTCAGCGGAGTCATGGATGTATAGCCGTCGCCGTTCGCTGACGATGTCGGCCACCACCGCCAGCAGCGCGGGGCCGTCCGGAGATTCAGCCAGCGCGGCTTTGACCTCAGAGAGCAGATCGTCGAGCCGGTGGCGCGCCACCGGGTCGGTGAATGCGTGAGCCAGCAGCGCCTGACGGCGCGCGTCTCCCGACCTGCTGATGATCTCCTCAGCCCGAGAGATGATCTCGCTCGTTCTTTCCACCTCATACCTCCGCAAGCCCGAGCCCCGCATCTGGGATTCAAACACACGAATCATTGTGTTGAGCGATGAACATCACCCATTGGGCTGACGTAGATGGCGGGCCGGCTTCTCACACTGGTATCCGCCGCAGCCTGCCCGCTGCGGCCGAACGCTTCGGCCGAGGAGCTCCATGACGGGGTTTAACTTCGCGATCAGCGAAGAGCAAGCGGCGTTGGTCGACGTCGCCTCTCGCTTCGCTGAGCGACAGCTCGCCCCCTACTACAAGCAGCGCGAACGAGAGGGCCGGTACGACCGCGACACCTTGCGCGCAATGGGCGCACTGGGCCTCTTCGGAGTGGAATTACCTGAGGAGTTCGGCGGGCTCGGAGTTGACTGCACCACGACGGGTCTCGTCCTCGAGGCGATCTGCCGGTCGGACTACAACATCGGTCAGCTCCTGGTGACGATGTCCTTGAGTGGAGCCGTGCTCGCCGCGCACGGCGACCCAGAAGTCGTCGGTCCGTGGTTACGCATGATGACGGCGGGCGAGGCGATACCGGCGATCGCACTGACCGAACCGGGCAGCGGGTCCGACGCGGCCAGCCTGACAGTGCGCGCCATCCGGGACGGCGACACCTACATCCTTGACGGCGAGAAGAACTCAGTCACCTTCGCCACCCAGGCCCAGTTCGCGATCGTCTGGGCCCGCACCGGCACTCCGGCCAGCGGTGCGCGGGGTATCAGCGCCTTCCTCGTACCCATGGATGTCCCGGGTATCAGCGCGACCGAGTTCGACGACCTCGGCGGCCGCTGCGCCGGCCGCGGAGCGGTCTTCTTCGACAACGTCGTCGTTCCGGCCGATCACTTGATCGGCGGTCAGAACAAGGGCTTTGTCCAAGTGATGCAGGGTTTCGACTACAGCCGTGCTTTGATCGGGCTGCAGTGCCTCGCCGTTGCCCGGCAGTCCCTCGATGAGACCTGGAAGTCCACCAGCGAGCGCACGAGCTTCGGCCGACCGCTCATCGCCAACCAGGGCGTGTCATTCCCCCTGGCCGAGGCGGAGACCCAACTCGAAGCATGCCGACTGCTCTGCCTGAAAACGCTGTGGCTCAAAGACAATGGACTACAGCACACCGCCGAAGCGGCAATGTGCAAGTGGTGGGGGCCCAAACTCGCCTTCGAGATCGTACAAACCTGCCTGCTC
This sequence comes from Mycolicibacterium pyrenivorans, assembly GCF_025821625.1. Classification (GTDB taxonomy): domain Bacteria; phylum Actinomycetota; class Actinomycetes; order Mycobacteriales; family Mycobacteriaceae; genus Mycobacterium; species Mycobacterium pyrenivorans. Next base: position 55,700 of record NZ_JACKSH010000253.1, read on the forward strand.
CTGCACGGACATGGCGGCTGGAGCGAGGAGATGCCCTTCGCTCAGCGGCTACGCGACGTCCTCGGGCTGCAGATCGGGGACGGCACCGCACAGATCATGAAACTGGTCATAGCCCGGCAAAAAGCCGGCCGAGATGCGGTCGCGACATGACCCCGGAAGAAGGACGCCCCATGCCGAAAGTGATCTACGAGAAGCGTGGGCAGATCGCCTACGTCACGCTGAATCGGCCCGAGGTCCACAACGCGATCGACACCGAGACCGACGAGTTGCTCTTCGAAGCATGGACGCGGTTCCGCGACGACCCCGAGGTCCGCGTGGCGATCCTCACCGGCTCGGGCGACACCACTTTCTGTGCAGGCGCGGATCTCAAGACCCATGTCGATTCGTGGCTCAACGCCGGGCCCGACCTCGGACGCAGCGTGCTGGAGAAAGGGTTCGCGGGCCGGATCACACGTGGTCTGCACCGCACCCCCAAACCGATCATCGCCGGGTTGAACGGCTGGGTGATCGGCGGCGGCATCGAACTGGCACTGGCCTGCGACATCCGAGTCGCTTCCGAGCGGGCCAACTTCGGGTTCTTCCATATTCGCCGAGGCATGCACTTCGCCGACGGCGGCATCGTCCGACTGGTCAACACGGTCGGCGTCGGCATCGCCATGGAGCTGGAACTGATGGGTGAACCTATCGACGCGCAGCGCGCCAAGGAGATACATCTGGTCAATCGCGTTGTGCCACACGATCAGGTCATCTCGACCGCAGAGGAGATCGCGGCCAAGATCCTGCGGAATCCGAGGGCCGCGGTGGAATCGGCAAAGCAGACGATTCTCGAGGTCATTGGACGGCCGCTGGACGATCAGCTGCGACTCGAATGTCTGTACGGCTACGCGACGATGGGCGACCCGGAGATCGTCGAGCGCAAGGAGGAGTTCATCCAGCGCCGCGACCAGGACCGCGCCACGACGAACTCCGACACCTGAAAAGAGACGAAACGTGCCTTACGATTCCATTTACCGGCAGGACCTGTTCGCCGGCCGGACAGTCATCGTCACCGGCGGCGGCAGCGGCATCGGGCGCTGTACCGCGCACGAGTTGGCCTCTCTCGGAGCGCATGTCGCGATAGTCGGACGCAGTACCGGCAAGCTCGAGCGGGTCCGCGGCGAGATCGAATCCGATGGGGGCTCGATATCAACCCATATCGCCGATATCCGTGACGAGGACTCGGTCATCGCCACGGTCGAGCAGGTGCTGGTCGACCGGGGGCGCATCGACGGCCTGGTCAACAACGCCGGAGGCCAGTATCGCGCTCCGATGAAGTCCATCTCGACGAAGGGCTTCGAGGCGGTCGTCCGCAGCAATCTGACCGGTGGATTCATCGTGATGCGCGAGGTCTACAACCGGTGGATGGTCGACCACGGCGGCTCAATCGTGAACATGATCGCCGACATCTGGCACGGCTGGCCACACTTCTCCCATTCCGCCGCCGCCCGCGGCGGAATGCTGACACTCAGCGAGTGCGCCGCAACGGAATGGGCGGAGTCGGGTGTTCGGGTCAACACCGTCGCCCCCGGCTCGATTGCCTCGCAAGGTCTGGACACCTACGAAGCCAAGGACACCGCGTTCATCCAGAACGATCTGACCCCCGGTATCCCCCTGCAGCGGTTCGGAACCGAGGCCGAGGTGTCGGCCGCGATCGTATTCCTGCTGTCCCGGGCGGCGAGCTACATCACCGGATCGTGCATCCGGATCGACGGCGGCGCCCCCAACGCCCGGCGGGGATGGTGGGATCTGCAGCCCGCCACGAACAACGAGGCGTTCGATGGGTTCCACCGATCGTCGCTGCCCGAGATCCTCAACGAGGTGCGATGAGTACCGGCGTCGCAGTACTCGGCGGTACGGCGGGCGTCGGGCTGGAGACGGCGGCCCAGTTCGCCGAGCAGGGCGCTCGGGTGGTGATCCTCGGCCGCAACGACGCGAGGGGGCAATCGGCCCGAGAACACGTTCTGGCCCGCGCGGCCAACTGTGACGTGAGCTTTGTCCGCGTCGACGCGGCAGACCCGCACGACGCAATGCGCGCTGAGGCGGAATGTCGAGCGCTGCTCGGATCAATTGACGTACTGATGAATACCACCGGTCCCCGTGACCACCCGCGACTGTTGCACACCATCCCGATCGAGACTGTCCAGCAGCGCATCACCGAGATCATCCTGCCGCCACTGCACATGATGCAGGCGGTCTTACCCGCCATGCGGGACAATCGCAGCGGCTCGATCATCAACGTGGCCTCGGACGCCGCCAAGGTCGCCACGCCCGGGGAAACACTGATCGGTGCGGCGATGGCGGCGATCGTGATGTTCTCCAAAGCCGCTGCCCTGGAGGTCAAGCGCGAAGGCGTGCGCATCAATGTCCTCACCCCGTCGCTGATCTCCGACACCCCGGGCGCGGCGCTGATCGGCTCGGATCCCTTCAGCGCAAAGCTGTTCGAGAAGGCTGCCGCCATGGCACATCTGGGCGTCGCCACTCCGGACGACCTCGCGTCGATGGCGCTGTATCTCGCGAGTCCTGCTGCCGCCCGAATCACCGGGCAGGCGATCAGCATCAACGGCGGAATATCCGTGGGCTGAGGAGACTTCACATGTGGCTGTACGCAGAGATCAAGACGCTCGGTGATATCCCGCGGCACTATGCGCGGACTGAGCCCGGTCGGCTCGCATTGCGTGACGATACCGGCCGGATATCGTTCGCCCAGTTGAACTCCCGCTCGAACCAGATCGCGAATGCACTTGCCGGTCTCGGCGTCGTGGCCGCAGACCGCGTCGCATTTCTGGCCAAGAACACCGCCAGATACTTCGAGGTCCTGTTCGCAGCCAACAAGCTGGGTGCGGCCCTACTCCCGTTGAATTGGCGGCTGGCCGCTCCAGAGATCGAAGAGATCTTGGCCGATGCAAAGCCTCGGGTGCTCATCGCGGATCGCGAGTATCTGGATCTCGCCAAAGACCTCGCCACCTCAAGCGGCGGAAATCTAAGGGTCATCGGATTCGACTCGGCCCGAACGGGAACCGACGAGTTGGACACCCTGACCCGCGCGGCTCCGACGGAGGACCCAGCCGTCGACGTCAACCCCTGGCACACGGCCATCCTGATGTACACCTCGGGCACGACCGGCCGGCCCAAGGGTGCGCAGTTGTCCCACCAGGGTTACCTCTATCTGCGGCTCTGCGAGCATCTCGAGCCGTCCTTCGGCTATACCTCCGATGACCTCATGCTGACCGTCATGCCGCTGTTTCACGCCATGGGTGTCGGACTTGCCCTGCAGGCGCTCTACAACGGAGTTCCGGTGGCGGTCCACTCCATGCCGACACCCGCACGGCTCATCGAAATCATCGCGAGCGAGCGACCCACGGTGGTGCCGTTGGTCCCCACCGTGATCCAGATGCTGCTCGACGACCCGGCCGCCGCCGGTGCGGACTATTCATCAGTACGGCTGATCATCTACGCAGGCGCGGCTATCGGGCTGAGCCTGCTCAAACGTGCTCTGGCCGAAATCGACTGTGATTTCGCGAATTTCTACGGCGCCACCGAGACGAGCGCCGGCGTAACGGTCCTGTCGGCCGCTGACCACCGACTCGAAGATGAGACCGTACTGCAGTCTTGCGGCCGCCCGCTGCCGTTAGTCGAGATCAAGATCGCCGGCACCGACGGTGGTGAGTTGCCGCCCGGCGAAGTAGGCGAGTTTCTGATCCGTTCACCGTCGCTGATAACCGGGTACTTCAACCGGCCTCAAACGACAGCGTCCGCCTTCCGCGACGGTTGGTACTACTCCGGCGACTGCGGATACCGCACCACCGATGGATTGCTGTTTCTCGTCGACCGGATCAAGGACATGATCGTGACCGGGGGATCCAACGTCTACTCCACTGAGGTCGAACAGGTCGTGCTGCGCCTCGACGGCGTCATGATGTGCGCGGTCGTCGGCCTACCGGATGAGAAATGGGGCGAACGGGTGGTCGCGGTCGTCGTCGCCGAGCCGAGTTCGGGACTGTCCGAAAACCGGGTCATCGAGCACTGCCGTCCACTCATTGCCGGCTACAAGGTGCCCAAACAAGTCCACTTCACCGACTCGCTGCCCTTAACCGCCAGCAACAAGGTGCTCAAACGCGCACTGCGGGAGAGCCTGCTGGGCGATTCCCTATGACCGCGCACCCGAAGAGCCACACAACTAAAGGAGAACACCGATGACATCCACTCAGAGACAAACAGATTTTGCTGTCCCCGACTGGGTGGCCAAACAGATCATCCTGGCGGAGGGCCACCGCGACGAGGTGGCCCTGTACGAGGCCTACCGATGGCTGCGGGAGAACAACCCGCTGGGTATCGGCTACGTCGACGGTTTCGATCCCATCTACCTGGTCAGCAAGCACGCCGACATCATGGAGATCGAGCGTCAGCCGCAGATCTTCACCAACGGCGGCGGGGACAAACCGGGTTCGGAGAACCCGATCCTGACCAACATCGCCGGAGACGAGTTCACCAAGTCGCTGACGGGCGGGAGTCTGCGGATCCTGGAAACGCTGCCCTATCTCGATCCGCCGGAGCACACTCAGGTCCGCAATATCGCCGCGGACTGGTTCCGGCCCAGAAACCTGGAGCAGTGGGAGACGCGCATCAGGGCACTGGCCAGGGAAGCCGTTGACCGGTTGCTGCAGACCGATGGCGAACTCGACTTCGTCCAGGGCTTCACTAAGTTCTATCCCCTTCACGTCATCATGAGCCTGTTCGGCCTCCCAGAGGCCGACGAACCTCGGATGATGTCGCTGAGCCAGGATCTTTTCGGTACCGCCGACCCCGACGCAATCCGCGAGGACATCGAGCCGCTCTCGCCGGCCGCAGCCGCGCAGCAGTGGGCCGCGGCGGTCCAAGACTTCTACGGGTATTTCGATGGCCTGCTTCAGGACCGGCGGGCCAATCCACGCGACGATCTGGCGACCATCATCGCCACAGCGCGAACCGAGGCCGGGGAGCTCTACCCGCCAGAGACCGCGTACGGGTACTTCGTGGCCGTCGCCACCGCCGGCCATGACACCACGTCGGCGACACTAGCCACCGGAATTCAGGCGCTAGCCGAGAATCCTGCGCTGCTGCAACGCATCCGCAACGATCTTTCGCTGATCCCGGATTGGGTCAACGAGACGCTGCGGTGGTCCTCGCCGGTCAAACACTTCATGCGCACGGCCTTGGAGCCGTATCAGCTGCGCGGCCGCTCGATCAACGTCGGCGATCGGTTGATGCTGCTCTACCAGTCGGCCAACCGCGACGCCGACGTATTCGATGATCCCGATGTGTTCAACATCGACCGCCACCCGAACAAGCACATCGCCTTCGGGTACGGTCCGCATCTGTGCATCGGTATGGCGCTGGCGAAGCAGGAACTTCGGATCATGGCTGAAGAGTTGCTGCCCAAGATCGAATCCATCGAGTTGACCGGCCCGGCCAAGGTGGTACAGACCACGTTCGTCGGCGGACTGAAGAACCTGCCCGTCAAGATCACGTTCGCCGAGTGAGCTGGCGACCGCCACCAACGAGGAGTCTCTGAAAGTGCATCACATTACGAAAGTTGAATACTTCTTCGCACGCTGGAGCATCAGCTACGGCGAGCTTTGTGCCGCTTTCACCGACACCTTGACCGCGGATGCGCCTTGGCTGGCTGCTCCCGGCATCCCCGAGACACATGGCGCTGCAGAGGCTATCGCACTGCTTGATCAATTCCGGGTCGGCTACAACCTGGAGACAGTGCAAGTGCGAATGGTGCGAATCGGACAGACCGGGGAAGTCGTCTGGACAGAGCGGACCGATGACCTGATCGATCGCGATGGAACCGTCATCGTATCCATTCCGGTGGCCGGGGTGCTGACGCTCAATGACAGCGGCAAGATCACAAGCTACCGCGACTATTGGGATATGCAGGAGTTGCAGTCCAAGGCGAATACGTAGCAAAGGACTCAGGATTGCCGCCGCGAGCCGCGGCGGAACACGGAATCGTCGAAAGGACAGGATCGCATTGGGCTACAAATCATTTCAGCTCCATGTGGACGACGGGTTGGCCGTCGTCACCCTGAGTCGACCACAGCGCGGCAATAGTTTCGATCTAACCTTCTGTCACGAGTTCGGCCTGCTGGCAGTCGAACTCAGTTCGCGAAGCGGCATCCGGGCGGTTCTGTTGCGTGCGACAGGCTCCCACTTCAGCGTCGGGGGTGATCTGGAGCAGTTCACAACTGATATCGACTCCGCGCCGGCCACCGTGCTGAAGAGCACAATCGGACTGCATACGGCTATGGCGAGGCTGATGCGCATGGACGCTCCGCTGATTGCGTGTGTTCATGCCACAGCCGCCGGAGGGGCGGTGTCGATCATCGCCAATTGCGATCTCGTTTTCAGCGCGGAGTCGGCGTCCTTTGCGGCCGCCTACTCCCACATAGGATTCACCTGCGACCTCGGGGCAAGTTTCGGCCTCGCGTCACGAATGGGCATCGCCCGCGCTCGCCGGTATCTGTTGCTGGGCGAGGTCCTCGACGCAGCGACGGCGCATGAAGTCGGCCTTGTCGACTACGTCCTGTCCGATGACGCCGTCGACGAGGCGGCACGTAAGGCCGCCGAGCGGCTCAGCGCGGGTCCGACCCGTGCATACGGCGAGGTCCGTCGGCTGTTGGCGCGTTCGCTAGGTACGCCGTTCGAGGCGCAACTCGAAGATGAGGCACAGGCTCTGGCGCGCGTCGCAGCCTCGCGAGACGCCCGAGATGGATTGTCCGCCTTCACAGAGAAGCGCAAGCCGGTGTTTCGTGGCGAGTGACTGGGTCGCCGAGTGAGCTGGCATTGGACCGACGAAACCCTGCGAGCGTTGGGAAGCTTCCTCGCGGACAGGGGTCTACTTTCGGGCCAACTCACGACGAGGCGAATCGGTGACGGTCACTCGAACCTGACGTATCTGGTCTCCGACGGGAACCGTCAGGTCATCGTGCGCCGCCCGCCCCCGCCGCCGAGCCCTCCCGGTGCACACGATGTGCTTCGCGAGGCCCGGTTCCTCACCGCTCTGCAGGAGACGACCGTTCCGGCGCCGCGGGTCTTGGCGACGGCGCAGGCCGGCGAGATCCTCGATGTCCCGCTGTATGTGATGAGCTACATCGCAGGCCCGGTCGTGACCTCGTCGACCCCGGCACCGCTAGACGCCCCAACCGCACGGGCGGAGATCGGCGCGAGTCTCATCGACACGATGGTGGCGTTGCACGCCGTCGACTGGCGATCGACCGGCCTTGCCGATGCCGGCCGCCCCGCAGGTTTCAATGCCCGGCATCTGCGGACCATCAATCGACTCGTCGCCGACGACAACGGCGATCCACCGCCGCGGTTTGCGCCGGTTTTCTCCTGGCTGACGGCGAATACTCCAGGAGAATCGGGAGATTCGATCATCCACTGCGATTTCCGCCTCGGCAATGTGGTGCTTGCCCCCGAAGGGCCTGGACGGGTCGCTGCCGTCCTGGACTGGGAATTGGCCACCATCGGCGACCCGCTGCTCGACCTCGGCTACTTCCTCGCTACCGTTCCGGAAGCCGGCCGTCCGCTTAACCCGACAGCGGAACTCGGCCTCGCGATGTGTGAGCAGGGCTACCCGACCCGGTCACAGCTGGCGGATCGCTACGCCAGCGCTACAGGTCGCGACCTGTCGGGCTTGCGCTGGTACACCACGCTCGCCTTGTGGAAACTCGCTGTCCTGTACGACTATTCGGGGCGCCGCGCGGCAAGTGGGCACGGTGACCCGTACTACGACGACCCCCGGCTGGTGCCTGCATTCCTGCAGGAGGCCGAGGAAGCGATAGAGGAGCGTCCATGACGGAACCGGCAGTTTTCCATGATGAGCTGGTCCAGCCCGGTGTCCAGGGTCTACCGGATCGGTTCTTCGACCGATTCGTGTTCAACATGCACCCGCGCGACCAGGGACATCCGTCGGTTATCTTCGGCTTCGGCAGTTACCCACCGCGCGACACCGCTGACGGCTTTGTCATCGTGAGTACCGAAGATCAGCAACGCAATCTCCGCTTCTCAACCGAACTCAGCGCCACCGACGGAGGCGGAGCCGGACCGTTCCGCTTCCGCGTCGTCGAACCCAATAAGGTCTGGGAGCTGAAACTGGCGGCGAATCCTTCGCAAGTCGAATTCGACCTGATCTGGCGTGCCCGCACGCCGGCGTGGATCGGTGAGATCGCGGTAACCAACGCTGAAGGCGCCCCCTCGTCCTTCGACCATCTTTTCCAGTCCGGTTACTACGAAGGCACTTTGACCATCGACGGGAAGTCCCGATCGGTCGACCGCTGGTTCGGTCAGCGCGACCGGTCCCGGGGTGTCCGCACCATGTCCGGCAGGCAGGGAGCGCACCTGTGGTGCCAGGCGCAGTTCCCCGAGTACTCCGTCGGCTTCCTGCTCGTCGAAACCCGTGACCACCGCCGCGTGCTGCTCGAAGGCGCGGTGATGCACGAGGACGGCGCGCTCGACGTGATCGTGGACGTGACACATGACTTGGACTTCGACGATTCACTGGATCTGCAGTCCGGCACCCTCGACGTGCGGACCGCCGGCGGACGGCGCTACCCGATGGAGATCGACGCTTCGGCCAAAGGCGGTTACATGGCCGGCGGCGGGTACGGCGGTCACCACGGAAAGCCGGCCGGTATCGACCACCTCGAATTCGACGTCTACCCGCTCGACGGATCTGTGAACGCCCGCACACTGGACTCGTCGCTCACCGACCGCCTGGCGGAGTTCCGGATGGGAGAAGTCACCGGTCGCGGGATCCTCGAGTTCGCGCTCAGCCGCAGCCGCTCGTATGAGTACCGCCCGACGCTCAAATGACTCCGCCCCGTCGTGTGGCGGCCGAAAACCCCTCCTAAGGGGGACGCCGGAGCGTCCGCGGCGGCGTTACCTTTCGCGGATGACCTCCGACCTCGCCGGGTATCCCGCCCGTTATTTCGCCGCGTGGACCCAACGCGACCTCGACACCGCACTCGACGTGATCGCCGAGACCGTCGACTGGCAGGACCCCTCGTTGCCGGAACCGATCACCGACCGCGACGGCGCGGCCGGGTTCTTCACCGCCGCCTGGAGCGGGTTCCCCGACATGGCGTTCCATCCGGTCGGCGACCCGCTCGTCGACACGGCCAACAACCGGGTGACGCAGGAGTGGCGGATGACCGGCACCCATACCGGCGAGGGCTTCCCGCCCGGAGTGCCGCCCACCGGACAGGCTTTCGACGTCGCCGGAACGGACGTCTGGGAGGTCGACGATGCCGGCCGCGCGACATCGGTGCACGCCTACTGGAACGTCGGCACCCTGCTGACCCAACTCGGCCTGGTCTGACGCTTTGCATGCCGTCGTCCTCCGCGAGTTCGGCCCACCGGCGGTCCTGCAACCGGCCTCGTTCCCGGATCCGGTCGACAAGCCCGGGTGGGTCACCGTCGAACTCAAAGCCGCGGCACTGAACTGGCATGACGTCCTGGTTCGGCAGGGGCGCTACAACTCGCCGCTGCCGCATGTGATCGGCGCCGACGGCGCCGGAGTGCGCCGTGACACCGGCGAGGCGGTGGTGATCGTGCCGTCCCTGCACTGGGGTGAGCGCGACGACGCCCCGTCGCCGGGCTGGGAGATCCTCGGCGACCACCGCCCAGGTACCTACGCGGAACTGGTCAGCGTCCCGGCGGAATGCCTGGCTCCCAAACCCGCCGGGTTCAACTGGGTGCAGGCCGCCGCTCTACCGCTGGTGGGTCTGACCACCTATCGTGCACTGTTCGCCCGGGGCCGGCTGCGAGCCGGCGAGACGATGCTGGTGGTCGGCGCAGGCGGCGGAATCGCCACTATGGCAGTGCAATTGGCCTCCCGCGCCGGTGCCGCGGTCATCGTCACGTCGTCGGCGGCGGACAAAATCGCCCATGCGGTCGCCGAAGGGGCCGGCGACGGTGTGCTGCACACCGACCCGGACTGGCCGGAGCAGGCCCGCGCGATGTCGCCATCGGGCGCCGGATTCGATCTGGTGCTGGACCCGGTGGGCCGCTGGACTGAATCGATCCGCGCCCTGCGCCCGGGCGGCCGACTGGTGGTGCTCGGCGCCAATGCGGCCGAGACCGCCCCGATGGATGTCCGCAAGTTCTACTTCGGGCAATACGACCTGCTCGGCACCACCATGGGCAATGTCCGCGACTTCGCCGGGCTGATCGGCCTTCTCGCCGAGCACCGGGTACCGCCGCCCGCTATCGACCGAGTATTTCCCCTCGACGAGGCGGCCCGGGCCCATCAACACCTCGAGACAAATCGCGGATCCGGCAAGACCGTATTGGAGCATTCATGACCCAGACCCTCGTCGCGTACGACCCTCGCCCCGTCGGCCCGGAGCCCGGCGCACCGCTGGCCGCCTACCTGATCCTCGACGATCCGCAGCGGCGAAATGCTCTGTCGGACACACTACTTGACCAGTTGATGGACGGTCTCAACCGCGCAGCCGCCGACCCGCAGGTCCGAGTCATCGTCCTGACCTCCTCCCACGACAAGGTGTTCTCCTCCGGCGGCAACCTGGACGCTTTCGCCGACACCCGGCCGACCATCACCAAGTACAGCGGTCTCAACAAGTTCCCGGACCTGTTCCGCACGCTGATGTCGATCGGCAAGCCGGTGGTGTGCGCGGCGAACGGCGACGTGCTCGCCGGGGCACTCGGCATCGCACTGGCCTGCGATCTGGTGATCGCCAAACAGTCGATCCGCCTGGGCTGCCCAGAGATCAACATCGGCGCCTTCCCGTTCATGATCTCCGCACTCATCTTCCGGTCGACCGGCCGACTGGCCGCCAACGAGCTGATGATGACCGGCCGGCTGTTGTCGGCATCCGAGGCCCTGGATGCCGGGCTGCTCAATCGGGTGGTCGCTGACGAGGACTTCGACGACGCGGTGCAGGACTGGGTCGCCACCATCGCGTCGAAGTCCCCACTGCTGCTCGGGCTGGGCAAGAACGCGATTGCCGCAACCCGCGACCTCCCCCTGGATGCGGCACTGGACTACCTGCAGGCCCAGCTCGCCCTGGCCTTCACCACCGAGGACCTTGCTGAAGGAGTCCAGGCATTCAAGGAGAAGCGAGCGCCGGTCTGGCGCAACTCGTGACGACACCGATCTTGCACTATTGGTCTGACCATAATAATGTTTCGGAGATCTGCGGAGGAATGAGCAGCGATGAAACCTGGTAAGTACACCGATCGCTACACGTCCGAGGACGTTCGCGCCTATCGCGACGCCGGACTGTGGAGCGACGAGACGATGTTCGACTTGCTGTCCGCCCAGTCCGAACAGCGACCGGACAAGGTGTTCGCCACCGACGGGCAACGCTGTCTGACCTATGGCGAGATGCACGACTCAGCGCTGCGACTGGCCGCCGGCTTCCACGCCCGCGGCTGGCGCGCCGGGGACGCCGTCGCGGTCCAGCTGCCGAACTGGGTGGAGTTCATCGAGGTGGTGACGGCACTGTCGCGGCTGGGCATCGTCACCGTGCCGATCATGCCGATCTACCGGCGCGACGAGGTCGGCTATGTGGCCGGCCACGCCGACATCCGGGCCATCATCACACCGTCGACCTTCAAGGGTTTCGACTACCTGGACATGTACCGCGACGTCCAAGCAGAGCGTCCGAGTCTGGACATCCTGGTGACTCGCCCGGACGCGGCAGCTGACGCCGTCGCCGCCACGGACGGCAGCCGAGTCACCACCCTGGACTCGGCACGCGCCGACACCGTTCCCGACAGCGCCGATCTGCCGGCACAGCCGAGTCCGGACGACCCGTTCCTCATCGTCTACACCTCGGGCACGACCTCGCGGCCCAAGGGCTGCGTCCACACCTTCAACACGTACTGCTCGGGGGCGCGCACCCTCACCGATGCCTTCGGATACACCGAGCACGACGTTCAATTCGGGCCGTCGCCGATCACCCACACCACCGGCCTGGTCACCAGCGTTCTGGTGCCTCTGCTCAAGGGCGCCGCCACCCACCTGATGGCGGAGTGGGAACCGAAGGGGGGCGCCGCCGAGATCGCCCGGTTCGGCTGCACCCAGGCCGTCACCGCGACCACCTTCCTGCAGATGCTGCTCGAAGCCTACGACTCCCAGCGCGACGACCTGTCCAGCCTCCGTCTATGGGTGTGCGCCGGCTCGCCGATCCCTCGGGCCGTGGTGGAACGCGCCCACCAGACGCTGCCACACCTGAAAGTGCTGAGCCTCTACGGCCGCAGCGAGAACCTCATGACCACGACCTGCACTGTCGCCGACGACACCAGCCGGGCACTGAATTCCGACGGCTCGGCGCAGCCCGGACACAACGTCGCGGTCGTCGACGCACACGGCACGGAGGTTCCCCGCGGGGCCGAAGGCGATATCGCCTACCGTGGTCCGTCGCACATGATCGGCTACCTCGGCGATCCCGCCGAGACAGAAGCGCTGTTCACCCCCGACGGCCTGTCACGGTCCGGGGACCTCGGCGTCATGGACGCCGACGGCTACGTCCGGGTCACCGGCCGAACCAAGGACATCATCATCCGGGGCGGGATGAACATCAGTGCCCGAGAACTCGAGGACCACCTGGTCACCCATCCCGCACTGAGCGACTCGGCCGTCGTGGGTTATCCCGACAGTCGTCTCGGTGAGCGGGTCGCCGTCTTCGTCGTCACCCGGGACGGTCACCCCGAACCGACAGTGGAAGACCTCCGCGCGTACCTCACCGGACACGGTGTCGCGATCCAGAAGACCCCCGAGAAAGTGATCAACGTCAGCAACCTGCCGATAACGGCCACCGGCAAGGTGCAGAAGCACGTGTTGCGCAAGCAAGTGGCCGAATCCGACTGAGCGCCTTCACAGGAACAGGAGTTATGGACCTCAAGGACAGTCCCGCAGAAGCAGAGTTCCGCCACCAGATCCAGGCTTGGCTCGCTGAGACCGTACCGACGCTCGGCGGCCCCGAACCGCACCGACTGGAGGACAAGCGAGACTACTGGGGACGCTGGCAGCGACTGCTGTTCGACGCCGGCTACGCCGGCCTGTCCTGGCCGAGCGAGTTCGGCGGTGGGGGGGCCGATGCCAAGACCAAGGCGGTCTTCACCGAGGAGATGGACCGCGCCGGCGCGCCCGAGCGGCTCAACATCATCGGTGAGGACTTCGGCGGCCCGACCATCATCGCCTTCGGCACAACCGAACAGCAGCAACGCTATCTGAGGCCGATCCTCACCGGGGAACACATCTGGTGCCAACTGTTCTCCGAACCGGAATCCGGCTCGGATCTGGCCTCCCTGCGCACCACGGCCGTCAAGGTCGACGGCGGCTGGAAGATCAACGGCCAGAAGATCTGGACCAGCCGCGCCCAGTTATCCTCGTACGCAATCCTTTTGGCACGCACCGGCGGTGGCCCCCGGCACAAGGGCATCACCTACTTCCTGTTGGACATGGCTGCACCCGGGGTCCGTATCCGCCCGCTCGAGCACATGCTCGGCGAAGCCGAGTTCAACGAGGTGTTCCTCGACGACGTCTTCATCCCGGACTCCGACGTCGTCGGCGCGATCGACGACGGCTGGCGGGTGGCCATGGGGACGCTGGCCTTCGAGCGGGTCGCCATTGCGACCGGGCGGGTCAATACCACCGGGGCGGTCAAAGACCTCATCGCCGAGATTGCCGCGCGCACCGGTGACGACGGGCACCCGCTGGGGACCGACCCGCTGATCCGCCAGCACATCGCCGACCTGTACGGCCGCGCACTGACGCACTACTGCATCAGCCAGCGGGTGATCAGCGGCGCTGCAAGCGGGGAGCCACCGGGCCCGGTGACCTCCATCGGCAAGCTGTTCTTCTGCCCACTGGTGGAGGACATCGCCGACTTCGGCCTCTCGCTGGCCGACCTCGACGGACAATTCTCGTTGCCGCAGAAGGACTCCGCCGGATCGGACGCCGCCGCCGAGCGGTGGCTACGGCTGGCCAATCAGGGCCGGGGCACCGCGATCGCCGGCGGCTCAACATTCATCCAGCGCAACATCGTCGCCGAGCGAATCCTCGGCATGCCCCGGGAGTGACCAAAAGGAATGACCAGATGAGCGACTACCGCTGGATGCCCACAACGGACTATGTCGAGAACGCCAACGTCACCCGACTCGCCCGCGCGCACGGCCTGCGCGACATCGACGAGTTGCGGGACCGCTCGGTGGCCGACCCGGCGTGGTACTGGAACGCGGTCCTGGCCGATCTGGGCATCGAGTTCGCCGCTCCGTACACCGCGGTCCTCGATCTCAGCGGTGGTGTGGAGCATCCCGACTGGTTCACCGGCGCCGAACTCAACATCACCGACGCGTGCCTGCGCCGCTGGCGTGACGCCGGCCCGGGCCGCATCGCCGTTCGGCACGAGACCGAGGACGGCACCACTCGCACAATGACTTTCGGGGAACTGGCCGATCAGGTCGGCGCCGCTGTCGCCGGACTGAAGCGGCTCGGTATCGGCCGCGGCGACGCCGTCGGCCTGTACCTGCCGATGATTCCCGAGGCGGTCGTCGCGGTGTACGCGGTGGCCGCCCTGGGCGCCGTCCTGGTTCCGCTGTTCTCCGGGTTTGCCGCCGCGGCCATCGCCTCCCGGCTCGACGACGCCGACGTCAAGGCGGTAGTGGTGGCCGACGGCACCGTCCGGCGCGGCCGGACCGTGGCGATGCTGCCCCAATTGGCGACCGCTCTGCCCGACTGCCCGGGCGTCGAACATCTCATCGTCATCGACAACGTCGGCAGCGCAACCGATGTCGACTTCGAGGTGACCGTCACGTCTTGGTCCGAGCTCACCGCGACACCGGCCGAACTGGTCACCGAGCAGGTTCCCGCGATGCACCCGCTGATGTTGGGCTACACCTCCGGCACCACCGGCCGGCCCAAGGGTGCGGTTCACACTCATGCCGGATTCCTGGTCAAGACTGCCAGTGAGGTGGCCTACTCCTTCGACATGGACAGCGACGGCGTGTTCTGCTGGATCACCGACATGGGCTGGATCATGGGCCCGCTGTCGATCATCGGCACCCACGCCAACGGCGCCACCCTGGTGCTCTACGAGGGTTCCCCCGACATACCCGATGACTATCGACTGTGGGATCTCGTTGAGCGGCATCGGATCTCGATGCTCGGCGTCTCGCCCACCCTGATCCGCACTCTCAAGGGTTCAGATCTGGACCGGATCCACGAACGGGACCTCTCTTCGGTGCACGTGCTCGGGTCCACCGGTGAACCGTGGGATCCGGGCTCCTACGACTGGCTGGCTCGGCTTGTCTTCGGTGAGCGCGTGCCGGTGATCAACTTCTCCGGCGGGACCGAAGTCGGCGGCTCGTTCCTGGCTCCGTACCCGGTCGAGCCGATCCGCAGCTGTTCACTCGGCGGTCCGTCGCTCGGCATGGACGTCGACGTCGTCGACGATGACGGCCGTTCGGTGCGAGGGCAGGTCGGCGAACTGGTGTGCCGCCAGCCGTGGCCGTCGATGACCCGCGGGGTCTGGAAGGACGACCAGCGTTACCTGGACGCCTACTGGTCACGGTTCCCGGGCCTGTGGCACCACGGAGACTTCGCGATGGTCGACGCGGAAGGCCAGTGGTTCATCCTCGGGCGCTCCGACGACGTGATGAACGTGGCAGGCAAGCGACTCGCCCCGGCCGAGGTCGAGGCCGCCCTGTCAACCCATCCCGCAGTCAGCGAGGCCGCCGCGGTTGGGGTCCCCGACCCGGTCAAGGGAGAAGCGGTGTGGGCGTTCTGGGTCGCCCGGACCCCGACGTCGGTGGACGAGACGGCGGTTTCCCGGGAGCTGAAGCAGATCGTCGGCAAGGAGCTCGGCAAGCCGTTCGCGCCGTCGAAGGTATGGCGAGTCGACGCCCTTCCCAAGACGAGGTCGGCCAAGATTCTGCGGCGGGCGATTCGCGCGGCGGCACTGGGCACCGATCCGGGTGACCTGTCCGGGGCGGAGAACCCCGAAGCGATCGACCGCATCCGCGACGCGGTGCGAGGTCAGTCGTCGACGGTATCCACGGTCGGCGACGGATCGCCGACGGAAATCGAGTCGCGTTGATCAACCTTGAGCGCCGCCGACGCATAGGTATGCACGTGCCGTCTCATCCTGCGGCCGGCAGCTTCGGCGTCCCGCTCCCGAATCGCACGGGTGATCGACTTGTGCGCCCGCGCAGTCACTTCACGCACTGTGGCATCGATGAAGGAGGCGTTCTCGGTGCCGGCGTAGATGGCCTGCGAGAGCGCCGTCATGAAGCCGATGAGAAGTTCGTTGTGACTGGCCATCGCGACGCCGACGTGCCAGTCGACGTTGGCCTGCAGAAACCGGGCCAGGTCGGACTTCGGGTCGGCGATAGCCTCGTTGGCCCGGTCCAGCGTCTCGAGGTCCTCCTCGCTCCGCTTCACCGCCGCGAGTTCGGCGCAGTACGGCTCGAGGGCCTCACGGGTTTCCATCAGGTCGGCCAGCTTGATCTGCCGTCCGCGGATCAACATGCTGACCGTGTTGGCCATCGAGGCCGTGCTGGGACGTTGGACGAAGGCTCCGCCTGCCCGGCCGGCCTTGACCCGAACCAGGTTCTGGACCTCCAGAATCCGCAACGCCTCGCGCACCGTCGCCCGGCTCATCTGAGTCTGCTTGACCAGCTCCCGCTCAGCGGGAAGGGCGGCGCCTTCCGGGAGTTCGCCGCTCAGGATGCGCTCCCGCAACTCCCGGGCGAGAACATCAGGCGCCTTGGGAACGTCGACGGGGCCGAGCGTGATCGACGAACGGGCCGCTGCCTCGCCCTCCATAAGCCTCCTCAGACCCACTAATGGTCTGACCTTAGCACTTGCGCCCATCGACACAGCTGGAGAGAATCGAATGCACTGGGAACTGTCCGACGAAGAGAACCTTTACGCCCAATCGCTGCGCGACTGGCTCGGCGCCCGGGCCGGCTCGGAACAGGTCCGGGCCTGGCTTGACGCCGACGATCATCGCACCTTCGACGACACACTGGCCGAGGACGGCTGGGCCGGGGTGGGATTCGACGAGTCCCGCGGCGGTCAAGGCGGCGGGATGCTTGAACTGGCGCTCACCGCTCGCGAATTGGGTCGCACGGCAGCACCTTCGGGTCGCTGGCTGGCCCGAGCGGTAGCCGATGCCGTCCTGCCGGACGAACTGACGCGGTCGGCACTGGGAGAGGGCGAGTTGACCGCGGTGGCAGTGCGCTGCGACCGGATTCCACCGACCGGCCCGGCGGTGCATCTGCGCGACGGCGCGGTCTCGGGCGAGGTGCCGTGCGTACTGGCCGCCGAGGATGCCGTCCGGTTCGTCGTTCCGGTGCACGTCGCCGACGGCACGCGGTTGGTGCTGGTGGACCGCAACTCAGCAGGTGTGCGCGTCCGGCCACGCCCCCTGCTGGATCGGTCCCGCCATGCCGCGGATGTGGTTTTCGAGAACACGCCGGCGCAGGACCTCGGCGTCGCCGGCACCGAGGCGGCACGGCGGCACTTGGCGGACCGTGCCGCGGCGCTGGTAGCCGCCGACGCACTGGGGGCCGCGGAACGCATGCTCGACATGACGGTCGAGTACGCCAAACAACGCAAGCAGTTCGGCAAGCCGATCGCGGCGTTCCAGGCCGTCAAGCACGCCGCCGCCCAGATGCTGGTCACCGTTGAATCCTCTTATTCGATAACGCTACTGGCGGCGGCCTCGCTTCAGGAGGCCGGCCCCGACGCCGGACTGCACGCCGCCGCGGCCAAGGCGCAGGTCGTCGAGCACTGCGCCGAACTGGCCGACTCCGCACTGACCGTGCACGGCGCCATCGGCTACACCTGGGAGTACGACCTTCAGTTGTTCTACAAGCGGGCCAAGCTCGACCGTGCACTGTTCGGCAATCCCGAGGCCTGGAATGAGCGGCTCGCGACGATGCTGCCGTTGGTACCGGCGGCCTCATGAGTCAGCCCGGACCTTCCTTTTTGGTCTGTCCATTAGTATCATTCTGATAATAGCCGGCTGAACAGGAGACACCCGTGGATTTCGCCCTGACCGACGATCAGCAGACCATCCGGTCCGCCGTGGCAGAGCTGGCCGGCAAGTTCGACGACCACTACTGGATGACCAAGGACCACAACCACGAGTTCCCGCAGGAGTTCTACGACGCGTTCGCCGACGGCGGCTGGCTGGGCATCACCACCCCGGAGGAATACGGCGGCAGCGGTTACGGCATAAGCGAAGCGTGCCTGCTGCTCGAGGAGGTGGCCGCGTCCGGCGCCGGAATGAACGGGGCGAGCTCCATCCACATGTCGATCTTCGGCATGCATCCGGTGATCGTGCACGGTTCAGAGGAGTTGAAGGCCCGAACCCTTCCCCGCATCGTCAACGGGGACCTGCACGTCTGCTTCGGCGTCACCGAGCCCGGCGCCGGGCTCGACACCACCAGGATCACCACCTTCGCCAAGCGCGACGGTGACCGCTACATCGTCAACGGACGCAAGGTGTGGATCTCCAAGGCATTGGAGTCCGAGAAGATCCTGCTACTCACCCGCACAGCGAAATTCGAGGATTCGCCGCGCAAGACCGATGGCCTGACGTTGTTTCTCACCGACCTGGACCGCAACAAGGTCGATATCCGACCGATCCCCAAGATGGGCCGAAACGCGGTGAGCTCCAACGAGCTCTTCATCGACGGACTGGAGATCCCGGTCGAGGACCGCGTCGGTGAAGAGGGCCAGGGCTTCAAGTACATCCTCGACGGCCTGAACCCGGAGCGCTGCCTGATCGCCGCCGAGGCACTCGGGATCGGCCGCGCCGCCCTGCGCACCGCGGTTCGATACGCAAACGAGCGCGAAGTGTTCGGCCGGCCGATCGGCATGAACCAGGGCATCCAATTCCCGCTGGCGGACTCCCTGGCGAAGTTGGACGCCGCCGAACTGATGCTCCGCAAGGCGACCTGGCTGTACGACAAGGGCATGCCCTGCGGCCGGGAGGCCAACACCGCCAAATACCTCTGCGCCGAAGCAGGTTTCGATGCAGCCGACCGCGCGCTGCAGACGCACGGCGGCATGGGCTACTCCGAGGAATACCACGTCGCCCGCTACTTCCGTGAGGCGCGCCTGACCCGGATCGCACCGATCAGCCAGGAGATGATCCTGAACTTCCTCGGCTCCCACGTGCTCGGGCTGCCGAGGAGCTACTGATGATCACGTCCCAACAGTTGGCGGCCTCGTTCCGCCTGGACCAGCGGTCGGCACTGGTGACGGGCGCCGGGTCCGGTGTCGGTGCGGCGGTGGCCGGGGCCTTCGCGGCTGCTGGGGCCGCAGTGCTCGTGACGGATATCGACTCCACCGCGGCCGCCTCGGTGGCTGCGGAGATCACCGCGGGCGGCGGCCGCGCCGACGCTTTCGGACTCGACGTGCGTGACACCTCGGCCGCGGCCGAGGCCGCCGACCGGGCCGCCGCACTGGCCGGCGGAACACTGCACATCCTGGTGAACAACGCCGGCGCCATCGCCCCCGCGATGCTTGCCGACCAGACCGAAGAGACGTTCCGGCGCATCATCGACATCCACCTGGTCGGCAGCTTCCTGTGCAGCCACGCCGCCCAGGGGCTGCTGCCCGACGACGGACGCGGTCGCATCATCAACGTCACCTCCGCGGCCGGCCTGACGGGGACCATCGGTCAGGTGAATTACGGGGCGGCAAAGGCCGGGATAGTCGGGCTGACAAAGTCCCTGGCGCGCGAGTTGGCCCGCAAGTCGGTGACGGTCAACGCGATCGCCCCATTGGCCGCCACCGCCATGACCGAGAACATCCGGTCCAACGAGAAACTGGCCGCCAAGACGCTGGCCCGTATTCCATTGGCCCGCTGGGCGACTCCGGAGGAGATCGCCCCCAGCTTCGTCTTCCTGGCCTCCGACGCCGGCTCCTACATCACCGGTCAGGTGCTCCCGGTCGACGGCGGGACCGTGATCTAGATGGCACGAAAAGTCAATGGTCCGTTCACCCGCGCCGGGCGCCCGGTGTACATCGCGGAGGCGGTACGCACGCCGATCGGCAAGTCCCACGGCGAGCGGGGCTGGTTCCGCGACGTGCATCCCAACGCCATGCTCGCTGCCTGTTACACCGATCTGATCAACCGCAGCGGCATCGACCCGGCAGCCGTCGAGGATCTCGTCATCGGTTGCACCGCACCGTTCGGCGAGCAGTCCCGCAACATCGGTCGCAATGCCTGGCTGCAGGCCGGTTGTCCACCGGAGGTGCCGGCCACCGTTCTGGACCGCCGGTGCGGATCAGCGCAGACCGCCGTCGAAATGGGCGCCGCACTGATCGCATCCGGCACCCACGACATCGTCATCGCCGGCGGGGTCGAACACATGGGGCACGTACCGATCGACTCCCCCGCCAAGATCAGCGAACTCTACGGCGACCCCTGGCCGCAGGAACTGCGCGAGCTGTACAACTTCGTCCACCAGGGCGAGAGTGCGGAGCTGATCGCCGACCGCTGGGACATCGGCCGCGTCGAGATGGATGAATTCGCTTCCCGCTCACACCGACTGGCCGCAGCTGCCATCGCCGAGGGCCGCTTCGACGCCGAGATGGTGCCGATGACTCTCGACGGTGAAGCCCGCACCAGCGACCAGTGCGTGCGCCCCGGCACCACCGCCGAAACACTGGCCGGGCTCAAGCCGGCTTTCCGTAAGGAGGGCGGGCGGATCACCGCCGGAAGTTCCTCCCCGATCTCCGACGGGGCGGCGGCGGTGCTGCTGTGTTCGACCGAGGCCGCCGAGCGGCACGGCTTGACCACCCGTGCCCGCATCATCGACCAGACCACGGTCGGCGTCGACCCGATCATCATGCTGACCGGACCCATCCCGGCCACCCGAAAGCTGCTGGACCGCAACGATCTGACCGTCAACGATATCGACCTGTTCGAGATCAACGAGGCGTTCTCCTCGGTGGTGCTGGCGTGGCAGCGCGAACTGAACGCCGACCCCGAACGGGTCAACGTCAACGGCGGAGCGATCGCGCTCGGACATGCCGTCGGTGCCACCGGGGCGCGCCTGATCGCCAGCATGGTCGCCGAATTGGAACGGCGCGACGCCGATCTCGGCCTGGTGAGCATGTGCTGCGGCGGCGGGCTGGGCACCGGAACCATTCTGCAACGAGTGCCCTCTTGATCGACTTCACCAAGTACCTGTCCTCAGGTGACGGGCTGTGGTGGGGACAGGCAGCCGCCGAGCCCCGCCCCTTGGTGGATGCGTTGTTCGCGCAGAACGAACGGATCGGCCCGATCAGCGTTTTCACCGGACTCTCGTGGAACGACCAGCTCGCCGTGATGCCCGAGCCGATGTCGATGGTGTCCTACGGTGGGCTCGGCGAGCTGCGGGAGCTGAGCCGCAGCGGCCGCCTCGACGTGGTGCCCTGCCACTACTCCGCACTTCCGCGGATGTTCGCCGAACGCCGGCTTCCGTGTGACGTCGGACTGGTACAGGTGTCCCCGCCTGATGCGAACGGACGCTGCTCGCTGGGAATCGGGGTCGACTACGTCGCCGACGCCGTGCCTCACGCGCGGGTGCTGATCGCCGAGATCAACGCCCAAATGCCCGCCACCGCAGGAACACAACCCATACCGCTGGGCCGCTTCGCCGCCACCATCACGACCGACCGGAAGCTGCCCGAAGACCCGTCACGCGCTCCCGACGACATCGATCGGCAGATCGCCTCGTGCATCGCTGAACTCATCGACGACGGGGACACCCTCCAGCTCGGTGTCGGCTCGCTCGGCGCCGCCGTCCTCGATGCCCTTACCGGACATCGCGATCTCGGGTTCCACACCGGGATGATCACCGACGGACTGATGCGGCTGGTGGACCAGGGCGTGGCCACCGGAAGGCACAAGGAACTCGACGCCGGGATGGTCGTGGCAGGCACCGCGCTTGGCTCCTCCCATCTCTACAAGAGCATCCCGGAGTTGCCGGTCCGGTTCCTTCCGACCAGTTACACCCATTCCCCCCAGGTGCTTTCTCAACTGCCGTCCCTGGTCTCGGTCAACTTCGCCGTTGAGGTCGACCTCTCCGGGCAGGTCGGTTCCGAGGTCAGCGGTGGCGTCTACGTCGGCGCGGTCGGCGGCCAGGTCGACTTCACCCGAGCCGCCGCATTGACCGGCAAGCGGTCGATCATTGCGCTGCGCTCGACCTTCCGCGGCCGCTCCACGATCAAGCCTCGCCTCGACGGCGGGGTGGTCACTACCGCCCGCGCCGACGTCGACGTCGTCGTCACCGAACACGGCGCCGCCCACCTGCGCGGGCAGAGCATCGACGAACGGGCGCGCCGCCTCGTCACCGTCGCCGCCCCAGAATTCCGCGACGAGCTAGAAAAGGAGATCCATCAGCTATGAGCCCCGAACTTCCGGCCAGGGCCCACATCCGGGAAGTCGGTCCCCGGGACGGATTCCAGAACGAACCTGAGGTCATCAGCACCGCCGACAAGATCAGCCTGATCAACCAGCTCGGCCAGACCGGTCTGGACCGCATCGAGGTTGCCAGCTTCGTGCGACCCGACGTCATCCCGCAGCTGGCGGACGCCCTCGAGGTGCTGGGCAGCATCGATGTTCCCGACCACGTGTCACTGACGGTGCTGGTTCCCAACAGCCGCGGCCTGGACAACGCGCTGAAGGTGCGCGAGCGGTTCCACGAGGTCGCACTGTTCGTCAGCGCCTCGGAAACCCACAACAAGCGCAACGTCAACCGCTTCATCGACGAGTCGATGACCGACAACGAGGTCCTGGCCAAACGGATCGACGCCGAGGATCTGAAGCCCACGGCGGTCATCGCGACCGCATTCGGCTGCCCGTTCGAGGGCAAGGTTCCCATGGAGCGCACGCTGGAACTCGCCGAGCAGTTCGCCGCTGCCGGGTGCAGGGAGATCGGCTTCGGCGACACCACCGGAATGGCACATCCCGCTTACGTTTTCGACATCTTCTCGGCGGCCATCGAGCGGCTGCCCGGTATCGAGATCACCGCACACTTCCACAACACCCGCGGCCAGGGCCTGGCCAACGCTTACGCGGCATTGCAGGCCGGGTGCACCAGCTTCGAGTCCAGCTTCGGTGAGCTCGGCGGTTGCCCGGTCCCGGCCGGTTCTACCGGCAACATCGCCACCGAGGATCTGCTCAACATGTTTCACGAGATGGGCGTCCAGACGGGCGTGAGCCTGCCTGCCGTCATCGACGCGGCCCGCGCCGCCCAGGCGGTGCTGGGCCGCAAACTCACCAGCCATTGCATCGTGGCCGGACCGGTCGACTGGAACCCCGGCCCGGACGCCTCCGGCTGCCACTGACCATCACCACCGAACGCTCACAACTGAAAGCGAAAGGCAGTTCATGACCGATCGAGTCGCATTCGTCACAGGCGGAGCCCAGGGCATCGGAGGCGGAATCTCCGAAGCCCTCGGCGCCCACGGCTTTCGGGTCGCTGTCGCGGACCTGAACCTCGACGCCGCCAAGGAGACGGCCCAGCGCATCGCGGACGCAGGCGGGAAGGCGATCGCCGTGCTCGTCGACGTCACCGACACCGAGTCGGTTCGCAATGCAGTCAAGACCGCCACCGAGGAACTCGGGGACATCGAGGTCGTGGTCAACAACGCCGGGTGGGACGACTTCATGCCGTTCCTGCAGACCACCGAGGATTTCTGGAACCGGATTCTGGACCTCAACTTCAAAGGCGCGCTGCGGGTTTGCCACACCGTGGTTCCCGGGATGGTCGAGCGCGGCTTCGGCCGGGTGATCAACATCGGCTCCGACGCGGGCCGGGTCGGCTCCTCCCTCGAGGCCGTCTACTCGGGCGCCAAGGGCGGCATCATCGCCTTCAGCAAGACGCTGGCCCGCGAGGTCGCCACCAAGGGTGTCACCGTCAACACCGTCTGCCCCGGCCCCACTGACACCCCGGCCCTGCGCAAGTTCGCGGACAGCTCCGGGGAGGACGCCGACAAGGTGATCGGCGGGATGGCCCGGTCGGTGCCGATGAAGCGGCTGGGAAGCCCGGCCGACGTCGCGGCGGCGGTGACGTTCTTCGCCTCTGACTCAGCGGAGTACATCACCGGCCAGACGTTGTCGGTCAGCGGTGGATTGACGATGGCGTGAGCGTCAGCGAGGAGACCACAGCCGTCAGTTGGTCGAGCGACGGACCGGTTCTGCACATCGCGCTGAACCGCCCACCGGCCAACGCACTGGGGCCGGCGATCACCGAGGGTCTGCACGCCGCGCTGGACCACGCCGATACCGCGGCCCCCAAGGTGCTCATCGTGTCCTCGTATCTGCCCGGCTTCTTCGCCGCCGGAGCCGACATCAAGCACATGACGACAGTCGACGCGACTTCGTTCAAGGCCTACGGCGACGGACTGCGCTCCGGGCTGGGCCGGCTGGCCGGCCATCCCGCGCTGTCGATCGCCGCGATCGACGGACTTGCCCTGGGCGGCGGCCTGGAATTGGCGATGGCGTGCACCCTGCGGGTCGCCGGGGCCGACGCCAAACTGGGGTTGCCCGAGGTCAAGCTCGGCCTCATCCCAGGGGCCGGCGGTACCCAGCGGCTGCCCCGGCTCGTGGGCCGCGGAGCGGCGCTGGACATCATGCTCACCGGCCGCCAGATCGACGCCGCCGAGGCACTGCGGATCGGACTGGTCGACCGGCTGGCACCGGCCGGCTCAGCGGTGAGCTCGGCCCGCGAACTCGCGACCGAACTGTGTGCCGCGTCGGCACCGGCGCAACAGGCGGTGGTCCGCACGGTGGGCGCGTCCGCGGACCTGCCGCTGGCCGAGGGCCTCAGGTACGAAGTGGACCAGATCCAAGACCTCTTCGAACGTGGTGAGGCTGCCGAAGGCCTGCGGGCGTTCGTGGAGAAACGCCGCCCGAACTTCGCCTAGCAACTAAGGAGAAACCATGGAATGCGGCGACTACGAAACACTCATCGCGACTGAACCCGCCCCAGGGGTATGCCTCATCACACTGAACCGGCCCGAGCGGCTCAATGCGATGACCAATGTGATGTTCGACGAACTGGAGCGGGTCGCACGCGATCTCGCCGACGACAACGACGTTCGCGTGGTGATCCTCACCGGCGCCGGCGCGGGGTTCTGCGCCGGCTATGACCTCGATGACGCCGAACGCCTGCCGGAGTTATCTGCACTGGGCATGTTCGACCAGCAGAACCGGGCCGCCCGAGCGCTCGCCGCGGTGCGCGCGATCCCGGTCCCGGTGATCGCGGCGGTCAACGGTGCCGCCGCCGGCGGCGGGTTCTCGCTGAGCCTGATGGCCGATATCCGCCTCGGCTCGCCGAGTGCGAAGTTCAACACGGCCTTCGTCAAGATTGGTTTATCCGCAGGCGATCTCGGCGCGTCCTGGCTACTGCCCCGGCTCATCGGGCCGGCGCAGGCCGCCGACATCGCGTTTACCGGTCGCATGGTCGGGGCAGAGGAAGCCGAGCGGCTGGGGCTTCTCAACGCCATCACCGGACCCGACGACCTGATCGAGCGCGCACTGAAGATGGCGGGCCAGATCAGCGCCAACTCCCCCGGCGGCATCAAGCTGTCCAAGCGGGCCCTGCAGTCCAACCTCGAGATCAGTTCGTTCGCCGCGGCGCTCGAACTGGAGAGCCGCGGGCAGGCACTGCTCACCCGGTGCGCCGACATGCCCGAGGCGCTGACCGCATTCCGGGAGAAGCGCGCACCCAACTTCGCGGGTGCCTGATGGCGGACTGGAACCGGGTCTCCACCCGGCCGATGGCCGACATCCTGGCCGAACTCGGCCACGCCAACACGCTCACCATCGCCGAACCTGCGCCCGGTATCGCGGTGATGTCGGTGAACCGGCCCGACCGGGGGAACTCCCAGACCGTCGAAATGTTCGGCGAAATCGCCTGGTATGCACACACGTTGCGGAAGGCGCCGTTGCGCGCTCTGATCATCACCGGTGCCGGCGGGGCCACCTTCTGCACCGGCTTCGATCTGCAGGAGGTCGAGGTCATCGCCAAGATGAGCATCCCGGAATTCAACGAACTCGTCGACACCGCCTCGGCCGGCACGTCGGGTCTGCGCTCGCTGCCCTGCCCCGTGATCGCCGCGATCAGCGGGCCGGTCGCCGGCGGGGGGCTGTCCCTGGCTTTGTCCGCCGACATCCGGTTGGCAACGGCCTCAGCGAGTTTCAGTGCCGGCTTTGTGCGGGTCGGTCTGTCCATCGGCGAACTGGGCGCCTCCTGGCACCTGTCGCGGGTGATCGGGCCGGCCCGCGCCGCGGAGATCTCGTTCACCGGGCGGACCGTCAAAGCCGAGGAAGCCGTGCGGATGGGCCTGGCCAACCGAATTGTTCCTGTCGACGGCGAGGAGGTCGTGACAGCGGCCATCGACGTCGCCGAGGACATCGCCCAGAACGGCGCCGAGGGCATTCGCGCAACCAAGAACTCGTTGATCCGCAGCGCGGAGATCGACTCGTTCCTGTCCGCCCTGGAGTTGGAGAACCGCAGCCAAGTGGTCTGCCGGACAACTCTTTAGATCATTCGATTGGAGACATTGTGACCACCGCGAACGAACTCCCACCGCCCAAGGCCCTCAACGAGTGCGGCGCCCTGATCATCGGTGGCACCGCCGGCATCGGATTCGCCACCGCCAAGGCCCTCGCCCAGGCCGGCGTGCCGCGGATAGTGATCGTCGGCCGCAACCCCGAACGCGGTGAGCCTGCCGCCAAGTCGCTGACCGATCTCGGCGCCGATGCCCACTTCCTGGCCGGCAGCCCGCTGGATCCGGCAGACGCGGCGGAGATCGCCGCTGACGCCGAACGGCTCCTCGGCGGGATCGACATCATGATGTGCACCACCGCCGCCGACGGCATCGCGCCAGAGCTTTTCAAGGATATCCCCGCCAGCGACATCAGCCGCATCCTCACCGAAATGGCCACCCCTGCGATGCATATGGCCAGCGCGGTGCTGCCGGGAATGCGCAGCCGCAAGGGCGGCGTCATCGTCAACGTCGCCTCCGACGCCGCCAAGACGGCGACACCCGGGGAGGCCATGATCGGCGCCGCAAAGGCCGCCATCGTGATGTTCACCCGCACCCTCGCCATCGAAGAGAAACGCCACGGCATCCGGGCCAACGCCCTGACGCCGTCACTGGTGCACGGCACCGCGTCGACCGAACGCATCACCAGTGGCGAGGGATTCAGCGCCAAGCTGTTCGCCAGCGCCGCCAAGCAGGCGTCCCTGGGAGTTCCGGACGCGGACGACATCGCCGCACTGGCCGTGTTCGTCTGCAGCCCGGCCGCCGGAAAGCTGACCGGACAGGCGATCAGTGTCAACGGCGGAATCTCCGCGGCATGACCGATCCCGAGCTGAAGGAGTCAGCAATGAACTTCACTGACGTCATCGACATCCTCGACCGCTCGGTCGGCGGGCCGGATGCCGACGTGTCCTCGCACGGTCCGTTCTGGCGGGGCGTGACCAGGGACCGATTCATTGCCATGAAGGTGGGCGGTCGCAAACTGGTGACCCCCGGCGACGGCGCCAATTCCAATCTGGTCAAGTCCCTGCAAGGCGTGGCACCGTTCGGGTCCGACCTGGAACCGGCGCCCGACGGGGCCAGCATCATGCGGATGCCCGCCTACCTCGACCCGATCTCCGACGAGGAGATCGCCCAGGTCGTGCAGTGGATTGACGAGGGCTGTCCGGAGGCCTGACCGGGCCACGGCGCGCGGACATACCCCGAAAGCGGGAGTAAGGACTCCACCTAGTGGTGACGCAAGCGAGCGTCAACCCGGTGAGACTTGGCTCACGCCGAAACACTGGACGACACGTCGGAAAGAGGACAGCAGTGACAACCGCCCAAGACACCAAGGAAGCGATCCTCCCGGACGAGATCGCCCGCCGGATTGTGCTGCCGGAGGGTCACGCCGATCTTGCCTCGCTGTACGAGGCCTACAAGTGGATGCGCGACAACATGCCGGTGGGCAAGGCCGTAGTCGAGGGTTACGATCCGCTGTGGCTGGTCAGCAAGTACGCCGACATCCAGGAAGTGGAGAGCCTCCAGCCCGAGGTCTTCTCCGCCGGCGGCGGCGCCCAACCCGGGGCCCACAACCCCATCCTGACCAACCAGGCGGGCGACGAGTTCACCAAGAGCATGCTCGGCGGCAGCCTGCGGTTGATGGATGCCCTGCCGTTTCTCGATCCACCCGAGCACACCACCGTCAAGAACATCGTGTTCGACTACTTCAAGCCGGCCCGGCTCAAGGCCCTGGAGGGGCAGGCGCGGGAACTGGCCAACGAGTCCATCGAGAAACTGAAGTCGCTCTCGACAGGTGGCAAGCGGATCGACCTCGTCGACGACTGGGCTCTGGGCTATCCGTTGCACGTGATCATGACCTTGCTGGGTGTGCCGGCATCCGACGAGCCCCAGATGATGGCGCTGACCCAGGAGTTCTTCGGAACGGCCGATCCCGAGCACCAGCGCGAGGCCGTCGAAGTGTCCCCCGAGGCGATGGCCCAGCAGTTCGCCGAAACCGTGCAGACCTTCTACAAGTATTTCGACGTCCTCGTCGAAGACCGGCGAGCCAATCCGCGCGACGATCTGGCTACCTTGATCTCCCTGGCCAAGACACCCGACGGCGAGTACTGGCCCGCTCCGTACTCCTACGGCTGGTTCATGGCCATCTGCACGGCCGGCCACGACACGACCTCGGCGACGCTCGCAGGGACCCTGCAACAGTTGGCCCTGCATCCCGACGTGCTCGCCAGGGTCAAGTCGGATCGGAGCCTGATCGGCAAGCTCATCCAGGAGGGGCTGCGCTACGTCGCGCCGGTCAAGCACTTCATGCGCCGCGCCGAACAGGACCACGAACTGAACGGCCAGCTCATCAAGAAGGGTGATCGGATCATGCCGCTGTTCCAGTCGGCCTGCCGTGACGAGGACCTTTTCTCGGACCCGAACACCTTCGACATCGACCGCAGCCCCAATAACCACATGGCGTTTGGTTTCGGTCCGCATACCTGCGTGGGCCAGCACCTGGCCAAGCTCGAGTTGCGGGTGATGTTCGAGCAGCTGCTGCCCCGCCTTGAGTCCATCGAGGTTCAGGGGCCGGGAAGTGTCACACATACCAACTTCGTGGGTGGTCTCAAGCACCTGCCTGCGACGGTGACGGTGTCCTGAACCGCTGAACCATCAGGACAGCAGCCATCTCCACAATGCCGAGCGCAAGCGTTCACGAGTTCACCGCAGAGTTGGTCGTGCGGCGTCGCGGCACCCCTGCCGAGGGTGTCGCGGTGCTGGACCTCGGCTATCCCGACGACGCCGAGCTGCCCAGGTGGCAGCCTGGCGCTCACATCGATCTGATTTTGGGTGACGGTCTGACCCGGCAATACTCGCTCTGCGGTGACCCTCGCGATCTGACGACGTGGCGTATCGGGGTACTGCTCGACCCGGCCAGCCGCGGCGGTTCGCAATATGTTCACGAGCGACTGCACGTGGGTTCGGTTGTGCGAGTGCGGGGACCCCGCAACCACTTTGCGTTCGTGGATGCACCAAAGTATCGCTTCATCGCCGGGGGCATCGGTATCACGCCGATCATGACGATGGTGGAGGCCGCGGCCTTGTCCGGAGCCGATTGGTCCCTCTTGTACGGCGGACGGAGCAGGCGTTCCATGGCGTTCGTCGACGAACTGGTCGAACGTCATCCTGATCGGGTAACCGTGTGGCCCCACGACGAAAGCGGCCTCCTCGACCTCGACTCTCTGCTAGGTGAACCCGAGGTCGATACCGTCGTGTACTGCTGTGGTCCCGAAGCGCTGCTGAGTGCCGTCGAAGACCGGTGTGCACAGTGGCCGGAGGGCTCCCTGCACATCGAGCGGTTCGCCGCCAAAGCGCCGAGCGCTCAAACCGACAGCGCGGCACTCGAGCGGTTCGAAGTCGTGTGCCAGCGATCCGGGATCACCCTTGAGGTGGAAGCCGGCGACTCGATCCTGGAATTGGTGGAAGAGGCGGGGGTGCCGATCACCACCAGTTGCTATGAAGGGGTCTGCGGCAGCTGCAAGGCCAAAGTGCTGGAAGGCGTTCCGGAACACCTCGATTCGGTATTGAAGGCGCCCGACAAAGAGGCCGGCGACATGATTCTTTGCGTGTCACGCTCGCGAACCCCAAGACTGGTGCTTGACCTGTGACCGCCAATTACCCCAGAAACTGCTGGTATGTCGCAGCGACTGCCGACGAGGTGACGACAACGCCACTCGGCAGGCGCTTGCTCGGTGACGACGTCGTGCTGTGGCGCGCTGCGAGCGGTCGGCTGAGCGCCTTCGAGAATCGTTGCGCCCATCGGGCTTTTCCGTTGTCGCACAGCCTTGTCGACGGCGAGCAACTGATCTGCGGCTACCACGGCTGTACCTACGACCACGACGGCACGTGCACCCACATTCCTTCCCAGCACCGCGTTCCCACGGGCATGCGGGTTCGGGTCTTCCCGGTGCTCGAAGATCCGCCGTTCATCTGGATCTGGATGGGATCGCCCGGCGCCGCGGCCGTCAGCCGGCCACCGACGGTGCCGTGGATCCGGCAGTCCGGCTGGGAGACGTTCTACAGCGCATGGGACGTGGCCGCGAACTACATGATGGTCCACGAGCATTACCTGGATTTCAGCTACGCACCGATCCTGCATGCGGCGGACATGCCGGAATCGATCCGCAGCATGCCTGCTTTCAGCGAGGTGGAGGTCACCGAGACCACGGTGTCCTACACCCGGGTACTGCCGCCCGCACGTCCCACCGACTGGGAAGCCGAGGCCGGCGGACTGGATCGCGCCGTGGACTACCGGCGCCGCGAGATGGGCACCTTCGCCTCGCCCGCCCTGCATCTGCAGCGATGGGACGTCGAGACGGCTCCCGGCGAGGCGTCGTCCACCACCCGTATCCACGCCATCACCCCCGAGACCGAGACATCGACACGCGTCGTCATGGCGGCGTCCCGCAACTATGCGCTCGGCGAGGCTGCTGCGACCGACCGACTGCGGGTGTTCCTCGACGGCGTCGCAAGGCGCGATGTCGCCGTGCTTGACATGGCGTCCCAGCACTCGGGATACGAGCGCTGGCAGGCCGGCGCCGAGTTTCAGGCCGACGTGGCCGCAGGACACGCCCGTCGGATCATCGGGGTGATGCTGGCCAACGAGGGAATTTCGGTCGGCTTCCCCAGTTGATTTCCAACGCCCGCGACGGGGCAGTCAGACACATTTTTGGCCTGACCTTTTTAAAGGTTGTATTTTTGGCGTCACTTTGGCACGCTGTGGTGACAGCCATCACACGCGCGGCGTGGATGGCGCTGACCATCAGCCATCAGGGAGGCACACATGTCGATCGACTACCGTCAGTTCTATATCGGTGGCCAGTGGTCCGATCCGGCGAAGACGGAAACGATCGACGTGCACTCCCCGACCACCGAGGAGCAGATCGGATCGGTGCCGCGCGGCAGCGAAACCGACGTCGACACCGCAGTAGCCGCCGCGCGGGCCGCGTTCGACGACCCCGACGGCTGGTCGAACTGGAGTCCCGCCCAGCGAGGTGAGGTGCTCGAGAGGTTCGCTGCGGAACTGGAAGCCCGCGGCGAGGAGACCGCCCGCCGAGTCTCGATGCAGAACGGGATGCCGATCTGGCTTGCGCACCAGTTCGAAGCCGGCTTTCCCCCACTGCTGTTGCGCTACTACAGCGGATTGATGAACAGCATGCCGGCTGAGGATGCCAGACCCGGCATGCTCGGCGGGACTGCGCTGGTCTCTCGTCAGCCAGTCGGTGTAGTCGCCGCCATCACACCCTGGAACGTGCCGCAGGGCATCTCGTTCCTGAAGATCGCCCCCGCGCTGGCCGCCGGCTGCACCATGGTGCTCAAGCCGGCCGAAGAGACCGTGCTCGACGCTTTCCTGATGGCGGAGGCGGCGCTGGCCGCGGGCCTGCCCGCGGGCGTCCTCAACGTGGTCCCCGGCGGGCGTGAACTCGGCGCCTACCTGGTGGCCCACCCCGGAATCAACAAGGTCTCGTTCACCGGATCCACCGCCGCGGGCCGGGCGATCGGCGAGACGTGTGGCCGTCTGCTTCGTCCGGTGACCCTCGAGTTGGGCGGCAAGTCGGCCGCCATCGTCCTCGATGACGCCGACCTCGGCGCGAACATCGAGTCGTTCTTCGGCGTCACCCTGCTCAATAACGGACAGATCTGCTGGCTCAACACCCGGGTGCTGGCACCGCGCAGCCGCTATTCCGAGATCGTCGACACCGTTACCGCGCTGGCGGCCGGGCTGACCATTGGTGATCCACTGGACCCGGAGACCAAGATCGGCCCACTTGTGTCCAGCCGACAGCGCGACCGGGTGGAGGGCTACATCGCCAAGGGCAAGCAGGAGGGCCGTTTGACCACCGGCGGCGGACGTCCGAAGGGATTGGATCGCGGCTGGTTCGTCGAGCCGACGGTGTTGGCCGACATGACCAACACGGCTCAAGTGTCCTGCGAAGAGATCTTCGGCCCGGTGCTGTCTGTCATCCCGTACGGCGACGAAGCAGAGGCGGTAATGATTGCCAACGACAGCAATTACGGACTGGGTGGCACCGTTTGGTCATCCGATGTCGAACGCGCTGTTAGCGTCGCCCGAAAGGTCCGGTCGGGAACTGTTGGCGTCAACCACTACACCAATGACCCGGTAGCTCCCTTCGGCGGGATCAAAGACAGCGGCATCGGGCGGGAATTGGGTCCGGAGGGCTTGGATGCCTTCCAGGTCTACAAGACGATCTACCTGCCGCCGTCGGTCTGACGGAAAGGATGGCCATGTCGAACCAATGTGTCGAACGAACCCGCGACATCCTCAGCGAAGCGGCCGGGTTGCTCGGCGACAACGCTGTGGCACCGCTGTCCGGGCGTGCCGATCTGGAGGCCAGTGACCACGCCCTGGGGTCCGCCCGCCGGGCGTTGGCGGACGTCTTGGAAAGCCACCCCGAAGGACTTCCGGCGACCCGCGTCGCGACTCTGATGTTGGATTCGGTCGCGGCCCAGGTCGAAGTCAAAGACGCATTGCTCGAGCGCCGCACCGCGGTCGCCGCCGGGGCCAGGGAGGCGCTTACCGCGCTGCGAAACGCCCCGTCGACAAGTGCGCTCGCCGAACGCGCGCCGATCGAGGCACGTCGGATCGGTTTCCGCCGTGCACTGTTCTCCAACATCGAACAAGGCACCTGGCTGGCGCGCTCCGGGTTCTCCGTCACCGATCCCGATTTCGGCCAGGCGCTCGTCGATATCGGCCGGGTCCATCCCCGGCGACTCATGGGGCCGCTTCTGGAAAGCGAAATGGTCCGTCGCTGTACCCCGATGGTGATCTGTGACGCGCAGTCCAATCCCCGGGTGCACGCCGAGTTCATCCGGTTCACCGATACCGCGAGCTATGTCGCCGCTCCGGTGCTCGCGTGGGGTGAGCCCGTCGCCATGATCCACGCCGACCGCGACGTCGACAGTGCCGTCGACGAATTCGACCGCTGCGTGCTGGGCACTTATGCAGAGGGGCTCGGACTGGCAATCGAACGGGCCCAGCTGATGGAGCGCCTGCAAGCCGTGCGGCGCGCGACAAGCGACTACCTGGCCGGCGTGACGGCGATTGCCGACGATTTCACCACCGACATAGGTGACAACGGGGACTTCGGCATCGAGCACGGCGAGCCCGGCCGGGGTAACGCCGCCATGTTCACCGACGGGCGAAGCGAGCGGCTGACGCCGCGGGAATGGGATGTGCTGCGCAACCTTGCATCCGGCAAGACCAATGCCCAGATCGCCACCGGGCTTTTCGTCACCGAGGGCACGGTCAAGTCACACGTCAAGCACATCCTGCGCAAGCTGGGTGCCACCAATCGGACCGAGGCGGTGGCGCGCTACCACCGCCTGATCTCGACCGCCGGCGCCAACGTCGGCTGATCCGCCGCCGATCAGAACCGGATCACGCCGCGGATGTTGCGGCCGGCCAGCATGTCGTCATAACCCTTGTTGACCTCATCGAGGGTGTATTCGCGGGTGATCAGCTCGTCGAGCATCAACTCCCCGAGGTTGTACATCTCCAGGTAGCGCGGAATGTCATGCCGCGGGTTGGACGAGCCGAACAGCGATCCGTGAACGGACTTCTCGTACAGAGTCATCTCAAACAACGAGCCGCTCATGGTCAGTTCGGTGGGATGACCGATGGCGGTGACGACCACCCTGCCGCGCTTGCCGACCAGACTAAGCGCCTCGCCCACGTAGGCGCCTTCGGCGACGTCGGTGGTGATCACACAGGCGTCTGCCATCTGGCCGCGGGTCAGTTCGGAGACCAGGGCCTGGGCCGCGGCGACATCGGGCACCGAGTGGCTGGCGCCGAAGATCTTGGCTTGATCGCGCTTGTACTCCACCGGGTCGATGGCCACGATGTGGCGGGCGCCGGCACTCTTGGCGCCCTGCACGGCGTTGGCGCCGATCCCGCCCACACCCATGATGACCACGGAGTCTCCCGGGCCGATACCGGCGGTCCTGACCACGCTGCCGAAACCGGTGGGCACGCTGCAGCCGATCACGGCGGCCTTGTCCAGCGGGGTCCCGGGGTCGACCTTGACCACCGAGGCCATCGGCACCACCGTGTACTCGGCGAAGGTGCCCAGCAGGCACATCTGGCCCAGGCCCTGGCCGCGCGCGTGGAAGCGGTAGGTGCCGTCGAGCTGCGGGCCCTGAATGATCTGTGCGCCAAGGTCGCACAGGTTGGTCATGCCGCGCGCGCAGTAGGAGCACTTGCCGCACGCGGGAAGGAAGCTGAGCACCACCGAATCACCAACGGCCACATCGGTGACCCCCGGCCCGACTTCGGCGACCACGCCGGCGCCCTCGTGGCCGCCCACGTACGGAAGCCCCACCGGGATGTCACCTGTGACCAGGTGATGGTCGGAATGGCACAAACCGCTCGCCGTCAGCTTGATCATCACCTCGCCGGCCTTGGGCGGATCCAGGTCGACCTCGTCGACCTCCCACTTGCCGCCGAGTTCCCACAGGACTGCTGCCTTAGTACGCACGGCGCACCTTTCATCGATGTCGAGATTTCCTACCGCAATAGTGATCTCCGACCCCGGCGCCCCACATCTTCCAGAAGGGTGAAATCGGCGGACGGCGTATACCCCCTGCGAAGGACACCGACTAGAAATACCGCGGGAACCGGCTCCAGTCCGGGTCACGCTTCTCCAGGAAGGCGTCTCGGCCCTCGACGGCCTCGTCCGTCATGTAGGCCAGCCGGGTGGCCTCGCTGGCGAAGATCTGTTGACCCACCAACCCGTCGTCGAGCAGGTTGAATGCAAACTTCAGCATCCGTTGCGCCTGCGGCGACTTGCCGTTGATCTTCGACGCCCATTCCAGTCCGACGGATTCCAGGTCGGCGTGGTCCACCACACGGTTGACCGCACCCATCTGATGCATCTGCTCGGCGGTATAGGGCTCACCGAGGAAGAAGATCTCGCGGGCGAACTTTTGTCCGACCTGCTTGGCCAGATACGCGCTGCCATAGCCACCGTCGAAGCTGCCGACGTCGGCGTCGGTCTGCTTGAACCGGGCGTGCTCACGGCTGGCGAGCGTGAGGTCGCAGGTCACGTGCAGGCTGTGGCCCCCGCCGGCGGCCCAGCCGTTGACCAGGCAGATCACCACCTTCGGCATGAACCGGATGAGCCGTTGCACCTCCATGATGTGTAACCGGCCGGCGCGCGCCGCGTCAACGGTGTCGGCCGTCTCCCCCTCCGCGTACTGGTATCCGCTGCGTCCGCGGATGCGCTGATCGCCACCCGAGCAGAACGCCCACCCGCCGTCCTTCGGTGATGGCCCGTTGCCGGTCAGCAGCACCACCCCGACGTCCGGCGACATCCGCGCGTGATCGAGCGCTCGGTAGAGCTCGTCAACGGAGTGCGGACGAAATGCGTTGCGCACCTCGGGCCGGTTGAACGCCACCCGCACCGTCGGCTGCGGCACGCCCTCGAGCACGTGCTGGTGGTAGGTGATGTCGGTCAGTTCCTCGAAGCCGGTCACCGGGGTCCACAGCGAAGGGTCGCAGGGGTTATCAGTCATGTATGCAAGGTAACCCCCATTCGAGGCACGAAAGTCCGCCCATACGGCAATGGCGGACCGCAGATCCCATCGCTACTGTCGGGTGAAGCCGGTGCGCTACCGGAAGGACGCACGATGAGCCAGCCGTGGAAGTCGGTCGAGTTCTTCCTTCGCGACGGACTTT
The DNA here is from genome assembly GCF_025821625.1 of Mycolicibacterium pyrenivorans. GTDB lineage: Bacteria > Actinomycetota > Actinomycetes > Mycobacteriales > Mycobacteriaceae > Mycobacterium > Mycobacterium pyrenivorans. Next base: position 92,044 of record NZ_JACKSH010000253.1, read on the forward strand.
CGACCGAAGAAGTCAAGGACCGCGTACGCAGCCAGATCCTCTGTACCGCAAGCGAATGCGGCGATTTCGTGCGCCAGATTCGGATCGGCAGCGGTGTTCAGCACGGGGAGGGCTGGCGCAAGTGGAACGTCTCATACCTGCCGGGACCACCCGGCGTGTTCCGAGGCTGAACACCAACGGCGAGGACTACCCCTTTCGGCGCGATAGTCCTCCCTTTGGAGACTGCCGCGGTTCACGCGGCTTTGGTGTACTCGGATGGACAAGGGTAGAACCCAAACTTGCCAGAAGGAGGCGACGATGGCTGTCGCAGGCCGAATAGTCTTCAATCGCACCACGTGCTCCGGGATCGGTTTGTGCGAGATGCACGCGCCGGAGTTCTTCGAGGTCGCCGAAGACGGTGATGGCCGGATGACGGTGCTCACCGAGACGGTGGACGCCGACAAGCGGGCCGAGGTAGAGGAGGCCGCTGAGAGTTGCCCCACCGCCTCGATTCGGATCGTCGATCTCTAGGACTCCGCGTCGGCCGCCCACACTTACCCCTCTTGGGAGATGCGGCGCGCGATCGATGCCACCTAGCGTGAGCCTGGTGGCAGCACCGCACCGATCGGCGGAACCGTCGGAGTCAGGCCCCTCATCCGAGGTGCCCACAGGCCACCGGGCTGCCGAAACCAAACTGGCTCTCGCCAGGCTACGAAACGTCTCGGTCAACAGCGAGCTCGCCGACCGTATCCCCGTCGAGCTCTGTGGCGCCGGCTTCGGCCGGGTGCTGTTCTCGCTGATTCGGGACAACATATGGCTGGTGCGTTCAGCACACACCACCGGCAATGAGGCAATGAGCAGCGCGTTGCTCGAAGCGGGACGCGCACACCCACGTCGGCTCGCCTGCCCACTGCCGGAGAGCGCGATGGTTCACACCAAGACACCCATCCTCGTCGAGCACCCGCAAGGCGACCCGCGGGTGAACACCGAGCTCGTCGGTGTCGTCAAACCCGACGTCTACATCGCGGCACCGGTGTATGTCTGGCAGGTGCCGGTGGCACTGCTGCACGCTGATGCCCCAACCGAATTCGGTGATGTCGGCCCCGAGGATCGCGACCTACTCGGCGTGTTCGCCGAGGGACTGGGCGCGATCATGGAACGCAACATCGTGATGGACAAGCTGCACGCGGTGCGCGGCACCGCCGTCGAGCACCTCCGTGCCGTCGACTCCCTCACCGGGCTGGGTGATGCCGAACATGGCGGCGCAACGGCGGGACCGCCAGAACCGCCCCGGGCCGCCCCGCCGGTGACCGAAGGAACCGCCAGCAGTGTCGCCGACCAGCTGACACGCCGGGAACTTCAGGTGTTGAACCTGCTGGCTGCGGGCAGGACCAACGTCCAGATCGCCGGCCGATTGTTCATCTCCGAAGGAACGGTGAAATCGCACCTCCGGCGCATCATGGACAAGCTCAGCGCCTCCAACCGCACCGATGCCGTGGCCCGGTACCGGCAGATGACCCGCTCCCCGTGACGGCACCGCCGAGGGATACCACCTCTGGCAGGAAAAGTTGCCCCTATAAGTCGATGTGGTCGCGGTCACATGCTCCGTAGCGTCTAACCGACCATCGCTGGGGGACCGCTGCCCGGCAGAGGCGAGAGTTGAGGGATATTCGATGAGCACTTCCACGGAGGGCATCGACACACGTCTGAATTCCCTGGAGTTCTGGCAACGGCCGCGCGCCTACCGACACGAGGCGTTCACCTGGTTGCGCAACAACACACCGATCAGTTGGAATGACGCGCCCGACTCACTGGATCCCAATCTGCAGAACGCCAAGGGCTTCTGGTCACTGGTCAAGCACAAGCACCTGCGTGAGGTCTCGCGCAACGTCGAGGTGTTCAGCTCGGCCGAGGGAGTCTTCATCGATGATTTCCCGCAACTGGAGACCATGCTGTCCTTCATCGTGACCGACCCGCCCCGGCACACCGAGTTGCGCAACATCGTCACCGTCGCCTTCACCCCCCGCAACATCCGCAAGATGACCGACAGGATCGCCGACATCGTCAGAGGCATCGTCGACGACGTCGCCTACCGCGGCGAGGGCGACCTGTGCGAGCTGATCACCAAAGAGGTTCCCGGCCAAGTGTTCTGCAGCATGCTGGGGATCACCGACAAAGACCAGATCCAGTACACGATGGACGCCGCGGAGCAGTTCGCGTGCTGGAACGACCCGGAGTACGCCCACATCGGATCCCCGTTGATGGTGTTCGCCGATGCCTCGATGAAGCTGGCCACCCTCGCCAACGAGCTGGTGCCCGAGCGGATGAAGAATCCGGGGGACGATCTGCTCAGCTGGGTCGCCGAGGCACAGTACGAAGGCAAAAAGCTGAACCAGGACGAGGTGGGCGTCTTCTTCGCCCTGCTCGCCGCGGGCGCCAACGACACCACTCGCCATGCGATGGCCAGCGCCCTGGACCTGTTCCAGCAGCATCCCGCTCAGCTCGCCTACCTGATGGAGGACTTCGACGGCCGGGTGGACGACGCGGTCAACGAGGTACTGCGGATGGAGCCGCCGCTGATGCATTTCCGCCGCACCGCCACTCGCGATTACCAGCTCGATGACGTCACCTTCAAGGCAGGCGACAAGGTCGTCCTGTGGTACATCGCCAGCAACCGCGATGAAGAGGTGTTCGAGAACTCCCAGACGATGGACATCAGCCGGGATGAGAAGCACAACCCGCACCAGGCCTTCGGCGCGGGCGGCCCGCACTACTGCCTCGGCCACATCCTGGGCCGTGAGGTTCTCAAGGCACAGATGCGCGAGATCTACCACCGCATGCCCAATCTCGAGGTCGGCGAGCCGGATTTGCTGCTATCCAACTTCATGAACGGCACCAAGCGACTGCCCGCCACCTGGACCCCGGAGAAGAAGCCGAGCGCTTAACCGCTTTCGCCGGCAGACAGCAGCCCCGGGGATTCACCCCCGGGGCTGCTGTCTGATGTCAGGCCGCGCGGTTGAGTTCCCGCATCATGAACCAGGTGGTGATGCAGAGGTACGAACCCCAGACCATGACCGGCATGTAGAAGGCCAGCAAGCCGTGGTACGCGAAGGGGCCGCTCTTGAAGAACGCCGGCCCGGCCGCGGTGAAGATGGCCAGCGCGCCGGCCAGCGTCAGCCAGGTGAACCACCGCGGGATCATCGGGTTGGGTCGGTCATCCATCAGTTCGACGATGCCGGTGGCAGCCATCTCGATAGCCAGATAGATCCAGCCCAGGAGGAAGGCGAACCAAGCCCAGTCGTACCAGGATTGGATGACGTCGGCGCCGAACTCCGGCCGATAGGCGGCCACGATCCAGGCACAGCAGTTGAGAAACACGATCAGCGAGATGAAGACCCCGCATACCGCCGTGGTGGCCGACCACAACGGGTGCCGGCCTTCGATTTTCGACAGCATCATGCCGAACACGATGGATCCTGGCGTGAGGAGGCCGGCGCCGATGTAGAACAGCGTGCACCCGACGATCACACCGGTGCGATGGGTCTCGGTGAACCACACTTTGGTGGCTTCCAGACCCAGATCCGCCCGCGCGGGGGCGAAGAAGTGCGCGATGCCCAACCACCCGACGGCGGTCAACGCCACGAAAATCCAGTTGCACCACAATCCGATCTTGAGCGAATTGGGTCTGCCGTCCGCTGACATCAGGTCACCTTTCCTTATGTGAAGTTCCGTACTTCACGAGCCGAACCAGAAGCCGAGAACGATCGCGACGACCACGACGATCCAGCCTTGAAAAAAGATCCGCGAGGCCGCCGGCGCGTACCGCAATTCCATGAAGTCCAACATCACGTATCTGACCTTCAGGCCCGCGATGAGGAACGTCCCCCCCACGGCGACGGCAGGACTGAACAAGTCCTTCGACAGTCCCCAGGTGGTGACCACCGTCAGTGCGATCAGCGTCAGCCACACCTTCGTCGCCCGCTCGTGCCAGATCGACATCACTGCGCCTTCATCAGGTACAGCAGTGGGAACAGCACGATCCACAGCAGGTCGACCAGGTGCCAAAACGAGGCAACGCTCTCAGGCACAACAAGATTCGCCGAGTTGACGGCGCCGCGGCGGGCACGGGCCCATACGAATGTCAACAGCCCGGTGCCGAGCAGGACGTGGATCAAGTGGATTCCGGTCAAGGTGAAGTACCACATGAAGAAGGCGTTGGTGGCCGGTGTGATCCCGTCGTTGATCGTGCCCGCGTACTCGATCACCTTGGATGCCATGAACAGCACACCGGTCAGCACCCCGGCCAGCAGGAGACCCGGAACCTGGTGAACAGCGTTGCGCTTGATGGCCTGAATTGCCAGCGCCACAGTCCATGAACTGGTGAGGAGGATGAGTGTGTCGATGCCACCGAGATTCATGTCGAGCGCCTGCCGGCCCGCTTCGAAGATCTCCGGATTGCGGCTCCGTTCCGCCATGAAGCTCGCGAACAGGATCGCGAAAACGACGGCGTCGGCGCCGATCAGGGCCCAGATGCCTTCTGCACCGGGCATCCGGCGGAGACCGTCCGTGGTGGGGGCCAGTGTGCTCACGTCCTAGTCCCGGGCTACGGCGAGCATGTCGGCGACATCGACGAACTTGACCCGCGGCCGAGACGATTCCGCGCCCCGCTCTCGTTCGGCTTCGTCGATGGCCGCCCAGTCCTTCCGGCCCACCGGTGTGACGGCCCGGGCGGCGAGGCTCTCGTCGATCTCGTTGCGGTCGCCAACCTCCGACGCCAGAAGTCCCGCGTCGAAGTCCTCCCAGAGTCGGGCGGCGGTCTCCTCGGCACAGGTGCGGTTGGTTCCGATGACTCCCCGTGGACCCCGTTTGATCCAGCCGGTGACGTACACCCCGGTAACCGCCCGCCCGGTCTCGTCGACCACCCGTCCCCGGTCGTTGGGAACGGTTCCGGCCGCCACGTCGAAGGGCACGTCGGTGATCGCCGCCCCGCGATAGCCGGTCGAGCGCAGGACAAGTCGGGTCTCGATGACTTCGGTTCCGCCATCGGGCAGCGTCACCCGCACGCCGTGCAGGCCGGTGTCGCCCAGAATCTCCTCCGGAGATGCGCAGAAGCGGAACACTATGCGCTTGTTGCCCGGCGTTGGTTCGCGTTGCGCGTAATCACGGGCGACCTCGAGTTTGATGATGGTCTCGATATCGTCGTCGGGATCGGGCTCCAAGTCGTCCGCGTCGATCATCACGTCGACATTCGGCAGCAGACCGAGGGCCAGGAACTCGCCGACCGAGAACGCCGCATGCCGCGGCCCACGCCGGGCCAGGATCACAACCTCCCGAATAGCACTGTCGCGCAGGGCTTCCAAGGCATGATCCGCGATGTCGGTGGCGGCAAGGGTTTCCAGCGGCGACAGCAGGACTCGAACGATGTCGAGTGACACGTTGCCGTTGCCGATGATGACGGCACGCTCCCCTGACAGGTCGAAACTGCGGTTGACGTTATCGGGGTGGCCGTTGTACCAGCCGACGAAGTCAGCTGCCGCATGGTGGCCGGGCAGCGTCTCCCCGGAGACGCCCAGCTGTCTGCTCTCGGATGCACCCACTGCGTAGATGACCGCGTGGTGGTGTGCCATCAGTTCGTCATGGCTGATGTCGGTGCCAACGCGCACGTTGAAATAGCAGTGCAGTCGGCTGTTGTCGAGCGTCTCGTCGAAGAGCCGGGTGATGGCCTTGGTGTGTTGGTGATCCGGAGCGACCCCGTAGCGAACCAATCCGTAAGGCGTGGGCAGCCGCTCGAACAGGTCGACCTCAACACCCTTTATCCGGATCAGTTCATCAGCGGCGTAGCAGCCGGCCGGGCCGGCGCCGACAATTGCCACCTGCAGCGAACCCGTCTTGACGGCGGAATGCGGGCTGGCATGCGCGGCGTCGTCCGGCATCAGCGGATGATGTTCGAAGTAGCGGGCATTGATCTCCCGGAACCGATCGAGTTCCGGCGGGAGTTCATCTTCCGGGTAGACCGCCCCGACCGGGCACTCCTCCTGGCAAGCGCCACAGTCAATGCAGACGTCCGGTTCGATATACAGCATCTCGGTGTCGGTGAACGACCCCATGCCTCCGATCGGGCGAATGCACTCGACGGGGCATACCGGCACGCAACTGGCATCCTTGCAACAGTTCTGCGTGATGACATACGTCATGGCGGCCCCTCGCGAAATCACTCGATGAGTGAGCAGGCTAACCGAACACGCCCTGCGGTCGCCTCTCTCATAAGGGGGGTCTCAGGGCTCAGTCGAGGTTAAGACGCACCGTCTGACTGGTACAGCATCGACACCGCCTCGACCCGATTTCCCGCACCGAGTTTGCGGAGGATGTGTTTGACATGCTGCTTGACAGTCCCCTCCGAGATCACCAGTTGCTCAGCGATTCTCGAGTTGCTCAAGCCTTTGGCCATGAGTTCGATGATCTGGATCTCACGCGCGGTCAAGAGGTAGCGCACCGACCGGAGAGCCTGTTTTGTCACCCGGGCGGCACGGGGAAAACCAGCCTCAGCGACGAGGCTCGCCCGGTCGAAGGAGAATTCGTGAAGGGACGCGCCGCCGTCCTGGCAGTCGTTGGCGATGGAACGCAACTGCGAGCCGACCATGTGGAGTTGTTCGGCGGCTCGGGCCCGGCTCAGCGCCAATTGCAGACCCTTCGCGTACGCGGCGAGCGCTTCGCAATCCGCCCCGCTCGGGTCGCGGCCCTGCATGTAGCAGTCTCCGTGTAACAGCCCTACCACCTGGTTTCCCGACATGATCGGTGCCGCGGCATAGGACTCGGATCGGGATTCGTCGGCGATCGGGCGGTGCACCCCCGAATTGCGCTGCACGTCGATGACGATCATCGCTTCCCTGCGGCGCACGATCTCCGTCTCGTGCAGGCCGGGTATCAGCGGTTGCGGCATTTCCTGGCCGATTCGGTTGATCTCGTCGGCCCATTTCGGATCATCGATGACGAAGACGGCCTCCGAGGTCCACACCCCATCGATCACCCGGGAGAAGATCGAACGATCGAATCCCAGCAGGCGGGTCAGCTGGGGACCCAGCTTGATCAGCTCCGCCAGCGTCGACGGTGCAGCCTCGAGCTGTCCCAGCGCTTCCCCGAGGCGCCGGGGCGCCGGGGCGCGCCGGCAGAGCGCATAAGGGTGTCGTCGGCAATCGTCAGCCGGCGCAGCAACTCCAGCACCGCTCCGGCCTGCGGTTTGTCATCCAAGGCGTCGGCCAGTGCCGCCCATGCCCCATCGACAATGGCGCGCGCGTCGAACAGCCGCGGCCGCCAGTCCGGATCTGAAACGTCGGCGATCGAGCGCAGACCATCCAGGACCGCGCGCAGGCGATCCCCATCCGCAACCGCCGCCTCGCCCGTAGCCACGGCATCCTTGTGACGCACGGCACAAGGGTACTACCGCCCCTCGGGCGATTCGCCGCTCAGAGATACCCCCAACGGGTCAATGAAACATTCCGTAGGCGGTATACACCTGGGAGTTTTCGTGCCGTTGGATATAGACAGCCGGTTGCCGCATCTCGACAGGAGCACCACATGACTGCCACACGGATCATGGACCCGGCCGGCCGGGTGCTCGCCGAGCCCAGGGCCTACTCCGATGAAGCGCGCCTGCAGGAGGCGCTCGCCCATCTGCGGGCCCACGCTCCGGTGTCCTGGGTGGACGTGCCGCCCTATGCACCGTTCTGGGCGATCACCAAGCACGCCGACGTCATGGACATCGAGCGGGACAACGAGTTGTTCACCAATGACCCCCGCCCCTTTCTCGAGGTCGCCGAGTTCGACGACAAGCAACGCGCCGAACGGGAAGCCGGCGTCGGTCTGCGCACCCTGATTCACACCGATGACCCGCACCACCGCGACCTGCGCAAGATCGGCGCGGACTGGTTCAAGCCGTCGGCGCTTCGAGCGCTGAAGACTCGCTGCGACGAGTTGGCCAAGATCTGGGTCGACAAGATGGCCGAGAAGGGTCCCGAACTCGACTTCGCCCAGGACATCGCGGTCAACTACCCGCTGTACGTGATCCTGACGCTGCTGGGCATGCCCGAATCCGACTTCGCATTCATGCTAAAACTCACCCAGGAACTGTTCGGTCAGAACGACGAAGAGATGCAGCGCGACACGAACCCGGACGCGTTCATGGCCGTGATCATGGACATGTTCGCCTACTTCACCGCGCTGACCGCCTCGCGCCGGGAGACGCCGACCGACGATCTGGCCTCGGCGATCGCCAACGCGACGATCAACGGCGAGCCGATGTCGGACATGGACACGCTGTCCTACTACGCGATCGTCGCCAGTGCCGGACATGACACCACCAGCGCGGGGATTGCCGGCGGCCTGCTGGCACTGATCCAGAACCCGGACCAACTGGCCCGGCTGCAGGCCGACCCCTCGCTGATGGGCACCGCGGTCGAGGAGATGATCCGCTGGGTCGTGCCGGTCAAGGAGTTCATGCGCACCGCCCAGGCCGACACCGAAGTCCGCGGAGTGTCGATCAAGAAGGGCGAAGCGGTACTGCTGAGCTACGTCTCGGCCAACCGCGACGAGGAGGTCTTCCACGACTCGATGCGCTTCGACGTCGGTCGCGACCCGAACAAGCACTTGTCGTTCGGCTACGGCGTGCACTTCTGCCTGGGAGCGTCATTGGCCCGCATGGAGATGAACAGCTTCTTCGCCGAGCTGATCCCGCGGATCGAATCCGTCGAGTTGGCCGGTGAGCCCGAGTTGATTTCGACACTCTTCGTCGGGGGGCTCAAACGGCTGCCCATCCGCATCACGCTGAAGTGACGCGCCCCCGTTGACAGGCCACGAACCGAATTCATCCTCGCTGGAGGGGCTTTCGCGGATCTCCACTGCGTTGAGTGACGACCTGCTGCTGCCCGAGGAGACGGTCGAGATTCGGGCCGAGGCCCGCGAGTTCGCCGAGAGGACGCTGCGGCCGCGAGCCGCCGAACTCAACAACGCAACGGAATCCAAAGCAGCGTTTCCGCACGACATCCATCAGGCCATCGCCGATGCCGGCCTGTACGCGGTCCCGTTCGCGACCGACGTCGGCGGGCGGGGTCTGCGGTACCCCGTGCTGGCGGCGGCCACCGTTGCCGAGGAGTTGGCCTACTTCACCCCGGGGGCCGCGTCCGCCTTGTACGACGGTCAGGCGCTGTTGGTGGGCCGCACCCTCGACGGGTCCCCGCCGCATATCCGCGGCGAATTCCTGCCGCGGCTCATCAGCGGCGAGATCGTCGGCTCGTTCGCAACGAGCGAACCTGGAGCCAGCACCGATCTTTCGGCCGCCGCCATGCGCACCCAGGCCACGGCCGTGACGGGTGGTTATCGGCTCAACGGACGCAAGCGCTGGATCACCAATTCCTGCGCCGCGGACATCATGACGGTGTTGTGTGTCGTCGAGGACAGCCAAGCCATGCTGTTGGTAGATATGCATACCGACGGGGTCTGTGTCGCCGATCCCGACTTGAAGATGGGTAACCGCGTCCAGTTGACCTCGGACGTGGAATTCACCGACGTGTTCGTACCCGACGAACACGTGATCGCCATACCGGGCAGGGGTCTCTCGACCGCGTTGGCGAGCCTGGCCATGGGAAGAATCGGCGTCGCCGCCATGGGAGTGGGTATGGGACAGTGCGCCTTTGACCACGCCGTGCGGCACATGCGTCAACGCAGCGCCTTCGGCTCGAAACTCGGCGGTTTCCAGCATTGGCAGTTCAAATTCGCCGAGCACGCGATCGCCCTCGAGTCGGCCCGATCGCTGTATCAGAAGGCGGCCCGAAAGGTGGACACCTCAGGACGGGCTGAACCTGAGGCAGCGATGGCCAAGGTGACCGGGAGTCGAGTTGCGGTGGACATTGCCCGCGACGCCATCCAGGTCCACGGCGGGTACGGGTTCGTGCGTCAACTGACTGCGGATGGCACGGTGAACCATCTCGAATCGATCTGGCGGGACAGCAAGGTGGGCGAGATCTACGAAGGCGCCAACGAGGTGCAACTGTGGAGCATCGCCCGGGTCGCTCTGGGCCGCGACATCACCGGCTGAGCCAGTACTGGCTTCCGCGGCCGACACCCACTGATGAGTCGTCAATCACCATCGGTGACGGATATGGTGAGTTCGAACACGATGCATAATGAATCGCCAGACACAAATGGAGGTGAGCAGCATCGTCACGGAGCGCGCCGGCGACACCCGGCGCACCCGCGATCCCGAACGCAAATCCCGGATTCTGGCAGCTGCCGCCGAACTTGTCGCCCGCAGCGGCTACCACGCAGTGTCGATCGCTGACATCGGAGCCGCAGCGGGGATCACCGGCTCGGGGGTCTATCGCCACTTCGACAGCAAGTCGGCCGTTCTGGTCGCGCTGTTCGACCGGGTGATCGACGACTTGCTGCGGGACGAACAGCAGATCCTCGGCGCGACGGGAGACCTGAGCGCAGCACTCGACCAGCTCATCGCCGGCCAGGTCGAGTTCGTGGTCGCAGACCGGGAATTGGCTCAGGTCTACCACAACGAGATCAACAACCTCCCGGAGGAGGATCGCCGTCGGCTACGCCGCAAACAACGGCTCTACCTCGAGGAGTGGGTCCACCTGGTCGACGAGCTGCGGGACGACCTCAACGACGCCGACGCCCGCACCGTCGTCCATGCCGCGATCGGGGCCATTCAGTCACCGCTGTTCCACGGCGTCGGTCTCGCCGAGCACCGCCTTCGGCTGCTGCTCACCGAAGCCGCCCGCGCGGTGCTGGGCATCGGCGGCTGACCGCGCGTCCTTGACCGGAGCATCCGGCAGGTACCTGCTCAGCCCGTACACCACCAAGGCGCAGAACGAGATCGAGACGATGGTAGCGGCGGCGACGAGCGCATCGGTCGACAGTCCGTTGTCTAGATGCAATGCAATGATGACCGGCGCACCGAGACCGAAATTCGCGCCGAAGAAGGTCATGGGGAACACGACGAAGATGCTCAACAGTCCCCAACTGGTCGAGACCTTCCGCCACACCAGAACCGCCACAACCGTGAAGAGCACAGTTTGGGTTCCCTCCAACACCCCTATGACGGCCGGGTAATTCCAGATGCGTCCGACGAACGGTCCGTAATAGGTATAGACACCAGTTCCAGTCCCGATGGCTTCGAACGCGGTCGACATGAGGATCTCCGCCCCCCAAACGAGAAACAAGCCTCGCCGACCCAACCGTCCTTCATAGATCCGCCTGCCGATATAGAGAGGGGCGGCGGCATAGAGGATGACGTATCCGCTGTGCGTCCAAATCGGCTGCACCACACCGAACGCGGAAAAGTGGCTGAGTGCGGCGCCCGCTGTCCCGTCAGCGTGGGCATCGTAGAACCACAGGTCGAATGCGACGTCGTAGAGCGGCTCCGCGAACGCCGCCACGGCCGCGGCCAGGCAGGCGATCACATAGAACGGGGTACGTTGCCGCAGCCCCATGAAGACGGCAATGACGAGCATTATCAGGACGATCACCCAGCTCGCCCACGTGAAGATGTTCTGCCAGAGCATATTCAGCGGATGCTGCATTACCTCGTCAGACATGCGTCCCATATCGTAAATCTATGGCCGGGGTCAATCTCCCTCCACACCAGTAGGGAGGATATGCCTCCCCACACCGGGTAGTGCGGCCCTCGCACCCCGCGCTGCACGTGCAAGGCTGGCCCCGTGAAGGTGGATACCAACATTGGCGGCGGGATCGACGGTACCGGAGGGGCGGACTTCGGCGTCCTCACCGACCAAGTCAACGCCGCGGAAAGAATCGGATTCGACGGCCTCTGGTCGACAGAGGTCAGCCGGGATCCGTTCCTGCCCTTGCTCGTCGCGGCTCAGGAATCTCCCACCATGCGACTGGGAACGGCTGTGGCCGTGGCGTTCGCCCGCAGCCCGATGACGACGGCAGCCATCGCCAACGACCTCAACACGTTCAGCCGCGGCCGATTCGTGCTCGGCCTGGGCTCCCAGATCCAGCCGCACATCGAGCGCCGCTTCAGCATGCCCTGGTCGGCGCCTGCGGAACGCATGCGCGAATACCTCCAGGCGCTGCGGGCAATCTGGAGCAGTTGGCAGACGGGAGACGATCTGGACTTCCGTGGGGATCATTACCAGCACACGCTGATGACGCCGATGTTCAGCCCGGGGCCAAGTCCCTTCGGCCCGCCGCCGGTCGTGATCGCAGCCGTCGGCCCGAAGATGACCGCAGTGGCGGCCGAGGCCGCCGACGGACTTCTGGTGCACGGTTTCACCACCGATCGCTACCTGCGCGAGGTGACACTTCCCGCGGTCGACGCCGGCCTGAGTGAATCCGGGCGCGGCCGTGCCGATTTCACGATCTGCTACCCCGGCCTGATCGTCACCGGCACAGATGAACGCGGCTATCTCGAGGCAACCGAGCGGGTTCGCCATCAGATCGCCTTCTACGGCGCCACTCCGGCCTACCGTGGAGTGCTCGACCTACACGGCTGGGGGGATCTGCACACCGAACTGCACCGCTTGTCCAAGGCCGGCGACTGGACCACCATGACGGCTCTGATCGACGACGAGGTGCTGTCCACCTTCGCGGTCGCCGGCGAACCGGCCGACGTCGGGGTTGAGATCGTGCGCAGGTTCGGCGATCTCGTGGACCGTTTCACCCTCTACACGCCGTACCCCCTCGGGGAGGCGGCCACATCGGCAGTCGTCGAGGGGGTAAAGGGCGCTGTCCGTTAAACAAGCAGACGCAGAATCGCACGCCTCGGCGTCGAGACGTGCGACTCTGCGTCAGTCGGCGGGATCAGCTTTTGGCGGCGGCGGATTCCAGCAGGAACTGCCCGATGTAGGTGCGGGTCTGGTCGGCGTTGAGCGGCTGGAACATCGAGGCTGCCGAGTCCCGGTAGAGCCGCTCGAAGATGCCGCCCTTCCGGAACGACTGTCCGCCCACCATGCTCATCGCGTGCCGCGACATGTGCATCACGTTGTCGGCAACGAACGTCTTGGCTAGACCGAGATACGGGAACCGCAGTTCCGGCGCCCACAGCTTGTCCTTGCCCTCCATCTGTTCCTGACAGGTCTGATGCAGCACCCGCCGGCTGAACTCCACGCGGGATGCCATGTCGCCGACGCCGTCGATGATGTGCCCGATGCTCTTGACCTCGGTGTCGGCGGCTACGATGGCACCGAACGTCGCGCCGAGATGTTTCTTGGACAGCGCCTTGACGGTCTCTTCGAGGATGCGCTGCTGCATGCCGAGGTAGATACTGGCGAACATCAGCGACGCCCACTCCAGCACACCGAAAGCGCCTGCGCGCCAGGGCGAGACGAAGCCATCCTCGGGCACGAAGTAGCCGTCGAACACGATGGTCTGGGTGCCGGTCGCGTGCATGCCCAGTGCGTTCCATGTCTTCTCGATGCGGATACCGTCACCGACGCCGTTCTCGTCGACCTTGAAGTCGCCGATGAACAGTTTCTCGGCGGCCACCCGACCGTCAAAGGTGTCCGGCAGGTTGCCGTCGGCGTCGGTTTCGGTGGCGTTGGTGGTGATGATGTCGGCGGCCTCGCACAACGTGCCCCAGGTCTTCTTGCCGTAAAGCTTCCAGCCGCCCCCCTTCTGGGGCACTGCCTGCATGTCGGCCAAGCCGGAGAAGCCGGCGCGCTGTTCGGAGAACGGCCCGAACATCAACTCACCATCGGCGACGCGGCCCAGCCAGTACTTGTTCTGTTCCTCGCTCATCAGGTTCCCGGCGATGCCGACCATGATGTAGTGCATGTTGTAGGCCAGCGTGATCGCCGAGTCGCCCTGGGACATCTCCGTGACCACCTTGGAGACCTGAAGGATGTTGCCGCCGGGTCCACCGAACGCCTTCGGTATGGGCAGGGCGCCCAGCCCGGACTTCTTGAATACCTCGATCGACGGGTACGCGAACGTGTTCTCGGCGTCGTGCTTGGGGCCGATCTCTCGGAAGAACTGCGACACCTCCTGTGCCTTGGCGAAGTACGGCTCGAAATCCTCGTCGGTCAGATCCTGTTCCAGCATTGTCACTCCCTCACTCGTGTGGTTCGCACCGATGCTGCCGGGATGGTGCGCACGCCACACCCCTCGCCAGGGGTAACTCGCTCCAACATCGGGGGAGATCGTCACTGGTCAACGCCATCCGCGGGGAGCCGTCACCCGGGCTTCTCCCCCCATGGGGCAGTCCCTTTCCTCCCCGCGGTAGTCGTGGCCGCTTCGGTATCTCCATAGCGTTCGGAGATGTCTTGCATCACCAGCGAGGAGAACCGTTCATGAGCCACACGTTCGCAGTCAAATGGCTGAAGGCCTTCCGGGACAGCCCAGAAGCCGTCGTCGCGTTGTACGCCGACGACTTCCTGTTCGAGGATCCGATCCTCGGCCAGACGATCACCTCCAAGGAGGAGTTGCTGCGGGTCTTCGCGCCCTACGCCAACGCCGACACCGAGAACGGCATCGGAATCAACAACTTCCGTATAGACGAGGTGGTCGGCGACGACAAGGCGGCGATCTACCGCTGGACCTGGAAGGCCCCCACCGCCGGCGCTTTCGTCGGGGTACCCACCAACGGGAAGGTGCCCGGCGCCCGCGGCATCACGTTCCACATCTACGACACCGACGGCCGCATCAAGCGCGAGGCGAGCTTCTGGGACGTGTCCACGGCAGTCCACGAACTCGGCCTGCCCGTCGACCCGTCGGCCGTGGCCAAAGCACCGGCGCTGGTCTGAAAGGAACATCATGAGCCTCGACACCACCCTGGCCGCGCAGCACGCCGCCCGCTGGGCCAACGCACTGACCAGTGACACCGGCGACGCTGTCGCTCTCTACGCCGACGACCTGGTCTATGACGACCACGCCGACTCCGACCACGTGACGGACACGGCGATCACCAAGGCCGAGCTGCGGCCGCGGCTGGCCCCGTTCGCCAACACCGACCCCGGCAACGGCGTGGGCGTTCACACGTTCACCGCGACCGAAGCCTTCCAACTCGCCGGCGTCAACGGCAATCCGGCGGTGGTCATCCTGTGGGACTGGACCGGTGAAGGACTGGCAACATTCCGCGGTGTCCCGACCGGAGGCAAGACCCTCCAGACACGTGGAATCACCTGGCAGCAGCTTGATTCCGAGGGAAAGATCGCGCGGGAGACCACCTACTGGAACGACACCCCGGTTCTTCAGGAGCTCGGCCTGCCGATCATCACACCGGAATATTGGGTCGAGGGATTCGACCCGGCCTCGCTCGCGCAGTAGGGAGTTCGGCCACCGTGAAGCCTTCCAACCCCGGCATGTGGGGGGTTCTACCCGACGTCCTCGACCGGGCCTGCACGTATTACGCAGACCGCACGGCGATCGTGGACGGCGACCGCAGCATCACCTACCGCGAGCTGCGGCTGTGGCGCAATCGCATTGCCAACGCGCTCATCGGCGCCGGGGTTCAGAAAGGCGACCGGGTCGGGTTGCTGATGCCCAACTGCCTGGAATTCATCCCCATCCAGCAGGCGGTCTGGGCGGCCGGCGCGGTGTTGGTGCAGATGCCGACCCGGGCCGCAGTCGACGGGTTCCGCTCCAACCTTGCGCAGACCGACGCCACCACCTTGGTCTATCACGCCAAGTTCGAGGGGGCGATCACCGCGATCCGCGATCAGCTTCCCAAACTCCAGACCCTCGTCCGGGTCGGAGAGGTCGGCACGGCGGCCGTGGACGCGCTCGACTTCACCGCCGTCGTGGACGCGGCCGCCGACAACCGACCGGATGTCGCCATCGATGAGCATGACGAGGCCTACGTCCTCTTCACCTCAGGGAGCACGGGCGAGCCCAAGGGAGTGGTCAACTCGCACTTCACGTGGAGCTACTACGCGATCTCGGCAGGGCTGGAGATCGGCGACATCCGCTTCGGCGAGGTCTTCGCGCACGGGGCACCGCTCACCCACTTCACCCAGATCTTCGCCATCCCGACGTTTGTCCGCGGAGGCACCAACGTGATGCTTCCCGGACTCGACGTCGAGACGTTGTTGACCAACATCGAACGCCACCGCGTCACCGCCACCGCCGTGGTGCCCACCATCATCTATCTGCTGCTCGACCATGCCGGCCGAGACGCCTACGACATCACCAGCCTCCAGACGGTGATCTACGCCGGCGCGCCGATGGCACCGGAGCGGCTGCGGCAGGCGCTGGAGGAGTTCGGCCCGATATTCATCCAGACCTACGCCGGCACCGAGCAGGGTTACGTGTCGTGTCTGCGCAAGCACGAACACGCCGCCGGACAACAGGAGTCGCCGCAGGAGTGGGTTTCCCGGTTGGCCTCGGCCGGCCGGCCGATGTTCGGGGTGCAGGTCAGCATCCAGGACGACCACGACACCGTGCTGCCGACCGGGGAGGTCGGCGAGATCTGCACCCGCCAACTCGGCCAGATGCTGGGCTACCTGGATCCGCAACGCAACTCCGAGACGATGCGCGGTGGCTGGGTGCACACCGGGGACGTCGGCCGGATGGACGACGACGGCTACCTCTACCTGGTCGATCGGAAGAAGGACATGGTCGTCAGCGGCGGTTTCAACGTGTTCCCACGCCAGGTCGAAGACGTGCTGAGCACCCACCCCACCGTCGCTCAGGCCGCCGTCATCGGCGTGCCCGACCAGAAGTGGGGAGAGGCGGTGCTCGCCATGGTGGTGACCCGTCCCGGCGAGATCACCGGTTCCGAACTCGAACTCGAACTGATCAGCCACGTCAAAAAGGCTCTTGGCAGCGTTCCCGCACCCAAGAAGGTGCTGTTCACCGACGAGCTGCCGCTCAACCCGGCCGGCAAGGTCGACAAGAAGGCCATCCGTAACCCCTACTGGCAGAACAAAACCCGACAGATCGGGTGACGAGGAGAGATGCCATGACCAACGACTACCCGCTCTACATCGACGGCAAGTGGATCGACACCGACGACAGCTACGAGATCCGCAGCCCGGCAACGGAGGAACTCGTGGCCACGGTCGCCAAGGGCGACGTCACCCACGTCGACGCCGCGGTCGCCGCCGCGCAGGCCGCCTTCGACGAGGGCACCTGGCGCCGCACCCCACCCGCCGAACGGGCCGCCTTGATCAACACCGTGGCCGAAGGCCTGGCAGCCCGTGGCGACGAGCTCGCGGCGCTGCAATCCCGCGAGAACGGCGCGACGATACGCATCACCGGTGCCCTGCACGTGGGCCTTTCTGCCGCCCAGCTGCAGTATGTCGCCGCCATCGCCCAAGCCTACGAGTGGGAGACCGAAGGCCCCGCGATCGAGCCGGTGCCGGCCACGGGAATCGTCGTCCGGGAGCCGATCGGTGTCGTCGGGGCGATCGTGCCATGGAACATCCCGCTGCTGACCACGGTGTGGAAGATCGGCCCCGCCCTGGCGGCAGGCAACTCAGTGGTGCTCAAGCCCGACGAGCACGCTCCGCTGCTCCCACTGGAGCTGGCCCGTGAGTTCGACGCCGCCGGGCTGCCGCCGGGAGTGCTCAACGTCGTCTCCGGTGACGGCGAGCCCGTCGGGGCTCACCTTTCCGGGCACCCCGGCGTGCGCAAGGTCGCCTTCACCGGTTCGACGGCCGTGGGCAAGAGCATCCTGCGTCAGTCCGCCGACTCGGTCCGGCGGGTCACCCTCGAACTCGGCGGCAAGGGCGCCAACGTGATCCTCGACGACGCCGACATCGACATGGCGGTCGACGGTGCGCTGTTCGCCTGCATGGCCAACAACGGCGAGGCCTGCGAGGCCGGCACCCGGTTGCTGATACCCAGCAGCCGACGCGACGAGATCGTCGACAAGCTGGTGGCCCGCGCATCGACGCTGCGGCTGGGTGACCCACTGGAGCCGACAACCCATGTGGGCCCGATCATCTCGGCAGACCAGCGCGACCGGATCCTAGACTACTTCAGCATCGCCGCAGACGAAGGCGCGACGATCGCCCTGGGCGGACGGTCACCGGCAGGTCCGGGATTCGAGAAGGGCTATTGGATCGAACCGACGATCTTCGTCGACGTCACCAACGACATGCGCATCGCACGCGAGGAGGTCTTCGGTCCCGTGCTCGTCGTGCTGACCTACGACTCGGTGGACGACGCCGTCAAGATCGCCAACGACACCAACTATGGTCTGTCGGCCGGCGTGTGGGGCAGCGAAGCCCGCGCTCTCGAGGTGGCCCGTCGCCTGGACGCCGGGATGGTGTGGGTGAACAACTGGCATGTGATCCACCCCGCCTACCCGTTCGGCGGGTACAAGGAGAGCGGCCTGGGCCGGGAGGGCGGGCCGAACGCGATCGACGAGTACGTCGAGGAGAAGTTCATCTCGATCGACCGGTCGGGCGGTATCGAGAACAAGGCGTTCGCGATCGTCATCGATCCGGCCAGCTGAAGGTGTGCTGACACAATGACATTGACAACGGGGTTGCGGGCCGACTATGACATCGCGGTGGACAAGCCGCCACGCGTCGTCACATTCCTGGGCGACGACGTGAGTGCGGACTCAGCGCCGGCGTTCGTCCGCGTCCGTGGACGGGATCTGCGCGAGGTGGCGCAGCGCGCGGCCACGGCCCGCGAACAGCACCCCGACGTCGACGTCCTCGTCGACATCGACGTGATGATCGCCCCAACGGCGCCGGCCGCTCGCGAGCTGCTTGCCAGCGTGACTTCCTGCCAAAGTTCCGACACCCTTCTGTACGTCGGAACACCGGCGGGGCTCGCGGGACTGGTCAGCGACCTCCACGCCCTGGGCATCGCCGACGGGGCCGTCCTTCTCCCCCTGCTCCCGGTGGTCATCGAGCTCATCGAGAAGGTCGTCCTCCCACACCTGAACTCCCTCGGCGTCAACAGGTTCGGTCTGCACGAATCGCAGTCGGCATGACCGTCACCCCGGAGTCCTACCGCGCAGCGCTGCGCCGACACCCGGCCGGGGTCGCCATCGTGACGCTGATGTCGCAGGCCGGCCCCGTCGGGTTCACCGCGACATCGCTGACCTCTCTCTCGCTTAATCCCCCGCTGGTGTGCTTCAACATCACCCACACCTCATCGAGCATCGCGGCGCTGCGGCAGGCGGCATCGGTGGTTGTGCACATCGTCGGCCAACATCAGCGCGAGCTGGCCCAGCGGTTCTCCCGAAGCGCCGAGCACCGGTTCAACGATCAACGCTCCTGGTCCCTGCTGGAGTCCGGCGAGCCGGTACTGGCCGACACCCCGACATGGTTGAGAGCCGATGTGCAACAACTGATTCCGGCGGGCGACTCGACTCTGGTGATCGCCGCGGTCACCCGGATCCACTGCGATGACCGCGACGGTGTCACGCCGGCCCCGCTGGTGTACCACAACGGAGCTTTCCTGGCGACCAGCCCGCTGCCCGCGGTCAGCACCTGAAGCAGTATCAACTGCCGTTGAGCGCCCACGCGATGGCCTGGGCACGGTTGACCGCTCCGTACTTGCGGAGAATGTGTTTGACGTGAGATTTGACCGTACCTTCGGTGATCACGAGCCGGTCGGCGATTTCCTGGTTGCTCGCCCCGGTCACCATCAGACCGAACACATCGGCTTCGCGCTCGGTGAGCCCGACGGGCGCCCTGCCGGAGTTCGTGCCGGTCGAATCGTCGTGCGTCATCTCCGCATGCCGGGTTGCCTCGAGGCCTGACTCACAGAGCTCGTCGATCCGGTCGACGGCGCCGAAGAACAGTTCGCGAACACTGTCGCGCTGAGCCTTCAGCCGCTCCACGAGAACGGCGCGTTCGTAGAGGTGGCTGAATCCGTCGGCGAAGGCCCACGCCACATCTCGGTCCGCTTCGTCGACCCTGCGGGTGAGCGGGTGGTGATCAGTGTGCAGGAAGCCGACCACATCCTTGCCATGGACCAGCGGAGCCACCACGTAGGAGCGAGACTGTCCGGCCTGCACGATCAACGGCCGGTACACCGGCGCGTTGGCGGTGTCGTACACCAACGACGGGCGGCGACGTGACAACATTTCGGCCTCCGGCGCGTCGTCCACCAGCGGCACTGTCTGGTTGATCCAGTCACTGAACCAGGACCCGGTGGTCGCGGCCGAGCGATCATGCAGCATCAGCGGTTTCCACCCGCGGCTCTCGACCTGGGACAGCACTGCGCGGTGAAAACCGCACCGCAGCACCAACTCCCGGCAGGCGTTTTCGAGAAGCGACGCAGAACCGTTGACACCGCGCAGCCTGCTCAACCCGGCAGCACAGTCGGCCAGACGCTGTCCGCGCATTGCTGTGTCGTGCAGGTACCAGTCCATCGCGAGCTGTTGCAGGCCGAGGACGAGGTCGCAGAGTTGTTGTGCGCGTGCGATCTCGCTGCCGGGCAGCTTGCGCAACTGCTCGATGCACAGGTGCGTCAGCGCCGAGATGGTCTCGGCCGATCGCCACGGCACGTCCCATTCGACCGCGGGAAGAGTGACCGAGCCGCCTATCTGCTGAGCGACAGCCTCGCGCAGGGACCTCAGGTGGTTCACGAGTTCGATCTCACGTGACCACCAGTCGCCACCGGACCTGGTCGCCGCGGCGCTCCGCGCGCTGTCACTGACCATGGAGACACTCATCGTGGTCGCCCTTCGTCGTCACGGGTTTCCTTGAGGTAGCACGCAATCGCGGAGGCACGATTGGTGGCGCCCAACTTGTGCAGGATGTGCTTCACGTGGGATTTGACCGTGCTCTCGGCGACAGTCAGTTGATCCGCCAGCTGAGCATTCGTCGCACCGCTGGCCAGAAGCGCCACGACTTCGAGCTCCCGCGCGGTCAACCGGGCCAGCCGCGCCCCTGGGCGTGGCTGGCTGGCGTTGCCCCGGACGGCGCCCAGAACCGGAATCGACGGGCGATCGGGCGACATCCCGTCGGGTGAAGGGCTCATGCGCGCAACGCCCGAGAACCCCAAGTCATCCACAGTTCGTACCGCGGCCTCACACGCCTCGGCGACTGCTCGGCGCTGTTGCTCCTGACGCCAAGCCAGGTCCGCCACTTCGTAGACGAGCCCGACGCCGTCGGCGAACATCCGCAGCAGATCACGATCCAGCTCGGTCAGCGGACGTTGGCCAAACGGCAGATCAGCGTGCAGCAGCCCGATCACCGAGCCGCAGGCGACAACTGGCGCGACGACGTAGTCCTTGGTACCGGTGCGCTCCACGAGTGGGCGATGGGTGCGCGGTTCGTGATCGGCATCGGCGACCACCGCCGGCAGCCTGCGACGCACTACTTCTGCCTCGATCAGCGGAGAGACCAGTGCTATCCGGAGATTGTCGACACCAGCGCCGGAGTCGTCGAGGTCGAGCGAGACGCGGCCGTCGCCGGCTGCTGCGTACAGCGCAAGCGGGAACCACGTCGAGCCGCTGACCCGCGACACCATCACCCGGTCGAAGAGCTCCACCCCGCAGAGTTCGCGTGCTGCGCGGTCCAGGGTGTCCACTTCGTCGGAACACTCACGGACGCGACCAAGAGCATCCAACACGGCGCTCAGATCCCGGCTGGCTCGATCATTGGCGGCGGTCAAGGCGCGGGCGCGATCTTCGCTCCCCCCGGCCAACTGATCGGCCAGCGCGGCGAAGCCCATGGCCTCGACCGTCCTCCCGGTATCGATGATGCGCTCCTTCACCGACGCGAATGCGGTTCCTGATTTACTAATGTGCCCATCATTGGTGACCTGGATCACTTTGTCAATCCCGCGTGGATTGGGCTACTAGCAGCAAGAGCCGTTTGGCAGGGTGTCCGCTCCGGCCGCTCCGCGTTGACGCGGCTAAGGCGTCGTAGTTATTCTCAATTCACTATTGCCCTGGATCCCGAGGTTCACTGTGCCCGCGAGTGCATCCCCTGTGCCCCTTTTCACCGGTCGCCTCAAGCTGCCGGTCATCGCGGCGCCCATGACCGCTGTGTCCAGCCCCGAACTGGTCATCGCGGCGTGCCGCAGCGGTGTGATCGGTTCATTCCCGACGCACAATGCCGCGACGGAGCGCGAACTGGACGCGTGGCTGCACCGGATGACCGCCGATTCGGGCGCCACAGCGGCGCCGATTGCACCGAACCTCGTCGTGCACCGGAGCAATGCCCGCCGCGATTCCGACCTGGCTGTACTCCTGCGCCACCGGGTGGAGATGGTCATCACCAGCGTGGGCTCCCCCGAGCCGGTCATCGGGCCATTGCACGACGCCGGAGCACAAGTCTTCGCCGATGTCGCAAGCCTCGAGCATGCGCGGCGGGCCATCGACGCCGGCGCGGACGGACTGGTGCTGCTGACCGCGGGCGCGGGCGGCCAGACCGGCTGGGCCAATCCCTTCGCGTTCGTGCGTGCGGTTCGAGAACGTTTCGACGGACCGGTGGTGCTGGCAGGCGGAATCAGCGACGGACGGGCGATCCTCGCCGCACAGGTCCTCGGTGCCGACCTCGTCTACCTCGGCACCCGATTCATCGCCACCCACCAGAGCGCAGCCGACGACGCATACCGCTCGGCACTCGTGACCGCCACGCTCGACGACGTCCGCCTGTCCGACCGCGTCGGCGGGATACCGGCCAGCCTGCTGTCGTCCTGGCTAGACGCGCAACGCGCCACGCAGGGTGCGGACGCACCACCGCAGGACGGTTTCGCACAGGACCGACTGTTGGCCAACCGCGGTGCGTGGAGCGCGGGTCACAGCGTGTCCGGCGTCCACGATGTCGTCGGTGTCGAGGAGTTGGTCGACGAACTGGTGGCCGACTACACCGTTGCCCGCGACGAACTGAAAGTAGTTACCGATGGCTAGCTATTGGCCCCTGAGGAGCCTCGACCTACTCCGGTCGTACCCTTCATCTCACCAGTTCGAGGTGTATCTCGGCGTGCCCCTGGTGCGGCAGTTCTACTCGGTTAGTGTATGGGTATTCACTATCGTTCTCACCCCGCCGAGAACCCATCGAGAAGGTCACCGATGACAGTCCTGACTTCGGAGGTCGACACCACCTCCGAAACCTTCCTGTCCAACCGCGATGTGCAGACTGCCGCCGTCGCCGCCCTCAACGAACAACTCGAGCTCGTCGCCGCCGGCGGCGGTGAGCGCTACGTCAAGCGCCACCACGGCCGCGGACGCCTGCTGGCGCGGGAGCGAATCGAACTGCTCGTCGACCGGGACGCACCGTTCATGGAGCTATCGGCCCTGGCGGCGTGGGGCACAGAGTTCAACGTCGGGGCCGCGATCGTCACCGGTGTCGGAGTGGTCTCAGGCGTCGAATGCATGATCATCGCCCACGACCCCACGGTCCGTGGCGGCACGATGAATCCCTTGACGCTACGAAAGAACCTGCGCGCCTTGGAGATCGCCCGTGTCAACAGGTTGCCGGTGGTCTATCTCGTGGAGTCCGGCGGCGCCGATCTGCCGACTCAGTCCGAACTCTTCGTCCACGCAGGCAAGATCTTCCACGACCTCACCGAACTGTCGGCGATGGGTATTCCCAGCGTCGCACTGGTTTTCGGCAACTCCACCGCGGGCGGTGCCTACGTGCCCGGTATGTGCGATTACGCAGTCCTGGTGGACAAGCAGGCCAAGGTGTTCCTCGGCGGCCCGCCCCTGGTGAAGATGGCGACCGGCGAAGACGCAGATGACGAAGCTCTGGGCGGGGCGGACATGCACACCCGGATATCTGGTCTGGGGGACTACTTCGCCGTCGACGAGATCGATGCCATCCGGATCGGGCGTGACGTCGTGGCCCACCTCAACTGGCGAAAGCTCGGGCCGGGACCGACCCAGCCCGCCGACGAGCCGCTCTATGACGCCGAGGAACTCCTGGGCATCGCATCCGGCGACTCCCGCGTGCCGTTCGATCCACGGGAGGTCATCGCCCGCATCGCCGATGGATCGCGTTTCTCGGAATACAAGCCGCGCTGGGGAACGAGCCTAGCCACCGGCTGGGCCTCGATCCACGGGTTCCCTGTCGGCATCCTGGCCAACACCCGAGGTGTGCTGTTCAGCGAAGAGTCCAAGAAGGCAACGGAATTCATCCTGCTCGCCAACCAGACCGACACTCCGTTGATCTTTCTGCAGAATGTCACCGGCTACATGGTCGGCACCGAGTACGAACAAGGTGGGATCATCAAGGACGGCGCGAAGATGATCAACGCCGTCACCAACAGCACCGTCCCGCACATCACCATCAACATGGGCGGATCGTTCGGTGCGGGCAACTACGGCATGTCCGGGCGCGCCTACGACCCGAGGTTCATGTTCAGCTGGGTCAACGCCAAGCTGGCCGTCATGGGTGCCGCGCAACTGGCAGGCGTGCTGTCCATCGTCGGTAAGGCCGCCGCCGAAGCCGCCGGCCGGGAGTTCGACGTCGAGGCCGACGCCAAACGCACGGCCGAGATCGAGGCGCAGATCGAGCGGGAGTCCCACTCGTTCTTCGTCTCTGCGCGAATTTATGACGACGGCGTCATCGACCCGCGCGATACCCGCTCGGTGCTCGGTATGGCCTTGTCGGCAGCCCATTCCAACGTCGTCGAAGGCCGCCGCGGTTTTGGCGTGTTCAGGATGTGAGGTCGCAGTATGCGTAACCCGATCACCAAGCTGCTGATCGCCAACCGTGGCGAGATCGCCTCCCGGATCATCCGCACCGCCAGGGCGATGGACATCGCCACGGTCGCGCTGTACTCGGACGCCGACCGCGACGCCCCCTACGTCTGGCAAGCCGACGAGTCGGTACGGCTTCCGGGCACCGCGCCTGCGGACACCTATCTGCGTGCCGATCTGGTCCTGGCGGCGGCTTCCCGAACCGGCGCCGACGCAGTGCATCCCGGGTACGGATTCCTCTCGGAGAACGCCGGATTCGCCCGCTCGTGTGCCGACGCCGGCGTCACTTTCGTCGGCCCGAGTCCGGAGGCCATAGTCGCGATGGGATCAAAGATCGCGGCCAAGGACATGATGCGCGCCGCCGGCGTGCCGGTGCTGCCGGGTTGCACTGTCGAATCGGAACAGGACGAGAATCCGGCCCGGCTACGCGACGCGGCCGCCGACATCGGATTCCCCATCCTGGTCAAGGCGGCCTTCGGCGGCGGTGGGCGCGGCATGCGAATCGTGCGCACCGAGAGCGAACTCGTCGACGCGGTCGCCAGTGCGCGCCGGGAGGCGGCCTCGGCGTTCGGCGACGGCACGGTGTTCCTGGAGAAGTTCGTCGAATCCCCGAGGCACATCGAGGTGCAGATCTTCGGTGACCGCTACGGCACCGTGGTGCACCTGGGCGAGCGCGAATGCTCGATTCAGCGCCGCTACCAGAAGATCATCGAGGAAGCTCCCTCCACCGCGGTGGACGAAACACTGCGCGACGAGCTGGGCCGTTCCGCGGTCGCGGCGGGCAAGGCGCTGGCCTACGAGGGCGCGGGCACGGTCGAGTTCGTGATGGCACCCGACGGATCGTTCTACTTCCTGGAAGTCAACACCCGCCTTCAGGTGGAGCACCCCGTCACCGAACTCGTCACCGGCATCGACTTGGTCCGGGCCCAGCTTCAGGTCGCAGCCGGTGAACCCTTGCCGCCGGAGATGATCGACACCGCGCCCCGTGGTCACGCAATCGAGGTCAGGCTGTACGCCGAAGACGTCGCGGCCGGCTTCATCCCGGTGTCGGGCACCCTCACGACACTGGAGTTCCCCGAGTTCGACGGTATCCGTGTCGACGCCGGCTTCACGTCTGGTTCGCGGGTCAGCACCTTCTACGACCCGATGCTGGCCAAGGTGATCGGCTACGGCGCGACCCGCGACGAAGCCTGCGCCCGGGTGGCGCGGGCTCTCACAGAAACCAAGATCCACGGTGTCACTACCAACCGCGACCTGTTGGTGGCAATACTGCGCGAGCCGGAGTTCCGGCGCGGAGCCATCGACACCGGCTATCTGGAACGCCACGACCCCGCACAGTTGATGGCCGGAATCGGCACCCAGGATGCGGTGGCGACCCACGCGTTGATGGCGGCGGTGGCCGCGCAGGCTGATCGTCGCGCCCGGACGCCGGTGTTGCCGGGCCTGCCTTCGGGATGGCGCACCCTACCCAGCCAGGACCAGATGGTGTCGTACGTCTGCGGCGAGGACACACTCGAGGTCCGGTACCGGTTCTCCCACGGAACGCTGTCGGCGTCGGTCGGCGACTGGCACCCACACATCCGGATCATCTCCGCCGCCGACACTCTCGTGGATGCCGAGGTCGACGGTGTCCGCCGGCGATACCACGTCACCCGGAGCGGTTCGGCACATCACGTGGACAGCTCGCTGGGCACCTCGACACTGACCGAGGCCGAGCGGTTTCCCGATCCCAGCGCCATGCAGGAAGCCGGGTCCCTGCTGGCACCGATGCCCGGGTCGGTGGTGCGCATCGAGGTGGGCCAGGGAGCTGAGGTCGCCGCCGGAGCGGCGATCGTCGTACTCGAAGCCATGAAGATGGAGCACACCGTGCGCGCGCCCGTCGACGGTGTGGTCGCGACAATCTCGGTCGCGGCGGGCGACCAGGTCGAGTCCGGCCAGGTCCTCGCGGTCGTGTCGGACGGTCAATCGTGACCGTCACCTACGAGGTTCGCAACGGCGTCCTCGCCGGGGGCATGCAAGCCTTCGAAGAGAAGCGACCGCCCGCCGGGAAGGGGCTGTGATGAGCCTGGACTACCCCGGACTGCTCCGCGACCTGAAACACGAGACCGATCGCCTGGTGGAGAACTTGGGACGTCTCACCTCCGGTGACTGGGACCTTGCGACCCCGGCGGCGGGTTGGTCGGTCAAGGACCAGATCACCCACCTGGCGTTCTTCGACGACGCGACCCTGCTCGCGCTGAGGAACCCCTATGAGTTCCGCGTCCAGGCCGACGCACACATCGCAGACGGCATGGACTTCCCCGATCGCCTAGCCGCCCAGTACCGGTCGCTGTCGGCCGAGACGGTACTGAACTGGTTCACCGACTCCCGGCACGAGCTGCTCGACGCCTACGCCGGCGACGAGCCTAAACGCCGTTTACCCTGGTACGGGCCGGAGATGAGCATGGCTTCCTCGGCTACCGCCCGGCTGATGGAGACCTGGGCGCACGCCCAGGACATCTACGACGCACTGGGCTTAGAGCATCCACTGAACCCCGGCCTGCGGAGCATCGCCCATCTCGGGGTGGTGACCTTCGGGTTCTCCCACAAACTCCACGGGCGCGAGATCCCCTCTGAGCCGGTACATATCGCGTTGGATGCACCCGGTGGTGGCCAGTGGACCTGGGGACCGCACGGCGCCGCCAATCGGGTCAGCGGACCCGCCGAGAGTTTCGTGCTGGTGGTGACCCAGCGCCGGCACTGGACGGAGACCGATCTGGTCGTCGAAGGACCCGTCGCGCAGAGCTGGCTGGAACTGGCTCAAGCCTTCGCCGGCGCACCCAGCCGCCGTCAACCGCAGGGGACCCCGTGAGCGCCAGGCCCGTCCGGATCGGCAACGCATCAGGGTTCTACGGTGACCGTCTCGCGGCCATGCACGCACTGGTCGACGGCGGCGAGGTCGACGTCATCACCGGCGACTATCTGGCCGAGCTCACGATGCTCATCCTGTGGAAGGCCCGGCAGAAGAATCCGCAAACAGGTTATGCGCGAACATTTCTCACACAGTTTGATCAAGTCGCCAGCGACTGTGCGCAACGAGGCATCAAGATCGTCGTCAATGCCGGCGGGCTCAACCCTGCCGGAATGGCCGACGAGGTCCGCAAGATCGCCGCGGCAGCCGGAATCGAGTTGCAGGTCGCCCACGTCGAAGGGGACGATCTGATGCCTCGCCTGGCCCAGCTCCAGGCACAGGGAATTCCGTTCAGACACCTCGATACCGGCGCGGAGCTGGCCGAGGTCGACATCACCCCCGTGTCGGCCAATGCCTACCTCGGCGGGTGGGGCATCGCCGCTGCCCTGAAACGCGGTGCCGACGTGGTGATCACCGGACGGGTCACCGACGCCGCCCTCGTCGTCGGGGTCGGCGCATGGTGGCACAACTGGTCCCGGACGAATTTCGACGCGCTGGCCGGCGCCGTCGCCGCGGGGCACATCATCGAATGCGGCCCTCAAGCCACCGGTGGTAACTACTCGCAACTCGGCGAGATCACCGACCGCCGCTACCCGGGCTCACCGATCGTCGAGCTCGCCGACGACGGCAGCTTCGTCGTCACCAAACACGAAGACACCGGCGGCCTGGTGTCGGTCGGCACCGTGACCGCTCAGCTCCTCTACGAGATCGCCGCGCCCGCATACGTCAACCCCGACGTCGTCGCGCATTTCGACACCCTGTCGGTCGTCGAGGACGGACCGGATCGGGTGCGCGTCAGTGGCACCCGGGGAACTCCCCCACCGCCGACGCTCAAGGTCGCGATGAACTACCTCGGCGGGTTCCGCAACACCATGACCATGGTGCTGACCGGGCTGAACATCGAGGACAAGGCGTCCTGGGCCGTCGAGCAGCTGTTCGAATTACTCGGTGGCCAAGAGAGTTTCGACGACGTCGACGTCCAACTCCTACGCTATGACAAACCCGACCCCGCGTCCCTGGTGGAGGCGACCGCGCACCTTCGAGTAACCGTCAAGGATCGTGATCGGGTCAAGGTGGACCGGGCTTTCTCCAACAGCGTGGTGGAACTGGCGGTAGCCGGATATCCCGGGTTCCACACCACCACTCCCCCGGGCGCGGCGAGCGAGTTCGGGGTGTACTGGCCGACGCTGGTGCCCGCATCGGTCGTGGAGCACGTGGTCGTGCACGCCGACAATTCGCGCGAGGTGATCCCCCACTCCGTCTGCACCACCGCTGCGGCGCTTCCCAATGTGGTCGCTCCGTCCGGCGGATCACTCGACTTCGGACCGACAACCCGGCGTCCACTGGGCACGGTCGTCTCCGCCCGGTCCGGCGACAAAGGGGGCAACGCCAACGTGGGTGTCTGGACCGACTCCCCAGAGCGATGGGACTGGCTGTGTTCACATCTCACCGTCGACCGCCTGCACGAACTGGTGCCCGAAACCCTAGTAGTACTTTGTTAGATCGGTGTGTCGCAACGGTTTTCGGTGTTGCCTCTGGGAGAATCGGGGGGTGGACGCAGCCGGTCTCGTAAGTGTCGATGTCTAGTAGTACTTTGTTAGATCGGTGTGTCGCAACGGTTTTCGGTGTTGCCTCTGGGAGAATCGGGGGGTGGACGCAGCCGGTCTCGTAAGTGTCGATGAGCAGTTGGATTCCTTTGTCGACGAGGTGTTCTCGTCCCTGGCGCGGAAGGACCGGCGGGCGACGGCGGGGCTTTATGTGCGGGGATTGATGCTCGACGGCCGGCGCAAGTCGATGCAGCCGATGGCGGCGCGGCTGCAGGTGGATCACCAGCGGTTGCAGCAGTTCGTGACCAGTTCACCGTGGGAGGTGGAGTCGGTCCGTAAGACGCTCTCGCGCAAGGCGTGCGCACTGATCGAACCGGATGCGTGGGTGATCGACGACACCGGGTTCGTCAAGGACGGGGACGCCTCCCCATGCGTGGCCCGCCAATACTCGGGCACCCTGGGCAAGGTCGGCAACTGTCAGATCGCGGTCAGCGTGCACGCCGCCTCCGATGCGGCCTCCGCGCCGCTGGACTGGCGACTCTACGTGCCGCAACGTTGGGACCAGCACTGCGCNGGCGACCCCGCTACGGCGGCCGCGACCGCGGTCCGCCGTAAGCGGTGCGCGATCCCCGAGGGCGAACATCACCGCCCGAAATGGCAGATGGCCCTCGAGATGATCGACGAACTGATCGAGTGGGGACGCACCCCGCCGGTGGTCACCGCGGACGCCGGATACGGCGACACCACTGCATTCCGACAAGGGCTGACCGACCGTGCGATCGGCTACATCGTCGCCGTCAAGGGCGCCACCAGGGCCTATACCGCTGACGCGGCGCCCCAGAGGGCCCCCTACGCCGGGCGCGGACGCCCCCCGACCCCGCGCTACCGCGACCCGCACCTGTCCTGCAGGGACCTGGCCATCACCGCCGGTCGCGGTGCGCTGAAAACGCTGACCTGGCGCCACGGCGCCAAGACCGACCCCACCAACCCGGCCGCGGCGATGCGCTCCCGATTCCTCGCCCTGCGGATCCGCCCGGCGAACCGCGACATCACCCCAGCCGACGACGGCAGCCTCCCCGAAGCCTGGTTGCTCGCCGAATGGCCCACCGGGGCAGACGAACCCACCGACTACTGGATCTCCACCCTCGACCCCGACACACCCCTGAAGGAACTCGTGCGCCTGGCCAAGATCCGCTGGCGCATCGAACACGACTACCGGGAACTCAAAACCGCACTCGGACTCGATCACTTCGAGGGACGCTCCTGGATAGGCTGGCACCACCACGCCACCCTCGTCACCGCCGCCCACCTGTTCATCACCAGCCTGCGGCTGACCAACCCAAAAGCCAGTGGGCAGGGCTGACCCTCTACGGCATCGTGCGCAAACTTCAACGCGCACTGGCTCATTGGATCGGCACCTGCCCACTATGCCACCACACCTTCCCCACCTAACAAAGTACTACTAG
>NZ_JACKSH010000254.1 GCF_025821625.1 Mycolicibacterium pyrenivorans
GGCCGACTGCCCGACCACCTCGCCCAACCCTGATACCTGCAAACATGTCACGTTTCAACGCCACTTCCGCACAGGTTCGCGCGAACAAGTGCGCTTTGGCGGGCTCGCGGTTCGACGTCACGATGGTGGTCTTGGTGCGGTGGCGCTCGACGACGATTTCGTAGAAGTCGCTGGTTTCGGTGGCGTCGAGGGGGCGCAGCGCGAAGTCGTCGATGATGAGGACGTCGACGGCGGCCAGTCGGCGGATCTCGGCGTCGACGGTGTGGTCGAGGCGGGCGGCGCGCAGCCGGGTGAACAGTTTGTCGGCTCGGCCGAATACGACGGAATGACGTCGGCGAATGGCCATGTGCCCCAATGCTGTTGCCAGATGAGTCTTGCCTATGCCGACGGGGCCGAGGATGATCGCGGACTGGCCGGCGTCGAGGAATCGCAGCGAGGTCAGATCCCCCAGCAGGGTGCGGTCATAGCGCAGGTCCTCGTGTGCGGTCCAGGTGTCGGACCGCATGCCCGGGTCGAGACCGGCTTTGGTCGCCCGCAATGCGGCAGAGCGGGATTCGCGTCGGGACACCTCGTCAGCCAGCAGGGTTTCCAGGAAGCCGATGTGGCTGAGTTTGTGCTGGCGGGCCAGGGCGGCGCGTTCGGGCAAGGTGTCGGCCAGAGCGCCGAGTTTGAGCGTCTTGAGTAGGCGGACCAGATCAGCGCCGACGGGCTCGGCGGGCCGGTGGTGGGTGCTGGACATGTCAGCTGTCCTCCTGGCAGTCGGTGTCGGCGACGACGGTTAATGGTGTTGGGGTGGCATTGAATTCGGCTGGGTCGCGGGCGAATCGGGTCGCGGTGTGACCGACCGCCTGCGGCAGTGCCGGGGTGCTGGTCTCGGTGGCGCGTTCCAGCATGGAGGCGATCTTGGTGACCGAGACGACATCGAGGTCCAGGGATAGCGAGCAGGCCTGTTCGACCCGGTCGGCGCCGTAGCGGCGGACCAGGCCCAGCAGCCGGTAGACGGTGCGCATCTTCGTCCAGGGCAGCCGGTCATCGAGGATGCGTTCGGCGTAGATCCCGACGCTGGGGCCATGCGCCCCGCAGGCGGTGATCAACGCCGCCACATCCCGCAGGGCGTATCCGGTCTTGTGTTCGGGCAGGTCAGCGGGGTCGGTCCTGCGCCCACCGGCGGGTTGGCGGGGATGGACCTTGACCAGCACGCCGCGGCGGTAGAACTTCACCAGCTCGGTGTCGGCCCGCACGTCCAGGTACTGGCCGATCCAGCACTCGGGTAGCGAGTACAGCGCCTTGGCGACCTCGGCGTGGAAATCGCGGTGAACCTTGACGGTCTTGAACACCGGCACGTCATAGACCCCCGGCACCGGCAGCAGCC
Organism: Mycolicibacterium pyrenivorans; assembly: GCF_025821625.1. Classification (GTDB taxonomy): domain Bacteria; phylum Actinomycetota; class Actinomycetes; order Mycobacteriales; family Mycobacteriaceae; genus Mycobacterium; species Mycobacterium pyrenivorans. Next base: position 1,373 of record NZ_JACKSH010000254.1, read on the forward strand.
GGACTGCTCCTCGGCGGTGAACATCTCCAGCGGCCGCGCACAGGTGGTGCCGTGGGTTCGGGTGCCCGCGGTGTCACGACACCAGGCCACGGCGGCCTGCTGCGCCTGTTGCAGGCTGGTGAAGGTTTCGCCGTCCCAGAAGTTTCGGCGCACGTACTGCACGGCGCGTTCCACCCGTGGCTTGTCCTTCGGTTATCCGGCTAATCCTGGCGCAGTTTGGGCGTTTTGGGCGTTGCGGTGTCTCAGTGTTGTCCGGTTTTGCGGAGGCGGCGGAGTTCTTCTTCGTGGCGGCGGACGGTTTCGGCGACGGCCTCCAGTGCGATGCGGAGGTGAGCGATTTCAGTGGTGAGGCCTGTCAGGGTGTGTGCTTCCCTGCCGCGGGTGCGGTGTTCCTCGATGATGCTGCGCAGGTCGGGGTTGCGGTAGAGGGTGGCCCGCCCGAGTCCGGTGCGCTCGGCGACCTCATCGAAGGTGACGGGTTGCCCGCTAAGAATGATTGCAGCGCAGACGTCTTCGACGTGTTGGCGGCGTTGTTCGCCCGTCATCCGGTTTGAGCCTGACTGATGTGGGCATCGAGGCGTTCGATGAGTCGGCGGTGGCGTTCGGCTTCGCCGGTCCAACCGCGTGCTTCGGCATCGCGGGCCAGTGTTTCGGTGTCGGCGCGCTGGGCCGCCAGGACGGGCAGGTAGCCAGTGTCGGTGCGGAAGTTGGGGCAGTGCTCGCAGATGTTGGCGTAGGCGCACGGGCCTTGGACCTGGGCGCGGATACAGAAGCCACCCGCAAGGCGGGCCTTGACCGCGGGCGCCTGTTTCCAGTCGCCCTCGACGATCGGCAGTTGGGCGCGTCCGTGGGGCGGCTCGGCGGGCAGGGTGCCCAGGTGGGCTTTCGCGGCGGTCAGGGCGCGCTCGTATTCGGTGCGCACGGTCGAGTCGAACAGCCGCCCGTAGCGCAGACTCATCTCGGCCGAGACGTGCCCGAGCAGAGTCATCAGGCTTTGCAAGGACACGCCGGCGTTGACCAGAGCGGTGGCATAGGTGTGACGCAGCTGATGCGGGGTGGTATGCGGCAGACCGGCATCCGGGTGACGCGGGTCATGACGTCGCGAAGGTGGTAGACGGTCAGGCGCCGGCCGTGGTGAGTGAACAGGAAATCGGTGGGTCGCGCGGTGCGCGGATGTGGCAGCGGCCGCCCGGCTGAGCGGTGGGCCACGATGCGGTCGATCAGCGCAACGGTTTCCTCTTCGAGGGGCACCATGCGTTCGGTGTTCAGCTTGCCCAGCGGCACCTTCAGCCATGCGCCCTGGCCGGGGATCTCGTGCACGCAGTCCAGTTCCAGATCGATGAGTTCACCGATGCGTAGACCGGTGGCGCGTTGCAGCAGCAACGCATCAGCGGGCAGCCGGTTGGGCCAGGTCTGCAGCGCTTGGGTCAGGCGCCGGTCCAGGTCCGGAGTGAGGTAGCGGGGTAACGCTCGGGCCAGCTTGGGGATGTCGGAGCGAAACACCAAGCGCCGCTTGGGTGCTTCGGGCCAGCCCCATTCTGCGATGTCGTTGAGCAGGCAATGCACCGCCAGGATCCGGCCGCGGCGCTCGGAGGCCTGGATCGGTGCGCCGGTGCGGGAGTTGGTCGCCGCGGCGGTCGCGGTCAGGTAAGTCTCGATGTGTCGGCGTCGGTCCAACTCGGCCAGACTCGATAGTTCGGGGTCAATTGCGGTCAGGTGCGCAGCGAAGTGGTTGAGCCGGCTCGCGGTGCCGGTGACCGTGCTGCGGGTATGGGTGGCCGTCAGCCGGTCGAGGTAGGCCACGAACGAGTCCCGCAGCGCCGGGGTGGCATCCCGCATCCGCTGGGCAAAGCTTTGCCGCAACAGGCTGGTCGCGTTCACCGGCTGCTCCGCGAGCACCCCGAGATGAAACATCACCTGCCTGGCAGTGTGGGTCGCGCTGCTGTAATGGCGGCTGGCTTTTTCTCGGTCGTGTCGCGCCGCGCTGGCGGCCAGCAAGTCGTCGAAGTCGTTGTCGGTCAACGCATCCAGCCGTCGACCGGTCTGGATGAGTAGCCGGCCGATCACTTGCGATGCGGTGGCGCTGCGGGTGCGTTCGGTGAAGCCGAGTTCCTTGGCGGCGGCGAGGAATCTGGCCAGGTCCTCAGCCAAGGGTCCCGGTGGCAGATGCCGCCAGAAGACTGGCAGCTTGCGGCGGATCAGGTAGTCATAGCCGGGCCGCAGATGCCCGGCCAGCATCAAGAACATCACGAACGACCGGGTGGGATCAGAGATCGTTAACCGCGTCTTGAGCGGCTCGCTGGCCCACCGCTGCGGGTCGGGCCAGCGCCGCAGGAACGTTCGCGCGGCCGGGCGAAGGTTCACCCCGGTCAACCCGAGCCGGTCGCAGTGCTCGGCGTAAGCGGCGAGCAGGTCGACCTCAGGGGCGGGCGCGTAGCCGAGCGCGGGCGGCATCGAACTCCTCACGCAAAAACGATGGGGCCAAATGGATGTAGGCAGCCGCGGAGTCGACATGGTCGTGACCCATCAGCGCCTGAATCACCGACAGATCGACCCCTGCCTCGGCCAGCGCGGTGCCGAATGAATGCCGTAACGCGTGGGGGTGCCCGGCTGCGACACCGGAGCGCTCGCGGTGATAGCGGAACACCGTGCGCAGTCCCGCCGGGGTAAGTGGCTGTCCGCGGTGGGCGCCTTTGGCGACGACGAACAGTGCCTCAGCGTCGGTCTCGGGGCGCTCAGCCAGCAGATAGGTCTGGATCGCCCCGGCCACGTCGGTATCGATCGGCACCGAGCGTTCCTTGCCGCCCTTGCCGAACACCCGAACCCAGCGCCGCGCGATATCGACATCGTTGACCCGCAGCCCGAGCACCTCCGCTGACCGCAGCCCCGAGAGCAGCATCAGCCCGCCGATCGCGCGATCGCGTCGGCTACGGAAGCTGCCCAGCAGCGCCGTGGACTCCTCCCGCGACAACCCCCGAGGCAATCGACGTGGCTCGCGGACCCGCAACTGTGAACGCGCCTTCGGCTTCGCCGTATGCGCCAACAAGCCAGAACGCTCACCGCGCGAACGCATTCGGGCCGTTCGCCCGCCGCGGACAGGATTAGGCGCGTCCGGGTCACGCATCTCCAGGAACGCGAACAGACTCGAAATCGCCGCCAACCGCCGATTGATCGTCGCCGGCGCATACCCCTGATTGCGGCCATCACGGATCGAGTACACGTTGCCACCCGGCCGACCCGGCAACGTCGCCTCCCGACAAGCGGTCAAAAACCGCAGCAGCACATCAACATTCACGTCCAGGAGTGCCAAATCCTCGTCACCGAGCACATCGTGCGAACGCCAGCAGGTCGTAGGCGTAGGCCCGGCAGGTCCGCGGCGAGAAGTTGCGGTCTGCCAGATATCCGAGGAACTCGTTGACCAATCCGAAGTCTTCAGCAGCGCTCCCACGCAACTGCCAGACGCCGTGCTCATCGGCAGCCACCGACAGTTCCCTCGTCATGAGATGTAGATATCTCATCTCAATCCACCATCGGTCAAGAACCGCACGAAAACGGCGTGTCGCAGCTGATCCAATATCACTATTAGCCGGTTAAGAGAGGCGAGGCCACCCTCGCGGGATCGGTCAGGAAGCCAGCATGGCCGGCGTAGTCCAGCCAGCCCTGGTTGAACTGCGGGTTGACCGCATCGGCGTCGGCGATCACCGGCTTGAGGTTGTCGGGGATCAGCACCGCGAACACGCCGCCGAAGAACGCCCACGCCGCCTGGCAGCCGGCGATCACCGCGGCCAGGGTCTGCGAGTAGGACAGCCACACGAACATGTGCCGGGAGTACACCGCGGTGAAGATCAGCGCATGCACCTTGCGGCGCCGCCCGTCCTCGGCGTCGGTGAGCATCCCCAGATAGCCGAAATCGACCTGACACTCCACCCCGGGATCGCCATCGGCGACGCGCACCGTGAGGTCCTTGCGGCCGAACCCGCAACGCTCACTGGCAAATCGGTGCAACGTCCGATACGGCACCACGCAGCCCTGCCGGGCCAGAAGGGTGTGGATCTTGGTCACCGTCAACGGCCGCTGCTCACCATCGCCGGCCACCCACTTCGTGATCTGCTCCTCGAACCCCAACAGCTGCTCCCACGCCGCACCATGCCCATCAGGGCGCACCGGACGCACCGCCTCGGCGACAATCCCGATCAACGCGTCATCGACAGCGCCCAGATCGTCGTCGCGGCGCAGACCAGCTGCCTGGGCGGCCTCGACATAGCGGCGCACCGTCTTGCGGTCCAGGCCGCAATGCCCGGCGATCGTGCGATAGCCCGGGGCCGGTAGCCCCGCCACCCCCAGCCACACCCGGAGCACTTCCCTGATCTCGTTCACACTGACCTCCCGAAAAGCCATGCCGGCGACCTCCGTGACTTGCGCTGTCACGGCGATCGAACGAACAAATGAAAAGACCACCGACGCGACGCGCCGGTGGTCCAATAACTGGCAATCCAGGTGGTCCCATCACCCTGGCAAAAATCAGGTCACACTGGCCCCATCCTCATGGCAGGCGACACTCTGGGCGAAATTCGTCAGATCGCGCGGGCTGGCGTGAGGCATTGTTGCGCGAGGTCGGAGAGGATCAATTCCGTCGTCGGGGTCACCGTGCCCGGCCGATAGCCGTGTCGACGCTGGGCCTGCTCAGACCGCTGCCGGCTTTGCTGGGCGAAATAGAACCGGAACCAGCCCACCCGCTGCGGGCCATCCTCAGCCGGGCCCTGGCCAATATCGGCGGTATCCGGCTGTGTTGGCCTCTGCGTCACGTGCTCGGCTTGCTCGCCACGATAACCCCGCGAGGCAACGCTGAATCGAGCCGCTGCGACACCGCTCTGGCCGGAATCGGTTCGACGGCGTGCGTCGTGTCGTCACTCGGCCACCACCGCCCGGTATGCGTGGCGGCATGGTGAGCATCTTGGGCAGTCCGCAGCCGACGGTCTCGATATCGTCGTCTTGGGTGGCGAAAATGAAGCTGTCCATGCCGGTCTCGACGAGCAGTGTTGTCAGCGTGTCCGTCCATTGCTCCACGGTGCCGCCGAAAGGCTCGTCGGATGGTGCATCCGATGCCCGACCGAAGACGTTGTAGACGCGGGCAACCGTTCTCGAATCTCGGCCGGCCTCGACGGCGCCGGCGTCAATCTGGCTGTGCATGTCCGGGAGTTTGTCGGGAGGGAAATGGCTGTTCGACGGGATCCAGCTGTCGGCGTGACCGCCGAGGTAGCGCAGCAACTTCGGGCCGCCGACGCCCAACCAGACTTGCATGTCGTGGGCTGGCGCCGGGCCTGGATGCAGACTCTTCAAGTGGTAGAACTCTCCGTCGTAGCTGATCGCGCGTTTCCGGGACCACATCAGGCGGGTCACCTCGACGGCTTCCCGCAACGCGCGCGCAGCATCCTTCGGTGAACGGCGGGGCCCGCCCATTGCCACGATCGGCTCCCAGAAAGCGCCTGCACCAAGCGCCAGTTCCACACGACCACCCGACAATATGTGGAGGCTGGCCGCCATCTTCGCCATCGCCGCGGGCTGGCGCAGTGGAACGTTGGCAACATCGGGCCCCACCCGTACCCGCTCGGTGCGCATCAGCAACGCTGACATGAACGCCCAGGCGTCGAGGAACCGGCGTTGGTATGGGTGGTCCTGCACTGCGATGAAATCGAGTGCATGATCGGCAATTTCGGCGAGGGCGTAACTGTTGTCGATCCAGTCGGATCGTGGGCTGAGGAACAGACCGAACTGCACAGGTCTGCCGTAGTCGGCCATGCGGGCCCTTCTGTCGACTCTGACGGCAGTGGCGGCCTACGTTGAAGAATGACCACGAAAAGCACCGCCGCTACCGTGATTCCCACGCTACCTCAGGTCAAACCCTCGTCCTCGAGATGGCCCTGCCTGCATGCGCCACCGTTGAGGCCGGCGGGACGGTACGGGGACGCGACCGGCAGAACAGTGCCCGCACGCTCCCGGACCCACTCGGTGACATCCTTCCGGTCATACCTCACAGCCACTGCCCGGTCCTTGTTTTGCCGCATTGCGCCGACCGCGTGCCGGCCGACCGCCCGCGGCGGCCTGATGTACCGGTGTCGGCTAACCGAGGCCGCGTTTCGGGCGGGTTGTACGCGCGAGCCTGTGCCGGCGATTGGTCGATGACGTCGCGCTCGATGGTGGTGGCCAGCGGGGTCTCTTTGATGAAGGCGAGTGCTATGACGGCGATGACCGCCAACGGCACCATGAACAAGAAGATCGGCAGCAATGCGTCGTTGTAGGCCTCGAGGATGGGCAGTCGTGTGGTAGCGGGCAGTTCTCTGACCGCAGCGGGGGTAAGCGCGTTGGTGTCGGTGCTGCCGGCGGAATCGGGCAGCCTTTCGGCCAGCAGGGTGACCAGGCGCGTGGCGAACACCGAACCGACCACGGCGGAGCCCACGCTGGCGCCCACCTGCCGGAAGTAGTTCGTCGCGGCGGTCGCCGTGCCCACGATCGCGCTTGAAAAGGTGTTCTGCACAATCAGGATGAGGATCTGCATGCCCATGCCGATACCGATGCCGAGTATCGCCGTGTAGCCACACATCAGCCAGATGGGGCTGTCGATGTGCAGCGTCGATATCAAGGCGAGCCCGGCACCCATCACCGCTGCGCCGGCCGTCGGATACCGCTTGTACCGTCCAGTCCGCGACACCAGACGACCACATACGACCGATGCACCGAGCAGCCCACCCATCATCGGGATCATGAGGAGTCCGGCTTCGGTGGCGTTCACCCCCGACGACATCTGCAGGTAAGTGGGTAGGTATCCGATGGCGCCGAACATCGCGATTCCGAACAGCAGCGCGGCGAAGGTGCTGAGCGTGAAGTTCCGTTCTTTGAACAGCGGCAACGGGATGAGCGGATGTGTCGCTTTGGATTCCACGGCCGCAAACAGCAGCGCGGAGACGACTGTGGCGAGGATCAGGCCGATGATCTGCGGAGAGCGCCACGCGTAGGTGGCACCGCCCCAGGTGCAGACGAGGATGACTGCTGTGGTGGCGACCGCGATGAGGGCCGCACCGAGGTAGTCGATTCGCGGCCGTTCGGCGTGCGGTGTTTCGGGCAGTCGCAGAAAAACAAGGGTGGCGAGGATGGCGACTGCCCCCAGGGGCACGTTGATCCAGAACGCCCACCGCCAGCCGGGCCCCTCGGTGAACCAACCGCCGAGCAGGGGCCCGGCAACGGAAGCGACTGCGAAGACCGCACCCATCAGCCCCATGTACTTTCCGCGGTCGCGTGCCGGAACGACATCGGCGATCGCGGCCTGGGAAAGGATCATCAACCCGCCACCGCCGGCGCCCTGTATCACCCGGCCCACGATGAGCCACTCGATGTTCGCAGCCTCCGCGCCGATCACCGAGCCGGCGACAAACAGCGAGATCGCGAGGATCAGAACAGGCCTGCGACCCAACAGGTCGCTGATTCGGCCGTAGACCGGCATGACGATCGTGGATGCCAGGATGTAGCCGGTGATGACCCACGTCATGTGGTCGATTCCGTGCAGTTCACCGACGACGGTCGGAAGTGCGGTGGATAGCACCGTCTGGTTCAGCGCTGCCAGCAGCATCGTCACCATCAGGCTGGCGAACAGTGGGGCAACGCTTCTTGTCGTCGGGTTGGAGGTGGACACCGGGAAAACGGAAGTCATGAGATCTCCCTCAGGGCATTGCGGAACACGGAGATCGCCTCCTCGATCGCCGCGGAATCAGCTGAGTCGAACGCCTGCGGGTCGCTGATGTACGCATAGCGCAGGACCGCACCGGCAAGCATCAACAGTGCGCGAGTCGATTCGGCCGAGCGCGGTTGCACATCCGAGTGGGCAAATCGTTCGCTCAGTGCGACCTCGGTGAGCGTCTCGGCAGCCACCACATGTTGCGACATGCGCTCACGCAACTGGGGGTGCCGCGCGATCAGTCCGCGCCGCTCCTCGATCACGGTCCCGGCGACGAAGGTCGAACGGACGATAGCCACGATCAGCCCGACCGTGCGCGTGAACGGGTCGGCATCGACGTCCTCGACGAACGCGGACAGCGCCTGCTCGGGAACCGTCGGCGGCGTCGCACCGAGGACCGCGTCCTCCTTCGATGCGTAGTAGTTGAAGAACGTGCGACGCGACACGCCCGCTCGGCTGGCGATGAGGTCGATCGTCGCGTCGGCAAAACCGACCTGATCCACCAACGAAACCGCAGCTTCATGCAGGTCCACCCGCACCTGTTGTCTATGCCGTGCGCGCAGCCCGCTACCTGCCATGCTCATGACCAAGAACTCTACACCAGTGCAAAATTGCACAAGTGCAGGATTGCATGGTGGGACCGCGTCGCGCGCAGATTCAGACCACGGTGAGTCCACCGTCGACGACCAACTCGGCGCCCGTCATGTAACTACTCTGGGTGCTGGCCAAGAACAGGATGGTGGCGGCGAGTTCGTCGGGACGGCCTGCTCGCTGCAAAGGCGCGGCGGCCAACATCGTGTGGCGCCGCGCGGCGGCTTCGGCCGCTTCACCCGCTGCCACGGTGCCTGTGATCGGCGGCGCGGTGTCGATGGCGCCGGCGCTGATGAGATTGACCCGGATCCGACGGTCTCCGAGTTCGGCCGCCCATGTCCGCGCGAATGCGCGCAATGTCGCCTTGGTCGAGGCATACAGAGTCAGCCCTGGCTGGCCTCGATGCGACAGGGTCGACCCGACCAGGACCACTGATCCACCGTCGCGCAACAGGGGCAGCGCCTTTTGCACGGTGAACAAGACACCGCGGACGTTCACGCCGTAGACGGCGTCGAAGTCGGCCGGTGTGACATCGGGAAGGCGTCTCCATAAACGGAGTGCCGGATTGGCCACCACGATGTCGAGGTGACCCACGTTCGCCGCAATCGTGGCGTACAGCAAGTCCAGATGCTCCAGATCGGCGGCATCGCCACGCACCGCAACGGCGTTGTCGCCAAGTTCGGCGAGTGCGTCGTCAAGGCGGTGCTGGCTGCGTCCGGTGATGAAAACGCGGGCGCCTTCTGCGACAAAGCGATGGGCTGTTGCAAAGCCGATCCCGTGGCTTCCGCCGGTGACCACGGCAACTTTGCCCTCCAGTATTCCCATGGTTTCACTCCTGGTCTCGGTGCGCTCGGACGCGGAGAAGCCTGTCGTGGACGTGCATTCTGTTCCAAGGTCGGTGGGACCCGGCATCGTCGGTTCGATACCGACCACTGCGTGGGCATCGTCGAAATGCAACAGGCGTACATTTCTTGTAGCGCACCATCCACTATGTCAGCGAGGACGGACCATGTCTCGAGAAGGTCACCTGTGGGTCTGGCAGGTGGGTGGCTGTACGCGTTGTTCACCAAGCTGAACGGTGGCCTGGGCAACCGCAATCAGTGACGAGATTCCAAGTCTCCGGCAAGCGATCGACTGACAAGGAGTTCATGTTTCATGTCTGACAACACGTCGGGATGGGCAGGTTTTGACGACCTCTACCGGGACCAAGAGATGGTAGACGGGCTGCCGCCGCTCACGCCGTGGGATATCGGCGGACCACAACCCGCCGTGCAACTGCTGGTAGCCTACGGAGCCCTTCGTGGCCGGGTGCTCGATCCGGGCACCGGTCCCGGCCATAACGCTATCCTCTACGCTTCCAAAGGCTTTCAAGTCACCGGCATCGACAGTTCACCTGCGGCGATAGACAGGGCCAAGCTCAATGCCCGACGGGCGAGGGTGGATGTCGATTTCCGGGTCGGCGACATCACCAAGCTCGACGGACGAGACGGCCGATTCGACACGGTCGTCGACAGCGCCGTGTATCACGTTTTCGCTGACGACGCGGCGGCACAGTCGTCCTATGCGGCCGCGCTGCATCGTGTGACGAATCCCGGGGCTCGGCTGTACATGTTCGAGTTCGGTCGATACAACCTCAACGGTGTTCCCGGTGAGGGCCTCCCCGTCGACAACTTCGATCGTGTGCTTGCGCCGGCCGGATGGCACATCGATCACCTCGGGACCACGACATTCCAGCACCACTTCACGTCCGAGGCACTCATGCACATGTCCGGCACTGTCAGTGGGCAGTACGGCGAACGGATGAGACCGGTTGTGGAAAGACTCAGTGTCATCGAACCGCTGCTGGAGAACAACGTTCTGCACTGGCCGGTGTGGGCGGTCGTCGCCACCCGTCTCGACTGAGAGTTGGCTCGTGGTGGTGCGTAGCAGCACCGCCGCTCCTTCGCGAAATACTCAGTCAGACTTCACGTTTCCCCGAACCCACTCAGGTCGGCAGGTGAGCGGTCAACAGCCAAGCGCCGATCGATTTGCGTCCGTTGGCTTCATCGCGGATATCGGACCCGCTGAACGGCTGATTTTCACCGGCCAGTTCGTCGGGAACGTTGGCATGGATGCGGGCCGGTCGGATCTCATCGATGGTCCAGTACCTTCCCACTACCGCGCGCAACTCGTCTTCGGTCACACCGGCAATCGGACCATTGCCGGTCCTGCCCGTCCGGTCGAATACCAGCACGATGTAGGTCGCACCGGGCGCGGCTGCCCGCACGATGGACTGTTGATAACCCTCTCGCAGCTCTACAGGCATCGAGTGGAACAGCGTACTGTCGATGATCGTGCCGAAACGGCCGTCGTAGCCGGTGAAGGCACTGATGTCGGCTACCTCGAATGTGGTGTTGGAGAGTCCGCGTCGGGCGGCCTCCTCGCGCGCCAGCTCGATCCCGGTCGGGGACACATCGAGGCCAACGACGGTGAAGCCGCGTTCGGCCAGATACATCGATACCGCCGCTTCGCCACAACCGGCATCGAGCACCTCGCCGTGGACCTTGCCGGCCTCGATCAGTGTGGCGATTTCAGGTTGCGGTTCGTCGATACTCCACGGTGGGCGATTACCCATGCCCATCTCGGGGGCATCACCCCGATAAGCTGCTTCGAACATCGCGTCAGTTGGCTCGGTCATGCTTCCGGTTTATCCACCTTCCTGATGCATGTCAAATTCCTTGATATGTGTTCTATGTTTTGGGGGGGTGCTGGTCCAGCACACGGCAGAAGCGGCCAGAGATCCAGCGAAGCGTTGTGGGCGGGGGCCTGGCCCCCGCCCCCAAACACGGGTGAGGTCAGTCCGCGGCGAGGGCGGCGTGCAGCGACTTCTTGGCCTTGGTGACCGCGTCGAGAAGCTGCACTCTGGCGTCAGAGAGCGCCTGCTTCTGCGCTTCGGTGCCCGACCATGCGATTGTGCGGGCCAGCCCGCCGACCTCATGCAGGGTCTTGCCGATCGTCAGGACATCAGCGAACTGAGCGAACTTGCTCAGGAACATGTGCGTGCTATCACTGGTGACGCCTCGCCACGCCAACAGATTACTGCCGAGTTCGGTCAACGAAGCCACACCGTTCTCGACGGTCACGAAGCCGCGGCCCGCGAGCAGTCCGATAGCCAGGTCGACAACGTCCTGAGGCGGGGTGAACGCGCCGCCGGTCGCCTCGCTGGTTCGCTGCACGATCCCAGCTGCATCGGCGGGCCCGTCGAGAAGTAGCACTGCGGTGCCGAACGCGGCTCGTTTGAGCCCGCCGCCGAACCCTCCCGGGCCGCCGAACCCTCCCGGGCCGCCGAACGCTCCCGGGCCGCCGATGCCGCCGAAGCCGCCGGGGCCCCAGCCGCCAGGCCCTTGACCGCCGCCGGGACCACCGAAACCGGGTCCGCCAGCAAATCCGCCAAAACTCATGTGATCGCCTTTCGTGTGGTGTGGCGCCGCCCGGCGGGGAAACGCCTGATATCAACATCCTTGATACCAACCAGCTTGATATCCGTCAACGAGATCCATCCAGGCCCGCCTGGCCGGCCAGACCCGGGGCGACGCCACCCGTTGGCGTGATGCTCGGCCGGAGTCATGTGAAGATGTCGCGATGAATGAATCAGCGGGGGAGCCGCTCGGCTACTTGCTGCACCAGCTCGCGGCGATCTTGCGTCCGGAGGTTGCTGCTGAGCTCGGTCCTCTGGGGCTGGGGTTGCCCGAGTTCGTGTGTTTGCGCATACTTGCGGCTTCACCTGGCCGGAGCAACGCTGACTTGGCGCGCGAGACGCACGTGTCGGCACAAGCGATGAACCAGCTGCTGCGCAGGTTGGAGGCTATGGGTGCGGTGGCGCGGCCTGCGAGTGCCCCGACCGGACGTGCGCTGCCCGCAGAACTCACCGACGAGGGAAGGACGCTGCACGAACGTGCAGAACGCGCTGTACGCATCGCCGACCAACGCGTGCTCGACAAGTTGTTGCCGACCGAACAGCGCCACCTGAAAACGCTGTTACGAAAGGCTGCGCTGCACGACCCTGCAGTTCAGCAGTTTCCGCCGACGGCGTGCCGGTAGTTCGTCGACGCGACCATTCGGGCGGGAACCGAACAGCCATCTTCTTGCGGCCGGAAAACCGAAGCTTCCGGCAGTATCAGTCTGCCCGCCCTGCCGGGAAGCGCCGGAACCGGTCTCGCGCTCCGCCCGGCGCGCAGCGTAGCGCCGTGCGTCGGCGGCAGCGTCAAGCCTCTCGGGTGGGAAGCCGGTCGCGGTCCGGTCTGATCCGTAGGCCGACTCGGTTGTTCGAGGGGTTGCGTCCAGCAGAGTGGCGCCAACTTGTTGAATCCTGGCGGGGATGCGCCGCCTGCAGCGATGCTCCCTGTGGTGGTGATCGGTCTGGCTCGTCGTACACCTGTCGCCTTCGGGCTGACTCCAAGAGTGGCCTGTCGGCCGGTTCCCACCACAGCGTGGAGTGGCTGAAGAGAGGCTTGTTGAACCGTCCTGGTCTGGATGGAGACTGATGTGCCCTGGGTTGCCCGGAGTCGGTTTGCTTGACTTTGGGTCACGACGTCCGTTGAAGGAGCCGTGTCCGTGCCGAAGCGTTACCCCGAAGAATTCCGCCGCAAGGTGCTCGACCTGGTGGCTGCTGGCCGCCCGATCGCTCAGATCGCTGCCGATCTGGGTATCAGCGACCAGACCATCTACGGCTGGCGCAAGCAGGAACTGATCGACACCGGGCAGCTCCCGGGTCTCAACCGCGCCGAGCAGGCCGAGCTTGCCGCGGCCAACAAGCGCATTCGGGAACTCGAGCCCGTGGCTGCCGGAGCGCACGGCCCGTGCGCAGGCAGGTGACCAATTCGCGTTTGAGCGCGCCTCGCCCCTGGATGAACAGCGACTGATAGATCGCCTCATGGCTGATGCGCATGGACCCATCATCAGGGAAGTCGACCTTCAACCGGTGCGAGATCTGCTCCGGGCTCCACGCGGTCGCCCACCGCCGGTCCTGCCGATGCGGCTTATTCAACCCCTTCCACGCCGGCGGCTGCGGCCCGACGACGATGCTGCCGTCTGTCCGGCGCACGTTCCCGGCCAGGCGCCCCTGGACGTACTCACGCAGCCTGTCGTTGGTCGCGAGTCGCGCCGCCTTTGGCCGTTTCGCCGCTTGCTGAGCCTTCCATTGCGCCACCAGCGCCCGGTACTCCTGCTTGCCGCTGCGCGTGGCCGCATTGCGGCGCAGCTCGCGGGAGATCGTTGACGGGTCACGGCCCATCCTGCGCGCGATCTCACGCACTCCCACCTGCTTGGCGCGCAGCAGCGCGATCTCCTCGCGCTCCTCGAAGCACAGGTAGCGGCCGGTGGGCTCGGTCAGTGAGATCGGTGGCATGCCGCCAGCATGGCGAAACCAGCGGGTCCCGACCGGCACGGACACGCCCACCTTCAACGCCGCCTCGGCCGAGGAGATACCCGTCGCGATCAGACGCCAGAACTGCCGCTGCACCGCCCGCGAGGGTTCAGGCCGCCCGGGCGAGCGCATCGGAGGCCGCAACGCCCGATCCGCACGCCACTGCCGACGCGCACCCTCGGGCACATCGCTGGTCTTCGCGGCCCAATCTCTCGTCGCCACTGCTGAACACCTCCACGGTCGAGGTGTTGCGACGACCAGTTGAATCCACCCTGCACACCGTGATCGCTGTGAACAACGATGCCGGCCTCCGGATCGCGTGTCGGCGGACATGAAAAAATGCCCGCAGGCGGACATGAAAATGCCCATGCGCGGCCAATAAGAACTGCCCACTGGCGGACATGAAAGTGCCCGTTGGNGTGTCGGCGGACATGAAAAAATGCCCGCAGGCGGACATGAAAATGCCCATGCGCGGCCAATAAGAACTGCCCACTGGCGGACATGAAAGTGCCCGTTGGCGGCCATGAATCTGCCCAGACCGCGTCATCCCGCTCCGGCGCGCCAAGCGACGGGGCGGCCTCTCCTGCGGTTTCGATGTCGATGCCAAGTCGAACCGACAACCCCAGGAGAGACCTACTTTGAAGTCTGACGGAGAACTCATGGAAATACTCAATGCCTACGACCTGACCGGGTCCTACCGTGCTGCCGCCGAGCTGTGTGGGTGCTCGCACCACACCGTCAAGAAGGCCGTCGAGGACCGCGACGCTGGTCTGCCGCCGGCGACCCGGCGGGCCCGGATGATCGACGACTGGCGCGATCTGCTGGAGGGCTGGGTGTCTGATTCGAAGGGCAAGATCCGCGGCGACAAGGCCCACGACAAGCTGGTGGCGCTGGGATACACCGGTACCGACCGCACCACCCGCCGAGCGCTGGCCGAGATCAAAGCCCAATGGCGACTGGGCAATACGCGCGTGCACCGGCCGTGGATCACCGAGCCGGGACTGTGGCTGCAGTACGACTTCGCCGACGGCCCGCTGGTGGCCGGCCGCAAGATCGTGCTGCTGGTGGCGTGGCTGGCGTGGAGCCGCTACCGGGTGGTGATCGCCTTGCGCGACCGCACCGCACCCAGCGTGTTCGCCGGCCTGGACCGCATCTTTCGCATTATCGGGGGTGCCCCGACCTATCTGCTGACCGACAACGAGAAGACCGTCACGACCGGACACATCGCCGGAGTCCCGGTCCGCAACCGGGCCGCGGTGACCTTCGGCCGCTATTACGGCATCTCGGTGCTGACCTGTGAGCCGGCCGACCCGGCCTCCAAAGGTGGGGTGGAAAACGCGGTCAAGCTCGCCAAGGCCGACATCGTGCCCACCGATACCAACCTACTGCCCCAGTACGACTCGTTCGCCGACGTCGAGGCGGCGTGCGCCGGGTTCACCACTGAGATCAACGCCCGGACCCACCGCGCCACGGGTCGCCGTCCGGCCGAGATGCTCACTGCAGAACGCCCGGCCCTGCACGCCATCCCCGATCTGCCGCATACCGCCGCGCTGGGGGTGACCCGCCGGGTTCCCGACAACACCCCGATGGTCACCTTCAACCACTGCCAATACTCGCTGCCGGCAACACTATTGGGACAGACCGTCTGGATCCGCTATCACGACGGGACCGATGAGGTGGTGATCTGCGCTCTCGATGACGGCGGCCCCGTGGAAGTGGCCCGACACCACCGCGCCACCCCCGGCAGTCCCGCCATCGACGATGACCATTTCCCCGACCACCGCGACAAGGTTCCCGGTGATTACCGGGTGCGGGCCCGCACCGTCAGTGAGCAGACCTTCCTCGCACTCGGGCCGGGTGCGGCGGTGTGGCTCAAAGAAGCCGCCGCCGTCGGCACCGAACGCATCCTGCAGAAGATGGCCCACGCCGTCGAGCTCTCGGCGTTGGCCGGTCGCGCTGATGTGGACTGGGCGCTCGGGCATGCCGCCGTGCACGGCCGCTTCGCTACCGGTGATCTCGACTCCATCCTCGCCGCCAAAGGCCTGGACCTAACTCGGCGTGGCGCCGGTGAACACACCTCGCTGGCGCAAGGCACCAGTGGGTGGAACCTGTTCGGCCGCACCATCATCGATGCCGGCGAGGCGGGCATCGCATGACCACCACCACGATCACTACCGCACCGTTGCCGGCCGAGGTGGAGTCGTTGATGCGTGCGTTGCGGTTGCCGCACGCCCGAGCCGTCGCCGCCGACGTGCTGGCCACCGCCCGCGCCCAACGCTGGGACCCCACCGAAGTCATCAAAGCCCTGCTGACCGAGGAAGCCGCCGGCCGGGCCCGCTCCATGCTGGCCTCCCGCCGCAAAGCTGCCGGCTTCCCGACCGGCAAGACCTTCGACGCCTGGGACCCGACGGCGTCATCGATCCCGTTGCCCACCCAGCAGGCGCTGCAGACCCTGGAATGGGTCGGGCGTCGGGAGAACCTGGTGGTCTGCGGGCCCGCCGGCACCGGCAAGACCTTCTTCCTCGAAGCCCTCGGGCAAAAGGTCATCGAAGCCGGCATGCCAGTGGCGTGGTTCACCCTCGAGCAGATCGGAGTGCTGGTGCGAGCGCACCGCGCCGATGACACCCTGGGCAAGGCCGTGGCCAAGATCGTGCGTGCTGAGCTGGTCGTCATCGATGACGTAGGACTGTTGCCGGTCGGCGCGGATGCCGCTGAAGGGCTCTACCGCATCGTGGAGGCGGCCTACGAACGCCGCTCGGTGGCGATCTCGTCGAACCTGCACCCCAGCGGATTCGATGAGCTCATGCCCAAGACGCTGGCCACCGCGACCGTGGACAGGCTGCTGCACCACGCGCACCTATGCCAAACCAGCGGCGATTCCGTGCGCCTGGCCCAAGCCCTGCACGGGAAAGGAGTCCACCCCTTGACCTGACCGACCCAGCCGGTGGCGAACACACCCTCATGGGCAGATTCGTGTCCGCCACCGGGCAATTCTTAATGGCCACCTACGGGCAGTTCTCCTGTCCGCCCACGGGCACTTTCAAATGTCCATTGAC
>NZ_JACKSH010000255.1 GCF_025821625.1 Mycolicibacterium pyrenivorans
CTCATGATCAGACCTCGGATATTCAGATCATCCTCGGGAAGGTGCGCCCACTTTCACGCCCCCTCGCCGAGGCTCATCCACAGGTTCTGATCATTGCTCCCGAAAAGATTACGCGGGGCGGCGCGAAGACCTCACAAACCGATGTGGACGCACCATGAACTAGAAAGGATTCGTGAACCACGTTGGCGATGTGTACGAACCTTCGCCCCAACCGCTGCGAAATTCTTACTCGAAGCGCCTCAGAGTAATCCGACTCAACAACGAGCGCCGTCGGAGGCGGTGAGTCGTCTCCGGCATAGAACGACTCATCACTCTCCTCGTAGAGGCCGTAAAGATCCGCGAGGCCGCTATGCAGCACAGTTGTGTCGTTATCGTTCAGCCGATCGAGGGCTTCGGCAAAATACCAAAGGCTCAGCTTGTGGGTGCCCGAAGTGAAGAGGATCGTTTCGAGGTCCTCAAAAGTCGTACATAGATGGTGGTTCTCGTTCGGTGTCAACAAATTGAAATCTCTGCCCAACATCCAGAACACGTCCACCGTTAGCCTTCGCTCGCCAGTGTCCGCCAGCTGCGCAGGCGGTGCGGCGACAGTAAGAGCATCGGCGAATACCGCGCTGCTCGACGCTTCGAGACTCGGGATATGACTCCGAATCTCCAGCATCTTGTCGGTGTCAATTGCGCCGCGCAGCAAGGTCAGACCGGTCGAGATGTCTTCCGTTGGGTCGTCGTCGAACAACGACTCGCACAAGTTGCGGGTTAGGCGTGCGGCGTGCGCAGTCAGCGCCTCCTGCAACTGCGCGTGGCAATCGTATCTTGTTGCCTCTAAACAGATCGCATGGCGCAGAGTCACCATCAACTCATGCGGTGCGGCGATAACCACGTTCCCAGTGCGCGTGCGCACGAATGGGTGCGAGATGAGGCTCTCGTCGGGTTCATTGCCGTCCCACGACGGCAGAACGTCCGAATCGACGAAGAACATGCTGTCCAGGTACGCGATCAGAGCGCCTGGCAATCCTTCAAAGAACTCGTCCTCGTCGAACGTGAGGGCACGCGCTAGCGTCGGATAGCTCCCATCGTCAATCGTGAGGCAGGAAGACGGGGATGGGGCAGTCGAATAGCGCTCGAGCTTCATGTGCGCCGCAAGATTGTCGCTTGTCATGAGAAGTAGAAGCGCGCATGCCTGCACATTGCGAACGAACTCGCTCGGGAAGCGTTGCCGATGGCGGCCAAAGATGGCTGGAAGAAGATGTCGTACCACTGCGCCGGAGTCAGTGTTGAGGCCCTCAAGAACAAGGTAGGTCTGCTCGAAGAAGGGCACTTCAACAGCGATGAACCCGCCGAAAACCGATCGCATTTGCGACAAAGCCCTGCCTTCACGAGACTCATAGTCAGCGATAATGGCAGCCGCGTCGATATGTGATCGATCTCGTGCTGCGAACGAAGAGAGTCGACTCAGCGCGTTAAGGAAATGCAGATTACCTGGGACAAGTTGAAGCGCGACGACACCCGCCAATGGGTCGACGTCACCGACTGACACATCCCCGAGGAATTGTCAATACCTGTGGATCGGGGTTTTTCAGGCGACCTCCGTCCCGGTGTGCTCGTCGCCGCGTGAGGGCGGTGTTGGTGGGGTGATGTCGG
>NZ_JACKSH010000256.1 GCF_025821625.1 Mycolicibacterium pyrenivorans
CGCGGCTGCCGGCGCTGCGGGCGGTGCGAGTCCGGGCGGTGCGAGCGGGGCCGGTGCGAGCCCGGGCGGGCCGAGTGGAGCCGGTGGTGCGGCCGGCGCGCCGGTGCTCTGGATGCAGAACACCGCGCACTCCGGCTGCTGCTGCTGCGGCTGCATCCATGGAGGCAGCCACGCCGGCGGCGGCGGGGTCACCGGCTGCGGTGCTGCCTGGGGCGCGGGTGCCGGGCCGGGAAGCGGGCCGAGGGACTGGCCAGGCGCGAACCCGGGCACGTTGGTGGAGATCTGGCCGGCCACGTCGGTCCGGCCCATGAGCGGCAACAGCGACAGCGGATCGTTGGCGGGCAGGCCCGTGGCGTTCAGCGGAAGGCCCGGCCCGAGACCCTCGATCCGGTCGAGATGGGTATCGCCCATCCCGGTGCCGAGCGCGGGACCCAGCGTCGGGACGGACCCGGTGATCGGGGGGAGGTCGACGGGCACCACGCCGGTCGCGTACGACGCCGCCCAGCTCAGGACGTTGCGGGCGTAGGCCATCGAGTTGTTGTAGCGCAGGATCGCCGCCATCACGTCGGCCTGGTTGCGCAGGTTCAGGCCGCCGCTGCACAGGTAGCGGGCGGCCGCGAGGGAGGCGTCGTAGACGTTCTGGACATCGGCCTTGCCGTCACCGTCGCCGTCGGACGCGTACCGCGACCAGGTGCCGGGCAGGAACTGCATCGGCCCCATCGCCCTGGCGTAGGTCACGCGGTCGGCGCTGCGACTCTGCACGATGACCTCGTTGCCGGGCAGCGTGCCGTCCAGTGTGGGCCCGTAGATGGGTCGCACGGCGGTGCCCCGAGCATCCGTCGCGCCGCCGTAGGCGTGCATCGATTCGATGCGGCCGATCCCGGCCAGCAGGTTCCAGCTCACCCCGCAACCGGGGTAGGCGGTCGCCATCATGCTCTCGGCGTTGCGGTAGGCCGCCAGAGCCATTGACGGAATACGAAGTGTGCCAGGGGAATTCACCACAGCTGCCGGTGGCGGTGCGGACGACGCGGAGGCGGCGACGCGGAACGGGGTCGGTGTCTTGGTGACGGCCACCACCGAAAGGCCGGCGCGGCCACCCGGGGGTTCGACCGCGGCCAGCGGCAGCACCGCAGAATCCCGCGTCGGCATCGCCGACGGCGAGGACGCGCCGACGGCGCCCGCGAGAAGCAGTGGGGTGAGCACGGCGGCGACTCCGAAAGCCGGCGTGCGGATCACTCGTCCAGCGCGACGACCCGCGGCCCGGAGGGTGGGTCCTCCCCCTATGTGCACTCAACCGTCCTAGCTGTGTGATCGCCTGTGAACCAAGTCACCATACCTATTGGGCAACGATGCTGTAACAGCAATCGCCACAGCCGTCTCATGAGTTTTTCTTGGATCGCCGTTCGGTGGCGTGTTTGCTCGATCCGACATCCCCGTCGCCGGACGGTCGGTGCAGGTCGGCGATCATCTCGCGGATCTCCTCCAGTTCGCGGCGCAGGTAGTCGCGCGTGGCGACCTCGCCCACGGCCAGACGCAGCGCCGCCAGTTCACGCGCCAGGTATTCGGTGTCGGCCTTGGTCTGCTCGGCGCGCCTGCGGTCCTCTTCCAGGGAGACCCGGTCGCGGTTCTCCTGCCTGTTCTGGGCGAGCAGGATCAGGGGCGCCGCGTACGCGGCCTGGGTGGAGAACGCGAGGTTGAGCAGGATGAACGGGTACGGGTCCCACTGCCAGACGAAGGCGCCCATGTTGAGCAGGATCCAGACGATCACCATGATCGTCTGGATCGCCAGATAGCGACCCGTGCCGAGGAACCGGGCGATGCGTTCGCTGACCCGCCCGACCGCCTCGACGTCGAAGCGGGGGGTGAACGATCGTGATACCCGGGGCGTGTCGAGGCGCTGCCGGGCCGACGATTCGCTCATCGCGTCCTCGCCGCGGTCTCGATGTCGGGTTCGGCCTCGCGTTCGCGCCAGTCGTCGGGCAGCAGATGGTCGAGCACGTCGTCGACCGACACGGCGCCGAGCAGGTGGCTCTCCTCGTCGACCACCGGCCCGCACACCAGGTTGTAGGCGGCGAAGTAGCGCGTGAGCGCCCCGAGCGAGTCTTCCGGCCGAAGAGACGGCAGGTCGGTGTCCACGATGCCACTGACCAGCTCCGCGGGTGGTTCGCGCAGCAGTCGCTGCAGGTGGACGCAGCCCAGATAGTGGCCGGTCGGCGTCGCGGTCGGTGGGCGGACCACGAACACCAGCGACGCCAGCGCCGGTGTCAGATCCGGATCGCGCACCCGCGCAAGGGCTTCGGCGACGGTCGTGTCGGGAGCGAGCACCACGGGCCCCGACGTCATCAGCCCACCGGCGGTGTTCGGCGAGTGGCTGAGCAGCCGCCGCACGTCCTCGGAGTCCTCCGGGTCCATCCGGCGCAGGAACTGCTCGGCGTCGGCCGGGGTCATCGTTCCCAGCAGATCGGCGGCGTCGTCGGGGTCCATCGCCTCGAGCACGTCGGCGGCGCGGTCGGTCTTCAACTGACGCAGCAACTCCACCTGTTCGTCCTCGGGCAGCTCCTGGAGGACGTCGGCGAGCCGTTCGTCGTCGAGGGCGTTGACCACCTCGTAGCGGCGCTTGGCGGGCAGCTCGCGAATCGCGTCGGCGACCTCCACCGGCCGTTGCCCCTGGAAGTGCTCGAGCAGTTGCGCCACCCCTTGATCGGGCATGGCCAGACCGGACGGCGTGAGGCCGTGGACGTGCTGCCAGTCGACGGTGTACACATTGCTGCGGCGGCCAAGACGGCGCTGCGGCCGGACGGCGACCTTGGTGACCATCCAGTCGCGGGTGCGGGTCTGCTCGATGGCGAGATCGACGACCACGACGTCGATCCCCGCCAGCTGCGTCAGGTCCGGGTCGTCGATTCGGACCAGGGTGTCGAGCACCTGTCCGAGCACCAGTACCTCGCCGGGACGCTGGGAGAAGCGGCGAAGCGAGACGTTGCCGGTGGAGAGGGTGACCGCACCGGGCTCGATCGCCGTGACGCGCAGAATGGGAACGAAAATCCTTCTGCGGGTGAGCAGCTCGATCACGAGGCCGAGGACTCGGGGTTGTTGGCGCACGATGCTGATGCCGATGACCACATCGCGGACCCGGCCGATGGATTCCCCGTCGGGGCCAAGGGCCACCATCCCCGCGAGCCGGGCCGCATAGACCCTGTTGACCGACGCCATGGTTGTCAAGGGTAGAGAGTGTTGTTGTGGAAAACCGGTACCGACCCCGGCGGACGTGCCTGTCCGTGCCGGGCAGTAACGCCAAGATGATCCAGAAGGCCAAGACCCTGCCTGCCGACGAGGTGTTCCTCGATCTCGAGGACGCCGTCGCCCCGGAGGCGAAAACCGAAGCGCGCGCGCAGGTCGCGGCGGCGCTCGGTGAGCCCGGCTGGGCCGGTCAGTTGCGGGGCGTGCGCGTCAACGACTGGACGACACCGTGGACCCACGCCGACATCATCGAGGTGGTCGCCGCCGCGGGTGCGGCGCTCGACGTCGTGGTGTTGCCCAAGGTGACCGACGTGTCGCACATCCACGCACTGGACCTGATCCTGAGCCAACTCGAGGCCACCCACGGGCTGCCGGTGGGCCGCATCGGTATCGAGGCGCAGATCGAGGACGCCAGGGGGCTGACCGACATCGACGCGATCGCCGCCGGTCCGCGCGTGCAGGCGCTCGTGCTCGGCCCCGCCGATCTGATGGCGAGCCTGAACATGCGCACGCTCGAGGTGGGCGAGCAGCCCGAGGGATACGACGTCGGCGACGCCTATCACCACGTGCTGATGCGCATCCTCGTCGCGGCCCGCGCCCAGGGCATCGCCGCCATCGACGGTCCCTATCTGAAGGTTCGCGACACCGACGCGTTCCGACGGGTGGCGGGCCGATCGGCCGCGCTCGGCTACGACGGCAAATGGGTTCTGCACCCGGATCAGATCGCCGCGGGCAACGAGATCTTCAGTCCGCGCCAGGAGTCCTACGACCACGCGGAACTGATCCTCGAGGCCTACGAATGGCACACCTCGAGGGCCGGCGGTGCCAGGGGCGCGGTGATGCTCGGCGACGAGATGATCGACGAGGCCAGCCGCAAGATGGCACTCGTCATCGCGGGCAAGGGCAGGGCCGCCGGGATGCAGCGCACGGGCGCACCTTTCCAGCCGCCTGCCTAGCCGTACCGGTGCCGTACCGGGTCAAGCGGCGATGGCCGAAATGGTCCACGCGAAACTGATCAGGAAGGTCACCGCGCCCACGGCGATGCCCGCGATGGCCAGACCGTGGCCGGCCTGACGCGATTGCTTGATCTGGTTGAGCGCCATGACACCGAGCACGATGCCGATGATCGACCCGATGCCGCAGCACACGCCGACGATCGATGCGACCAGCGACGCGATCGCCAGCGAGTTGGTGCCCTGCGGCACGGGCGGGCCGTATCCGTAATCGGCGCCCGGATATCCGGCGGGCGGCGGCGCATACCCGCCGGACATCCCGTAGGGGGGCGGCGGCGGGTAGCCCGGCGACCCGTACCCCGCATTCGGGTAGGGCGACGAGCCCGGATCCGGATACGGCGGTGGGTAACCGGCGGGCGGCGGCGGATAGTCGGGCGGAGGATAGTCGCCGGACGGCGGGTAGCCGGACGTCGGGGTGTATGCCGGCGGCTCGTAACCCGAGGTCGGTGGGGCGTACGGGGGTGGCTGGTCGTACGCGGGCGGGGTGTACTCCGGGGGGCCGGTCTGCGGGATCGGTGAACTCGGTGACTGCTCGATCGGCGGCGCTTCGTCGCCGGCGGAAGGCGGCTCAGACCCGGATGTGGTGGAATCGGAGGGGTCGATTCGGCCTGCGTCGTCATCCGAATTTGTCATGCTGATAAACCTAGCGCAAGGTCCGGGGAACCCCCCGAGACTCAGGTGAGGCTCGTCGGGGCACCTTTGGCAGGCCCGGAGCGTTGTCGGGAGACAAGCGTTGCACGTCGCGCGATCGAAGGAGTTCTCGAAGACCATGACGAGCCCGTTCCAGCCCGGACAGAATCCCGGTGCGGCACCCGGTGTCCCCGCCTCTGGGCGGGGCCGCCCTGTCGGTCTGCCCACTCCTCCCAAGGGGTGGCCGATCGGGTCGTACCCGACCTACGCAGAGGCCCAGAAGGCCGTCGACCACCTCTCCGATCAACAGTTCCCCGTGGAGCACGTGACGATCGTGGGCGTCGACCTGATGCAGGTCGAGCGGGTCACCGGGAGACTGACCTGGCCCAAGGTGCTCGGCGGTGGCGTCCTCACCGGCGCTTGGCTGGGTCTGTTCATCGGCCTGATCCTGGGCTTCTTCAGCCCCAACCCGTGGAGCGCGCTGATCACCGGTCTGGTCGCTGGCGTGTTCTTCGGGCTGATCACCTCGGCGATCCCGTACGCAATGGCGCGGGGCACAAGGGATTTCAGCTCCACGATGCAACTGGTCGCGGGACGCTACGACGTGCTGTGTGATCCGCAGAGCGCCGAGCAGGGCCGGGATATCCTGGCGCGCTTGACGATCTGACCGCACCCGCAAAATGCGGGATGCGCTGGGAAGATGTTGCGCATCGGGCACTTCTGGCCCTACGGTTTGCCCTCGATGGCTGAGATCGTTATGGACAGGGTGACCAAGAGTTACCCCGATGGCACGGCGGCGGTCAAGGACCTGTCGATCAGGATCGCCGACGGCGAGTTCGTCATCCTCGTCGGCCCGTCCGGCTGTGGAAAATCGACGACGCTCAACATGATCGCCGGACTCGAGGAGATCACCTCGGGGGAGGTGCTCATCGGCGGTGAGCGAGTCAACGAGCGGTCGACCAAGGACCGTGACGTCGCGATGGTGTTCCAGTCCTTCGCGCTCTACCCGCACATGACCGTCCGCCAGAACATCGGCTTCCCGCTGACCGTGGCCAAGGTGGCCAAAGACAAAATCGTGCACAAGGTCGAACAGACCGCGAAAACCCTTGACCTGACCGATCTCCTGGACCGCAAGCCCGGTCAGCTCTCGGGTGGCCAGCGGCAGCGGGTGGCGATGGGGCGCGCGATAGTGCGAAACCCGAAGGCGTTCTTGATGGATGAGCCGCTGTCGAACCTCGACGCGAAGCTTCGCGTCCAGATGCGCTCGGAGATCGCGCGATTGCAGAAGCGTCTCGGTACCACCACGGTCTACGTCACCCACGACCAGACGGAGGCCATGACACTCGGGGACCGGGTGGTGGTGATGCTCGATGGTGAGGCCCAACAGGTCGCCACGCCGGACGAGTTGTACCGCAGCCCGGTGAACCTGTTCGTGGCGGGGTTCGTCGGGTCGCCCGCCATGAACTTCTTCCCCGCCGCCCTGACCGACCTCGGCCTGCGCCTGCCCTTCGGCGAGATCCCGCTCACCGGGCCGTTGTACGACCGGCTGCGGTCGGAGTCGCGCGACGACCTGATCGCGGGTGTGCGCCCCGAGCATCTCGAGGACGCCGCGGTGATCGACGCGTACGCCAGGATCCAGGCGCTGAGGTTCGACGTCATCGTGGAGTTGGTCGAATCCCTCGGCGCGGACAAGTATGTGCATTTCGGCGTCGACGGCCCGCAAGCGCGCGCGGCGCAACTCGCCGAGGTGGCAAAGTCGTCACCCGGGGTCGGGTCCGGCGGCAACGAGTTCGTCGCACGCGTTCCCGCACACTCCGCGGCGAAGGCGGGGCAGACGTTGCAGCTGGCTCTCGATCCCGCCAAGGTCCTGATCTTCGATCCCCGCACCGGCCGCAACCTCTCCCGCGCTACGGACGCAGGGTGACCGACGTCCTCGCCCTGGTCCGCGCCCACCTTCGCGACCATTTCACGCGGGCCGGCATCACCGCGGAACCCGATGAGGCCGGCGTCACGTTCCTTGGGGCGGACCCCATCGCAGTCGTCCGCTTCGGTGCGCCGGATATCGTTGCGCTTCACTATGTTTCGGTTGGGTGCTCTCGTCATCCGATGGTCGATCCGGCGGAACTGGTCACCGATCCGGTGCGCGGACCCCGGGCCGAGGTGGTGGTCACGCTGCGCGGGGCCTCGCCCACCGGCCTTGTACGGTCGGTCGCGGTGGTCGCCGCCGCGCCCGCCGTCGAGGGTCTCATCCTGGAAGCCGACGCCCTCATCGATCTGGAGTCGCCGCTGTGGCAGGGGGCGCCGTTCACGGCATTCCTGTTGGGCCGCAGCGACATCGACGACGTCGTGCTACCGGATCCACTGTCGCCGGTCAGCGTGCTGTCGGCCGTCCCGATCACCGCGACGGAGGCGGCGTGGGTGCGGCTCAGGGGTGCCGAGGCGATGAGGGAGGCGTGGGTGCAGGACGGAGTCGACACCGCGGACCCGCGGCGGCGAGCCGCCAGTCCCACCTGAGCGGCGAGCCGCCAGTCCCACCTGAGCGCCCTCGCCGGAATTGCATTCCAGCCAATGTGACCTTGCGGTCGCCCGTTCCGGGGTGAAAATGGGCTGGTGGTCGCCTTGCGACGCCGTGTCTGCATGGTT
>NZ_JACKSH010000257.1 GCF_025821625.1 Mycolicibacterium pyrenivorans
ATGTGATCCTCGAGAAATCTCATTCTTTCACCACGACAGGGCATTTCGCTGTTACAACCCGCCTCCCATCCCTACCTCATCGGTGAATCCAGGCTAAGGTCCAGCCATGAGCCTCGTCACCTATGAGCTGGACGACCACGTCGCCACCATCACGCTGAATCGCCCCGAGTCGCGCAACGCGATCAACGGCGCGATGCGCACCGACCTCAACGCGGCCTGGGATCGATTCCGCGACGACGAGGACGCCTGGGTGGGCATCCTGACCGCCAACGGCGACGTCTTCTGCGCCGGCGGCGATCTGAAGGACGGTGCCGGTTCGGTGGGCACGTTCGGCGGAACCTTCTGGGAGAAGCCCACGATCAACTCCTTCGAGAGCGGGATGGAGTTGTTCAAGCCCACCATCGCCGCCGTGCACGGTCCGTGCATCGGCTACGGGCTGACCGGGTTGCTGTTCTGCGACTTCGTCATCGCCAGCACCGAGGCCAGCTTCCGCTTCCCCGAGGTGACGCTCGGGGTACCCACGATCGTCGGGGCGATCCGCCTCCCCGACCGGGTGGGGTGGGCCAATGCGATGGAACTGCTGTTGACCGGCGAGACGATGAGCGCCGAGCGCGCCAAGGAGATCGGACTGATCTGGAGGCTCGTCGACCCCGGCGACCTGCAGGCCGAGGCGCGGGCGTGGGCCAAGACCCTGACCAGGGCGGCGCCGCTGGCCCAGCGGGCGACCAAGGAGGTCGCGTGGCGCACCGCGAACATGGGCTGGATCGAGTCGGTCCGCTTCGGCGAGACGATGCGCAAGGTGGCGGGCGCGACCGAAGATGTCGCCGAAGGCCTGCAGGCGTGGCGCGAACGGCGCCCGCCGCAGTGGCGGGCGCGTTAGGCACGGCGGCCTTCGCGTTCGGACCTTCGACGGTCAGGCGGGCGCGAACAGGCGCGGCTCCAGCCACGCGCCGTTCCTGGACCGGCGCATGGCCTTCGCGGTCGCCAGGACCGCGAGGTCGGCCAGGGGCTCGACGATGATGACCGCCAGGTACGCGGCGCCGAACAGCGCGACACTGCTCACCGTCTGGCCGGCGAAGCCTTCCCCGTAGAACGCCCAGAAGGCCACCCAGGACACGATGCCGGCCTGATAGGTCGCCGAAAGGCCCAGTGCCTGACGGTAGTTGAGGTCCACATAGGCGGTGCGTGGCGCAATGGTCCTGCGGGCGACGTACTGAAGCGCGAACAGGGGCACCAGCAATGTGGTGATGTTCATGCCGTACTGCGGGAGGTCGAACGGGGCGACGAGCACGCCCTGGATCAGCAGGCCCAGCGCGAGTCCGAACGCCGCGGGCGCAGCCCCGAACAGGAGGAACAGCGTCGATCCGAGGATGAGGTGAACTTCGGAGACGCCGACGGGGTAATGGGGCAACACCTGGAAGAACCCGAACACCATCGCTGTGGTCGCAACGCTTCCGAGCACCAGTGACGCCGAGCCGCGCTCCTTGAGGTGCTTCCAGGCCGAGCTCAATGCGTAGGCGCCGACGCCTCCGGCGGTGAGGTAACTCAGGGTGATCTTCGCCCCGTCGACGATTCCGGGCTCTATGTGCATCGGGGTTCCTTTCTTCGGTGAGGGCAGCTGGTTGGAGTGTGCTCAGTGGTGGTCGTCGGTGACGGCGTGGTCTCCGTCGTCGGTGATCAGCGGTGCGGTGAGGATCTCTCGCTGATCGACGACGTGCTCGAGTGCTGCGACCCAGTGGTCGTAGTACTGCCACTCACCACGCGACGATTCCGGGGAGGCTTCCCAACCGCCGATCGTGTCGATCAGACTCTGCTGGAACTCACTCCACGGGTAGTGGCCGAACTCGGAGAGCGCCAGCGCCAGACCGAACGCCCGGCGCTGCCAATCGTGGTCGAACGACGGGGCAGCCTGGTCGGTGGTGCAGGTTTCGTGGAGTGCTGTCATGACAGCTGCCCCGCCAGCGCGACACCGATCATCGACTCGGTGGTGACCAGGTCCATCAGCTGTTCATCGGTGAAATCCTCGGTGCCGGTGGGCCGCTCGGGAATCACAAACCACCGTGAGTGCCCGCTGGAATCCCACACCTTGATCTCGGTCTCCTCGGCCAGCTCGACGCCGACCTCGGCGAGAACGGTGCGGGGTTCCCGTGCCGCGCGGGACCGGAACACCGGATCCTTGTACCAGTACGGCGGCAGCCCCAGCACCGGCCACGGGAAACACGAGCACAGTGTGCAGATGACGAGGTTGTGCACGCCCGGCACATTGGCGACCGCCTGTAGGTGTTCGCCCTCGGCGCCGGCCATGCCCTCGGGGAGGTCCAGCTCGGCGATCGCCGCCGGGGTGTCGACGACCACGCGAGCGGCGAAGTCGGGATCCTTCCACGCCTTGACGACGATCTTCTTGCCGTTCAGCGGTGTCATCTCGGACTCGAAGTAGGACAGCACCTTGTCGACGGTCTGGCCGGTGATGACCCCCTTCTCGATCAACAGATGCTCCAGGGCCGCAACCTTTTCGGCGCTGGTCTGCTCCCGATCGGATGGGTAGGCAAACTGGTCGGTCACTTGTCCTCCTCGACGGGTTGGAGATAGGCCTCGAACAACTCGGCGTAAAAGCTGTTGGCACCGGGTTCGGCACGCGCGCCCCAGAGTTCGTCCGGGGTGAACTCGACGATGTAGATCGGCATCGGGTCGCCGATACCGTCACCGGTGTGGACGAAATAGGCGTAGTCGCCCTCGAAGATGCGGGTCACTGTGCCGGTCCGCGTCCGCAGGGCCCCAGGCAGGCGGGTGTGGGCGCCGGCCGGGACATTGGTGACGCGGACCTGCTGTCCGACCGCGAACTTCGGGTGTGCGACGTCCCGCCGGGGGCTGTCGCCGCGGCGCAGGTAGTCGATGACCTGATCGTCGATCGCCACGGCGCCCGTCTCACCGGACTGCGGTGGGGACGCGCCGAGCAGGGCGCTGATCTCGTCCTCGGAGACGTAGCCCTTGTCGATGAAGAACTGCGTGATCCCCCCGAGCCACTTCTCGTAGTAGCGAAACTTGAAGTAGTCGAACGGGTTCATCCTCTCGGCGCCGGTGCGCAGGTCCGCCCATGTCCACTCGTCCCGGAACTTCGTCGGCACGTCGGCGATCGGGTACTGGGGCAGCGCCGAACCGAGATGGTTGCTCAGACCCATCATGGCGACGTGGATGCCGAAGATCCGCTTCTCCCACTCTTCGACGAACACCCGCTTCTCGAGATTCAGCGGCTGGGGTAACCCTTCGAGTCCACCCAGGTAATGCTGCAATTTCATGCCGTCGCACCTTCCGTATCAGGACGGCCGGCCGCAGCGGCCGGCTCCGTTCTCGTCATCACGTTGGCCAGATACTCCGAGACGATCCCGAACGTCGCACCCAGCACGCAGGCCACCGCCGCCACCAGCCCGGGGTGGGAGATGCTCGTCGCCGTCACCAACTGTCCCGTCCCTGCGACGGTCGAGACCGTCGATGCGAAGCCCACCACCACCGCAGGCGTGGTGGAGAACATTCCGATCCAGGAGGCCTGCACCATCAGTGCGCTGCCGACACCGACTGCGATGGCGGTGAGGGTGAGCCCGCCGCCGAGGAGGTGGGCGGCATACAGGCTTCCGCAGGCGATGGCCACCCCCACCAGATTCGACAGCACCGAGCGGACCCAGCCGGCAGGCCCGCCGCCGACGAAGAAGAACGATGCCCAGGCCAGGAAGACGACCCAGATCGGAACGGTGATCACGGTGGCGGTGAATGCCACCGCCACCCCGCCGAGCACACCGATGCTCAGCGTCAGCGCAGACCGTGAATCCATGCAACTCCACCTTGCTCTATCGACAGATCCGGAAACGACGCCCGGCGCCCCGCTGGGCGCCAGGTGATGTGAACAACGTTGAGGCCGCTGTGTTTCCGCGCGGTAACCCAGGCTTTTCGGCTGATCACCGACATGGACATCTATTGCGCAGAACAGGACATCGCGCCGCCGGCGGCCCTGCGGCGTGACGGCCGCTCTGTACCGGGGACGACCGTCACGGACACGTCGTACGCAAATGCGGACATCGGCGCGCACGTGGTTGCGGCCTAACCCAGGCTGGGTCAATGAGTCGCGCGGGCATGGGCCAACCCCGGCGCATCGCGATGCTCGTGTTCGACGGCGTCCGCACCCTGGACGTCACCGGTCCCCTGGAAGTCTTCGACGTTGCCCGGGCGCTGGGGTGCGCCTACTCCGTGGGGCTCTACTCGACGGCGGACTCGGCCTCGGTGCGGTGCTCTTCGGGGCTGTCCCTGAACGCCGCACCCGCCTCGGAACTGGCGGCGCACGTCGACACCCTGTTGGTGCCGGGTGGTGACTGCCTGGTCACCGACGGCGTGCCCCATCATCTGCAACGGGTCATCCGCGCTCACGCAGCCGACGCCCGCCGGATCGCGTCCGTCTGTGCCGGGTCGTTCGCGCTCGCTTCCGCGGGCTTATTGAACGGCAAGCGCGCGACAACCCACTGGCGACACCTGGACGCGTTCGCCGCCCGGCATCCCTCGACGATCATCGACCGCAACTCCGTGTACACCCGCGACGGCGCAGTCTGGACGTCCGCCGGTGTGGCGGCAGGTATCGATCTGGCCTTGGCCCTGGTCAGCGACGATCACGGTGCGGGCGTCGCGCAGGAGATCTCGAAGGACATGGTGGTGCTCAGCAGGCGGATGGAGGGCCATCCACAGATCTCCGTCGCCGCCCGGACGCCTCGACCGAAACATCCGGAGCTGGAGCGACTACTGGCAACCGTCAACGCCGATCCGGCGGGGCACTACGAACTCGACACCGTCGCGGCTCGGCTCGGCATCAGCCCGCGGCACCTGGCCAGGTTGTTCAAGGCGCAGGTCGGTGTGACGCTGCACCAGTACGTCCACGAAGTCCGGTTGGAGAACGCCGTCGCCCTGGTCCTCGCGGGTGAGTCGTTCCACGCCGCGGCGCGGCGCAGCGGCCTGAGCTCCGGCGCCCGGGTTCGGGACCATCTCGCGGCGCGCAGTGTTCATGCGTCGTGACGGCGGCACCCACATCGGGGTGCCGTCGCCTCACGTCTCGATACCGGTGGTGCGGAAGCGCTTTCGGTAGGTACCTGGAGAGACGCCGAGGTTGCGGCCGAAGGTGCGGCGCATGGTGTCGGTCGTTCCGAACCCGGCCCGCCGGGCAACGGCTTCCTGACTGTGATCTCCCGTCGCCAGCAGCACCTTGGCCGCCTCGAGGCGTGCCTGTTCGACGAAACGGGCCGGCGTCATGCCCACCTGATCACGAAACATCCGCACCAGGTGCCGCTCGCTCACCGCGACCCGTGCCGCCATCGACGCGATCGAGTGGTCAGCACCCGGATCGGCGATCACGGAGTTCACGACCTCGCGGAGACCACCCCCGGTCGGGAGCGCCGACTCGGCCCAGACGCTGAACTGGGCCTGCCCGCCGGGGCGTTGGAGAAAGACCACCATCCAGCGGGCCACCCGCCGGGCCACCGCCGGGCCGTAGTCGCTCTCGACCAGGGCAAGCGCCAGGTCGATGCCCGCGGTGATCCCGGCGCCGGTGATGAACGGGCCGTCCCGCACGAACAGCGAGTCCGGGTCGACCATCACCTTGGGATAGACGCGGGCCAGCTCCTGGCAGTGGGCCCAATGGGTGGTCGCGCGACGTCCGTCCAGCAGCCCCAGCGCCGCGAGCACGAAGGCGCCGGTACACACCGACGCGACCCGCCGCGACCGCGGCGCGAGTTCGCGCACCATCCTCACCGCATCCGGTACGGCATCGGGTGTCGGCTCTTCCGGGATGTCGTGCAGACCGGGGGTGAAGGTGAAGTCCGCCGGGACCCCGCCGGGGACGACGAGTGTGTCGATCGAGTCGGGAACCTCCGCCAGCGGGATGTCGACGTTCAGCCTCGCGAACGCCGTGGTGCCGACGGCCTCGCCTGTCGGTGAGGCCAGCAGCACGGTGTAGTTCGCCCCGAAGTCGTTCGCGCGGGCGAAGATCTCCAACGGCGCCGCCACATCCTGCAGGGTCACCTTGTTGTAGAGGGCGAAGACCACCGTTCTGGCGGGACCCGCAGGCAGCCGGTCCGGCGCGCCCGGGTCATGTCTGGAACCGTCGGCCACGTGTCCTTGCCGCCCTTTCGTTGACCCCGACCAGTCCGCGGCGCATGTGGCCGATCGTTTCCGGACCCGTCGGCAACGAAGCCAGACCCTAGCTGAACGGGAGGCCCAACGTAGCGGGTTTCTGTTTCGGGAACGTTTCGATGCGGCGCTCGATGGCCTCGGTCAGACAGCCGCACGCGGCGACGGTCCACAACGCCGGTCCCAGCGCGACGCGGTCAGGGACTCACCCGGCTGCAGGGAGGCTGTCGACGGGACGGAGCCGCTCCGGTGCCTCGATGAGACGCCGGCGACGCGCGGCATCACCCAACAGCACACGTAGCTGGCGGCGGGCCCGGTGCAGCCTCGACATCACGGTGCCGACGGGTGTGTCCATCACCTCGGCGATCTCCGCGTACGAATGACCTTCGACATCGGCCAGGTAGACGACCATCCGGAACTCGTCGTTCAGGGTGGCCATGGCCGCCTGCACCTCAGTATCGGGTTGTGCAGCAATCAATGTCAGCTCAGCGGATCGTGAGCCGGTCGGCGCCGGATCGGCGCCGCCTCCGCATTGTTCGGCGACGGCATCCATCGGCACTTCCGTCACCCGCCGTTGGGCGGCCCGATAGTTGTTGATCCACGTGTTCTTCAGAATCTGGTGCATCCACGCTCTCGCGTTCGTTCCGGGGCTGAAGGTCCCGTAACTGCGGTACGCGCGGAGCAACGCGTCCTGAACCAGGTCTTCGGCGTAGGCACCACGATTGGTCAACCTCGACGCAGCCCGCAGCAGCTCCGCACGCAAGGGGACCACCTCACGCTCGAAACATGCTCGCAATTCCTCGCATTCATCCGGAGCACTACTGCTCTGCACCGACACACCTTGTCCCGTTATCGATCTCATGAGTTCGACGGTAGGGTCGTCTACGGTGCCGCGAGCGATTCTCACATCGAACACAAAGATTGCCGCGAGCCCATCCCGAATGCCGCAGATGCAGAACAGTTTTGGCGAATAGAATCCGGTGCGGCGGGGCGACATGGGCTCATGTATGAGGTCCGTTCGCGCCCGAAATGTGCAGGCACAGTCGTCATCTGCCATCCAACCGGGTGAACCGGCCGTGGTCACGTCCCTCATAGCCGATTCACATCTTCTCGCCGTGGCTCGGTCCGGTCCGGGTAGCACCGTCCGCATGTTCGCCGGGCAGCCGGCGCAACATATGAGATGTCTATGAACACCCCTGGCCAGGATCCGGCGAAGGCGCGACAATGGCTCGGTGACGTCTGCGCCGGTGAACGACCACGGACCCCGTCGCGCGATCCTGGGCCAACTCCCCAAGATGTACCGCGTCGACGGGTCGCCGATCCGCGTGCTGCTCGTCGACGACGAACGCGCCCTGACGAACCTGGTCCGGATGGCCTTGCGCTACGAAGGGTGGGAGATCGACGTCGCCCATGACGCCGCGGAGGCTGTCGACAAGTACCGGGCCAACACCCCCGATCTCCTCGTGCTCGACATCATGCTGCCCGACACCGACGGTCTCGGCGTGCTGGCGCAGATTCGTGATTCCGGCAGTTACACGCCCACCCTGTTCCTGACCGCGCGTGACTCGGTGGCCGACAGGGTCACCGGGTTGACCGCCGGCGGCGACGACTACATGACCAAGCCGTTCTCGCTCGAGGAGCTCGTCGCCCGGCTGCGTGGGTTGTTGCGCAGGACGGCCTACCTCACCCCGGCCGACGACGAGTCGCTGAAGGTGGGCGATCTCGCACTCGATGTCGCCAGCCGCGAGGTGACGCGCGGCGGCGTGTCGATCTCGTTGACCTCGACCGAGTTCGAACTGTTGCGTGTGTTGATGCGAAATCCGCGACGGGCGTTGAGCCGCAACGAGATACTGCGGCAGGTGTGGGACTACGACTTCGGCGGGCGGACCAGCATCGTGGATCTGTACGTCTCGTACCTACGCAAGAAGATCGACACCGACCGCATGCCGATGCTGCACACCGTGCGCGGTGTCGGGTACATGCTGCGACCGCCGGAATGATGCGCACCTGGCAGAGCTGGAGTCTGCGTCGCAAACTCGTGGCCGGCGTCTCGGTCGTCGTCACGATCGCTCTGGCGACGTTCGGGACGATGGCGATCCTGACGATGCGGTCCTCGTTGCTGGGCATGATCGACGCTCAGCTGTCCGGCTCTGCCGAGGGTTTCAGCAAGACGATGACGAAGTACCGGACCATGCCGTTGCCCACGGGTGAGCTGCCGCAGCCGGGAGCGATGAAACCCCTCACGCAGGTGATGGGCCAGGCACCCGGCAACGTCATCGCGCTGATCCAGGACGGCAGGGTCGTCGACTCGGCGTACTTCGTCGACGGCGAGGCGCAGCCGTTGCCGCCCGCGGCTGTCGAAGCCATCGAGAACCTGCCGCCGTCCGGCGCGGAGCCGCGCACGGTCAAACTCCCCGGCCTGGACTGGTACCGGATGGTCAGTCGCCCCGGTGACGGCGACGAGATACTCGTGACCGGGGTGTCGCGCGCACCGGCATGGGCCTCGATGGTGCGGGCGACGGCGCTCGTCTCCGGGATGACGGTGCTTGCCCTGGCCATCACGGCGCTGTTAACCGTCGCGATCGTCGGCATCGCGCTGCGCCCGCTGCGCCGAGTCGCCGCGACCGCCGCGGAGGTGGCGACGCTTCCACTCGACCGGGACAACCACGCGATCACACTGCGCGTGCCCGCAGGTGACACCGATCCTCGGACCGAGGTCGGGCTCGTCGGTGACACGCTCAACCGGCTGCTCGATCACGTCGAACGCGCGCTGGCGGACGTCGCCGCATCCGACCGGCGGATGCGGCAGTTCGTCACCGACGCCAGCCACGAACTTCGCACGCCGTTGGCCGCCATCCACGGCTACGCGGAGTTGACCCGGCAGGACAGCTCGGTGCTGCCGGAGACCACCGAGTACTCTCTGGCGCGCATCGAGGCCGAAACTCAGCGCATGCACGCTTTGGTCGCCGACCTGCTGCTGCTCGCCCGACTCGACGAGGGCCAGGACCTACACACCACCGACGTCGACCTCACCGAGATCGTCGTCGACGCCGTCAACGACGCGGCGGTGTCCGCCCCGGCCCACCGGTGGCTCACCGAGGTGCCCGACGGTGCGGTGCCGGTGCGCGGGGATCGGGCCCGGCTCCACCAGGCGCTTGCCAACCTGTTGTCCAACGCCCACGTGCACACGCCCGCTGGCACCACGGTGGCCACCGCCCTCGTCACCGTCACCTCCGAGGACGGCACCGACCACGTCGAGCTGACGGTCACCGACGACGGACCCGGAATCGACCGCGAGTTGCTGCCCCACCTGTTCGAGCGGTTCGTCCGTGCCGACAAATCGCGGTCGCGTCAGGCGGGGAGTTTCGGACTGGGCCTGTCGATCGCCTCATCCATCGTCGAAGCGCACGGCGGGTCGATCGGTGCCCACTCTGACTCCGGCAAAACGACATTCACTGTGTGCCTGCCGGCCGTTGCGGTGGCCGCCGAGTATGCGCACCTGACGTAGGTCATCCCACTCCTCATCCACCCCGAGGCTGTCGGACGCTTCGCGTACTGACCCCGAGACGATCGGCGACACAGCCCCGGCGAGACATGTTCGCGGCGTTGTCTCACTGAAGAGACGGAATATAGATGGTGTTGCTGTTGACCGCGGCTCCTGCTAGACCTAGAGGCGCAGTGTCCTAGATGACACTTTTGAGGAGGCGGGATGCGTCGTCCACCAAGCCACAGGACAGCTGCGCCTCAGGAAGAGTCGCGGCCCTCAGCGGGGCACGCCAGATTCGTCGGCCGGGTAGGCGCGCTTGCGGTGTTCCTCGGCGTCGGTGCGGCCCTCGCCATGCCAACTGCGCACGCCGAGTCCGACGGTTCGTCCTCGTCGGGCTCGTCCTCGTCGGGCTCGTCCTCGTCCGACTCGTCGGATTCGTCGTCGCCGTCCGACTCGTCGGATTCGCCGTCAACGTCGGACCAGTCGGACTCGTCGGACTCGAACGACGCGAAGACCGGTCCGGCCGCCGACAGCGAGGATGAGGCGCCGGACGAGGACGCGTCGATCACGGACCCGAGTGACCCCGACGAGCGCGACTCCCGGCGTACGCGCTCCGCCGCCGACGATGCGCTTGACGACGCAGCCGGCGAAGAAGCAGCCACCGAGGACCAGACCGTCGCCGTCGCAACCTCGGTCGCCACGGCGACGTCGGAGGTGGAGGTGGCGGCGGCCCCACCCGCTCGGTCGGCCCCCGGCGAGCCCCAGGCCCCCGTTGCCTCACCCGCGGAATGGGCTCTGGCGGCGTACACACGGCGCGAAGTTGGCCACACCACCACCGCACCCGACACCACCGCAGCCGTGACCACTCAGGTCACCGCCACCCAGGACACGGCGAACCTCGCCGACAGCGCACTGAGCAACCAGGTCAGTCCGCTGGGCACCCCCGAACAGATCGCCCGCGAACGTATCGCGATTCGGACGGCCAACTCGCTGCCGGTGGCCTTCATGAAACTGATACTGCGCATCGGGTTCCTCGCCGCGGCCAAGGAGCAGTTCGCCCTCGTCGGTGGCCCGGACGCGGCGAACCGGGAAGCATTGAACAGGGCCGTCGACGAGTACGCGCTCGCTGCGGCGTTCCAGCAGCAGATCCTCAATCCGATGGATCCGGCGGTGGTCACCCAGGTCGCGCCTCCGCACAGCTGGTATGGGATCGATGTCGCCGGCTCGCGGCTGCTGTATGACAACCCCGACACGATCTACCGCTTCATGCCGGTGAACAAGACATCGGAGTACGTCCTCACCGGCCGGCTCTACGACGGCATCCCCGCTGACACCACCTTCAGCGTGCTCGAAGGGACCGCCGGCACGACGTCGACCATCCTGACGTTGAGCGACCTCGTCATCAACGAAGACGGCACGTTCGTGATCACCGTCAGCGGTGAGGCCGCCGCTCCCGGGCAGACCAACCATCTGCAACTGACGTCCCGGTCCACCCTCATTGCCGCCCGAAACACGCTGGGTGACTGGAACACCGAGGATCCGATGGAGCTCTCGATCCACCGGGTCAGCGGCCCACGCAACAGCCTGTTCGCCCAACTCGGCGGGTTCGTGCTCCTGGGCGGGCTCGTCAACGACAGCCCGCTGCTGACCTCGCTGGTGTCGTTGGTCCCCCCGCTCCGCATTGCCGAAACACCGCTCGTCCGCGGCTCCCTGACCGCCCTGCTGCTGATCGTCCGCGGCGCCAACGAGCAGGCCAAGTACATGGCGCTGGCCACCACCGACCCGGACACCGGCGAGCTGCGGCCCCCCAATGTGATGACCCAGCCGGAGAGCAATGCCGAGTTCCTGGCAAACCAGCTGCAGAGCAACGGCTATTTTCAACTCGCCGACGACGAAGCATTGGTGCTGACCATCGATCCGGGCAATGCGGGGTTCTTCACCGTGCCCGTCTACAACGACTGGACGATCACCGACGACTACTGGAATCAGCAGACGAGCCTGAACAACGCGCAAGCCGTGGCCAACCCCGACGGTACGTACACGATGGTGGTCGCCAAGGCCGATCCCGGTGTGGCGAACTGGGTTTCGACCGGCGGGCTGAATCAAGGCATCATCTCCATGCGGTTCCAGAACCTCGACCCCGAGTCGACGGACGCACCCGCAGTGCAATCTGCGGTGGTAAAGCTGGAGGACCTCGACGAAGAGCTTCCGGCCGCCACGGTGTACGTGACACCCGAGCAGCGAGCAGCGCAGCTGGCCGAGCGTAAGGCAGGCTTCGACAAGCGTTGGGCCCCCTACGTTCAGTGACTCTCACCGAGACCCGGCCGCGCGATCACGGCCGGCGCCGTTCACGTGAGCGGCTCAGCGGTGTCCGGGTGATCAACTAATCGGGACAAAGTCCCCCAGTTTTGTTCGGTCGCCGCGGCGGCCGCATCCGCATCGCCCTTGCGGCAGAGATCGATGATCCGCTTGTGCTGGCTGATGTACTCGCGCCCGGAAAGCGGCGCACGACCTGCTCGTCGCTCAGCGCAGGTCGTGCTCGATGACCGCCTCCGCCAGCCGCCGGCCCCGCTCGATGGGCGCTGCGTCGACGCCGATCGCCAGGCCGCTGAGCATGCCGTCATAGATGAGCGCAATGTCACTGGCCGCGCGGCCAGGATCGCGCAGGCCGGCGGCCCCGGCGAGCGCGGTCAACCGGTCGATCACATGACGCTTGTGCCCGGCGGCTACGCCGATGCCGGCGTGGCCGTCCGGCAGCTGCGCGGCCGCGGCCACGTGTGCACATCCTCGACGCAGATCGGCCTCGAGTGCCCACTGCTCGGTGGCGCCGAAGATGGCCAGCAGTCGACCGACCGGATCCGTCTCCGCCTCCACATGTGCGTCCCACATCCCGCGGAATCGCTGATCGCGCTCGGCGAGGTACGCGGCCACGAGATCGTCCTTGCCGCTGAAATTCTTGTAGAGCGATCCGGTGGCCACACCGGCCTTCGCGATGACGGCGTCGACGCCGGTGGCGGCGATCCCATTGGCGTAGAACAAGGCGTCCGCGGCGCGCAGCAGGCGCTCACGGGCGGGTTGCCGAATGGACGCCATGCTGACACTATAGGCCGAGTGCAACGATCGTTCTACTCCTTGGTCGCTTCGGGATCCGCGTTGATCGGGTGCTGCTACGGGTTTGCGCGCTTCGCGTACGGGCTGTTCACGCCGGTGCTCACGACGGAGTTCGGCCTGACTTCCACGACGGTGGGTGGGATCGCGGCCGGAAGCTACGTCGGTTACTGCGCGGCGATCATCGTCGGCGCGATCGTGACCAGCCGGATCGGCCCGCGGTCGGTGGCGATCGGCGCAGGAACCATCGCCACGCTGGGGATGACCTTGGTCGCACTGGCGCCGTCCGCGTGGGTCTTGGCCCTCGGGGTCCTGATAGCCGGGACCAGCACCGGCATCGCGTCACCACCCCTGGCCGCGGCGGTCTCCCAGCGGATACCCGGCGCGGCCGGCGACCGTGCGCAGACCATCGTCAACGCCGGAACCGGCATCGGCGTACTCGTGTCGGGTCCAATCGCGTTCGCCCTGTTCGACCACTGGCGGGTCGCCTGGGGCGTGTACGCCGTTCTCGCCGCCGCCACGACGGTGTGGGTCGCGTCCAGCGTCAACGGCACCCCGGACCCCACCAACCACCGAGCGCCCACCCGCCGGTGGCGCGATGGCAGTGCCGGCCTGGTGGCCGCGTCATTGCTCACCGGCGTCGGCAGCATCGCGGTGTGGAGTTTCGGCCGCGATCTGATCAGCACCGCCGGGTCCGCGAGCGTCGCTGTCGCGTCGATCGCGTGGACGGTGTTGGGCGCCGCGGGCATTGCCGGTGCGCTCGGGGGCGACCTCATGCAACGTATCGGGACCAGGCGCGCGTGGATGATCACCACCGTCGCCATGTCCGCCGCAACCGCGGTGCTCGCGCTCGCGCCGTGGAGCCTCGTCGCGATCATGCTGGCAGTCAGCGTGTTCGGTGCGGCCTACATCGGCCTCACGGGGCTCCTCCTGGTGTGGAGCACCCGCGTCTACCCGGACAAGCCGTCCCTCGGCGTCGGACTGTCGTTCTTCATGGTTGCGTTCGGGCAAGCCCTCGGCGCACCCACCGCGGGCGTACTGATCGACGCACGTGGCGCCACAACCACTTTCATCCTGTTCGCGATGGTGGGTGTCACCGCAGCCGCCGTGCGTCCCGCTGCCGCTCGGGTGCACTCCATCGACGGTCAGCGCTGATCTCGATCGGCAGTCCGTCCCTGCGGTGCGGCACCGCAACCGTTGTCGCTCAGACGGGCGGCCAGTGCCGCAGCGCGCCGTCAACGACTCGCTGGAGATCGTCGCGGGCCGCCCGAGCGGCGTCGCCCGCCGCCAGCGAGCCCTGTACGACCAGGCATCCGATCGGCCGACTCGGCCGACCCGAGGAAGTGGCGGCAGCGCTGGCCTTCCTCGCCTCCACCGACAGCAGCTTCATCCACGGTGCGAACCTGGACATCGACGGCGGCGAGCACCAGTTCTAGGTGCCGATCAGGTCCCGTCGTGCGTTGACTTCACACGGCGACGGCGGTGCCACAGATGCCGCAGACCTCGAACTGGCGGCGCTTCCAGCGCGCGACCGGCACGAAGAACAACGTGAACTGCTTGAACTCCCGCATCCGCGTCCACTGCGTGGTGTTGTGGCAACGCGGACAGTTCCGGACCTCCCCCGCGCCAAGGTACTTCTGCTTGGTACCGAAGCCGAAGAGGAGGAACAACACGACACCAGCGTAGGCGTGCTGTCGGTGAGCGCCACGACTCGCGGGCTACGACTCGCTGACCCGCCCGTCGTCGACCACCCATGTGCGGTCCAACCGCACGTTCTGGAGCATCCGGCGGTCGTGCGTCACCAACAACAACGCACCGTCATACGCGCCGAGCGCCTGTTCGAGCTGCTCGATGGCGGCGAGGTCGAGGTGGTTCGTCGGCTCGTCGAGAACCAGCACGTTGGTGCCGCATGCCTGCAGCAGTGCCAGGCCTGCGCGGGTTCGCTCGCCGGGCGACAGCTCGTCGACCGTGCGTTCGACATGGTCTGCGCGCAGTCCGAACTTCGCGAGCAGGGTTCGCACATCGGCGGTCGACCATGACGGCACACGTTGCTCGAAGCGATCCACGAGCCGCCCGGGGCCGGTGAAATCTGCTCGGGCCTGGTCGATCTCACCGATGGAGACGTTGGCGCCCAGGCTCGCGCGGCCCTCGTCGGGCTGCCGGCGTCCGAGGAGTAGCCGCAACAATGTCGACTTACCCGCCCCGTTGGGGCCGGTGATGCCGATCCGCTCGCCGGCATCGACCTGCAGCGACACCGGTCCCAGGACGAAGTCACCCTGGCGCACAACGGCATTGTCGAGCGTCGCGACGACCGAACTCGACCGCGGCGCGGCACCGATGGTGAACTCGAGCGTCCATTCCTTGCGGGGTTCGGCGACCTCCTCGAGGCGGGCGATCCGGCTCTCCATCTGCCGGACTTTCTGCGCCTGCTTCTCACTGGACTCGGTAGCCGCCCGTCGCCGAATCTTGTCGTTGTCGGGAGCCTTGCGCATCGCGTTGCGGACACCCTGGCTCGACCACTCCCGCTGAGTGCGTGCCCGCGCCACGAGGTCGGCCTTCTTGTCGGCGAACTCTTCGTACTGTTCGCGCCGGTGGCGGCGGCCGACCTCACGTTCTTCCAGGTAGCTTTCGTACCCACCGCCGAACACGGTGGTGGTGTTCTGGGCCAGGTCCAGTTCGAGGACGCGGGTGACGGTGCGGGCCAGGAACTCTCGATCGTGACTCACCAGCACCACACCACCGCGAAGGTCTCGGACGAACTGCTCGAGGCGGGCGAGTCCGTCGAGGTCGAGGTCATTGGTCGGTTCGTCGAGCAGCACGACGTCGAACCGCGAAAGCACCAGTGCCGCAAGGCCCACCCGCGCCGCCTGTCCACCCGACAAGTCGGACATCGGCGTCAGCTCCGGTCGCACCGCGCCGGAGTCCAGCCCCAGATCGGCCAGCACCGCTGGCAGCCGCTCGTCGAGGTCCGCCGCGCCGGTGGCCAGCCAGTGGTCCAACGCCGCAGAGTAGGCCACGGCTGGGTCGCCACCCGCGGGACTGTCATCCGG
Source organism: Mycolicibacterium pyrenivorans (assembly GCF_025821625.1). Classification (GTDB taxonomy): domain Bacteria; phylum Actinomycetota; class Actinomycetes; order Mycobacteriales; family Mycobacteriaceae; genus Mycobacterium; species Mycobacterium pyrenivorans. The sequence goes on from NZ_JACKSH010000257.1 coordinate 15,808, forward strand.
ATCCGCCAGGGCGGCCGCCGCTGCTTCCATGGCCTGCGTCGCGTCGGTGCAACCCGTACGCCGGGCGATGTATGCGGCCACGGTCTCCCCGGGCACCCGCTCGTGCTCCTGGGGAAGCCACCCGACGAACGCGTCGGCCGGCGCGAGGCTGACCACACCGTCGAGCGGTTCGAGATCCCCGGCCAAGATCCGCAGCAGCGTGCTCTTGCCGGCGCCGTTGGCGCCGACGACTCCGACCACGTCGCCCGGTGCGACGGTCAGGTCGAGCCCCTCGAAGAGGGTGCGGTGGGCGAACCCGCCGGCCACGTTCTTCGCGACAAGCGTTGCGGTCATGGCTCTATCGTCGCAGCGCGTCGTCGGGCCCGCCGCCGCGGGAGCACCTACCAGCCGGCGTTGCCGGCCAGCTCGATGGCGTACTGGCTGACGAAGGTTCCCGCACTTGATGCGCCGCGGCACGAACCGTCGGACTCACCGGGTCGCTTGACCCACAGGAAGGCGTCGACCTGTGGGTTGCCGGTGTCTGTGGTGGGCCGGGCGCCCAGGGCGCGACCGCTGGGGTTACACCAGTACAGCGGGTCGCCCTCGACGGGTCCGGCACCGTTGCGGGACGTGTCGATGACGAAGGGCTTGCCGCCCGTCATTCCCGAGACCGCTCCGCCGTAACCGAAGTTCTCCTCATTGGTGAAGAAGTTGGCGGTGTTGAGGCTGAAGCCGCGCGCCTTGGCCACGCCGACCTGGTTCAGCCTGTCCGCCATGACGTCGGCGGCCACCCAGCGCGGGTGGCCGGCGTCGACGTACACGGCCGTCGCCGGATTGCGGGTCAGCGAGTCGACGGCATAGCGGATCAGGTCGAAGCGTTCCTGCTGCTGGCCGGGGGACAGACAGTCGGCCATCGCGAGAGCGTCGGGTTCGAGGATCACCGCCGCCGGTCCCCCACCGATCGCGCCTGCGACACCGTCGATCCACGCCCGGTACGAATCAGCCGACCCGAACCCGCCCGCGGCGAAGCTCCCGCAGTCGCGGTTGGGGATTCCGTAGAGCGCCAGTATCGGCATGGTGCCTGCCGCCTGCGCGTCCGCGATGTACTTCGCGTCCACGGCGGGAGTGGAGAGGTGGTCCATCCAGTACGCCGTCGGCGTATTGACCACGGCGGCCAGCAGAGGGTCGGGATTGCCCGCCGCGGCACGCGTCCCCTTCGAGTTCGGGTTGACGTAGAACGGCCTGCCGACCAGCGGGTTCGCGTCACTGGCCAGGCGCACCGCCGGGCCGGGAGCGGTGTCCACCGGGGTGGGCGCAAGGCCGACACCGGCAACGACCGCTACCGCGAACAGAGGGGAGATCCACCGCGCAACTGCTTGAACAGCTGAAGACAACACCCTCAGGAAGCTAGTGCCGCTTCGTGATAATCGCCAATTGCCGGCAGCAGGTCAGACACCAGGCCGCCATCGTCGGTTTCCTGGCAGGCCCCGAGGCCGGTTACGTGACCGGCGCGAACTGGAACGTCGACGGCGGTTTCACCGTCTAGTGAGTTCGCGGCGCAGCCGGTGGGTGCAGCGCCGGCGATCGTGAGTGCCACGGCGGCAGCAGGTTAGTGTGCTTGGGTCGGCCACCGTGAACCAGCCGATAGAAATGTTGAGCAATACATGACCGCAGCAGCAGAAACGTCGGCGCTCGAAGCGCGGGTCGGCCACTACTACCAGATGGACGACACCTATCTGGTCGGCCGGGAGAAGCTGCGCGAGTACGCCCGCGCGGTGCAGGACTACCACCCCGCGCACTGGGATGTCGCCGCCGCCGCGAAGCTGGGATATTCGGGCCTGGTGGCGCCGCTGACCTTCACCTCGACCCCTGGCATGACGTGCAATCGCCGCATGTTCGAACAGGTCGTCGTCGGCTACGACACCTATATGCAGACCGAAGAGGTCTTCGAGCAGCACCGCCCGATCGTGGAGGGCGACGAGCTGCACGTCGACGTCGAACTGACGTCGGTGCGCCGGATCGCGGGCCGAGACCTGATCACCGTGACCAACACCTTCACCGACGCGGCCGGCGAGCGGGTGCACACCCTGCACACCACCGTTGTCGGCGTGACCGCCGAAGACCTCAACCCGGAGATCAAGACCGCCGTGCACAGCAAGATGATGCACGACGTGGACATCTTCGGGGTCGGCGAAGAGGAGTACCACAAGACGGTGCGCCCGGAGGGTGAGATCCGGATCGCCGACGGAGGCACCACCCGCACGCCGGGAACACCGTCGTTCGATGACGTGAAGGTCGGCGACGAGCTCCCGGTGCACCACACCCGACTGTCCCGCGGCGATCTGGTGAACTATGCAGGCGTGGCAGGCGACGCGAACCCCATTCACTGGGACGAAGACATCGCCAAGCTGGCCGGGCTGCCCGATGTGATCGCCCACGGCATGCTCACCATGGGTTTGGGTGCCGGCTTCGCCTCCGCATGGTCGGGCGACCCCGGCGCGGTCACCCGCTACGCGGTGCGGCTGTCTGCGCCCGCGATCGTGTCGGCCAACGAGGGCGCGGACATCGAATTCAGCGGTCGGATCAAATCATTGGATCCGGCGACCCGCAGCGGCGTCGTCATCGTCGCCGCGAAGTCCGACGGCAAGAAGATCTTCGGCCTGGCGACGTTGGACGTCCGCTTCCGCTGACCTGACAGCCCTGGGCGTTCACCCCGGGACGCTGGACTTCAACGACGCGAGCGCATCGGTGCTCAGCCGGGCCAGCTCGTCGGCCTCTGCCGGATCGAGTGCGGCCGCGAAGATCTCCGCCATCCGCCGGTTGGTGGCCTGCTCGATCTCTGTGTAGCGGTCCTTCTTCCCTGCGCCGTCCGCGAACGGTTCGGGCCAGCCGAACATCATGGCGTACTGATGCCCCTTGTTGAGCATGTGCGCCTCGACCGGGCTGATGCCGGAGATGGTGAGCGCGTTGAAGTGCACGCCGGCGCGCAACTCCCGCATCACGAACATCACCTGCAGTGCGCGTGCGGGGGCATCGGCGGCCAATGGCATCGTGCGCCAGCCGGCGAACAACGGCAACCCAGCGGTCGGCGTCGCTGTGATGATCTTCTCCCCCAGCGCGGCGAGGCGATCCAGCCCGGAGGCGCCCGTCAGGTACTTGCGGCCGAACTCCGCGGCTTGGTCCCAATACTGTTGTGCGGCACCGGCGGCGCCGCGCACCGCGATACCTTCCTCCCACATCGCGGCGAGCGAGGTCGGCTCGAACACCGCGAACACCGAACTGACGGTGGCGCCGCTGGCCTCACCCAGCACTCCGCCGCGGCCTGCGACGTACGCCGCCAGGGGGTTCTGATAACCGGCGGCGATGCTCTCGCCGAAGGTTTCCGGATGCAGCATGAAGACCGCGACTGCTTCCTCCATCGCCGCGCCCGCGGCAGCAGCCGCATCGGTCATGCCGGTGTCGCTCATGGCAGAGGCTCCTCTTGATTAGATGGTGGGTTATTCCGTCGCCTGGTTCGGCTCGGTCGCCACCCTGACCGGATCGTGTTCGACGACCTCGTCGGTCCCGGGCAGGTCGTCGTAGCGGGACATGTACGCATCGATCTCGCGGACGATCTCCGGGCCCGGTGTGCCCCAACCTTGCTGATAGCCGTACACAGCGGCGAGCGGTCGGTGCCCGCGGTCGCCATCGAGGATTTCGACGTCGTTCGGGCTCAGCATCGCCGGGTGCCGAACGCCGGCCGCCTCTGAGACCTTCAACAGATCGCGGCGCAACGTCAGGACGTAGTTGGCCAGCCGATGCGACTTCTGCTCCGGATCCAGCCCCCGCGCCAGCCACGTGTTCTGCGTCGCGATGCCCGTCGGGCAGCGATCGGTGTGGCATTTCTGCGCCTGGATGCAGCCGATCGCCAGCATCGCCTCCCGCGCCACGTTGATCAGGTCGACGCCGAGGGCGAATGCCACGATCGCGTTCGCGGGCAGGCCGAGCTTGCCCGAACCGATCCATGTGACGCGGTCGTTCAGGCCCTTCTCCGCGAACAGCCCGTAAACCTCGGCGAAGCCGACGCGGAACGGGAACGACACGTGGTCGGCGAAAACCAGCGGTGCGGCACCGGTGCCGCCCTCGCCGCCGTCGACCGCGATGAAGTCGACGCCGCGCTCCCCGTCAATCATCTTGTCTGCCAGCGTCTGCCAGAAACCCGACTCCCCCACCGCCGACTTGATGCCGACGGGCAGCCCGGTGACATCCGCGATCTGTTCCACGACGTCGAGCATCTCGTCGACGTTGCGGAACGCGGTGTGCCGGGACGGGCTCGCGACGTCCTTGCCCTGCTCGACACCCCGGACCCGGGCGATCTCCGCGTTCACCTTTGCGCCCGGCAGGTGGCCACCCAAACCGGGTTTGGCGCCCTGGCTCAGCTTGATCTCGATGGCACGTACCGGGGCGGAGGCGACGACGTCGACCAGCCGGTCGAGATCGAAGTTGCCGTGCCCGTCACGGCAACCGAAGTAGCCGGTGCCGATCTGGAAAACCAGGTCGCCGCCCTGTCGGTGGTGATCCGACAGGCCGCCCTCGCCGGTGTTGTGCCAGAAATCGGCGATCTTGGCGCCCTTGTTGATCGCCTCGATCGCCTGCGGACTGAGGGAGCCGAACGACATCGCCGACACGTTGACGACCGATGCCGGACGGAAGGCATGCCGGCGTCCGCGGGGGCCGCCGAGCACTTTGGCGCCCGGCACCTCGATGTCGCGCCCGTGGATCGGGGAGGCGGGTACGACGTCGGAGAACGTGGCCTGCTTGATGATCGGGTACGCGGCGTTCTCGGTGTCGTTGTCGGTGCCGAACGAGAAGTAGTTGTTCTCCTTCTTGGCCGAGGTGTACACCCAGCGCCGCTGGTCGCGGCTGAACGGCCGCTCGGAGTCGTTGCTGGTGATGATGTACTGGCGCAGCTCCGGGCCGACCGACTCCAGCAGGTACCTCATCCGCGCGATGACCGGGAAGTTGCGGCGCAGGGCGTGCTCCGTCTGGAGCAGGTCCTGCAGCGCGATACCGGCGAGGGTGGCTGCGGGAGCCAGTGCGGCGAGCCTCCGCTTCTTCATGTTCGCTCGCGCAGGTCTGTGACCTGGTAGGCATCCTCGGCGTAGCGCGACCGGATCAGCTTCTTGTCGTACTTGCCGACGCTGGTGCGTGGAATCTCCTCCACGAACGTCCAGCGTTCCGGGAGCCACCAGCGAGCGACCTTGTCTGCCAAGAAGTTCCGCAACTGCTCGGGGTCCGTCTCGGCGCCGTCCTGGACGACGACGGTGGCCAGCGGCCGCTCCTGCCAGCGTTCGTCGGGAACTCCCACCACTGCGGCTTCCCGCACCGCCGGGTGCGCGATGAGGTGGTTCTCCAGCTCGACCGACGAGATCCATTCACCGCCCGACTTGATGACGTCCTTGGCGCGGTCGGTCAGGGTGATGTAGCCCTGCGGGTCGATGCGGCCCACGTCGCCGGTGCGCAGCCAGCCGGACTGGAACTTCGACTCGTCGGTGTTGCGGTAGTAGGAGCCGGTGATCCACGGGCCGCGGACCTCGAGTTCGCCGACCGCCTCGCCGTCGTTGGGCAACAGCTCGCCCTCGTCGTCGACGATGCGGGCCTCCACCCCGCACACAGGCCTGCCCTGCGTGGCCCGGATCTGCCACTGCCTGTCCTCCGGGGTGTCCGGCGGCGGCCACGCGAGTGTCGCGACGGGGGAGGTCTCGGTCATCCCCCACAACTGGCGGATCTGCACGCTGAACTTCTCCTCGAACTCCTTCATCAGCGACACCGGCACCGCAGACCCTCCGCAGGCGACGAGCCGCAGCGAGGAGATGTCGTGGCCGGGGTTGCGTTCGAGGTGGTGCATGACGTCGTTCCAGATCGTGGGCACTGCACCTGCGACGGTGGGCCGCTGCGTCTCGATCAGGTCGACGACCCGCTCGGCGTCCATGAAGCGGTCCGGCAGCACCAGGTCCGCACCGGCCATCAATGCGGCGTACGGCAGACCCCAGGCGTTGGCATGGAACATCGGCACGATCGGCAACGCCTTGTCGGAGAAGCTCAGCCCCAGCCCGTTGCCTCCGCACACTGCCATCGAGTGCAGGTAGCTCGACCGGTGCCCGTACACCACGCCCTTCGGGTGGCCGGTGGTTCCGCTGGTGTAACACATTGCGGCGGCGGAGTTCTCGTCGATATCGGGCCAGTCGAAATCGTCGGACTCGGCGGCGGTGATCTCGTGGTAGCGCAGCACCCGCTTGCCCGAGGCCTGCAGCGGCGCCAGATCCCCGTCGCCGACGACGATCACCGTGTGCACGGTCTCCATCGATCGCAGCACCGGGGCCAGCAGCGGGACCAGCGACACATCGGCGATCACCACCTGGTCCTCGGCCTCGTAGGCTACGAACTCGATCTGCTCCGGGAAGAGCCGGATGTTCAGCGTGTGCAGCACCGCCCCCATCGATGGCACCGCGACGTAGGCCTCGAGATGCTCCTGGGTGTTCCACATGAACGTGGCGACGCGATCGTCACCCTCGATGCCGAGGCGGCGCAGCGCGTTGGCGAGCCGGGCGGCCTGCCGGCCGACGTCGCGGTAGGTGGCGTGCCGGTAGCCGTCTCCCGTTGCGGTCGTCACCGTGCGGTCGCCGTGGACCGTGACGGCGTACCGGAGTATCGCCGCCACCGTCAGCGGGGAGTTCTGCATCGTGCTGTACATCGTTGTACCGCCTTCACCCGTGTGGTCGGTTGGGCGCGATGTTAGCGCGCCCGCGGCGTCAAGGGCGGCAAGGGCCGCACACCCGCCGCAACGAGGCGCTCAGCCGTCTCCGCCCGAGAGGCGCTGGCGGAGGGTGGCCGCTCGCAATGTGAGGTGGTTGCGCTCGGCGACGGTTTGCGCCTGCGTGGCAGCAGCCACGTAAAGGTCTGCCGCCGTGGCGATCTCACCGGCCCGCTGGTGGAGGTAGGCGGCCGATGCGGTGTACCGGGGCAGCGTCGGGTCGAGTTCGGCGAGTGCGGCGAGCCCCGCGTGCGGTCCGTCCGCCTCACCGACCGCGACGGCCCGGTTGAGCCGCACCACCGGGCTGTCGGTGAGCCGGACGAGCTCGTCGTACCACTCGACGATCTGCACCCAGTCGGTCTCGTGGACGGTCTGCGCGTCGGCGTGCAGGGCCGCGATCGCGGCCTGCGCTTGATACTCCCCAAGCCGGTCGCGGGCCAGCGCGGCCTGCAGCACGGCCACGCCCTCGGTGATCAGGTCTCGTCGCCAGAGGCTGCGGTCGTGATCGGCCAGCGGCACGAGGCTGCCGTCGGCGCGGGTGCGGGCCGGGCGTCTGGCGTGGTGAAGCAGGAACAGGGCGAGGAGTCCCGTGACCTCCGGGTCGTCTGAGGTCGCCGCGAGTTGGCGGGCCAGCCGGATCGCCTCCACGGCGAGGTCTGCAACCTTCGGGTCGCCACCGGTGTAGCCCTCGTTGAACACCAGGTACAACACCTTCAGAACGGTGCGCAGGTTCCCGGGTTGATCGAGCCGGACCGCGCTCACCGTGCGTTTGGCCCGGCTGATCCGCTGGGCCATCGTCGATTCGGGCACGAGGTAGGCGTGCGCGATCTGGCGGGTCGTCAAACCGCCGACGGCCCGCAGCGTCAAGGCAACGGCCGACGCGGGGCTCAGGCTCGGGTGCGCGCACAAGAAGTACAGCTGCAGCGTGTCATCCGCGGATTCGGTCGGTCCGGGCGTCGGCTCGTCGGACACCCGGGCCTCGCACTCGCGCCGCGCGACGTCTGACCGGGTCAGATCGAGGAAGCGGCGCCACGCCGTGGTGATCAGCCAGCCCTTCGGGTCCTCGGGATGGTGATCGGAACCCGTGCCCCACTTTTCGATCGCCCCGATCAACGCCTCTTGGACGGCATCCTCCGCGGTGGCGAAATCCGCCCCGCGACGGACGAGGGCCGCCAAGACGCCGGGGATCAGGTCCCGCAGCTGAGCCTCGTCCATCGCGTGGGCGGCCGCTACTCGGTGACGGTCGGTGGAGCGGTCAGAAACGGCCGCACCTCGAGCCATTCGTGGATCGGCTTGCCGCCCGCGCCGGGTGCCGCGGACAGCTCGCCGGCCAGTTCGACGGCGCGTTCGTACGAGTCGACGTCGATGATCATCCAGCCCGCGATCAGGTCCTTGGTCTCCGCGAACGGGCCGTCGGTGACGGGCGGGTTGCCCTCACCGTCGTAGCGGACCCACGCGCCGTCCGGCGCCAGGGCCTGGCCGTCGACGAACTCGCCGCTGTTTTCCAGCCGGGCGGCGAAGTCGTTCATGTACTGGATGTGCGCCTCGACCTCCGCGGGTGTCCACTGGTCCATCGGCACATCGTTGACGGCCGCCGGCGCGCCTCGGTAATGCTTGAGCAGCAGGTACTTGGCCATGACGATTCTCCCTTCGCAAGTTGCGACCCTAGTTGGTCGCTCACCCCTGGGACGGAGCCGTCACGGCGTTCTCGACATCAGCCGCCGAATCTTTCTGATCCCGGTCCCGGGGGCCAGCGGGATGCGAGGCGGGTGATCAGCCCACGGTCGCCGTCCACCCTGACGCGATCGCCGGTCTTGAGCACCTGGGTCGCCACCAGCGTGTTGACGACGCACGGAAGCCCGTACTCCCGCGCGACGACCGCGCCGTGCGATACCGCGCTACCGATGTCGGTGACCAGTGCGGCGATCACGGTGAAGTACGGGGTCCAGCCCACGTCGGTGACTGGTGCGACGAGAATCTCCCCACGCTGCACTTCACGAGCGTCCTGGATCGACTTCGCCACGCGCACAGTCCCTTCCGCGATGCCGCGGCTTGCCGGGCGTCCCAGGATCTGGTCGTCGGTCACGGAGCCGGGGGGTCGAGCGACGATGGGTGCGGGCCGTCCGACCGAGACGTCGTCGAACTCCAGTGACTGTTGGAACGCCAGCGCATCGCGGCGCTGCAGCGCACGCTGCACCAGGTCGGCGATGTCGCCCTCGCCGACCACCAGGGGCAGTTCCGCGCGGTCGAAGAAGAAGATCAGGTCAGCATCGGGAAGGCGGCCGGAGTCCGCCAGCACCGCCCCCAGGTGGCGGTAGCCGAGCTTGAGGCGATGCGCCATCAGCGCCATCTTCGACTTGGTCTCCTCACGACCGCGGGCGCCGCCCTGCGCCAGGCGCGCAAGCAGCCTGACGGTCCGCGACCCCGGCTCTTCGACGCGCTTGCGAGTTGGAGTCTCGCCGGCGTGATCACGGGCTGCTTGCACCATGACCTGCATCATGGACCCGAGCCCCTCGGCGTCCTGGGCCCACGCGGGGTCACGCATGCACAGTTCGCGGTATCCGCGATGTCCATGTCGAGTCAGGAACTGCCGCAACGCCGCAGCGCCGGGGCCGGCCGCACTGCGCAGGCCGGTCAGAGCATCCGACGGCGCCGCGGCGAGGAACTGCTCGGCGGCGGTGTCGTCGGCGGCGATGTCCCGCACCACCGCGTGCAGTTCGTCGACCATCACGGCGCTCTCGACATCGGCGGCACCCGCCATGAGCCGGGCGGCCTCTGCTTGGCCCTCGCTCTCATCGCGACCGCCCCTGACGGCACTGCGCACCAGATAGCTCTCGAGCACGTTCGCGCCCACCGCAGCTCGTGACGAGGACCGTACGTGGACCAGCGTGACGTGGCAGTACAGATCGACACCCGACTCCAGCTGCTGCAGAACGTGTTCGGCGTCGCGACTGGTGGGGATGGGGAACGCGGCGATCTGATCACCGAGGCGCCGGATCGCGGGCCCGGCCGACAGCGCATGCGAAGTGAGGCGGACCGTGTTGATCAGTTTGGAGACAAACGGTTTGGGTGGCTTGGGCTCGAGTTCATCGATGACCCGACCGCAGATGGACATCGAGAACTGTTCCAGCGAGTTTCCGAGAATGCCCGAACTCAGTGCCGTCCCCTCGGTCATGTTCAAGAACAGGTGCCCGTAGAAGTAGCCCACTTGAAGCCATGGCTTGTCGTAGCGTTCCTGCGCCCGTGCCACCACTTGGGTCATCTGCATCGCGTAGTCGATCGCATGTCCCGACACCGATGCGGTGAGCGGGCAGAAGGCCCCCGGCATCATCTCGCCGATGTTGCATCGGGTGTAGACGTGCGCAGGGCCCGCCACGGGGGTGTCCATCTCGTTGAGGTCCCCGGGCAGCGTGGTGATCGGCCGCGCCTGAAGCCACCACAGCTGCCCGGCTCGGTCGATCGCCCATTCCAGATCCATCGGCCTGCCCCAGTGCTGCGACGCACGCAACGCACCGGCCCGAATGCGGGCGACATCCTCGTCGGACAGGACGGGCACGTCACCGACCTCGCGCACCGCCTGGGTGCCGTCCCGCGTCACCACGAGATGGTCGGAGACGGCAGATCCGTCGACGAGCGCTTCGCCCAGCCCGGCGATGGCATCGATGACCATGAGATCCCTGCGGCCGGTCGCCGGGTCTGCGGTGAAGACCACCCCGGCCGCGCGCGCATCGACCATCTGTTGGACGACCACATGCATCGTGACCGCATCCGGGCCGCCGTAGGAGGAGGCCCGTTCGGAGCCGACGGAGACCACACACTTGCCCACAGCCGCGGCGAAGCCCTCGGTGGAATCGACGCCGAGCACGGTGTCGTACTGGCCGGCGAACGACTGCTGGGTTCCGTCTTCTCCGGTGGCCGAGGACCGGACGGCCACTTGTGACGCACCCGATTCCAGCATCCGGGTGAAACGGTCGGTCACCGTGTCCGGAAGGGGATGCAGGGAGGCTTGCCCGATGACGAAACCCGTTGGGACGGACAGCCCGAGGCGGGTCAGCTCGGCCAACCCCAGCGCCTTGCCGCCGAACCGGTCGTCGACGATCTCGTCGAACTCGATCGGGTGCATCCGTCAGCCCAACGCGTCGATGATCTCGGCGAGAGCTTCGGCAGCGATGGGTCCGGGTTGATACAGACAGATCCGGTCCGAGACGCCGTCGACGCGGTCCCGGATGTGGGCGGCCACCTCGGCCGGAGTCCCGCAGGCGGCGATCGTGTGCAGTATCTCGTCGTCGATCAGCGTGGCCATCTCCTGCCATCGCCCCTGTTTGGACATGGCGTTGAGCTCTGGTTGCAGGTCGCCCCAGCCATGTGCATCCAGCACCGGCCGGTAGGCGGGCGTGGAGCCGTAGAACGATAGGAGCATCCGAGTCGACGTGTGATCCTCACCCACCGAGACGATGATCTCGGGTACCACCGCGAAGTCGGCGCCGTCCCGGCCGGCGGCCGCCAGTCCCGCGCGCACTGCGGGCATGGTCTTCTCGTGCAGGAACCGCTTCGACCCGAACGGCATCACCAGCAGGCCGTCGGCGACTTCGGCTGTCGCCCGGGTCATCTGCGGGCCGAGCGCTCCGAGATAGATCGGCGGCGGTCCGAATGGGTTCGGGCCGGGGTTGAACGTCGGCGTCATCAACGTGTGCCGGTAGAACTCACCGCGGAAGTCGAGACGCTCGCCGTTGTTCCACGTGGCGAAGATCGCCCGCAGCGCACCGACCATCTCCTTGATCCGCGCCACCGGGCGGTCGAACTCGGCGCCGTAGCGTTTCTCGATCTGCGTGCGGATTTGGGTGCCGAGGCCGAGGATGAAACGCCCCTCCGAGATCTCCTGGAGATCGTTTGCCTCGTGGGCCAGCTGGATGGGATTGCGGGGGAAGGCAATAGCGACGTTGGTCATCAGGTCCAGGCCCTTGACCGTCGAGGCCAACACCAGCGGGGTGAAGACCTCCCGCGGACCCTCGAAGGTGAACACCCCGGAGGCTCCGGCCTCCCGCAGGAGTGCTGCCCGTTCGACCGCATCGGTCGGGCCGAACAGCGCTGTCATGACCTTCATGAAGGGGTCCCTTCCGGGACGTCGGTCCAGTCGGAGAACCCCGACGGGTGGTGCGGGCCGCCCTTCCACGTGCCGAGCTGGGCAAAACGGCACGCCTGCAACGTCACTCGTCGTTCGGAGTTCATCTGGTGTGGATGTTCCAGAGCGGCCGGGAACAGGCCGCGCCACCGGAGGTCAACTGAGATTCCCTCGGTTTCAGCGACGGTCAGATGCAGTTCCTGCAAGGGTTCGACGACTTCGAGCCGGTACCCGTTCACGTTCTGATCGAGACGGTACCCGTCGATCGCGTCACTGAAGCGCACCGCGGTCTGAGTGTCTCCGCGCCGGATGACCACGTAAGCGTCCTTGACGCCCAGTCGGGGGTAGGAGCCGATCCCGGTCAGCGCCATGAAACGGCCCTCGCGATCAAGCACGTTGAAGTACGAACGATCGTAGAAGTTGCGATCCGATGTGGCCGGGGTGCCGATGGGCACCGGCGCCTGGTGAATCGGGTACTCGTCGAGCGGACTCAGGATCAACAGGCACTCCCAATAAAGATACGATGCGAGTTATATTGGAATCATGAGAACAGATCGGCCCGGAGATGACAAGGGACCGTCCCGGCCGTCTGCGGGGCGACCGCGCGACAGCAAGATCGACGCCGCGATCGTTCAAGCCACCCGGGAGCTCCTGCTGGAGACGGGTTACCCCGCGCTGTCGCTGTCTGCGATCGCGGCGCGCGCCGGGACCACGACCGCTGCCATCTACCGGCGTTGGTCGGGCAAGGCACAGCTCGTCCACGAGGCGATACTGCCTGCCGAGGTCATGGCCATGCCGAGTGCCTCCGGTGACGTCACCGAGGACATCCGCGCGCTGGTGGAGGCGACGCGGACGATGTTCGACCGCCCGGAGGTCCGGGTGGCGCTACCGGCGTTGATCGCCGACACCGTCGCCGATCCCGATGTGCACAGCCGAATGACTTCTCGTTTCGCCGAGAGTCTCGCCACCTTCCGGACCAGGATCGACCAGCAGCCCAGCGACGATGGCGACCTACCCTTGCTCGCCGAAGTCGTTGTCGGCAGCGCGATCTTCCGCATCATCGTGCGGCACGACGCCCCGCTGGACGCGGCGTGGGTGGACGACCTGACCCGCCTGGTCAGCTCCGGCTGGGCCTCGATGTCTCACGCCGCGAGCCGCAGTTCGGCACCGGGGTGAGTACTGAGCGTCACGACCACCGTGCCGCTTCCCGTTTCGAACGTGGTGTTGGCATAGCCGAAAAAACCGTAGTGCCCGTCAATCGTCGATACCGCGGTGATGTCACCACTGCCCGAGGCCCCGGTGTGGAGATTCACCCAAGAGGCGGTCACGGTGAGCGCACAGGAACCGTCGTAGGTGCCGGCGTCATAGTGGATCGCCACGCGGACACCGTCCTCGACACGTTCGTCGACCTGCACCGGCGTCACCTGAGCCTCGGCGCTGACGGTGCCGGCACACGTCGGGGACGCCACCACCGGGACCCGGTCGAGTTGCGCGAAGTCCTCGGCGTGGGCCGTTGCCGTCCACAACCAGGGCACAATCAGCGCGACGGCGAGCGCGCCGCCAACACGGAACGGACTCATGCTCCCTTATCGACGGCCACCAGGGTGGCGTTAGCGCCGTGGGCGTGAGGCGCGCAGAGCCGGAATCAAACAACGAAGCTCAGCCCTTGGCCGCGGTGCCCCGAATACGACGATCGCGTGACGCTCTGCATGGCGTCGAACTACCGTCGGCCTGGTGACGGTGTCTGGGTTGCTCGCCCGGGCCTACGCGGCTGGACTCCTCCTACTCACAATCGTTGCGGTCCCGTCGTGCGAACAAGCGGCGCACCCACCACCAGGCACCAGCACACCAACACCGGTTACGACCGCGCCGGCCGTCACGCCCGAGGGTGATTTCACCGCCGTCTCCCAACTCATGGACGATGCGATTGCGGCACATCGGCTGCCTGGCGCGGTGGTCCAGATCGGGCACGCCGGCAAGATCGTCTTTCGGCAGGCGTTCGGCTCGCGCAAGCTCCCCGTCGAACCGGGATTGACTGGGGTGCCCGCACCCGCTGAGCCGATGACCGAGGACACGATCTTCGACCTCGCCTCGTTGACGAAGAGCCTCGCGACGGCCACCGCCGTTCTCCAACTCTACGAACAAGGCCGCGTCCAGATCGACGATTCCGTGGAGACCTACCTGCCGGACTTCAACCCGACGAACGACCCGCGACGGGCTCAGGTGACGCTACGCATGCTGCTCACGCACACATCGGGCATAGCGGGAGATCTGAGCCTCGACGGTCCGTGGGGACTGGACGATGCCGACAAGGACGAAGGCATTCGCCGTGCCCTCGCCGCGTGGGTGGTGTTCGGTCCAGGGGAACTCTTTCACTACTCCGACATCAACTTCATCCTGCTTGGCGCGATCATCGAGAAGATCACCGGTGAGCCCTTGGACAATTACATGCAGGACAACGTCTTTGCCCCACTGGGCATGAACGACAGCCGCTACCTTCCCGCGGCCAAAGCATGTGGTCCGCACCAGATCCGCGGAACCGCAGTCACACTCGGCGATTACGTGCCGTGGGTCGGTCGATGTCCGGCAGGTACGTGGAGCACCGGGCTCTTGGTGCGCATCGCTCCGACGGCGCGTGACGAAGACACCCCGGGCATCAACCCCGACTACGGCCACCTCCTTCGCGGTACCGTGCATGACCCAACGGCACGCCGCATGGGTGGAGTGGCAGGCAATGCCGGACTGTTCTCGACAGCCGATGATGTCGGCCGGTTTGCCCAGGCCCTTCTCGATCGCCGCGCCGGCCGGCCCAGCACGTTCCCGTTGAGGCAATCCACCCTGGAGTTGATGACGACTCCCCAACAGCCCGGACACACCGCGGGACAACTCGAGGCGGCGAACGACGCCATCCGGCTGGCCATCGAAAAGACACCCAACACGACACATCCCCTGCTGGCCCCCAACTATCCTGCGCTCGCCGGACAGAACCTCCGAGGCTTCGGGTGGGACATCGATACGGCACATTCCAGACCGCGCGGCATGATCTTTCCCATCGGCAGCTTCGGGCACACCGGCTTCACCGGGGTGACGCTCTGGATGGACCCGGGGTCGAACACCTACGTGGTTGTCCTCGCGAACGTGATCCATCAACGCGGCGGCCCACCGATTGCGGGCCTGAGCGGTGATGTCGCCACAGAGGCAGCCCGGGCCCTGGGTCTCCTCGGGAACTAGTCAGCTCAACGGCCGCCGTGGGGCGCATTTGACCAGAATGTCACTTAGTGACACTCTGTATTCTGTCGCTAAGTGACAGGAGGTCCCGACGTCGTCACGTCTGCAGCATCAACCCCGACCGACGACAAGCAGGCGCAGGCACGCCTGCGGGTGTCCCGTCACGCCTGCGAGTTGTTCTGGGAGCGGGGCGTCGCCGCGACCACCGGTGACGACATCGCAGCCGCGGTGGGCCTGTCGACCAGAACGATATGGCGCTACTTCCGTTCCAAGGAGAGTTGTGTGGAGCCGGTGCTGGCGTTGTCGGCGAAGCGCTTCATCGCATTGGCCAACCGCTGGCCCGCCGAGCTGTCACTGGCGGAACACATGGCGGCCGACATGGTCCAGAATCCGCTCACCGAGCGGGAGATCGCCGACGAAGTGGCCGCGCTACGGATCGCGACCATGTCGGCGACCGAGCCGGCACTGCGCACCGCCTACCTGATGGTGCACGACGAGATGGAGCGCGGCTTCATCCCCGTCGTCGCCAGGCGGCTGCGTCTTCCCGACGACGACCTCACCGTGCGCCTGTGTGCGGCGGCGGTCACCGGAGCGTTTCGTGTGGTCGACGAAGACGTGGGGCGCCGGACCATCATCGACAAGGAGAAGGTCACTCAACAGGAGGCTCTGGCGTTGATCGACCGCGCCATCCGGGACGCCACCAACGGCCGTTTGGGCGGGCCAGTGGAGCCCTGAAACAGCTGAAATAGCCACCACCACAACGAAATAGAACTGCAATCGCGACCGCGGGGCGACCACGACATCTGACGGTGCGATGAACCCTGCCTGAACCAACCACGCGAAAGGACTGTCATGGCACTGCCCGAACTGATCTCAGTGGAGGACTTCTTCAACCCGCCCACTCGCGCGGCTGCGACGATCTGCCCGGACGGCACGAAGATTGCGTTCCTCGCACCCTGGAAGGACCGCCTCAACGTCTGGGTGCAGAGCCTCGAGGACTCCGATGAGCCGCGGTGCGTCACGGCCGACGACAACCGCAGCGTTCTCCACTTCGAGTGGACCGACGACCCCCGATGGCTGATCTATCTGCAAGACACCCAGGGCGACGAGAACTGGCACATCCATCGAGTCGACCTCGACGACCCGGACGCCGCCGCCGTCAACCTCACCCCGTTCCCGGGTGCGATGGCCGCACCCCTACGGGAGGTCAGGAACGGCACGACGACCGTCATGCTGAACAACCGGGACGCCACCCAGTTCGACGTCCACGAACTCGACATCGTCACAGGCGAACTCACCCTGATCGCCGAGAACCCCGGACGCGTGTACACCTGGATGTCCAGCGACAAGGGCGACCTGTTCGCCACGTCGCTGACCCCCGGCGGCGACCTCGAGTTGTCGCGGTGGGACGGCGCCGCCCTGCATCCCATCACCAGATTCGACGGCACCGACTACCCGATGGGCATCCACCCGATGGTCGTCACACCGGAAGGAACCGGTCTGTGGATGGGCTCCTACCGCGGCAGCGACCACACCCGCCTCGTGCGCGTCGACCTGACCACCGGCGAGGAGACGGAAGTCGACAGCCACCCCGAATTCGACCTCGACCCGCGGGCTATCGTCAGTCCCGCCATCCCGGCGCCGCTGATTCAGGATCGGCGCACCAGCGAGTTGCTCGGAGTGCGCTATTTCGGTGAGCGGCAGGTTATTCGGGCACTGGATCCTCAGTTCCGCGACATCCTGGCGAACCTGGAGAAGCTGTCCGACGGGGACATCGGGCGTCTCTCATCGGACCGGACCGGCCGGCGCTGGGTCGTCGGTTTCAACCACGACCGGGACCCCGGCGCCACCTACCTGTACGACCACGGCACCGGCGAGAGCCGACTGCTGTTCCGGCCGCTGCCGCACCTGGATCCCGCCCAATTGGCCGCCATGCAGCCGGTCACGATCACCGCACGCGACGGCTGGCCGTTGCACTCCTATCTGACCCCGCCTGTCGGGGTCGAGCCCCAGGGTTTACCACTGGTGCTCGTCGTACACGGCGGGCCGTGGTACCGCGACAGCTGGGGTTTCGATGCCGGGGTTCAGATGCTGGCCAACCGCGGGTATGCGGTGCTCCAGGTCAACTTCCGCGGGTCCATGGGCTTCGGCAAGGCGTTCCTCAGCGCGGCGAAGGGCGAGTTCGCGGGCAAGATGCACAACGACCTGATCGACGGGGTGACCTGGGCGGTCGAGCAGGGCTACGCCGACCGTGACCGCGTCGGCATTCTGGGCGGTTCCTACGGAGGGTATGCCGCGCTGGTCGGCGTGACGTTCACGCCCGACGTCTTCGCCGCAGCCGTCGACTACGTCGGCATCTCGGACCTGGCGAACTTCATGCGAACCCTGCCTGCGATCGCGCGACCACACCTTGCCAACAACTGGCACGCCTACGTGGGCGACCCCGACGACCCCGAGCAACTCGCCGATATGCTGGCCCGCTCCCCGATCACGAAGGTGGACCAGATCCGCACGCCGTTGCTGGTGATCCAGGGTGCCAACGATGTCCGCGTCGTCCAAGCCGAGTCCGACGACCTGGTCAACGCGTTGCGCGACCGCGGTGTCGAGGTGGACTACCTCATCCAGACCGACGAAGGCCACGGCGCCGTCAACCCGGAGAACGTCATCGAGATGTGGGAGGCGATATCCCGCTTCCTCGCAGAGCAACTCGGCGGCCGCGGATGACCGACCTGCTCGGTGTGGCGATTCGGACCCGACCGCCGCTATGTGATGGCGATCAGTTCCCTGGACCCCACCGGCGACGCCGCCGCCCGCGCGAACATCACTCAGGCCGTCAAGACGATGTTCCCGGGCGGCAAGATCTGAGACCGCCTGTGCGCCAGCTCTCGTCGCTGTTGGGCACAGCTCAGAGCGGCCAGTCGGCAGGCGGTGACGAGTAGCGCAATTCCGGCACGGGATGGAGTCGGCGCCCCTCGATCGTCGTCATCCCATCGAGCACCAGGGTGACGTAGCGTCGCCACCCCTTACCCGACGGATCCATGGGTTTACAAGACGCTGTGCAGCATCGCGATGATCCCGGGTAGGTCCTCGGGCTCGAGGTCGGCGCGAATGAGACCAGCCTCCTGCGCGCGCCGGAGAAGTTCCCGCAGCGCTTCGTCAAGCGGAACGGAGATGTCGGCAAGCACCCCGGCCCGCCGCCCTGCTGCAAGAAGACTGTGCTCCTGCGCCCCAAGGGAAATGGCCGCCTCAATGAGCTCGGTCAGCCCGTGCAACGGGTCTGCCCTGCGACGTGCCTGCTTTATCGCAGGCGACAGGTTCTCGGCAATGCTCTGATCTAGGGCCGCCCGGATCAGCTCTCCCTTGCTGGGGAATCTGCGGTAGAGCGTGCGCTCGCCAACTCCGGCGCGGTGGGCGACCGCCTCGACCGGTCCCAACGCCGCCGTTGCCGACGCCTCCCTCTACCGACGACCTTCCCGTCATGCCTCTGCCGCGCGCACCCGGATGCCCTCTGTCGCCGCCGGCAGCCTTCGCCGAATGGCGCGAGTCCGACGGCCTCCAGCTCGCTTCGTGGCGCGGTCGACCTACCTGGGTCGTCAGTAGGTACGAGGATATCCGGGCAGCCCCGGTCGATCCGCGGCTGAGTGCCGACACCATCCCCGATACCATGAAGGCCACCAGTACGGAAAACAAGTCGCCGCAGATCTTCCCGCGCATCGACGACCCCGAACATAACCGGCTGCGTCGGATGATGACCCGCGACTTCACCTTTCGGCGGACCGAGACCATGCGTCCGCAGATCCAAGAATTGGTCGACGGCTTTCTCGACGACATGATCGCCGGCGGTCCGCCCGCCGACCTGGTCCGCGACTTTGCGCTTCCACTGCCGTCACTTGTGATTTCACTGCTGCTCGGTGTGCCGTACGAAGATCACGAGTTCTTCCAGGAGAAGAGCACCCTCGGACTCGACTCCAGATCAACGGACGAGGAGAAGGCCGTATCGATCGGGGAGATCTTCGGATACATGTTCGAGCTCGTTGCACGCAAGGAACGCGAGCCGGGCGACGACATGATCACCAGGCTGCTCACCGACTACGTCGCAACAGGCGCGCTGAGCCGCGAGACCGCCACCATGAGCGCACTAATCATGTTGCAGGCGGGCCACAAGACGACGGCAAGCATGATCGCGCTCGGTACGCTGGCATTGCTTCAGCATCCAGAGCAACTTACCCGCTTGCGGGAGACCGACGATCCCGCCGTGGTGGCGAATCTTGTCGAAGAGTTGATGCGCTACCTCACCATCGTGCACAGCCTGGTGGAGAGAGTTGCACGCGAAGACCTGACCATCGCCGGTCAGTTGGTGCGGTCGGGAGACATCGTCCTCATGAACCGTCCCGCGGGCAACTGGGACGCCGCCTTCGTGGACGCCCCAGGGCGCCTCGACGCCGATCGAAACAGCCGTGGACACTTGGGCTTCGGCTACGGGGTTCACCAGTGCATCGGCCAGAACCTCGCTCGCGCGGAACTGCAAATTGCGCTCTCTTCGCTCGCACGCAGGTTACCCGGACTGCGGCTGGCGGTGCCGGAATCGGAGTTGCGCTTCCAGAACGAGAAAGAGATCTACGGCATCGACGCGTTGCCCGTCACATGGTGAACCGTGAGATCAGCCAACACTTTCAGATGCTGTGAGACCGAACAAACCTCACCGCGGCATGGGGCGCGGGTTGCGTCGGGCATGGCGTGGCCACGCCCAGGTCTTTGCTTAGCCGGTCTCCTACAGATTTTCTCGCATAATTGACCCGTACAACTCGGTCATCTCATCGGCGACACCACTTGGCACCGTGTAGTCGGTCTCATCTCGTATCTCCTCGAAGTGGTCGCGGACGTCCTCGGCCGACAGCCGGGGCCGGTACACGCCCGCGGTCCTGCCGATGAAGAATCTCGAGACGTGTCCGGCGCCTGCCGAGTAAATCTCGCCGGTGACAGCACAGTCCGCGTGGGCGAGGTACGCGACGACTGGTGCCACCAGAGCCGGATCGAGCTTCTCGAGGAACGGTCGCATCAGCGCCTCGGTCGCCGCCTGCTCATCCGCATTGCGCTGCTGGTCATTGCCGGCCATTGATGTCTCGAGCATCCGCGTCGCCGCGATCGGAGCGATCGCATTGACCTTGATACCGACCTCTGCGCCTTCCGCCGCCAGCACTCGGGTCAAGCCGATCAGGCCGGTCTTCGCCGCACCGTAGTTGCTCATCGTCTCGGCGCCCAGAATGCCCGCCGCGGAGCAGGTATTGACGACTCGGCCATAGCCCTGCTCCCGCATCACATTCCAGGCCGGACGGGTGACGAAGAAGGCACCCTTGAGATGAACGTCGATGAGCGGTTCGACGAGGTCGGGCGTCATGTCCGAGAAGGGTGAGTCGCGCACGATCCCCGCGTTGTTCACGACGATGTCGACGCGTCCCCACCGCCGCATGGCGGTGTCGATGATGGCGCTGCCCCCCTCGGACGTCGCCACGGAGTTCGCGTCGGCGATCGCCTCACCTCCGTAATCGAGAATATCCTGGACAGTGGCTGCAGCGGCATCGGCGACTGCACCCTCACCGGTCACCGATCCTCCGAGATCATTGACCACCACCCGAGCACCCCGCGCGGCCAACAGTCGTGCGTATTCCGCTCCGAGCCCCCTTCCTGCCCCGGTTATGACGGCTACCTGCCCGTCGAAGCGTAGTTCGGTCATGATCTCGGTCCGCCGTTCGGAGATGGTGAATCATCGGGAGTGATTGCAGGGAAGGGGGCGTCGTCGCAGTAGAATCCCGCGTGATGGCTACACGTCGCGGACGACCGACCCAGGCTGAGGCGAAGGCGCTCGATCAAACTGTGCGCGAAGCTGCTGTGGCCACGTTCCTCGAGTTCGGTTATGCCGGAGCGACCATGGAATCCATTGCGCAGGCGGCTGGCATCACCAAACGGTCGCTGTACGCCCGCTATGCCGACAAGCGGGCGGTGTTTGTGGACGTGATCCCATGGGCGCTTGCGCGCTACACCGGCGACGAACCCGTCGAGCAACTCCATGACGAAGATCTCGAGACCGCACTGCTTGCCCTCGGACGCGCCTCCCTCACCCGGGCCACGCACCCTCAGAACGTTCGACTCAAGCGCATCGCGTTCAACGAGGCAGCACTTTTCCCGGAGTTCAACGTCTCCGCGGAGTCGATGATGTGGGCGGGCCGTCAACGTGCCGTCACCGAGCTGCTAAGGCAACATCAGGAACTCGGCAACATCGACGTCGGCGATGTCGAGCTGGCCGCCGAGCACTTCTTGGCGCTGGTCGAAGCCGTGCCGGCGCGCATGGCTGACTTCGGTGTTTTTCGGTCGAAGAAGCAGCAAGAGCGGCACCTTCAGTTCGCGGTTCAGCTCTTCCTTCGGGGTGCTCTGCCACGTTAACCGCCCTTGGCACACGAAATCGACTGACTGACAAGGTAACTTTCCAACCCCTCGCGGCCGAGTTCGCGTCCGTACCCGCTGGCCTTCACCCCGCCATAGGGTGCAAGCGGATCCATGATGTAGCCCTCGTTCACACCGAACGAGCCCGCTCGTATTCTGGCAGCGACACTCTGTCCGCGGTCGGGGTCTGCGGTGAACACCGCGCCGGCGAGTCCGTAATCGGAGTCGTTCGCGATCGTGATCGCCTCCGCCTCGTCGCGGTAGGGGATCACCGTGAGGACCGGCCCGAAGATCTCCTCGCGCGCGACCTTCATCCCGTTGTCCGCATCGGCGAACAGTGTCGGCTGGACATACCAACCTTGCTCGAGGCCGTCGGGCATGTCGACTCCTCCGGTGACCAGGCGAGCACCGTCGGCAATCCCGCTGGCGATGTACTCCCTGACCCGGGCCTGCTGGCGTTGCGCGACCAGCGGCCCGATCTGGGTGGCGTCGTCGGACGGATCGCCCACTACGAGCCCGTCCAGTTCGGCGGCCAGTGCCTCGATGACGGCGGTATTTCCTGCCGGAACGAGGACGCGGCTCAGGGCATTGCAGACCTGACCGCTGTTGGCCAGGCTGGACATCTGAATGGCCCTCGCCGCCGACTCCGGGTCGGCATCATCGAGAATGATCGCCGCCGACTTTCCGCCGAGTTCGAGGCTGACCTGTCTGAGCCCGGCAGCACAGGCGAGAGCCACCTCCCGACCGGCCGCCGTGGATCCGGTGAATGACACCTTGTCCACCCCCGGATGGGCAACGAGATGCGCACCCGTGGCCCGTTCTCCTGGA
This sequence comes from Mycolicibacterium pyrenivorans, assembly GCF_025821625.1. Taxonomy (GTDB): domain Bacteria; phylum Actinomycetota; class Actinomycetes; order Mycobacteriales; family Mycobacteriaceae; genus Mycobacterium; species Mycobacterium pyrenivorans. The sequence continues at coordinate 38,199 of NZ_JACKSH010000257.1, forward strand.
ACGAAATTCACGACGCCGGGCGGCAGCTCGGCCTTCTCGATGAACTCGGCGAGCAACAGTGCGTCCATTGAAGCCTCCGGGGACGGCTTGACCACAACGGTGCACCCGGCGAGCAGCGCGGGGATCACCTTGGCGGTGGTGAGGAACTGCGGCATGTTCCACGGCACCACCGCGGCTACGACACCGACCGGATGCTTCGCAATGCATATCTCGCCGCCGTAGAAGCCCGATCGGACCTCTTCGAATTCGTAGGCGCCCGCCACCGCGGTGAAGGCGGTGATGGCACTCAAGGGCAGCCGCGACTGAACGTGCTTGCTGAACGTGATGGGGGCGCCGATCTCGGTCGAGATGAGTTCGGCCATCTCCCGGCGACGTTCTTTATAGATGGACCCAAGGCGTCCGACCGCTTTGATCCGTTCGGCGGCACTCAGGCGCGGCCACGGACCGTCGTCGAATGCCGCCCTCGCTGCGGCGACGGCCCGGTCCACGTCGGCGGGACCAGCGGAGACCACGTGGCAGATGACGGACTCCGTATGTGGCGATACCACCTCGATCGTGGCCTGCGAGGTCGGTGTCTGCCATGTGCCGTCGATGAACAGTTCGGTTCCGGTGTACATGTCTCGCATTTCGGTAAGGGTGAACAGTCGGGACGTGGTTCGTTGTCAGTTCAGGTACAGCGGCCGCCGTTCACGCCGACGATCTGGCCCGTGATGTAGCCGGCTTCCTCAGAGACGAGGAACGCGCACGTGGCAGCGATGTCCTCCGGCCGGCCAATGCGACGGACCGGAATGCTCTTGGCGATGTCCTCGATTGATCCGCCGAGCAGACCCTTCGCCTCTGCCTGGCGCAGCATGGGGGTATCGATGGAACCCGGCGGCACAATATTTGCGGTGATGCCGTCCGGACCATATTCGAGCGCAAGGCTTTTCGTCAGTCCGTTCACCGCGGTCTTGGCAGCAACGTAGGAACCCTGAAAGGCGGAGCCGGAGTGGGTGCTTGAGGACGAGATATTGACGATTCGTCCCCAGCCCGCCTCAAGCATGTCGGGCAATACCGCCTGGGTCACGTGGAAAACGCCGTGCAGATTCACGTCGATCACTTTCTTCCACTCGTCGAAGGTGATATTGGTGAAGCGCCGGAAGGACGTCATACCTGCCGCGTTCACCAGGATGGTGATAGGTCCGAGTGCCGCGCGCACGGTGTCGAGAGCCTCATCTACCTGGTCCCGGTCTGTGACGTCGGCGATCAAGCTGAAGTCGGTGTCGGACTCCGTCAAGTCGATGGTCGCAACATGGTTGCCCTCCAATCGAAGTCTATCGGCGATCGCTCTACCGATACCCGACGTGCCGCCTGTGACAAGCGCAGTCTTCATGCCCAGGCCTCCTGTCCCTTGACGTGCGTACGCCGGAGCATCCGATCAGACGACGGGTCGTACGGAAGCGCGCGATGCAACACCGCAGTGTTGTCCCAGAGCACGGCGTCACCGATGGCCCAGTCGTGGGTATAGCAGAAGCGAGATTGCGTGGACCAGGCGAGCAGCTCCTCGAGAAGGTCGCGGCTCTCCTCAGCAGGGATCCCGACGATGTGGTCGGCCGTGGCACCGATCACCAACGACCGTCTGCCATCACGCCGTTTCCACACCAGTGAACTCTCGTGGGTCGGCGCGCTCCGCCAGCCCGCGAGCTCCTCTTCGGTCGGGTTTGGGTTCACCTTACGTTGCGCCGCCTCGAAGCTGTGTACGACGCGAAGCCCGTCGTACCGCTTGCGTTCGTGGGCTGGCATATTCTCGTACGCGGCATAGGTGTTCGCGAACTCGGTGCCGCCGCCCTCGCTGGCCAGTCGCCTACCGGTGAGCATCGTCGCGCGTGACGGGACCTCGCTGGTGGTGTCGTCGAGATGCCAGTTGAATGCGCCCTTGAGGTACTCGGCCAGCTTGTTGACCTTCTTGTCCATCGTTATTGTCGAGAGCTCCCTGCCTCCCGGAACACCGCCCTCGCCACCGAACTTGCGGCTGAAGGCCACCTGGGTGTCGTCATCGAGATGGGCACCGCGTATCAGCAGTACCCCACGCCACTTCAGCGCCTCACGGCACTGGGCGATGACCGCGTCCTCGAGCAGATTCTCAACGTCGCCGTAGTCGACGAGCTCGGCCCCGAGCTCGGCATCGAGCGCAATCGTTTCGGCCATTGTCTAGCCGCCTTTCGTTCGGTAAGTCGGCTGGGGCGTGCGCCCGGAATTTAAATATACAAACACGTGTACTTAATTCGCAAGAGGGGGTACTGTCTTGGCTGTGGACAGCCGGCCCTTCCGTTTTGCGATCCAGGCGGCGAACGCCAGTGGATCCGCCGACTGGCGTGACTTCTGTTGCAAGGTAGAGGATTTCGGCTACTCCACACTGTTCCTTGCCGACCACTACCTCGGTCCGGGTCCGGCCCAGCGCGCCGCACACACCCCGCGCCAGGACCTCGCGCCGATCGCCGCCATCGCGGCCGCAGCCGCCCATACGTCGACGTTGCGGCTCGGCTGCCGGGTGTTCTGCATCGACTACCACGTGCCCGCCGTGTTGGCCAAGGAGGCGGCGACGCTGGACCTGCTGTCCGACGGCAGGCTCGAACTCGGGATCGGAGCAGGCTGGAGCGGGTTGGAGTACGAGGCCATGGGTTTGACGTTCGAAACTCCTGGCCGTCGCATCGCGAAGCTCAAGGAAGTGGTGGCACTGATCAAGGCGCATTGTGGGCCCGACGAACTCGCGTGCACCGGCGAATACGTGAACGTCAAGGGCTACAAGGGAACACCCGACACCGTGCAACGGCCCCACCCGCCCATCATGATCGGCGGCGGCGGCAAGCGAGTGCTGACGTACGCCGGCCGCGAAGCCGACATCGTCAGCATCAATACCGTGCCATTCGCACAGCGAACCGACGAAGGCCTCACCCCCACAGAGGAAGCCATCCGACGCTACGAATACGTGCGCGCAGCAGCCGGTACCCGCATCGGCGACCTCGACATCGAAAGCTCACCCTATTTCGTCTCCATCGCCGATGATTCCGAAGACGCCTACCGACGCATTGCCGCCAAAACGGGCATGGCAATCGACGTGCTCCGCGACCACCCCAACGTTCTGGCTGGGCCGGCAGCCGCCATCGCCGAGACGTTACAGGCGCGCCGCGAGGCCCTCGGCGTCAACTACGTGACTGTCCAACAGTCCCGGGCCGAGAGATTCGCGCCGATCGTGGCGCGCCTGACGGGCACCTGACTCAATCGACTGAAAGGAAAAGATGGCGAAGCGATCGAGATTCACCGATTACCAAAACAGTTATGCCAACTACAAGTTCGAGCTCACCGGCGATGGCATCCTGTTCATGCAGTGCCATACCGATGGTGACAGCTTGGTGTGGAGCTGGGCGGCACACGACGAGATGTCGGACGCGTTCGCGGATATCGCGGGCGACCGCGAGATCAAGGTCCTAATCCACACGGGCACCGGTGAGAACTACAACGCCAATTGGGGGCGCCTACCGAACGGAGAACCGCCCGAAAACCCCATCTACCAGGCCATGCCTGACATACGCGGGCTCAACAAGCTCGATGAAAAGGCCTGGTACGCACGTCATCTCATCTTCAACGTGCTCGACGTCGACGTGCCGATGATCAGCGCTGTCAACGGACCGTGCAACATGCACTCAGAGATACCGCTGATGGGTGACATCGTGCTCGCGTCCGAAGATGCCTACTTTCAGGACGCGTCGCACTTTCCGCGCGGCCAGGTGCCCGGCGATGGCCAGCATGTCATCTGGAGCTTCCTCGCCGGACACAACAGGGCTCGCTACCTACTACTCACAGGCCAGAAGGTCGGCGCTGCCGAGGCTAAGGATTGGGGCGTGGTCAACGAAGTATTACCGAAGGACCAGGTGCTCGACCGCGCCTGGGAACTCGCCCGTGAGCTGGTCAAGCGTCCGCCACTGACCCTGCGGTACACGCGCCAGCTGTTCACCAATCCGCTCAAGCGTGCATTCATCGACGAGCTCGGCCACGGCCTGGGCCGTGAGACCTACGCGCAGCGCGCGTTCTTCCCCTTCGGCGGTGAGATGGAGCCACTTGACCGACCGTGGGACCAACAGCCCTGGACCAAAAACGGACAACACATCGAAGAAGGAGCGCGGCCATGACGGGAATTCAGCAGAAACTCGCCACGGGGAGAGGCAAATACACGCCGGAGTACCCCGAGCTCGGCACCGGCCCGGTGAACTACGAGGACTCCATCTCGGAGGAATTCTTCCAGGCCGAGCGCAAGGCGGTATTCGAGAAGAACTGGTTGTGCATTGGCCGGACCGAGCGCCTGCCGAAGAAGGGTTCCTTCTTCACCCGCGAGCTGCCCGGGGGGTTGGCGTCGATCGTCATCACCCGAGGCCTCGACGACAACTTCTACGCGTTCCACAATGTCTGCGCCCACCGCGGGAACAAGGTGGTGTGGCAGGAGCACCCGTTGGAGGAGTTGTCCGGCACTTGCCGAGCGTTCTCCTGCAAATACCACGGCTGGCGCTATGGACTCGACGGTGGCGTCAACCACATCACGAACGAGGGCGAGTTCTTCGACCTCGACAAGAGCAAGCTGCAGATGCCGCCCGTGCACTGCGAGGAGTGGGCGGGATTCATCTTCGTGAACCTCGCCAAGGATCCGGTGCCACTGCGCACCTTCCTCGGGGAAGGGTTGCTCGAGATCGAGCAGTATCCCTTCCACCTGATGACGCAGCGCTACGGCTTCTCGACCCGGATCAAGGGCAACTGGAAGCTCGCGGTGGACTCGGTGTGCGAGTGGTACCACCCACCGTACGTACATGGCCGGTTCATCGATCCCGACCTCGCCAAAGCGGAGCAACTGGTACCGCCGATCGACTCGTACCACTACGACCTGTTCCGTCCGCACATGCTCACATCGGTCCCCGGCCCGCCGCAGCTCCCGCCGCGCGAGCCGGGTCATGCCGGGGAGGCACGCCAGGAGCAGAAGTGGGTGTACCGGTTGTTCCGTGCGGGGCTCTTCGGTCCCGACGACATCCCCGACATCGGCCCGATGCCAGAGTTCCTCAACCGCGGCAACATCGCCTCGTGGGGTAACGACCAATTCTGGGTATTCCCGAACATCTCTATTCAGATTTGGGCGCGCAACTTCTACATCACCTACACCTACTGGCCGGAGACGGTGGACTCGCACATCTACGAGATCGATCTGTACTTCGTACCGCCGGCCAACGCGCACGAGCGCCTGGCCCAGGAACTGGTGGTGGACAGCACTATCGAGTTCGCCATGCAGGATGTCAACACCATCGAGGCCACGCACTCGGCCTTGAAGACCCGCGCGCAGGACACGTTCTTCCTCAGCGACCAGGAACTGCTCATCCGGCAGTTCCACACGGTCATCCGCGAGACAGTCGCCGCCTACCAGGCCGGCGAGAATAAGGAGTCATGATGGGAACCACTCTGCCGGAGGGTTTCTCCGAGCTCGAGCCGTACGTCGCCGACTGGTCCCTAGCTAAGCGGGCAGAGCGGTACGCGGCCCGCTTAGATCGACCCTTCGATGATCTGGTCGTCTTCTACGACGCGGTCGCACCCCGTGCGGAAGAAGCGATCGCTCATCTCGATGGATATAACATCAACGCACTACCAGAGGATGCCACCAGGCTGCTCCACCTGCTGTACTCGTTCATCCTGGTGTCCTACGCGGTAAATGTGTTCAACCAGAATCGGATTCCCGATTCCGGTGCCGCCTTCTTCAACATGGTCGCCGAACCGGCGGTGTGATGGAAGGGGTGAAGGCGCTGCCGCTGGCGGGGCTGCGGGTCATCGACGCAGCCACGCTGGCGGCAGGTCCCTTGGTGGCAACAACACTCGGCGAGTTCGGCGCCGAAGTCATCAAGGTGGAACAACCCGGGGTCGGCGACCCGTTGCGGACGTGGGGTGATCGACGCGCAGACATAGGGTTGATATGGAAGAGCGTCAGCCGTAACAAGCTCTGCGTGACGCTGGATCTGCGACAGGAGCCAGGTCGGAGTCTGCTTCACGACCTGCTCGCCACCAGCGACGTTTTCGTGATCAACACCAGACCGTCGACGTTGGGACGATGGGGCCTCGACTACGACACGATCCACGCCCGGCATCCGAAGCTGGTGATGATGCACGTCACCGGTTTCGGTGCGGGTGGGCCGGCAAGCGACCGCCCGGGATTTGGCACGCTCGCCGAGGCAATGAGTGGCTTCGCGCACGTCACCGGGCAGGCCGATGGTCCGCCGACTTTGCCTCCGTTCATGCTCGCCGACGGGGTTGCCGCATTGGCCGCCACGAATGCGGTGATGACAGCCCTCTACCACCGCGACACCTGCAGCGGAACGGGACAATTGGTGGACATCAGCCTCATCGAACCATTGGCCCGATTGGTCGAACAGTCCACACTGGCCTTCGACCAACTCGGACAGATTCCGCGTCGAACGGGCAACCGTGTCGATGCCAGCGCTCCGCGCAATGCCTACCGCACGTCTGACGACAGGTGGATCGCGATCTCGAGCGCATCGTCGAGCATTGCCGCGAATGTCTATCGCGCGATCGACCGTCCGGATCTCGCCGCTCGCCGCGAGTATGTGGATCCCGTTCCCCGCCAGGCGCGTTCGGTCGAGATCGACAGCCTCGTCGCCGAGTGGATCAGAGCGCGGCCGCTGGACGTGGCGATGAAGATTCTTCATGCCGAGGGGGTGGCCGCATCGGCGGTCTACGATGCACAGCAGCTCCTAGCCGATGAGCACCTGCGAGCACGAGGTACCTGGATCACGTTGGATGATCCGGATCTCGGCCCGATGACCGTGCAGGCCCCGGTCGCCCGACTGAGCGAGACGCCCGCTCACGTTGCCCACTTGGGGCGACCCCTAGGCGCCGATACCGACGCCGTATACAACGACCTACTCGGCCTAGACGCCGTGCGCCTGTCCGCGTTGCGCGCGGCAGGAGTCATCTGAGCCGAACGGAGTATCTATGCGCAAGCCCACCCGACATCTCCTCCGACGCAGCGAACTCGCGACTCCCGCGAGCAACGAGCACATGTGTGAGGTAGCGGCACGCGCGGGAGCCGACCTAGTTTTCCTCGACCTCGAGGACGCGTGCGCGCCTGCTGCGAAGGAGTCGGCTCGCACCACCGCGATCGCAGCGCTGACGCAGCTCGATTGGGGCAACACCATTCGTGCCATCCGGATCAATGGGCTGGATACCAAATGGTGCTACGGGGACATCGTTGAGGTCGTGACCGCAGCGCGCGACGCACTAGACGTGATCATTGTTCCGAAAGTTCTTACAGCGCGTGAGGTTTGGTGGGTCGATGTGCTGCTCACCCAACTGGAGGAGCAATTGGGGCTGGCTCATCCCATCGCGCTCGAGGCCCTGATCGAGGAAGCCGAGGGGCTGCTGAACGCGCAAGAGATCGCGCGTTCGAGCCCGAGGCTCGAAGCAATCATATTCGGTGCAGGCGATCTGTCTGCCTCGCTGCGGTCCCGCGTCGACGGCAACTTCCAGCCGGTCGGTGACTATCCGGGCGACTACTGGCACGCCGTCCGACTACAGGTGCTGGCCGCAGCCCGAGCCGCAGGCGTCGCTGCCATCGACGCGCCCTACCCGGGCTATCAGGACGAGGACGGCTACCGGCGGGCCGCGACGCACGCGAGCCTGCTCGGCTTCGACGGCAAGTGGGCAATCCACCCCGAACAGGTGCCCGTGGCGAATCGAGTCTTCACCCCGACAGCCGATGAACTCGCCGAGGCCCGCGCCATCGTGGCCGACTATCGCAGCGCCGAGGCCGATGGAATCGGAGCCATGGGCCGCGACGGAAAGCTCGTCGACGCCGCCTTGATGCGCCATGCAGCCAACGTGCTCCGCAGAGCAGATCCCTCGAACGACGAATGGGCCATAACCGCAGTGAAAGCGAGCCACGAATGACCGGAAGAGTCGAAGGCAGGGTTGCCTTCATCACGGGTGCTGCACGTGGGCAGGGTCGAAGTCACGCCGTCCGCCTCGCGCAGGAAGGCGCCGATATCATCGCGGTCGACATCTGTCGGGGCTTCGAGGACTCACCCGCGCCGGCGGCGACCCCGGATGATCTCGCGGAAACCGCCGACATGATCAAGAACCTCGGCCGCCGGGTCGTCACTGCACAGGTCGACGTGCGCGACTACGCGGCACTCAAGGCCGCAGTGGACGCCGGCGTCGAGGAGCTCGGGCGCCTCGACATCGTCGTCGCCAACGCCGGCATCGGCACCACCGGGGTCAAGCTTCACAAGATGGAGGAGGCCAGCTGGGAGGAAACGATCGGCGTCAACCTCGGCGGGGTTTGGAAGACCGTGAAGGCCGCTGTCCCGCAACTGAAGTCAGGCGGTCGCGGTGGTTCGATCATCATCACCAGCTCGGTCGGCGGCCTCAAGGCCTACCCCCACGTCGGTCACTACGTGGCCGCCAAACACGGCGTGGTCGGTCTGATGCGGACATTCGCAGTCGAACTGGGCGCCGAATCGATCCGCGTCAATACGATCCACCCCACGCACGTGAACAGCCCGTTGTTGATGAACGAACCCACCTATCGGCTGTTCCGGCCCGACCTGGAGAACCCGGGACCTGACGACCTCGCGCCGATCTGCCAGTCCTTCCACTTTCTGCCGATCCCGTGGGTGGAGCCGGCCGACATCAGCAACGCCGTGTTGTTCTTGGCCTCGGACGAATCTCGCTACATCACCGGCATCACGCTTCCGGTAGACGCCGGAAGCCTCTTGAAATAGGACCGATCATGACCACCGCGAATGACACCGACGTGTACTACGACCCCTACGACCTCACCATCTCGGCCAATCCGTGGCCGATATACGCGAGGCTGCGTGATGAGGCACCGATCTACTACAACGAACGCTACGACTTCTGGGCGCTGTCCCGCTACTCCGACGTCGAGCCGGCCCTGTCGAACTGGAAGACGTTCTCCAACAGCCGAAGCGACATCCTCGAACTGATCAAGTCGGACTTCGACATGCCGGCGGGGGTGATGATGTTCCAGGATCCGCCCATGCACTCCATGCTGCGCGGACTGATGGCACGCGTCTTCACACCGCGCCGCATGGCGGAGATCGAGGATCAGATCCGGGCCTACTGCGTGCGGTGCCTCGATCCGCTGGTCGGCTCTGACGGGTTCGACATCGTCGCCGAGCTGGCCTCGATGATGCCGATGCGGGTGATCGGCATGCTGTTGGGTATTCCCGAATCGGATCAGATCGCATACCGCGATAAGCAGGATGCCAATCTACGGACGAAACCCGGCTCCCCGATGAAGGTCTCGGATGCCGACGCGATCGCCGATGGCCGGATGTTTGCCGACTATGTCGAGTGGCGCTCGCAGAATCCGTCGGATGATCTGATGACCGCACTGCTCAACGTGGAGTTCGAGGACGAACACGGGGTGACTCGCAAGCTCGCCCGCAAGGAGGTGCTGCACTACACCCAGGTCGTCGCTGGCGCGGGCAACGAAACCACAGGCCGACTCATTGGCTGGCTGGCCAAGGTGCTGGCCGAACACCCCGAACAGCGTCGCCAGATCGTCGAGGAACGCACGTTGTTGGACCGCGCCGTCGACGAGACACTTCGTTACGAACCGACCGGTCCACACGTGGCCCGCTACATCCTGAGGGACTTCGAGGCGTACGGCACGACGGTCCCCGCGGGCAGCGCCATGCTGCTGCTGTTCGGTGCGGCCAATCGCGACCCGGCGCGTTACGACAATCCCGACACATTCGACATCCATCGTGACAACAAGGCACACCTGACCTTCGGCAAGGGCCTGCACTATTGCCTCGGCGCCAACCTGGCGCGCTTGGAAGGCCGCGTGGCGCTCGACGAACTCCTCAACCGTTTCCCCGAATGGGACATCGATTACGACAGCATCCAACCCGCACCCACGTCGACGGTCAGAGGGTGGGAGCGGCTACGAATCGTGCTGCCGTGAGAACCGCCTTGCACTTTCGGCCGCTCAGCCGCCGTGGGGATTCGGGTCTCGCGTCGACAGCAAGTGCGCTGTCGAGCACCGAGACTTGGCCAGGTTTGAATACGACCGCTGGCTGATGCTCCGCGTCCCCTTACACCGTCTGAGCCATCGGTTTAGGCTGGGGTGACCGGCGGGCGGAGCGTCGACCCCGCTCCCCTGGTCCAGGATCTGCTCGAAGGAGACTCATGCGTTGGCACCCGCCGAACCGGGCCACGACGCCAATGGCGATCGTCTGCGTGGCGCTGCTGGTGAACGGATGTGCGGCACCGGTGTGGGGTACGCCGCCGGCCGCTGAGAACACCCCGCCGGCGTCGGTCGTCGCCCCGCAGGCCTCGCTTCCGGCGTTACCCGAAGCCCCACCCGCCCCGCCGGCGGCGCCTTTCGACGGCCTCGATGCCCGCGTCCGGCAAGCCACCGCCGACGCGGCCGCCTCTGGGGCCGATATCGAAACCGTGGTGCTGGACCGCAACACCGGCCAGATCGTCTCCAACGGGGCCAACAGGCCCTTCCCGATCGCGTCCGTGGTGAAGCTGTTCATCGCCGACGACCTGCTGCTTCAGGAGGTGGAGGGCAAGACGGAACTCTCCGCTGCCGACCGCCAGTCACTCGACATGATGCTGCGTTCCTCCGACGACAGCGCCGCGCAGACGTTCTGGGATCGCAGCGGCGGCAATGCCGTCATCGCCCGCGTGAAGGCGCGCTATGGCTTGGCGGGGACGACGGCACCCTACAACGGACACTGGGACGTCACCCAAAGCACCGCAACCGATCTCGTCCGCTACTACGACATGCTGTTGGACGGCGCCGGCGGGCTGCCACCCGAGCAGGCCGACATCATCATCGGCAACCTCGCGCAATCCACACCCACGGGAAACGACGGGTACCCGCAGCGGTTCGGCATCCCCGACGGGCTCTACGCCGAGCCGGTTGCGGTCAAGCAGGGCTGGTTCTGCTGCTGGAACGGTGGCAACCAGCTGCACGTGTCCACCGGTGCGATCGGACCCGACCGCCGCTATGTCATGGCGATCAGTTCCCTGGACCCGACCGGCGACGCCGCCGCCCGCGCGAACATCACTCAGGCCGTCAAGACGATGTTTCCGGGCGGCAAGATCTGACGGCGCACTGACGACCGGTCAGCCGAACAGTGGCAGCGCCCGCTTGCGGGCCAGCGCGTCCACATCAACTTCCTGGCCGCCGTCCGGCTCAATGCCGCACTGCTACCCGCGCTGTACACCCGCGGCTCGATCATCAACGTGTCCTCGGCCGCGACGTTGAGTCCACCGTCGACGATGTTGCACTACGCCAGCGCCAAAGCGGCCTTGGCCACGTACACCACAGGTCTGGCTGCCGAAGCCGGGACGCGCGGCGTGCGAGTCAACACCCTCACCCCCGGCAACGTCTCCTCACCGGGTGCGGATGCCATTCGACGAGGCTCGCCGGCCGGCCGCTCCTTTCGCGACGGCCCACTGTCGAAAACGATTCTGACACAGTCTTTCCGGTGGCGACGGCGGGATCAGTCGTAGATGATGTCCAGGCCTCGGCGTTTGAGGTCGGCCAGTCGGGCGCGCATGGCGTGGAGCTGCTGGTCGGTGTGCCCGATCCAGTCGGCGATCTCGCCGACGATCAGCACGGGTTCCCCGGTCCGATAGGAGTAGGTCGGATTGCCGGGCAGCTTCTTGTCGGTCACATTCGGGTCGTCCTCTACGGGACCTTGCGGTTCCACGATGAAGATGCGGCCACGTCCGTCGCCGCGGGCCATCTCGGCTCCCCACGCGGCGGCGTCCAACGTCTTGGTCAGGTACACATGGTTCATGACGCGCCCCGACTCGTAGTTCGACAGGCGACCGGGTACCAGCAGATCGCCCGTAGACAGGTCTGCTCTGGTGCCGTGCAGGAATGCACCTGACTCGTGCACCTCGAACGGTTTCGGTGTCTGCGGCACAACGATTCCCCTCTCGGATCTTTCAGCCGCACGAGTGTGCACGGTGACAGGGGTCTTGCCGCAAGCCCCCTTTCCCGCCATATAGTGAAGGTGGCCGGCCCGGCGGGAATAGTGGTGGGGAGCAGCGGCGTTGCCGCCCGGAATGAGGGGCCTCTCCGAAACCGGGCGCCGAGAGCTTCGTTCAGCCGTGCAGGTGTCGTCCGCCCCGACCGATGGCCGTCTTATTCGATGCCCCCTCGTCGAGGAGTTGACTCTTGGGCGACAGGCGCCTGTCACACCGCCGAGGCTGCGCAAAGATGTCTGGCCGGCCGACTACCATTTCTGCGACACCCCGGGTATGCCGAGTCGGACCACCGTCATGGCCAGCGCGTTTCGGTCCTCCCTACCCGGCCCTTGATGGAAAGGACGAGCAGTGAGTTACACCGCCGCCGACATCACCGAGCTCGACGATGTCCAGCACACACGCCTGCGGCCGGCGGTGAACCTGGGTCTGGACGTGCTCAACACCGCCCTGCGCGAGATCGTGGACAACGCGATCGAAGAGGTCGCCGATCCCAGTCACGGTGGGTCATGCGTGACGATCACCCTGCACGCCGACGGATCGGTCAGCGTCGCCGACGACGGCCGCGGCCTGCCCGTCGACTCCGATCCGGTGAACGGGAAGAACGGCATCGTCAAAACGCTGGGGACCGCACGAGCGGGCGGCAAGTTCTCCGCCCACTCCGACGCTGCGAGCACCGGCGCCGGCCTGAACGGAATCGGCGCCGCGGCTGCGGTGTTCATCTCCGCGCGCACCGACGTGACCGTGCGCCGGGCCGGGAAGACCTACGTGCAGAGTTTCGGCGGGGGCTACCCCGGGGTGTTCGACGGCGCTGGGGGCCGGGGGTTCGACGCAAATGCACCCTTCACCCGGAACGACACGCAGAAGCTGCGCGGCACCGGCAACCGCAAGCCGGATGCCCACGGCACCACGGTGCGGATCCTGTTCGACGCGGCCGTGGTGCCGGATTCCACCGTGGACATCAACGAGGTGCTGCTGCGGGCGCACGCCGCTTCGCGGATGTCACCCGGGGTGCACCTGATCGTCATCGACGAAGGCTGGCCCGGCGACGACGTCCGGCCCGAGTTGCTCGAGCCGTTCAGCGGCCCGTGGGGCACCGATACCCTCCTGGACCTCATGTGCACCGCGGCCGGCACCCCTGTGCCCGGCGTGCGCGCAGTGGTGGAGGGCCGTGGTGAGTACACCACCGGTCGCGGCCCGACCCCGTTCCGTTGGTCCCTGACCGCCGGCCCCGCCGAACCGGCCACCGTCGCCGCGTTCTGCAATACCGTGCGCACTCCCGGTGGCGGATCTCATCTGACCGCCGCGGTGAAGGGATTGTCCGAAGCCCTGGCCGACCGCGCCTCGCGCATCCGCGACCTGGGCCTGGCCAAAGGCGAAGACGGCCCGGAGGCACAGGATTTCGCCGCGGTGACAGCGCTTGCCGTGGACACCCGGGCACCCGATGTGGCGTGGGACTCGCAGGCCAAAACCGCGGTGTCCTCGCGCTCACTGAACGTGGCGATGGCCCCGGACGTGGCGCGCAGCGTCACCATCTGGGCCGCCAACCCCGGCAACGCGGACACGGTGTCGCTGTGGACCAAGCTCGCGCTGGAGGCCGCGAGGGCACGCCGCAGCGCCGAGGGCGCCAAGGCCCGATCCCGGGCGGCGTCGAAAGCCAAGGGCCTGGGGACCAACCTGTCGCTGCCACCGAAGCTGCTGCCCAGTCGGGAGACCGGACGCGGCTCGGGCGCCGAGTTGTTCCTATGCGAGGGTGACTCAGCGCTGGGCACCATCAAGGCAGCTCGCGACGCCACCTTCCAGGCGGCCTTCCCGCTGAAAGGGAAGCCGCCCAACGTCTTCGGGTTCACCGTGAGCAAGGCGCGGGTCAAGGACGAGTTCGATTCGATCGAACGCATCCTGGGCTGCGGGGTCCGTGACAACTGCGATCCGGAGTCGTGCCGGTACGACCGGATCTTGTTCGCCTCCGACGCCGACCCCGACGGGGGCAATATCAACTCCAGTCTCATCTCGATGTTCCTGGACTTCTACCGGCCACTCGTCGAGGCGGGCATGGTCTACGTGACGTTGCCGCCGCTGTTCGTGGTCAAGGACGGCCAACAGCGGATCTACTGCCAGGATGAGTCCGAGCGCGATGCCGCGGTCGCCCAGATGAAGGCCACCTCGAAACGCAAGGTGGAGGTGCAGCGGAACAAGGGTCTCGGTGAGATGGACGCCGACGACTTCTGGAACACCGTGCTGGACCCGCAGCGGCGCACCGTGATTCGGGTGCATCTCGACGACGGCGAAGCGAAGTTGCACCACACGCTGTTCGGTGGGCCGCCGGAGGGCCGGCGCACGTGGATGGCGGATGTCGCCGCCCGCGTCGACACCGCAGCGCTCGACCTGACGTAGGAAGAAGTATTTGTGACCGCCACCCTGGACGTTCCGGAGCAGAACCCCGACCTGGTGCTCGACCAGAGCGCCGATGACTACTGGAACCACTACCAGCTGACCTTCGCGCTCTACAGCGTCAGCGATCGCGCCATCCCGTCCGCGTTCGACGGGCTCAAGCCCGGGCAGCGGCGCCTGCTCTACCAGATGCACGAGTCCCGATTGCTGCCAGGAAACAAACCGCAGAAGTCCTCGAAGGTCTGCTCGGCCGTCACCGGCAACCTGCACCCGCACGGCGGCGCGTCGATGTACGGAGCCGCGGCACTGATGGCCGCCGACTTCCAGCGCGTGAAAGTGATTGACGGACAAGGCGCATTCCCGCGCATCCAAGGTGACATACCCGCCGCCGATCGCTACACCGAGATGCGGCTGTCGGCACCCGGTGCGGCACTGACCGCCGAACTCAACGATCACGCCGTGCCGATGGTCTCGACGTTCGACGGTGAATGGATCGAGCCGACGGTGCTGCCCGCCCAGTGGCCGGTGCTGCTCTGCAATGGCGCGGTCGGCATCGCCGAGGGGTGGGCCACCAAGGTACCGGCACACAATCCGCGCGAGGTCATGGCGGCCTGTCGGGCGCTGCTGAAGACCCCGAACATGACCGACGACCGGTTGCTCAAACTCATTCCCGGTCCCGACTGGGGCTGCGGGGCCACCGTGGTCGGCACGGCCGGCCTGCGGGAGTACATCACCACCGGCCGGGGCCTGTTCACGGTCCGCGGCACGGTGTCCGTCGACGGGAAGAATGTCGTGATCACCGAACTTCCGCCCGGTGTCGCGAGTAACACTGTGCAGGAGCGCATCCGGGCTCTGGTCGAATCCGGTGAGCTGTCGGGCGTGGCCGACATGTCCGATCTCACCGACCGTCGCAACGGGCTGCGCATCGTGGTCACCGCAAAACGCGGCCACAGCGCCGAGACCATCCGCGACCAGCTGCTCGCCCTGACCCCGCTCGAGTCGACGTTCGCCGCCAGCCTGGTCGCCCTCGATGAGGACCGGGTTCCGCGGTGGTGGTCGGTGCGCGAACTGATCGCCGCGTTCCTGCATCTGCGCGATTCAGTGGTGTTGCGCCGCAGCGAGTACCGACTGGACAAGGTCGCCGCGCGACGGCATCTGGTGGCCGGCTTGATGACCATCCATCTTGACATTGATGCTGCCGTCGCGGTCATTCGGAGCTCCGACACCGTCGACGAGGCCCGCCAGGGCCTGCAGGACCGCTTCGCGATCGACACCGAACAAGCCGATTACGTTCTGGCGCTGCAACTGCGGCGGCTGACGAAGCTCGACGTCATCGAGCTGCGGGCCGAAGCGGAGAAGCTCGACGCCGAGTTTCTCGAGCTCACAGAATTGGTTTCGAATCCTGACGCGCGCCGGGTGGTGATCGACAAGGAGCTTGTTGAGACCGCGAAACTGTTCAAAGGCGCCGAATTCGACCGTCGCACCGTGCTGGACTTCGACGCGACCCCGGTGACGTCCGGTGCCGATGAGGACGGCGCCCGCGAGCGAAAGGTCAACGCCTCCTGGCGTTTGGATGACCGCGGTGTGTTCTCCGACAGCCACGGCGACCTGCTGACCTCGGGTCTGGGGTGGGCGGTGTGGACCGACGGCCGGGTGAAGTTCACGACCGGCAGCGGCCTGCCCTACAAGATCCGCGACATCCCGGTGGCGCCGGACATCACCGGGCTGGTGCGTTCCGGGGTACTAACCGACGGCCACCATCTGGCGTTGGTGACGCGGCGCGGGAAGGTGCTGCGGATCGACCCCGCCGCCGTCAATCCGCAGGGCGCGGCAGGCAACGGTGTGGCCGGGGTGAAGCTGGTGGCGGGCGACCCAGAGGACGCTGTGATCGCCGCTTTGCCCCTCACGTGTGAGAACGGCGAGGCCATTCTGTCGATCTCCGAAAAGGGCTGGAAGGTCACCGAAGTGGCCGACATCCCGGTGAAGGGCCGCGGTGGAGCGGGCGTCGGCTTCCATCCGTTGGTCAACGGCGAGACTGCGCTGCTGGCGGCAACGGTTTCGGCGACCGGGTTCGTGCGCGGCAAGAGGGCGGTAAGGGCCGAGAAGCGTGCGAAGGCCTCGGTCAAGGGCTCCGGTGCGGACGTGACGCCTGCCGGGTGACCGCACGGTGACGGGCCCGCGGGCTGTCAACTGCGTGTTCGGTCGCCTGGCGTCGCGGTCTCCTACGGCTTTGCCTGCGGTCCACCGCCCGCGATGCTCCTAGAATGGCGCCGTATCGGCAGTCACTGGCATCGGGTGGAGGTGAGGGGAATGGCCACGACGTTCCCTGATGCCCCGGTGCTGGAGCGTGTGCTGGACCTCGCGGCGCACGCCCCGTCGGTGCGCAACGCACAGCCGTGGCGGTGGCACGTCGACCACCGCGGCGTGCAGCTGTTCGCCGACTGGACCCGTCGCCTCGGTGACACCGACGCCGACCGCCGCGATGTGGTCCTGAGCTGCGGCGCCGTGCTGCACCACTGCGCGGTCGGGCTCGCCGCCGCCGGATGGTCGAGCCGGATCCGTCGGTTCCCCGACGACGATGTGCTGGCGGCGATCGAACTCGCCGAGCAGCCACCGGGTGACGGCAGCCTGGAGCTGGCCGGCGCCATCGCGCGCCGCCGGGCCGACCGGCGGCCGTACACCGGCTCGCTTCCCGGCGGCACGCTCGAATTGCTCGTGATCCGCGCGGAACGCTTCGGTGTCCAGCTGGCGGTGGTGCCGACCGTCAGATGGACCAGGATCGGTGACGCCGAGTTCGCACTGCGCTACGGGGACGGAGCACCGGAGCACCCGGGTGACGACGGCGTAATGCTCGTGCTGGGGACTGACACCGACACCGACGTGATGCGGCTTCGTGCCGGCGAGGCTCTCAGTTACCTGACGTTGTCGGCGGCCACCCTCGGGCTCGCCACGTGCCCGCTGACCGAGCCGCTGAGAGACACCCGGAACCGCCTGGCGCTGACGTGTGAGGCCTTCGACGGCGAGGCCCACCCGCAGGCGTTGATTCGGCTCGGGCTACAGGCCGTCGGTGATCCGCTGCCGCCAGTCGAACGACGGTCTGTCGCAGAGACGACGACGTTCAACCTCAATTAGGGCGTTTCGTCTCGTGCACAACTGGTTGGCCGCGCAGCGGGATACGTAGGGATTCAGCCGGTGAAACCCTCGCCTGATGTCGAACGGTCGTGGTGGGTGTAGGTCAGCGGGATCTGCTGACCGCGGGCAATCTTGTCCAGCATGTCGATACGCGCGCGCGCCGGCGCGCCGCTCGCGTTCCTGCGCTCTCGGCCGGGATTAGACCACGGCAAACTGTCGGCCACCATCGCGATACCGACGTTGAGCCGGGTGAAGCTCTCGAAGATCCGCACCCGGCGCTGGAAGTTGTAGCCCAGCGGCTCGAACAGCGTGCCGACGATCATGGCCTCGATCTGTTGGTATCCGAACACCACGCCGGCGGGGGCGAGCGCAATGGTCGCCGTGATCTGGTTGGCGTAGCGGGCCACCAACTTCCTGGCCCAGTCGGGAAGAGTCTCCGTCAGCGTCTCGATGTGGGAGGGACCCGCAATGGCGTCGACGAGTTCGGCCCGCCATGGCGACGGATTGCCACCCCTGGCCAGGACGTAGTTCAACGATTTGATCAACTCCACACCGTTGGCGGAGTGGAGGCGCTCGGGCGCGCCCCACAGTCGCCCGTTGTACGACGAGTATTCAGCGAGATCCTCGAGCTGCTGCCGGGTCAGCTTGCGCCCGAACGCATGGTCGACGAGGCGGCCGAGCAGCATTCCGCTGCCGAAGCCGAGCAGCGACGTCACAGGAATGGGCTCCCCGAACTTGAGGTAGACGTCGTCACCCCACTTGCGCCGCAACCCTCGACTTACCAGTGCGTGCATCAACCGGCACCCGCACGACATCCTGGAACGCAACCGAGCGCCGATCGAAGATGTCCGGCAACGTGAACTGAGCGAACACCCGAGCCGTCTCGATGAAGCGGCGCGGGCCGTCGTCCGCGAAACGACCGGTGGCACCGGTGGCCGCGGAGATGTCGCCGGTCATCGCGGTCTCGTAGAACGCCCACCCCTGGATGATGGTGGTGGCCGCCCTGGTGCTCGACATCGCCAGCATCCGACCCCGTTCGGCGGCGACGAGATCGAACTGGCTGGCCAGCCGATCCAAATGGTCGAAGAGATCGACAAACTCCTGCGGGGGATCCTCCAGCGTTTCAATGCCCTGGGTCAGGGCCTGCTCGAACAGCGCCCGGCCCTGCTCATAGCCGAGGCGCTCGAACGCATCGACCGCACCGACCATGTGCTCGTCGGCCTGCCAGAAGTAGTCGTCCCGCATACGCGTGATGTCGTTGGGTTCGACCTCTTTGTCGATGTCGATCCAGGTCCCGAACATGAACTCGCGCATGTGACGCCACTGGTCGGCGAAGTGGTCACGACCTGGCGGGATGGGCCGCAACGGCCTCTCTGGATGATCCCGTCGGTTGAAATCGACGTCCTCGACGAGGATCTCGGGACGCTCACCGGTCACGGTCATGCAGCCATCCAATCTCGGAGGTAGAGGACACTGATTAAGACGTTATTTCACCCTGCCGCCGATGTGAACGGCGGTTCCTGGCCTCCTGCCGAGTACGAGGTCACCGAAGTCGCCGATCCCGGTGACAGGTCGCGGCGGGTAACGGTGCGGCATCGAACCGACATCGACCCCAAAGATCACCGTAACCACATCCGCCACATTGTTAACATCGCTCGGTGCGAATATCCCGGCGTGACGCACTGCGCTGCGCCACGGCTGCCTCGGCATTGGCCGGGCTCAGCGCTGTGACGGGTGCCCGCGCACCCTCGGCGGCGGCTGCCGCTCCCACGCTGATCGACTACGCCATGCGCCAGATCCCGGCACAAGACATCAGAGCTGCCGGCCATGCCGGGGTGATCAACTACGTCTCGACCTCGCGGCCCGGCTCGTCCTTCGGTGCCAAACCGATCACCCTGCCCTACGCGAAGTCGCTGAGCTCCTCCGGTTTGGTGATTGTCAGCAACTACCAATACGGCAAGCCGGGCGGGACAGCGCCGTCGGACTTCACCCGCGGGTACGCCGGTGGCGTCGCCGACGCTCGCACCGGTTGGCAGCTGCACAGCGCCGCCGGTGGTGGCCAGAGCGCGCCGATCTTCTTCAGCGTCGACGACGACATCGACCGCGAGGCGTGGAACACCGTTGTGCTGCCGTGGTTTCGCGGAATCAATTCGGTGATCGGAGTGCAGCGGACCGGAATCTACGGGGGCATCAAGGCGTGCCAATGGGCCGCGGCAGATGGGGTCATCGGAAGGTCGCGTTCGCCGGGCCGCGTATGGGCCTGGCAGACCCGGTCCTGGTCCGGTGGTCAGATCTACCCCGCCGCAGTTCTGTACCAGCGCATCATCGACACCGCATCGAATCCGGGACCGGTCGTCGGCGGCATCCGCGTCGACGTCAACGACGTGCTGGCCCAGGATTGCGGCCAGTGGAACTTCCATCCGTGAAGACAGCCGGGCTGCTCAGCGGCGTGGCGTCACGGTGATGTGCACGTGGTCGTAGTGGCCGTACCCCGATGCCTGTGGACCGGCCGGCGTGTAATACGTGCCGCGCCAGATCACGTCCTGTAGCCCGAATCGGCCCGCATTGCTCATCGCGAACGCGAGGATCTGGTCGCCGAGCGCGACGCCCTCGGGGCTGTCGTGGTTGGGAATCATGATGTCGATCGCCAGACCGCTGGGATGCCACGGCTTCGAGTCCGGCCGAACCCCGTCGATTGCGGCAATCTGAGGGAACTGTCGGCTGACGGCCCTGGCGGCCAGGACGGTGTTGGGCTGCAACCCGGCCTCTGAGGCAACACCGACAGGCAACGCCTCCGGAATCTCGGCGATAGCGGCTGCCATGGGCGGTGGCGCAACATCGCCGGCAGGCAGGCCGGGCATCGCGACGATCGCCGGGTTCGCCGGAGCGGGCGCACTCTGCGGCGGAGGGGTGCTATCGACGATCGCTTGTTGCTGCGGTGTCAACGCAGCGTACTGCGCCTCCGCGGCGGCGATCTGACGGAGCAAGTCCCTCAGCTTGGCCTGCAGCTCTGCGCGCACCGCGGCGGCCGACTCTGCCGCGGCGCTGGCGTCGGCGGCCGATCTCTCCGACGCCTGGGCGGCGGCGGCCGCGCGCTCGCGTGCTGATCGAAAGGCCTTCAACTGATCGGCGATCCCAGCGCCGACTGTCCGCTGCATCGACAGCTGATCGATCAGCTGTTGAGGAGAGGCCGCGGTCAGCACCGCCGCGAACTGACCGTCACGCCCATTCATGTAGTTCATCGCCGCGATCCTGTCGACAGCGGCCTGACGGGGCTCCAGTTCGGAGTTCGCGGCCTCCAGGGCCGCCAGGTCGGCGCGATGGCGGTCGACGGCCGCCGCCTGCTCAGCCAGCCTGGCATCGGCCTCGCGCTGGGCAGCTGTGACGGCCTCGCGACTCTGCACCGCCTGCTGGGACAACTCGTTGAGCCTGGACAACGCGTCGGCCGCCGGGTCGGCCGCGACATTCCCCGTCGGCATGCCCATCGACGCAGCCAGCACCAAGACTGCGGTCGCGAGAGCACACATCGTTTGTCGAAGGGAGTGGCGCAGCCCGGTCACGCGGATTATCACGATCCTTGGCTCGAGGACCGATCTCGGCCCGGCTGAAGATGTCCCGGGCAAGGCTACGAACTGGCAACGACGATGTCTACTCAGGCGGGACGGCGGGTCAGCTTTCGCCAAACCCAACTCGAGGGCACGTGCCGTCCGTGGACGACGTACTCCCGGGTGGCGTCGACCAGGAGCGTGGCGTCGAGTCCGCGCCGCGCGGACGGCCAGCCGACCAGCAGCAGCTCGTCGGCAGGGGCCAACACGAAGTCATTTTCCGGGGCGACCTCGATGTCTGTGCCGTCGTTAACCCCGGTCGCACGGGCGAGCAGAAGCGGGACCGCGTGCAGCGGCTCGTCGCGGTCGTCGGGGTTGCGCAGCAGGTCCCCCAGGCGCGCTCCACCCTCGGCGAGCCACGCCTGCAGCGCCGGCGCTTCTGTCGCCGTCAGCCGCACCTTCCACACCGCCTGCAGGTGCTCGCCACACAGCTGCGTCAGGCGATCGATGACCGCGGCGGCCCAGGCATCTTCGCGGCGGGGCACCTCCTGCAGGAAGCGCCACAGCAAGGGCGTAGACAGCAGCGCGTACACCTCGTGTGCGACGACGTCCGCTGGGACGAGCAGCGAGTCGACCTCCACGGCCGCGAATAACGGCGCGCTGGCCGCCTTGTTCTGTCGGGCTGCGACGAACAACGACGGGTTGGCCTTTCTGGCCGAAGCGATCAGCGAGAGATTGGTGGTGTCGTTGTCCGTGCCGGCGACGAACCCGGCGGCGCGGTTGATCCCGGCGCGCACCAGCACGTCGGGTTCGTAGCCGAACCCGACGATGGTGTCCGGGTGGTGCTCCGCCACGTCTGCAGGCTCCACCACGGTGACGTCCAGGCCCTCCGCCCGGAGGTCCTCCGTAATCTCCCGACCGAAGCGGCCGTACCCGCAGATCACCCAGTGCCCGTCCGACAGCGGTAGTCCCCGGGGCGGCAGCGGTGCGCCGGGCCCGCTCTCTAGCCAGGTCATCAGCTGGTAGGAGGCGGGTGCGCGCAGCGCAATGCGGAGGTAGTCGCCAAACCGGTCGAACGGGTTGACGACCGTGGGCGTGCCGAAAGCACGCATCCGCTCGGCCATGGTCGGCGAGACCGCCCGGCTGATCACGGGGAGATCGGGACGCAGCAGCGCGGCCGCTTGCACGACGGCCAAGTTGGCCTCGTCGTCGTCGGTCAGCGCGACCACCCCTTCACACGACGGAAGATCCAGACCCGCGACCGCGAGGTGCCCGGGGTCGCCGGCGTCGGCGACCAGGCCGGGTACGTCCGCACGGTAGGAAGCCATGTCGAGGTCGTCGATGCGCCCGTCGTCGGAGTCGATCACCACGAAACGCCGGCCCAGCGCATCCAGTGAGCGCGCGAGAACCTCGCCGGTGCGCCCGTAGCCGACGATCAGCAGAAAGGGTTCGCGCATCCGCTCGACCTTGCGCATGAAGTGCTGCAAGGACAGCGCCTGCCGGAAACCGCGTTCCTGCAGCAGAGCCAGCAGTGATCCGATCGCGTACGCCCAGCCCACCACCGTGAGGTAGATCGAGATCGTCAACCACATTCGCTGGTTGTAGGTGAACGGGTAGGGGATCTCGCCGAATCCGATCGTGGAGGCGGTGTAGCTCATGACGTAGAACGCGTCGAAGAAGCCCATCTTCACCGGGCGGCCCGCTGTGTCCTGACCGGGTATCAACGTGAGACCCAGGGTGGTGATTGCGAAGATCACGATCAGCACGATCAGTGGCACCCGCATCCGGCGCATGACCAGAAAGATTGTGGCCGAGGCTTTCCTGGACGTGTGCATCGGTACTCGCCAGCGTGGCGTGCGGCGCGCCGGTTCCGTGGCGAACAAGCGGGACCAGAACACCAGCAGCGGATTGCTCACGGCCGGCTTCCTAGCGGCGCTGGAACGACACGGTCTCGACCACCAGCAGGATCACCGACACGATGTTCGCCATCAGCGCTCCTCCGGACAGCGAGACCACGCTGGCGGTCGCCTCCCGGGTCAGCCCCTCGGTGGCGACGTAGGACGCGTACCCCCAGACGAGCGCTGCAGCAATCAGTTGGAGGTCGGCGACCAGGCTGGTGGCCAGGTGCACGGCCCCGATCTGGGTGCGGTCACCGAACTTGAGCACGGTCGCGATGAGGTTGACCACCACCGCCGCGTAGAGCTCGTAGCTGTTGTGCAGTTCGGGGTCGCCGAGATCGCCGATGAAGAAGCCGAAGTTCAAGGTCGCGGCGAACAGCACGAAGAATCCGAAGACGACCTTCTCCAGGTTCATTCATCCCTCTTCACACCCGCAGCGATCCCCTGTACCGCGCCCCGTCAAACTTAACCAAGACGACCGTCGCAGCACGTACTTTAGGGCAAACCGCCGACGTTGAGATTGTTCACGCACCGAGGTGGCGTGCGTCTCGAAGATGACCGCCCTGTCGGGCGCACACAATCAAAACGGCTCGGCGTCTGCCGGCCGGAAGCCTTTGGTTCTCCCTTCGCGGCATCGGTATCTTCACTGAACAGCCGTGACGAACCGCGGCGCATCGATCGGTGGAATGCCGTCGAGGCTGGGCCGCCCGAGAGTGCGGCAGCGGCGCCACCGATGAGTTCCATACGGCGGGTATTTGGGCCGCGAGAACGTCAGGCTGATGACACTTGTGGCGTGCGATCGCTGCAGCGGGTGCCACCGTGGTTGCCCTACGACGGGAAGACGATGACCGAACATCCGTTCCGGCGTGCCCTGCGCACCCCGACGAGCGGCTTCGGTTGAGACACCGAGCCTCTGATGTCTCTGAACTCCGGCGCCAAACTCCAATGGACGCAATGCCTCTAGGCACGGCTGCGAGATCGATTCGCCACGGCGATATCCCGAGAGGAAGCGCACGTTCTCAAGCAGGGCCTCGGGTGACTCGAGGGGCTCGACACGCGACATCTGTGGTGCGCAGACGTCAATGGGCTTCTGGTGTGCGGTGTCTACATGCCTCAGAACACTGTCAAGCTTCCCTACTGCGAAACGCTGATCGCGCAGGCTCGCGTCAGCGGGATCGACCTGTTGATTGGTGACTTCAACACTGGCAACAACGATCTCGACAAAGACTTGAAGGAATCCAAGTTCATCGGTCCGGAAATGCCTGGGCGACTTATAGACTCGGGATACACCGACCTGTGGAGATCGCTACATCCCAGGCAGCGTGAGTACTCTTGGTACAGCCGCCCCGGCAACAATGGCTTCCGTCTCGACTACATCTTCGCCGCCCCCGAGCTCACGCGGCAGGCGTTCACATGCGAGTTCGACCACGCTCCAAGCTCACGCGGCAGGCGTTCACATGCGAGTTCGACCACGCTCCAAGGCTCGCTGGAGAGACCGATCACTCCGCGCGAGTGGCGTCACTGGGTTGGCCGTGACCGAGGCGGACTAAGAACACTGACATGCTCGTTCGACATCCCGAATCTGTCTCACGCTCGGTGACCAATTGGTCATTCGGTGGTCATCTCAGATGGGATTTGGTCATGAAGTATGAGAAGTCACACCAATGACCTACTGCTTGGCCATGTTCGCGAACCGCGACAAATGCAGTTGGTGCGCAACGGTAATCGTCTTGGTCGGGCCGTTGCGGTGCTTGCCGAGGATCAAGTCCGCCTCCCCGCCGCGTGGGTCGTCGCGCTCGAACGCATCTGGCCTGTGCAGGAGGATGACCATGTCGGCATCTTGCTCGAGGCTGTTATGTAGGCTAACTAAATTTGCGACGAAATTGTGTGTCCCGCTTACTGTTCCGTCGTATACATCCTGTTCGCCAATGCTCGTGATCTCGACAATCCGGTCCCAGAACACGTCGTTCGTTGCCAGGTCATGGAGTTCGGAATCGTTCAGGAGCGCGGCGGCCTTGTGCAGGCGCTTACGGCCAACGGGACGCTTCCACATTGTCGAACCGCAGAACTGGGAGCCCATCGCGGTTGCGAATGCTCTGTGCGACATCCCTTTGTCGGCCAGCCCATCTCGAACACGATCCCAGACATCGACTGGCACCGAGTCAGAGTTCGCAGTAGCTGTGACCTTCTCCAATTTCGACAAGACTTCGCGAGCGGAGAAGAACTTCTCGCCGTTGACATCGACGTCGCGGATGAACTTGCGCTGATTCTCCGCGCCGAATATTCGCACATGCCACGAGTCACGGTAGCCGGCCTTACGTGCCACATGAATGCGGCTCTGAATTCCCAGGCGCAGCAACAGTTGCATAACGTCATCGACCAGTTCGCGGCTCGTCGATGCATAGTAAACGTTACCGAGCCCGTTCTTCTCGTTCCAAAGAACTGAGCCATCGGTGGCCCACAGGTGTCGCAGGAACAGCGCCACCTGATCGTTCGGCAGGGCGAAAACCTCCGTCGGAACGAACTTCTCGTGACTGCGCTTCCCGAACAACCCGAGCTTGTCGAGCCACGCCGCGATCGGATTGCGCTTCCCATGGGTCAGCCGATACGGCGCCGGCAACCGTAGAGTCGTCACTCGGGCCGCCGGGTACTCGTCACGAATCGCCGTTACACCGAAGTGCTTGGCTGCGTTGGTGACCGCGACCAGGTTCTGCTCGTCCACCGACGCGTACCGGATCGGCTGGCGCTTCACGCACGAGCCGTCGCCGATCATGTGCGCCAGCATCACGACCTCGGAGTCATGCATCCGCTGCGTGTGCACCGGTTCCGGCACCCGACGCGGCGCTGCGACCCGCGCACCGACTTCGAGTTCGCCCAAGGGAGTCCAGCCGTCGAACGTCATGAACGGGTGGTTCGCCGTCGCCTCGACCTCGCGTCCCGACGCCAGCCGCACCTTGAAGACTTCCTTGTGTCCGCTGTAGAACACGTTCGTCATCGGCCGCGCGACCATCCGCTTGCGCTCGTCGAGCGACCACACCAGCGGCCGCTCCCCGGTTGCCATCAACTCGCCGAACGTCACCTCCGCGCCGGTGTCGGCACGCAGGATGCGGGTGTTGGCCGTCAGACACCCGGACTCACGCAGGTCAGAGACCTGTGGGCGCTTGTCGGTGCGCTGCTCCGGACCACGGTTGAGCTGGCTGATCGCCACCACAGGGACGTCGAGTTCCTTGGCCATCAGCTTGATGCTGCGCGAGAAGTCCGACACTTCCTGCTGACGCGACTCGTACTTCTTGCCCGAACTCATCAGCTGCATGTAGTCGATCACGATCAGCCGCAGTCCCGCCTTCTGCGACAACCGACGGGCCTTTGCGCGGATCTCCATCATCGTCAGATTCGGTGAATCGTCGATATACAGCGGCGCTTCGCTGATCTCACTCATCCGGCGGGCCAGTCGCGTCCAGTCGTCGTCACTCATCCGGCCGGACCGCATGTCGGCCAGCTTGATCTTCGCTTCGGCCGACAGCAGACGCATGACGATCTCGGTCTTGCTCATCTCCAACGAGAAGATCACGCTGGGCAACTGGTTCTTGATCGAGCACGACCGCATGAAGTCGAGGGCCAGGGTCGAGTTGTGCGTGGGCACCATGCCGCGGCCGGCGAGATACAGGTGCTCGGCGTTGTCGACCTGGACGCAGCGCACCGGCACGGCCGGAACCCGCCGAATCCAGTTGACCCCGACCGCGATTCGGCCGGGAGCCAGCACCGCGCTGTTACCAGATGAAGCACCGGCCATTGTCGCGGCGGTCACGGTGTCGGCGACCGCACGCAGCATGCCCGTCGTACGGATGCCGTGGCTCGTCGGCCACTGGTGCATCTCGTCGGCGACGATCCTCGTACCGTCCGAGAACTCGATCTCGTAGCAGGGCCGACCTAACAGGACATCGGTCGCGGCGACCACCCGCGTCGGCGCCCCGTCGGCGTCGAGCAACAAGTCCCCGACCGCGACGTCGCCCATCGTCGTCCACCCGGAGGGGGTCGGCAGCGGGGTGTTCAGCGCCAGCGCTTTCCCGACGCCCGGCCTGGCCGCGACGATGATCATCTGACCCGGATGCAGACCGTTGGTCACCTCGTCGAGTTCCACGAACCCCGTCGGCACGCCCTTGGAGATGCCGCCGACCGAGGCGATCGCGTCGATCTCGTCCATCGTGGGCTGGAGGATCTCCTCCAGGATCACGAAATCCTCGGCCGCCCGCCGCTCGGTGACGTCGTAGATCTCGGCCTGCGCCCGGTCGACGACGTCGTTGACGTCTGCGCCGTCGGCACCGGCGTAGCCGTACTGCACCACCCGCGTGCCGGCCTCCACGAGGCGCCGCAGCAGTGCCTTCTCGGCGACGATCTCCGCGTAGTACCCGGCGTTGGCCGCGGTCGGCACCGTCGAGATCAGGGTGTGCAGATAGGGCGCTCCACCGACGCGCCGCAGCAGCCCGCGCCGGTCCAGCTCGGCGGCGACGGTGACTGCGTCAGCCGGCTCCCCGCGCCCGTACAGATCCAGGATGGCGTCGTAGACGTTCTGGTTGGCGGGGCGGTAGAAGTCACCGGGACGCAGCTTTTCGAGCACGTCGGCGACCGCGTCCTTGCTCAGCAGCATCCCGCCCAGCACGGCCTGCTCGGCGGCCGCATCCTGCGGAGGCTGACGTCCGAAATCTTCGTTCGGCGGAGCGTCTTGTTCCGACGATCCACCTCGACCCAGGTCATCAACGACGGCCACGCAGCGCCTCACCCCTCCTGATCGCAGTCGAACGTACGTTCGATATCCATGGCCGCGATCCTAGCTCGCACCTCCGACAAGTCCCCCGTGGAGGCGCGGAACCGACCCCGCGACGGCCAACGTTAGACGTTGCTGAGAGGGAATCAAGCCGGCCCTGTTAGTAGACGTGTGGATGGAATGTGCATAGGTCCGGTGGGCGATGTTGAGTCGCTGGGGAGAACCTGTGGATAAACGCCTTCGACAACCATGTCTGTGCAGCTGAAAGCACCATAGGCCGGTGGAAACTCTGTGGATGGGAAATTCGTCGGCGTGTCGTGGCCGGTTGCCACTTCGGGCGTGTTGTGTTGCGCTCCGGGGCCGCCCAGGTTAACAGCAGGTTAGATTCGCTGTCAGCGCTTTGGCGCGGAATGTTCGCCAGTTGGATACAGCAACGACCGGGTGAAGACCTCGCGGTCTCCACCCGGTCGTTCGAGAGCCGGTGCTGCTAGGTCGCGACTAGCCGGCGACCACGTTCAGCGACAGCGCGGCATCCACATTCGGATGCAGCCGCACCTCGACGGGATGGGTGCCCACGGACTTGATGTGCGCCTTGGGCAGGCTGACGGTGCGCTTGTCGAGGTTGGGTCCGCCGGCCTTCTTGATGGCCGCGACGACGTCGGCCGCGGTGACCGAGCCGAACAGCTTGCCGGAGTCACCGGCGGTCTTCGCGGTCAACTCGACCGTGCCCAGACCCTCGATCGCGGTCTTGAGCTCGTTGGCGTGCTCGAGGCTCTTGACGCCCTTGAGCTCCTGGGCGCGACGGATGTCCTCGGCCTGGCGCTGGGCGCCACGGGTGGCCACGATGGCCAGCCCGCGGGGCAGCAGGTAGTTGCGGCCGTAGCCGTCCTTCACCTCGACCGCGTCACCGGGTGCACCGAGGTGGTCGACCTCGGCTGTGAGAATCAGTTTCATCTCTTCGTCCTGTCCTGACTTATCGCGTCGACGAGCTGAACGGCAACAACGCGACCTCGCGGGCGTTCTTCACCGCGATCGCGATATCACGCTGGTGCTGAACGCAATTGCCGGTCACCCGGCGGGCACGGATCTTGCCGCGCTCGCTGATGTAGGTGCGCAGCAGTTGGGTGTCCTTGTAGTCGATGTTCTGCAACTTGCCCTTCTTGGAGCAGAACACGCACTTGCGAGTCTTGACCGGCTTTTCCGGAGCCGGCCGCCTCTTTGTGGAGGACTTGGCCATGTGTCTATCTCTTTCTACAAATCACCGATGAATAAGGGTTGATCAGAATGGTGGTTCGTCGTCGGCGCCGCCGAACGATCCCGACGCGGGCGCGCTGCCCCACGGGTCGTCCTTGGGCTGCTCCGCGGGACGGGCGTTCGCGCTCCCGCCGCCGCCACCGCCGCCGAAGCCGCCGCCACCTCCGCCGCTGCGGCTGGCCTTGTTGACCTTGGCCGTCGCGTACTTGAGCGACGGGCCGATCTCGTCGACCTCGAGCTCCACCACGGTGCGCTTCTCACCCTCGCGGGTTTCGAACGACCGCTGCTTGAGGCGGCCGCTGACGATCACGCGTGACCCGCGGACCAGGCTCTCGGCGACGTTCTCGGCGGCCTCCCGCCAGATGTTGCAGCGGAGGAACAGCGCTTCGCCGTCCTTCCACTCGTTGGTCTGACGGTCGAACATGCGGGGCGTCGACGCGACCGTGAAGTTCGCGACGGCCGCGCCCGACGGCGTGAACCGCAGTTCGGGGTCGGCGGTCAGGTTTCCGATGACCGTGATGATGGTGTCACCAGCCACGAGGTCCTCCTGGATGTCGGCGGTGTGCAGCGATGTGCGCTGACGGGATAGCAGTCGCAGGCGAGCCTACGGAACTGCCCCGACGTGCACAGCCCGTCACCAGACTTAGTGCTTGTCTGTCCTCATGACCTTGGTCCGCAGCACGGACTCGTTCAGGTTGAGCTGACGGTCGAGTTCGGACACGGTCGCCGGTTCCGCCTTGACATCGACGATGGCGTAGATGCCCTCGGCATGCTTGGCGATCTCGTAGGCCAGCCGCCGACGTCCCCAGATGTCGACCTTGTCGACACTGCCGCCATCCTTGCGGATGACGTTGAGGAACGCCTCGAGCGACGGAGCTACGGTGCGCTCGTCGAGAGTGGGGTCGAGAATGACCATGATTTCGTATGGACGCATAAGGAACCCATCACCTCCTATGGTCGTGTGCGGCCACGGACTGTCCGTGGCAGGAGGGTCGCCTGCGTCGGCAACCGGGCCAGGTTACCCGAACCGGCCCTGATCTGGGAAATCCCCGGCGGATCGGGCGCGGTAACCGACCGCAGATGTCGGGTTTCGCGCCGGATTCGCCGGCAAGGGTGACGGGCGCGGTTGCAGCCAGTCCGGCAGCCACCCCGGCGGCGCGTCGGGGGCGCGGTCGAACACCCCGCCGGCCGGGTCGTCGACACCGCCGCGGCGCACCAGGTCCAGCCCGGGACGGTAGATCTGGCGGATCACCAGCGCGCACAGCGTCACCACGGCGACGTCGCGCAGCAGCACGGTGGCCGTGAACGCCTGCTCCGGCAGGCCCATGTTCTGCTCGCCGAACAGGTAGAGCATCCGCGGCACCCACACCAGCATGTCGATCGTCATCCAGGCCAGCAGGATTCGCCGATGCGGCAGCGCCAACACCGCCAGCGGCACCAGCCACAGCGAGAACTGCGGACTCCACACCTTGTTGGTCAACAGGAACGCCGCCACCACGAGGAAGGCCACCTGCGCCACCCGCGGCCGTCGCGGGGCCGTCAGCACTACGTACCCGATGGCAATGCAGCACGCCCCGAACAACGCCGCGCTCACCGCGTTCAAGGTGATCGGGGGCTCCCAGAAGCCGAGGTCCGGATCGAACCCGCGCCAGCCGGTGAAGGATTTCACGACGTTGTAGATCGAGTCCATGTCGTCGCCGCGGCGGGTGTTGAGCCGGAAGAACTCCGACCAGCCACGCGGGAACAACACCATCACCGGCAGGTTGACCACCAACCAGGCCACCACCGCGGCCACCGCCGTCTTGCCGGCCTCCCGCAGCCGTCCCGTGCGAACCGCCAACAGCGCCAGTGGAATCAGCAGCAGCAACGGGTAGAGCTTGGCCGCCACCCCCAGCCCGATGAGCACACCGGCAAGCACGGGTCTTCGCCGTGCCCAGGCCAACAGGGCGCCGGCCGCGAAAGCCGTTGCCAGCGCGTCGAAATTCGTGAAGATCTGGAAGATGACGATCGGCGACGCCGCGACCAGGGCCGCGTCCCAGATCCGCCGCGGACCGGCCAGCATGGCGGTCGCCCACACCGTCGTCAGCCAGGCCAGCGCAAGACCGAATGCGGCGATGTTGAAGAACATCACCACCTCGGCGATGACCGGCGCGGACACCAGCTTGGTCAGCGCGGTGTAGGCCTTGGCCATCGACATCGACAGGTACTGGTAGATGCCCGTCAGGACCGGATACTCCATGTAGCGCACGGCCGGGCTGCCGTCGTACTGAACGTGCGGCTTGCCCGTGGCGTCGCTTTCGATCCAGCTCGATTTGTACGGAAACTTGCCCAGGTTCAACAACTCTGCGGTGTACAGCGGGACCGTGTCGGAGTAGCACAGCTGGTAGTAGGCGCGCTGGTTCTCCCAGTTGCCCACCCGCTGATCGGCCGTACCCGTTCCGGTGGTCTGCAGGCACGCGGCCTTCGTCGAATAGCCGAGTGCCAGGAACACCAGCGCGACGATCAGCATGACCCGCAGCGGTGTCATGAACCGGGTGCGGCCTATCAACGCGTGACGACCGACGGGACCGCCGATGGTTTCCGACAGTGCGGCGCCGATGGTGTCGGTGCGACTGGGCATGTCGCGGTCGTCGAGGCTCCGCAGGTCTCGTGCCGGCGGTGCCGGCGATTCAGCCCCTGCCGGCGGTGCCGGCGATTCAGCCCCAGCCGGCGAATCTGTCGTCGGCGGCTCTGTCACGGAGGCGGAAGAGGACCGGGTGGTGGGGCACCGGGCGGCGGCAGTCCGGGCGCCGGTGCCGGCGGTGCGCCGACGGGGGCCGGCGGCGGTACGCCGGGCTCCGGTGCTGGTACGCCGGGCGCCGGCGGAGCGCCGGGAGGCACAGCAGGCACGGTGGTCGGGGGTCCCCACGGGATGGTGATCCCCGGGGCGATCTCCAGCGTCGGCTGGATCACCGTCTCCGAGGGCGGCGGCGGCTCGGTCGACGTCGGTCGCGGAGGAGGCGGCGCCTGCGGCACGCCTGCGTAACCGCCGATCTCCTCCGGCTTCGGGAACGACTCGTCGTCGGTGCCGTCGAGGGCCCCGTCCATCGTGGCCTTCCAGATCTGTCCCGGCAGCCCGGAGCCGTAGACCGCCGATCCCGACGCGTTCACCAGTGGCTTGGTGCCCTCGGTGGTGCCCACCCACACCGCCGTCGACAGCGACGGGGTGAATCCGACCATCCACGCGTCACGGTTGGCGCCGGTGTCGCCCAGCTGGTTGGTGCCGGTCTTGGCGGCCGACGGACGGCCACCCGCCAGCGCTCTGCCGGAGTACCCGGCGATGGGCTGCATGGCCGCGACGACGTTGTCCGCGACGTCCTTGTCGATGCGCTGCTCGCCGCTGTTGTCCTCCTGGCCGGCGTCGAAGAGCACGTCACCCTCGGCGTTGACGACCTTCTGCACGAAGTGCGGCTTGTGATAGACCCCGGACGCGGCGAGCGTGGCATAGGCCGACGCCATGTCGATCACGCGGGACTGGTACTGCCCCAGCACGATTCCGTTGTTCGGGGGTCCGCCCTGGCCGTCCTCGGACAGGGTGTGCTCCACACCGGGGAAGCTCTCGGCGATCCCGGCCTGGTGCGCGGCGTCGGCGACGTCCTGCGGGCCGTTGTCGAGCTCCAGCATCAGGCGGTAGTAGCTGGTGTTCAGCGAGCGCTTCAACGCCTCGGCGATGTTGCACCGCCCGCAGCTGCCGCCCTCGACGTTGTTGATCTCGATGCCGTTGACGTCCAGCGGCGAGCTGTCCACCTGGTAGCCCAGGCCCATGCCCTGCTCCAGTGCCGCCACCAACGCGAACACCTTGAACGACGACCCCGTCGGCAACCCGGCCTGCGCGAAATCGAACCCGGCGGCGTCCGAGCCGCCGTAATACGCCTTGACCCCGCCCGTTCTCGGGTCGATCGACACCACCGCGGACCGCATGTCGGGGTCCTGGCCGTCCAGGTACTCCTCGACGGCATCGACCGCGGCGGACTGCGCCTGCGGATCGATCGTGGTGGTGATCTGCAGGCCCTCGGTGTTCAGCGCCTGCTCGTTGATGCTGAAGATCTCGAGCAGTTCGTCGACCACCTGCCGCTCGATGAGCCCGTTGGGGCCGGTGGTCTGGTTCTGGGTGCTCGCGGCGTCCGGCGGGATCGTCGGCGGGAACACCTGGGCGGCGCGGTCGGCCGACGACAACGCCCCGATCTCCTCCATCCCGTCGAGCACCCAGTTCCACCGCACCGCGGAGGCGTCCGGGTCGACCGCGGGATCGAGGACCGAGGGCCGCTGGATGAGCGCGGCGAGCAGCGCGCCTTCGGCGACGTTGAGCTGCTCGACAGGCTTGTCGAAGTAGGCCTTCGACGCGGCCGCCACACCGTAGGCGCCGCGACCGAAGTAGATGATGTTCAGGTACGACTCCAGCACCTGGTCCTTGGACCATTCGCCGGACATCTTGGTCGAGATCACCAGCTCCTTGGCCTTGCGGATGACGCCGCCGATGCCGGAGCGGGCATCGCCCACCAGAGCGTTCTTGACGTACTGCTGGGTGATCGTGGATCCGCCCTGCAGGTCGCCGCCGAAGATGTTGTTCTTGGCGGCGCGCAGGAACCCGGTGAACGAGAAGCCGGGGTTTGAGTAGAAGTCCCGGTCCTCGGCGGCCATCACCGCATCCCGCACGTGCACCGGGATCTGGTCGATGTTGACGTCGACACGGTTGCCTTCGGGCGGAACGATTTTGGCGATCTCGGAGCCGTCGCTGGCCAGAATCGTCGACACCTGCGCGGTGCGTATGTCTCCCGGCTTCGGTACGTCGACGATCATGTAGGCCATACCGAACGTGAGCAGCGGCAGCACGATCAGGACGACCACCATGGCGATCAGACCGCGTCGCACCCACGTCCAGTTGAGCTGGTGGCGCAGTGTCGGACGTCCATCCGACGGCCCGTTCCCGCCCGGCCCTCCGCCGCCCGGCGGTCGACGCGGTGGTGGCGGGGGTGGCTGCTTGGGTGGCGATCCGTCGAGTGCCCGCCTGACGTCGTCGATCGGGTCGCGCAGGTGGGCCGGGGCGCCCTCCCTTACCGGGGGCAGCACCGCGGTCATGCGGTCGTCGGGGGTGGGTCGCGGACGGCGCTGGGCGCCCTGAGGAGGCGGTCGGTGCCTGGCACCGTCGGCGGGCCGACGCGGCGGTTCGTCGGCGGGCCGACGCGGCGGTTCGTCACCGGGGCGGCCCGGCGGCCCGTCACCGGGCCGGTGCGGTTGTCGATCGCCGCGTTGGGGGGGTTTCGGGTTCACGCCTTCAGCCATCTGCCCCCCACGGGTGTCATCGGCTGACCGGTCGTGGCGCCCTTCGCTATTCACTGGCCGTGCGCGCACGACCGCGCGCTGTCTCTGTGCGCCGCGGTCCCCGGGACCCCTTCGGGGGCGGAACCGCGCCGAGCTTGTACGACTTGACCAGGTGATTCCAGCTGCAGGTGCGGCATACCTCCACCACGTGTACCGAGAACTCGTCGAACCGGGTGGCTAGCAGGACCAGCTCCTCTGCGGTGCGCGCGGACCCGGACACCGGGCCGAGGTGTTCGCCGAACACCCACGACACCAGGGTCAGCTGTTCCTTGCGGCAGATCGGACAGATCACCGAGCTGGGCTTGCCGTGGAATTTGGCGGCCCGCAGCAGGTACGGATTGGCGTCACAGACCTCGGTGACGCCGGTGCGCCCCGAATAGACCTCGGCCAGCAGGGACCGGCGCCGCAGGGCGTAGTCCACCACCTGTCGCTGCAATCGCACGAGGACCAGAGTACGTCGGGGCGGCAAGCGCCGAGCCGCGACGTGCGCCCCGCGACGCCATCGCGAAGGTCACGATCACGACTGGCCTGCGTCATCGCCACACCAACTCTTACGATCTTCGTCGTGGCTTCGGGCAGCTCGGGACGGCGGACGGCGGGGACGCGCGCCAAGGACAGTGACCGCAACGACACGTGCCAGATCCTCGACACCGCCCTGGCCGAGGGCCAGCTGTCGATGGCCGAGCACGGCGAGCGGGTGAAGACGGCCACCCACGCCGCCACGCTGGGCGAACTGCAGTCGCTGATCTCCGACCTGCAGACCGCGGCATCGCCCGTCCAGCTGCCGAAGCTGAGCACCCGGCGCCTACCCCCCATCAGCAGTGCATGGGGTTTCCGCGCCGCGATCGCTGGGGTGTTGGTGGTGCTGGGCATCGCCATCGGCTGGGGCCTGTACGGCAACACGCCGTCACCGCTGAACTTCACGTCCGACCCCGGCGCCAAGTCCGACGGGATTCCCGCCAAGGTCCTCACGCCGCCGCGGCAACTGCATTCGCTGGGCGGGCTCAAGGGCCTGCTCGAGCAGATGAAGCAGAAGTGGGGCGACACGATCGGCTACTCGCTGACCGTCTACCCCGACTACGCCTCGATGGAGCGTCCGGACCCGACCGACGACCGTCGGCTGCTGAGGTACTCCTACCGCGGCGGTTGGGGCGACCCGTCGACGTCGGCCAGGGACGACCGCGACGTGCCGGTCGATCTGGGCGCGTTCGACGTGCCGACGGTCGTGGGCATCATGCGGGGCGCACCCGAGACGCTGGGCATCAAGGCCGACGACGTCGACAACATGTACCTGTCGATCGATCCGAACAGCGACGAGACCGCGCCGCCCGGAAGCATCGACCTGACCGTCTACGTGTCCAGCGAGTTCGGCAGCGGCTACATCGAGCTGAACCCCGACGGCACCGTCAAGCAGATCAACTACCCCAGCAACTGACCCGTCGAGCACCCGTGTCGGGTGCCTTTTGCGTGCTCCGATGTAGCGGGATATATATCGGCGCGATAGTGTGCGAATATATCGGCGCGATACATTGCGCTCGGCGTTGAGCCGTCACAGCGACGGATGAGTTCTGCGAGGAGGTGGCCCGGATGCTTGAGCTGGCTGTTCTGGGTCTGCTGCTCGAATCCCCGATGCACGGCTATGAGCTGCGGAAACGCCTCACGGGCCTGCTCGGCGCATTCCGTGCGTTCTCGTATGGCTCGCTCTACCCGGCGTTGCGGCGCATGCAGGCCGACGGCCTGATCGTCGAGGACGCGGCACCCGAGGGCACCGTCAAGGTCCGCAGGGCGCGCCGCGTCTACCAACTCACCGACGCAGGTAAGCAGCGCTTCACCGAGTTGGTGGCCGACACCGGGCCGCAGAATTTCTCCGACGACGGGTTCGGTGTGCACCTCGCCTTCTTCAACCGCACGCCCGCAGAGGCACGGATGAGGATCCTCGAGGGCCGCCGTCGTCAGGTGGAGGAACGTCGGGAAGGTCTTCGTGAAGCAGTCGCGCGGGCCAGCAACTCCTTCGACCGCTACACCCGTCAGCTGCACCAGTTGGGGCTGGAGTCAAGCGAGCGGGAAGTCAAGTGGCTCAACGAGTTGATCGCGGCGGAGAAGTCCGCGCAGGGACACGCCGAACAAACGTGAGCACGTCGACCGGCGCAGCACAGCAGTAATACCGAAACAGCACTCGAAGTAGGACAAGAGGAGAAGCCGTCATGACCGCAAGCACTGACGTCCGGGTCGCCATCGTCGGCGTGGGCAACTGCGCGTCCTCGCTCGTGCAGGGCGTGCAGTACTACAAGGACGCCGACGAGAACGCCAGCGTGCCCGGCCTGATGCACGTCAAGCTCGGCCGGTACCACGTGCGCGACGTGAAGTTCGTCGCCGCATTCGACGTGGACGCCAAGAAGGTCGGCTTCGACCTCTCCGAGGCCATCTTCGCCTCCGAGAACAACACGATCAAGATCGCCGACGTGCCCCCGACCGACGTCGTCGTGCAGCGCGGGCCGACGCTCGACGGCATCGGCAAGTACTACGCCGAGACCATCGAGGTGTCCGATACCGAGGCCGTCGACGTCGTCAAGGCGCTCAAGGACGCCAACGTCGACGTGATGGTGTCCTACCTGCCGGTGGGCTCCGAAGAGGCCGACAAGTTCTACGCCCAGTGCGCGATCGACGCCGGCGTGGCATTCGTCAACGCACTGCCCGTCTTCATCGCCTCGGACCCGGTGTGGGCCAAGAAGTTCGAAGACGCCGGCGTGCCGATCGTCGGCGACGACATCAAGAGCCAGGTCGGCGCCACCATCACCCACCGCGTCATGGCGAAGCTGTTCGAGGATCGCGGCGTGCAGCTCGACCGCACGATGCAGCTCAACGTCGGCGGCAACATGGACTTCCTCAACATGCTCGAGCGGTCCCGGCTGGAGAGCAAGAAGATCTCCAAGACCCAGGCCGTCACCTCCAACCTGCAGCGCGAGTTCAACACCAAGGACGTGCACATCGGCCCGTCCGATCACGTCGGCTGGCTCGACGACCGCAAGTGGGCCTACGTCCGCCTCGAGGGCCGCGCCTTCGGCGACGTGCCGCTGAACCTGGAGTACAAGCTCGAGGTGTGGGATTCGCCGAACTCGGCCGGCGTCATCATCGACGCGGTCCGCGCCGCGAAGATCGCCAAGGACCGCGGCATCGGCGGCCCGGTCGAGGCCGCATCGGCCTACCTGATGAAGAGCCCGCCGAAGCAGCTTCCCGACGACATCGCCCGCGCCCAGCTCGAGAGCTTCATCGAGGGCTAAGTTCTCCCGCCGGAATTGCATTCCAGCAGTAAAAGTTCGGAAAGGCGCCTGCTGGAATGCAGTTCCGGCGTTGAGCTAGAAGCCGTCAACCCAGCCGGCAGGCATCGAGCTGCGCCACGCGTCAGCCGTCTCCTGCGGGCGCCGGACTCCGAAACCCGTTGCGCCCAGCAGTGCCATGGCCGGCCAGTCCGCGTCATCGGCACCACGAACGGCCAGGTCTGGCGATGTGTGTCCCGCCGACCGACCGTGACACAAGGGGGCGCCGCTCGCACGCGAATATCGACGGTACTGTCTGACCATGGACGACGCCGATGACGAGCTGGCCAACCTGTCCGAATTCATCTTCCTCAAGGAGAACGCCCGCCAGGCCGGTGTCGAGGATCCGCTGCCGAGCGTGACGCGGGTCGACGTCGGAGCGGTCAGCGCGCTGAAGTTCGGCGACGACGCACCCCGGGTGGTGTTCCTGCACGGGGGCGGCCAGAACGCCCACACCTGGGACACCGTCGTACTCGGTCTCGGCCTGCCCGCGCTTTCCGTCGACCTTCCCGGCCACGGCCGCTCCGGGTGGCGCGAGGACGGCGACTACGGTCCCAAGCTCAACGCGGAGGCCGTGGAGCCCGCGGTCCGCGAACTCGCCCCCGACGCCGAACTCGTCGTCGGGATGTCGCTGGGCGGACTGACCGCGTTGCGGCTGGCGGTGACCGCGCCCGAGTTGGTGCGCAAGCTCGCCCTCGTCGACGTCACCCCGTCGGCACCGGAACGGCACACCGAGATGACCGACGCACAGAAGGGCACCGTCGCGCTGGTGCAGGGTGAGCGGACGTTCCCGACCTTCGATGCGATGCTCGAGGTGACCGTGGCGGCCGCACCACACCGGGATCGGGAGTCGTTGCGGCGCGGCGTCTTTCACAACGCCAAGCGGCTCGAGGACGGCAGCTGGACGTGGCGCTACGACACGATCCGCAAAGGCGAAGGATTCGAGGGGTTGTGGGACGACGTCCCTCGGCTCACCACGCCCACGACGCTGATCCGCGGCGCCAACTCGTTCTTCGTCAACGACGACGACGCCGCGGCGTTCGCACAGTCGGCGCCGGGCTTTCAGCGCGTGCACATCGTGGCGGACTCGGGCCATTCGGTCCAGAGCGATCAGCCGCAGGCGCTCGTCGAGCTGCTTCGTGGTGTGCTCGACGACTGAGCCGTCACCGAGAATCCGGCAGAGCTTTCCGCTTTCGTAGCAGGAAGACGAACCCGACGAAAGCCATGGCCACCGGCGGTGATTGGGGAAGGCTGACCTGGTGTCCGAGGTCGCGCAGGATTCCGATCTCGACGGCACTGAGAACGCGGATGCCCAGTCCGTAGTCGGTCCTGGCGTTCATCATCTTCTGATCGGAACCGGTGAACGTCGCGTCATCGAGGTGGCTCCCCGAACTGCCTCCGGCCCACGGAGCGGGCGTGTACAGCGGAACGAGACCGCCGTAGGCCGCGACCGCATGCTTGCCACCGAAGTACATGCCGCCCTCGCCGCCGGTCAGTATGGGGTCGTCGCACTCGGCGATCCATCGGTAGCGCGAATCGCACCCCTCACTATTTTGACAGCCCGGTAATTTCTTGGAGCACACGCCATACCCGGGGTGGCGGTCGCACAGCAAATTCGAGGGGCGGCCTTTCCGGTCCCCCGGGGCCGTTCCGTCGACGGCCGTTCACCCATTCGTCTCCTGCTGCTAGTCCAATTGCCGTAGGTTTCCGCGGGTCCGGCCGCCAGCCCCGGCCGGCACTCGTGTCGGAAGGAACCCCGAACTCATGGCCCTCGTGCCGCTCAATCTCTTTGTCAGTCACAACGAAAAGTCCAAGCGACAACACGTCACCTGCGTCTACAGGTGCGGCGACGCGTGCTCGAAGCCGGTGCCGAATCGCAGCGACAACGAGTACTTCGGCGACATCGCCCAGGTGGTGTCGCGCCGCTCCATGCTGCAGGCCGGCGGCGTGGCCGTGCTCGCCGTTGGAGCGGGATCGGTGCTGGCCGCCTGCTCGGGTGACACCCCACCCGCGGCGACATCGACGGACTCCGCCGCCCCCGCCGAACCGTCACCGGGAATGAACTTCGCGACCGTCGCACCCAATAGCGAAGACGCCGTCGTTATTCCGGACGGTTACAAGCAGGCTGTGGTCATCGGCTGGGGTGACCCGGTGCTGCCCGGCGCACCGGTGTTCGACGTGACCGCACAGACGGCCGCCGCCCAGCGTCGGCAATTCGGCTTCAACACCGACTACGCCGCATTGCTGCCGATCGACGGGACACCGGACCGCTTCCTGCTCGTGACCAGTTTCGAGTACACCACCCCGCAGTTCATGTTCTCGGGATACAACGCTGACGCGCCGACCCGCGAGCAGTACGACATCGAGATCGCCGCGCACGGCTTGGCTGTCGTCGAAGTCGAACGAAGCCCCGCGGGCCTGCGGCCGGTGATGGGACGGTACAACCGTCGCGTCACCGGCGACACGCCAATGGTGCTGACGGGGCCCGGCGCAGGCAGTGAATTCGTCAAGACCGCCGCGGACCCGGACGGCCGCACTGTCGCGGGCACCCTCAACAATTGCGGTGGTGCCCTGACGCCCTGGGGCACTGTGCTTTCCGGTGAGGAGAACTTCAACCAGTACTTCGGCGCCACCGAGGGCGGGTCGGCGCCCAACCCGGTGGCCGCGGACCGGTTCGACCGCTATGGCCTCTCGATCGAACCCAGCGAACGCAAATGGGAAACCCACGACCCGCGGTTCGACCTCACCGAGACGCCGAACGAGGCCAACCGGTTCGGCTACGTCGTCGAGATCAATCCATGGGACCCCAACTCGCAGCTGGTCAAGCACACCGCGATGGGCCGGCTCAAGCACGAGGGCGCCAAGATTCACGTCGCCGACGACGGCACCGTGGTGTCCTACATGGGCGACGACGAACGCTTCGACTACATGTACAAGTTCGTGTCGAGTAAAAAGATGCAGCCGCGCGGCGGGGCGAGCGAAGCGACGGGAGGTGGGTACAGCGAGGCGGCCATGGCGAGCAACATGACGATCCTCGACGCGGGCACGCTGTACGTGGCGAAGTTGTCCAGCGACATTCCGGCCGGCGAGATCGACGGGTCGGGCAAGCTGCCGTCGTCCGGGTCGTTCGCGGGCACCGGCACCTGGATCCCGCTGCTGCGTTCCGGGCCGGATGGTAAGGCCGAATCCCTGGTCCCCGGAGTCACCGCG
The DNA here is from genome assembly GCF_025821625.1 of Mycolicibacterium pyrenivorans. Classification (GTDB taxonomy): domain Bacteria; phylum Actinomycetota; class Actinomycetes; order Mycobacteriales; family Mycobacteriaceae; genus Mycobacterium; species Mycobacterium pyrenivorans. The sequence goes on from NZ_JACKSH010000257.1 coordinate 79,132, forward strand.
CAGGAGGCGGCGGTGTTCACCCGCTTCGCCGCCGACAAGGCCGGCGCTACCAAGATGGACCGGCCCGAGGACATCGCCACCAACCCGAAAACCGGCAAGGTCTACGTGGCGCTCACGAACAACAGCAAGCGTGGCGCATCGGGCGAGGCGCCCGCGGATGCCGCCAACCCCCGCAACGACAACAAGAGCGGACAGATCCTCGAGATCACCGACGACCATACGGGCACGGATTTCACCTGGGATCTACTGCTGGTCTGCGGCTATCCCGCGGCCGCCGATACGTATTACGGCGGGTTCGACAAGACCAAGGTCAGTCCGATCTCCTGCCCCGACAACCTGACTTTCGACAGCCACGGCAATCTGTGGATCTCGACCGACGGCAATGCGCTGGACGCCAACGACGGTCTGTTCGCCGTGGCGCTCGAAGGGCCGAATCGCGGGGAGACCAAACAGTTCCTCACGGTCCCGGTGGGTGCGGAGACGTGCGGACCGATCGTCACGGACGATGTGGTGCTGGTCGGAGTGCAGCATCCTGGCGAGAACGACGACAACAGCATCGACGATCCGCTGTCGCACTGGCCCGACGGCGGCAACGGTACCGCGCGTCCGGCGGTGGTGGCGGTGTGGCGCGACGGCGGCCAGATCGGCGTGTGACGGTGCGTCGAGGCTGCGTAGAGATCGCCGATTCGCGAGAATTCACGATCTCCCCCGCAGACTCGGCGCCCTTGCGATGCCTAACGTGGAGTCATGACCTCCCCCACCGACCGCCCCATCCGGATCGGCGTGCAACTGCAACCGCAGCACGCGCCGCGATACAGCCACCTGCGTGACGCGCTGCGCCGCTGCGAGGACATCGGCGTCGACGTCGCCTTCAACTGGGACCACTTCTTCCCGCTGTACGGCGACCCGGACGGCCCGCACTACGAATGCTGGACGATGCTGGGCGCCTGGGCCGAGCAGACCTCGCGCATCGAGATCGGCGCACTCGTTTCATGCAACTCCTACCGCAACCCCGAGCTGCTCGCCGACATGGCCCGCACCGTCGACCACATCTCCGGGGGCAGGCTCCTCCTCGGCATCGGATCCGGCTGGAAGAAAAAGGATTACGACGAATACGGCTACGAGTTCGGCACCGCGGGCAGCCGGCTCGACGACCTCGCCGAGGCCATGCCGCGCATCGAGGCACGGCTCGGCAAGCTCAATCCGCAGCCCCTGCGGGACATTCCGATCTTGATCGGGGGCGGCGGAGAGCGCAAGACACTTCGCCTGGTCGCCGAGTACGCCGACATCTGGCATTCGTTCTCCGACCGCGACAGCTACCCGCGCAAGGCCGAGATCCTGGCACGCCACTGCGCCGACGTCGGCCGCGATCCCGCGGTCATCGAACGTGCCGCCGAAGCGAAGGGGTCGGGGCTGGACTCGCTGCTCGAGGAGGCCGACGCGCTCACCGGGCTGGGGATCTCGATGCTGACGGTGGGGGTCAACGGCCCCGACTACGACCTCACCCAGGCCGAGGCCCTGTGCCGCTGGCGGGATCGGCGCGCCTGACCCACGCGGGTTCAACGTGCCGAACGGCTCCGAAGACTCAGGCGCCGTGAGAGACTGGCGCAGCCATGCCCAAGAAGTACGGGGTCAAAGAGAAGGATCTCGTGGTCTCGCACGTGGTCAATCTGGTCCTGACCGGCAAGCTCCGGTCGGGAGATCGGTTGGACCGCAACGAGATCGCGCACGAACTCGGACTCAGCCGGGTGCCCGTGCAGGAGGCCGTGGTTCAGCTCGAACACGACGGCATCCTGTCGACCAGATATCACCGTGGCGCCTACGTCGAGCGGTTCGACGAGTCCACGGTCCGCGAGCACCATGAGCTCTACGGCCTGCTCAGCGGCACCGCGTCGGCGCGGGCGGCCGCCGCATCGGACCCGGTGATCGTCGCCGAACTCGACAACCGGATAGCCCTCATGCGCAGCGGCAAGGACTCCCGCCTGTTCGACGAGAACGCTCGTCGCTTCCGCGCGGTCGTCAACGCCGAGTACGCGGGCCCGCGACTGCAGGCGGCGATCGTCTCCTCGCAGACCCTCATCCCGCCCGCCTTCTGGGCGGGCTACCTGGAGCACCACGACGCGTTGCTCCCGTCCTACGAGGCCGAACTCGCGGCGATCCGCAACGGTCAGCCCGAGTCCGCGCGCGCCGCGTGCATGCAGCGCTCGGAGGAGATGGCCCGGATCCTGCTGTCGGAATTGGTGCGCCGCGGCGTGCTGTACGCGATGCACTCCGATTGAGCCGAAGCCGCGGCCCGCCGACCTGGGCGCAGTACGTTGCTTGGGATGAGAACGTTGTGGCTCGCGCTCATCGCGTCGATGATCTGCGCCATGGGACTGGCCGCACCGGCCGCTGCCGACGCCGACCAGTGCGCTCCCCCGGGGATTCAGAGCGCCAGCGCCCTGCCGACCAACCTGGCCGCGTCCGCGGCGGGCCCGGAGGAGGACAGATACACGACACCGTCGGTCGTGCCTCTGGACTCGATCGACGTCGACACCCTCGGGTTGAGCCGTCCGGGCACGCTGACCGTCGGAACCCTGTCCGACGCGCCGCCGAGCATCTGCATCGACTCGACGGGTCAGTTCACCGGCTTCGACAACGAAGTGTTGCGCGCCGTCGCCGGAAAGCTCGGCTTGCAGATCGAGTTCGTGGGCACCGAGTTCTCCGGGCTGCTCGCCCAGGTCGCGGCGCGCCGCTTCGACGTCGGCTCGTCGTCGATCACCACGACCGACGCCCGCCGGCGCACTGTGGGCTTCACCAACGGCTACGACTTCGGATACTTCTCCCTCGTCGCGCCCACGGGGTCATCGATCACCGGCTTCGACCAGCTCGCCGCGGGCCAACGGATCGGCGTGGTGCAGGGCACCGTGCAGGAGGCCTACGTCATCGACACGCTGAAGCTGCAGCCGGTGAAGTACCCCGACTACAACACCGTGTACGCCAGCCTCAAGACCCGCCAGATCGACGCCTGGGTCGCCCCTTCCCAGCAGGCGCAGGGCACGGTACAGCCCGGCGATCCCGCCGAGATCATCGAGAACACCTTCAGCCTGGACAATTTCATCGCCTACGCGGTCGCCACCGACAACCAGCCGCTCATCGACGCACTCAACAGCGGGCTGGACGCCGTCATCGCCGACGGCACGTGATCACGGCTGTACTCCGAGTGGGTGCCCCGCGCGCTGCCGCCGGGCTGGAAGCCCGGATCCAAGGCCGCACCCGAGCCGGACCTGCCCGACTTCGACGCGATCGCGGCCGACAACCAGCGCGACACCGCGGCCACGACGCCCGCTCAGCCCAGGTCCACGCTGTCCCAGCTGGCGGCGTCGTTCCTGGACTGGGACCTGTACAAACAGGCCATCCCCGACCTGTTCAAGACCGGCCTGCCCAACACCCTGATCCTGACGTTCGCCGCCAGCGTCATCGGCCTCGTCCTCGGGATGGCGCCGGCGGTCGCGGGGATCTCCTCGTCGCGATGGCTGCGGTGGCCGGCCCGGATCTACACCGACATCTTCCGCGGGCTGCCCGAGGTCGTGATCATCCTGCTGATCGGCCTCGGTGTCGGCCCCGTGGTGGGCCACCTGACCGGGAACAACCCCTACCCGCTGGGCATCGCGGCGCTCGGCCTGATGGCCGCGGCCTACGTCGGTGAGATCTTCCGGTCCGGCATCCAGAGCGTGGATCCCGGGCAGCTGGAGGCATCCCGGGCGCTGGGGTTCAGCTATCCGACATCGATGCGGCTGGTCGTCATCCCCCAGGGTGTGCGGCGAGTGCTGCCCGCCCTGATGAACCAGTTCATCTCACTGCTGAAGGCGTCGTCGCTGGTGTACTTCCTCGGTCTGATCGCCAACCAGCGTGAGCTGTTCCAGGTGGGCCGCGACCTCAACGCGCAGACCGGCAACCTGTCACCGCTCGTGGCGGCGGGCCTGTTCTACCTTGCGCTGACGATCCCGCTGACCCACCTGGTCAACTTCATCGACACCAGGCTGCGGCGCGGCAGACGCCCCGACGAGGAGGATCCGCTGGTGCTGTCGACCTCGCAGGAGATGAACTGATGTGCGCCGCGTTCGAGCCGGTCTCGCTGTCCGCCAGGGACATTCATCTGTCCTTCGGAAACAGTGCGGTGCTGCGCGGGGTCGACCTCGACGTCGCGGCCGGGACCACGGCCGCCGTGATCGGACCGTCGGGGTCGGGCAAGTCGACGCTGCTGCGCACACTGAACCGGCTCTACGAGCCCGACCGCGGCGACATCCTGCTGGACGGGCGTTCGGTGTTGACCGACAACCCCGATCGGCTGCGGCAGCGCATCGGCATGGTGTTCCAGTAGTTCCAACTGTTCCCGCACCGCACCGTCCTCGACAACCTCACGCTGGCGCCCCGAAAGCTCAAGCGGCTCAGCGCCGACGAGGCCCGCGAGCTCGGAATGGCACAACTGGAACGCGTCGGCCTGCGGCACAAGGCCGAGGTCCGGCCGGCGACCCTGTCCGGCGGGCAACAGCAGCGGGTGGCGATCGCGCGGGCGGTGGCGATGTCGCCCCAGGTGATGTTCTTCGACGAAGCCACCTCCGCGCTCGACCCCGAGCTGGTCAAGGGCATCCTGGCGCTGATCGCCGACCTCGGCGCCGACGGGATGACGATGGTCGTGGTCACCCACGAGATGGGGTTCGCGAAGTCGTCGGCCGACGAGGTGGTGTTCATGGACCACGGGCAGGTCGTCGAGACCGGCCCGCCCGGGCAACTGTTCGAATCGGCCCGGACGGATCGCCTGCGCCGCTTCCTGTCGCAGATGCTGTGACGGGGCTGTGGACTTTCTCCGGGGATAACTGTCGTCCGCGCAACTTGACAGCTTCAGACAGGTTAGACTGGCTGAATTATGGGGACTGAACCGCACGTCAGCGAGCTGGCAGGGCAACTGCAGCGCGTGCTGTCGAAGGTGCTGTTGGTTCTCCGTCACACCGGCAGGACCTCGACCTCCGGCGACCTCACCCTGGCGCAGTTGTCCATCCTGTTGACCCTGCTGGACCAGGGCCCGATCCGGATGACCGACCTGGCCGCCCATGAGCGGGTCCGCACCCCCACGACCACGGTGGCGATCCGCAGGCTCGAGAAGCTGGGGCTGGTCAAGCGGTCCCGTGACCCGTCGGATCTGCGGGCGGTCCTGGTGGACATCACTCCCGAGGGTCTGGCACAGCACCGGGATGCGTTGGCCTCCAGGCAGGCTCATCTCGCCGCACTGCTCAGCAAGTTCAGCGAAGAGGAACTCGATGCGCTGGCCAAGGCGCTGGCCCCGCTCGAGCGGATCGCCGAATAGCGCTCAGCCCAGCCAGTCCAGCACCGCGGCCGCGGTCCACGACTGCTGCATGCTGCCCAGCGGCTCACCGGTGAACGGTTCGTAGTACTCCGCGAAGGTGCCGTCACTGGCCTGGCGCAGACCCTCCCGGCGCAGGATCGACGAGCGCTCGGCCCAGCCGCGCCTGGCGAAACACCAGGAGAACAGCCAGGTCATCACCGGCCACACCGGCCCGCGCCAGTACTCGCGGGGCCGGAAGTCGCGCGACACCGGCGACGTCGACGGAATGAGCGCGTAGGCGAGGTCGGGGTGGCCGCAGAACCGCGGGCCCTCCAACAGCCGCAGCAGCGCCCGCTCCCGGTCGTGCGGTAACCCGCCGCAGAGCAGCGGTGCGAACTGCGCCACCGTTTCGGTCGCGATCCACCTGTCCGCCCGAACGTCGTAATCCCTTGCCGCGCCCGTTCTTTCATCGGTCGTCTCGACCACACCCGTCCGGAACCGGTCGGCCCACGCGTACAGGTCCTTCACGTCGGCGTGCGGTCGCTTGTAGTCCTCGCCGATCTCGGCCAGCACCTGGCAAGCCACCGACAGGATCGCCGAGACGAACACGTCCTCCACGGCGAAGCTCACCGCCTTGGGGAGCAGGTCGTCGTCGTAGCGTGCGGCCTTCATCTCCTCGACCAGCCACAGGTAGCGGTCGTACTCGAGGTCGCTGGGACGCTGGCTGGCGTCGGTGTTGATCTTGTTGTCCTCGCGCTGGTACTCCGGCACCACGCCGGGGTTCACCTTCGCGTAGGCGCTGTCCCACCGGGGGGAGTTGTCCATGCCCGACTCCCAGCCGTGATACACCGTCACCCGGCCGTGGCCGTTCTGGTCCCGGCACTCGGCCAGCCAACGGTGCCAGCGCACCAGATCGCCCCAGCGGCGGTCCAGGAACGACTCGGCGACGGCCCGGGTGGAGCGGCCGCGGGTGCGCGCGTGGTCGAGGATGCGTTGCACCGCGATCGCGTGCACGGGTGGCTGCGTGATGCCCGAGGTATGGCGGGTGTGCGGCGCATCGGCCGACAGCGCCGAGCATGCCCAGCGCGCCGGGCCGGGGAAGTACCCGTCGACGCCGCTGGCGAACACGATGTGCGGGATCATGCCGTTGCGCCACTGCGCCGAGAGCAGTGTGTCGAGTTCCACGACGGCCCGTTCCACCGACAGCGGGGCAAGGCCGATCGACACGAAGGCCGCGTCCCAGCTCCACATGTGCGGGTACAGCAACGGCGCCGCGGTGGTCATCGCACCGAGGTCGTTACCGCGCAGCAGGTACGCAGCGCGGGCCGCCAGTTGCGTGGGCGCAAAGCTGGGATCGTGGGGCATCGCCTCCCATGATGCGACGGCTGGGCCCGATTTGCAGTGTCGGTAGGGTTCGGGTGTGCCGACCGCCATAATCACCGGGGCCGCCCGCGGGCTGGGAGCCGCCCTCGCCGAGGCGCTGGCCCCGACACACACCCTGTTCCTCGCCGGGCGCCCGTCACCGCAGCTGGATGCCGTCGCCGAGCGCTTCGGCGCCACCACCTGGCCCCTCGATCTCGCCGATCCCGAGTCCATCACCGCGGTGGTCGAGCCCATCGTCGAACTCGACGTGCTGATCCACAACGCAGGCGTGGCCTATCCGGGCCGGGTCGCCGAAACCTCGGTCGACGAGTGGCGGGCCACCATGTCCGTCAATCTCATTGGCGCGGTTGCCCTCACACTCGAGCTACTCCCGGCACTGCGCGCCGCGGGCGGGCACGTGGTGTTCATCAACTCCGGATCCGGAATCAACGCCTCCCCCGGGCTGGCGTCGTACTCGGCGAGCAAGTTCGCGTTGCGGGGGTTCGCCGACTCGCTGCGCAACGACGAGCCGTCCCTGCGCGTGACGTCGGTGCACCCCGGGCGCATCGCCACGGACATGCAGGAGGATCTGATCGCCTATGAGGGGCGCGACTACGACCCCGAACAGTTCCTCAGCCCGCAGACCGTCGCGCGGGTCACCGCCGACGCGATCAACGCGCCGCGCGACGCCCACATCCACGAGGTCATCGTCCGCCCCCGGTGATTTCGGCGTGTGCAGTCGCGCTGAGCGCTACCTGTCACGCCCTGATCGCTACTCTGATGGTCGCGAGAACGCGCTCCGGGTATTCGGTGAGATCCAACCACGTGAATCGCAGTACCTGCCAGCCCAAAAGGGCGATTCTGTTCTGCCGCGTGCGGTCGTTCTGGAACGCTTCCTGGTCGCTGTGGAAGGCGAACCCGTCAACTTCGATCACCACCTTGGCATCGACGAACGCGACGTCGACTTCATAGCCGCCCACCGGATGATTCGTCCGCCACCCTGTCAGCGCAGCTCGTCTCAGCAGCCGCACGAGGAGGCGCTCGGCCTCGGATCGTGCTCCGTCCTCGGCGCCCTGCAACAAGAGGCGTGCCTTCGACGATCCGTGCCGCCCTTTGTTCCGCAGATGGACCCGCCACAGGTCGTTCAGCTCGAAGCCTCCCTGCAGGGCCGAGTCGAGCAGTTTGGCGCCGTCACGTCGTCTCACTGCGGCTTCGAGCACGGTCAGGGACTCCGTCGTCACGCGCAACCCCCGCACGACTTCGACATCGAGGGCGGCCACATCGCGACGACGCACGACCGAGCCCTCGTGAATGCGGCCGTTGCTGTCCCGTGGCACCGTCACCTCCACGACGACGGCCGGCGCGAACCGGGTCAGGCCGTGCCACCACGCAGCGGCCAGCCCGCTGGCTGCGGCACGGTCGCCATAGCCCCACACCGCCGCTCTGACCCGCGCGGCGTCGGAGAACGGCCTGTCGTCTGCGAAGTACACGCCTCTGGAGCAGCGGCGCCAACGACCCGAGCGGACATTTCTGCTGACCGAATGCTTACTGAGGCCCGCCGCACGCGCTTGCGCCAGCGTCACCACGCCATCGTGCCTTCGCAGATATTCACTGACCACACGGCTAAGACGTCATCGAAAGGGAATCGGTTCCCTCCGCGGAGAATTCGGCGTCCGCGGTCGCGCCCACCGCTACTGCGCACGCCGAAATCGCCGGAGGGGTTAGACGACGACGTTGACGAGTCGGCCCGCGACGACGATCACCTTCTTCGGTGTCCGGCCGTCCAGGAACGCGACGACCTTCTCCTCGGCCAGCGCGGCGGTTTCCACGGCGTCGGCGTCCGCGTCGGCGGGGACCGTGACTCGGCCGCGGACCTTGCCGTTGACCTGCACCGGATACTCGACGGTGTCCTCGACCAGGTACCGCTCGTCGGCCACCGGGAACGGGCCGTGCGCCAGCGAGCCACCGTTCCCCAGCCGCATCCACAACTCCTCGGCCAGGTGGGGCGCCAGCGGCGCGACCATCAGCACCAGCGGCTCCAGCGCCGCCCGCGCGGTCACCGACTGTTTGGTCAGATGGTTGGTGTACTCGATGAGCTTGGCCGCCGCCGTGTTGTTGCGCAGCGCCGCGTAATCCTCGGCCGCGCCCGCGATCGTGCGGTGCAGCAACCGCAGGGTCTCCTCGTCCGGCGCGTCGTCCGTGGCCCGCGTCGCGCCGCTCTCCTCGTCGACCACCAGCCGCCACACCCGCTGAAGGAACCGGTACGCGCCGACGACGTCCTTGGTCGCCCACGGTCGCGACGCCTCCAGCGGCCCCATCGACATCTCGTACACCCGCAGGGTGTCGGCGCCGTAGTTGTCGCAGATCTCGTCCGGCGACACCGAGTTCTTCAGGCTCTTGCCGATCTTGCCGAACTCCTGGCTGACCTCGATCTCCCCGGTCGGGGACTCCCAGTAGAAGCGGCCGTCGCGCTCGACGACCTCGGCCGCGGGCACGTAGGAGCCGCGGGAATCGGTGTACGCGAACGCCTGGATGTAGCCCTGGTTGACCAGGCGCCGATACGGCTCCCGGGAGCTGACGTGGCCGAGGTCGTAGAGCACCTTGTGCCAGAACCTCGAGTACAGCAGGTGCAGCACGGCATGCTCGACGCCTCCGACGTAGAGGTCGACGCCGCCGGGGTCATCGGGGCCGTGCTCGGCCGGTCGCGGCCCCATCCAGTACGCCTCGTTCTCCTTGGCGCACAACTCTTCCTTGTTGTCCGGGTCGGTGTAGCGCAGCTCGTACCAGGAGCTGCCCGCCCACTGCGGCATGACGTTGGTGTCGCGGGTGTAGGGCTTGAGCCCGTCGCCCAGGTCGAGGTCGACGTTCACCCAGTCGGTGACCTTCGCCAGCGGCGGCGACGGTTCACTGTCGGCGTCGTCGGGGTCGAACGACACCGGCGAGTAATCGGGCACGTCGGGCAGTTCGACCGGCAGCAGCGACTCCGGCAACCCGTGGGCGCGGCCGTCGGCGTCGTAGACGATCGGGAACGGCTCACCCCAGTAGCGCTGCCTGGCGAAAAGCCAGTCCCGCAGCTTGTATTCGACGCGCTCCTGGCCCCGGCCGTCACGGACCAGTCGTTCGGTCATCGCCTTCTTGGCCGCGGTGACATCCATTCCGTCGAGGAAGCCGGAGTTCACCATCACACCGTCGCCGGTGTAGGCCTCAACCGAGACATCGCCTCCTGTAACGACTTCCACGATCGGTAGCCCCAACTCGGTGGCGAATTCCCAGTCACGCTGATCCCCGCTGGGCACCGCCATGATCGCGCCCGTGCCGTAACCGGCGAGGACGTAGTCGGCGATGAACACCGGAACCCGTTGCCCGTTGGCCGGATTCGTCGCATACGCGCCCAGGAACACCCCGGTCTTGGATTTGTTCTCCTGCCGCTCCAGGTCGGACTTGGCCGCGATCGCGGCACGGTAGGCCGCCACCGCCTCGGCAGGCGTGGCCCCACCGAACGTCCACTGCGGATCGACATCCGCCGGCCACGCCTCGGCGACGAGCTGATCCACCAGATCGTGTTCCGGCGCCAGCACCATGTAGGTCGCACCGAACAGCGTGTCCGGACGGGTGGTGAACACCTCGATGTCGCCGGCGTCAGGGGCCGAAGGCACCGCGAAAAACACCGAGGCACCGGTCGAGCGGCCGATCCAGTTGCGCTGCATGGTCTTGACCTTGTCGGGCCAGTCCAGCACATCGAGGTCGTCGAGCAGCCGGTCGGAATACGCGGTGATGCGCATCATCCACTGCCGCAACCGTTTCCGGAAGACCGGGAAGTTGCCCCGGTCGCTGCGGCCGTCGGCGGTGACCTCCTCGTTGGCCAGCACGGTGCCCAGGCCCGGGCACCAGTTCACCACCGAGTCGGCCAGGTAGACCAGTCGGTGGGCGTCGACCACATCGGCACGGCCGGCGGCGTCGAGCGCCGACCAGTCGCGGCCGTCGTCCAGCGCGCGGGTTCCGGCGTCGAACTCCGCGACCAGCTCGGCGATCGGGCGGGCCTTGTTCGCGGCCGGATCGAACCAGGCGTTGTAGATCTGCAGGAAGATCCACTGTGTCCACTTGTAGAAGTCCACATCGGTGGTGGAGAAGCTGCGCCGCGGATCGTGGCCGAGGCCCAACCGCCCGAGCTGGCGGCGAAAGTTGACGATATTGGCCTCGGTGCGGGTGCGCGGGTGGGTGCCCGTCTGGATCGCGTACTGCTCAGCCGGCAGACCGAAGGCGTCAAAACCCAACGCATGCAAGACATTACGGCCCGCCATCCGGTAGTACCTGGCGTACACGTCGGTCGCGATGTACCCCAGGGGGTGACCGACGTGCAGGCCCTCGCCCGACGGGTAGGGGAACATGTCCTGGACGAACATCTTGTCCGCGGGCACCGGGGCACCGTCGGCGGGCGCCAGCGAGCCGACCGGGTTGGCCACATCGAAGGTCCCCGACTCCAGCCACCGCTGCTGCCACGTCCGCTCGATGTCTCCCGCCAGCTCCGCGGTGTAACGGTGCTTCGGGGTGTCGGCGGCGGCAGTCGTTCCGGACGAGCGCTCGCGCGAGGACTGTGTTCCGGTCGGCGTTTCGGTCACGCCACCAGGGTATAAGCACCCCGATCGCCGTTTTCCCGGCCTCGGGCTTGGTCTCGGTTCCGTTGCGGATGCATCAGGGGTTGGTTCCAGCTCGACTCCGGGCCTGGCTACTGCGCGACCGCCGTGGATACATTCGTCGCCTGACGCGGGAGTGGCAGCCCGGACAGTCGGGGAAAGGAACCGGAGGACTACTGGCGATGAGCGAAATCGCCCGCCACTGGCGGGTTCTGGCAGTCAGCATCGGCACCACCGCGGTCGGTGCGGCCGGCGTGTTGGGCTGTGCCGGCGTGACGGCATCGGCTCAGCCGGTGATCCCGCAACCGTCGCTGCCCTCCCCTGCCACCGTGACGCAGACCGTCACCGTGGCACCCAACGCCGCGCCACAGGCCATCGGCCAACCGGTTGTGACGCCCGCCACCGGACCTGCCGCCGTACCCGCCGGGGTCACCGCACCCGCGGCACCGGCCGCACCGGCCGTCCCCGTGGTGCCCGCACCACCACCGTCCACCATCACCCCGGCGACGTCGGGAACAATCACCGAGTACTTCGCCTCCAAGGGCGTCGCACTCGAACCGCAGTCCAGCCGCGACTTCCGGGCACTCAACATCGTGCTGCCGATGCCACGGGGCTGGGCACACATCCCCGACCCCAACGTCCCCGACGCGTTCGCGGTGATCGCCGACCGGGTCGGCGGCAACGGGCTGTACTCGTCGAACGCCCAGGTGGTGGTCTACAAGCTCGTCGGCCCGTTCGATCCCAAGGAGGCCATCAGCCACGGCCTGGTCGACAGCCAGCAGCTGCCGGCGTGGCGGTCCACCGACGCGTCGCTCGCCGACTTCGGCGGCATGCCGTCCTCCCTGATCGAAGGCACCTACCGCGAGAACGCCATGACGCTGAACACGTCCCGCCGGCACGTGATCGCGCCCTCCGGCCCTGACCACTACCTGGTGTCGCTGGCCGTGACCACCAGCGTCGACCAGGTCGTGCCTGCGGCCGCCGCCACCGACGCCATCATCAACGGTTTCAAGGTGAGCGCCCCGTCGGCCGCGCCGCCCCCGCCTCCCGGCGCGCCACCCGGCCTGCCGGCACCCCCAGCTCCCGGCGTCCCCGCTGTGGTGGCCCCCCCGCCACAGCTACTGGGACTGCAGGGATAAAGACGGTCGTCCCCCGGGCGAAGCCTGGCGCCCGGGGGACGCCCCCCTGTGCCTGCGGGGGACGCCCCCCGGTGACACTGCGGGGAACGACCCGGTGCGCACCGTTATCCTGGGACCCATGACGGTGGCCGCGGTGTTGTGTCTGTGCGCGGCCGTCGTGACCGCCGCGCAGGCCGTGTGGTCGCTGACGCGCCCGCCGGCATTCGACTACGTGCGACAGGTCCTGCGGGCGGTGGCGCCCACCCAGCTGGCCGCGGCGGTCATGCTCGCCGCGGGCGCGGTGGTGGCGCTCTCGGCGAACCCGCCGATGTCGACGATCGTCCTCATCCTGTGCGTCGCCGGTGCCGTGGGCACCGTGGCCGCGGGCTGCTGGCAGAGCGCCAGGGCGGTGCTGCGCAATCAGCAGCGGGCCGCGGCGGCGTCCGCCGGTTGTGCTGGCGGCGCATGTGCGACGTGCACGTTGTCCTGCGGGTGAGTCAGTTGCGGCTGACGTCGATCGGATGCGTGGCCAGCAACGACAACGGCATCGGCTGACGCCGCAGCACCCTGGACCACAGGTCGACGCGGGGTTCGACCAGCACGTCGGCGGGTAGGGCCGACAGCACGATCCAGTCATCGCGCTCGATCTCGCCTTCGAGCTGACCTATCGTCCAACCGGAGTAGCCGGCGAAGATGCGCACTCCCTCGATCATCGGCGCGACCGATTCCGGTTCGGCGTCCAGGTCCACCATCGCGATGCGGCCCTGCACGTGCCGCAGACCCGACATCCCGGCGGTGTCCACCCCGACCCGCAGCGTCGCCAGGCACAGCGCGGCGTCGCGCTTGACGGGACCGCCGATGAACATCGTCTTCGGCTTGGTCGCCAGCTTCGCCCACTGCGGCAGCACGTTGTAGACCGCGGTCTCACTGGGCCGGTTCAGCACCACCCCCAGGGTGCCGCCGTCGTTGTGCTCGACGACGTAGATGACGCTGCGCCGGAACGTCGGCTCCATCAGATCGGTGTTCGCCAGCAGCAGGGTGCCGGCGCGCACCCGGTGCGCGGCGGGGGCGACTCCTTCTCTGAAGTCCTCCGGATCCTCTGGCTGAGCCACCCAACCATCATGTCACCACCGTTGCTCGATGGTGGCGAACAAGCGCGGGCCATCCGGATATTTGTACTGTGGGTCGGGTCGCGGGCACCCACCGCGCCGACTCCCACCAGGACGTGAACCCTTGCCCGATGCCCGCGCACCCCTTGGCTTGTGGCGCACGGTGCGGGCCCTGCCAGAGTTCTGGCGACTCCTCGAGGTGCGCGCGGTCAGCCAGTTCGGCGACGGCCTGTTCCAGGCCGGCCTGGCGGGCGCGATCCTGTTCAACCCCGAGCGCGCCGCCGATCCGTGGGCGATCGCCGGAGCGTTCGCGGTGCTGTTCCTGCCCTACTCGCTGCTCGGTCCGTTCGCGGGTGCGCTGCTGGACCGCTGGGACCGGCGCGTGGTGTTGATCGGCGCCAACAGCGGACGGCTGGCGCTGGTGATCGGGGTCGGCGCGCTGCTGGCCGCCGGGGTGGGCGACCTGCCAATCCTGTTGGGCGCGTTGATCGTCAACGGCTTCACCCGGTTCGTCTCCTCGGGGCTGTCCGCCGCGCTGCCGCACGTGGTGCCCCGCGGCCAGGTGGTGGCGATGAACTCGGTCGCGACCGCCACGGGGGCTGCGGCGGCGTTCCTCGGCGCGAACTTCATGCTGCTGCCACGCTGGGTGTTCGGCTCGGACGACTCCGGCGCTGCCGCAATCATTTTCATCGTCACGGTGCCGGTGGCGCTGGCGCTGTGGCTGTCGGTGCGCTTCCCGCCACGCATGCTCGGACCCGACGACAGCGCCCGCGCGGTCCACGGGTCCGTCGCCTACGCCGTGGCCACCGGGTGGGTGCACGGCGCGCGCACCGTGCTGGCCGTGCCCACCGTCGCCGCCACCCTCGCCGGGTTGTCCGCGCACCGCATGGTGTTCGGCATCAACACACTGCTGGTACTGGTAATGGTGCGCCACAGCGACACCGCGGCGGTCGCAGGTCTCGGCACCGCGGTGCTGTTCGTCGCCGCCACCGGCAGCGGATCGTTCCTCGCCACCGTCGTGACCCCCGCACTGGTCAAGCGGTTCGGCCGTTACACCGCACCCAACGCCGCGCTCGCGTTCGCTGCGGTCGTCCAGATCTTCGGGGCGAGCCTGCATCTGCCCGTGATGGTCGTCTGCGGGTTCCTGCTCGGTGCGGCCGGACAGGTGGTGAAGCTGTGCGCCGACACCGCGATGCAGGTCGATGTCGACGACGCACTGCGTGGGCACGTCTTCACGGTCCAGGACTCGCTGTTCTGGATGGCGTTCATCACCGCGATCGCCGCCGCAGCCTTCGTCATCCCGCCCGACGGTCACGCCCCGGCGCTCGCGGTCGCCGGCACCGGCATCTACCTGGCGGGCCTGGGCGCACACGCCGCCGTGGGGCGCGGCGCCCGACTGGGGTGAGGTTCGCGGATAAGGTGACCGACATGCCGGGAGCAACCCCGATGGTCGCCGATCTGCGCGCCGAGAGTGACGACCTCGACGCGCTGGTCGCCGACCTGCCACCCGCACGCTGGGCTACCGACACCCCCGCACCCGGCTGGACCATCGCCCACCAGATCGCGCACCTGCTGTGGACCGACCGGGTCGCGCTCACGGCCATCACCGACGAGCCCGGCTTCACCGAAGTCCTCGGCCGCGCCGCCGAGGATCCCGCCGGCTTCGTCGACGCCGGCGCCGCGGAACTCGCCGAGTTGCCGCCCGAGCGGTTGCTCGCCGACTGGCGGACCACCCGCGCCGCGCTGCACGACGAACTCCTGACCGTGGCCGACGGCCGCAAGCTGCCGTGGTTCGGTCCTCCGATGAGCGCCGCGTCGATGGCCACCGCACGCCTGATGGAGACATGGGCACACGGCCTCGACGTCGCCGACGCGCTCGGCGTGACGCGGGCGCCGACCGCGCGGCTGCGGTCGATCGCCCACATCGGGGTCCGCACCCGTGACTTCGCGTTCGCGGTCAACGGGCTCACCCCGCCTGCGGAACCGTTCCACGTGAAACTGACCGCCCCCGACGGCTCCGTGTGGACGTGGGGCCCCGAGGAGGCCGCCCAGCAGATCACGGGCTCGGCCGAGCATTTCTGCATGCTCGTGACCCAGCGCCGCCCCCGGGCGCAGCTGGATGTCGTCGCCGGCGGCCCGGACGCGGCACAGTGGCTGGACATCGCGCAGGCGTTCGCCGGGCCGCCCGGCCCCGGCAGGGACTGACCGCGGTTCAGGGGGCGGCGGCGCTGTCCGCCCGCCCGTCGCCGTCACGGTCGCCGAGCCGGACATCCCAGCGGCCGTCGCCGTCGGTGTCCACCCACGCAGACCCGGTGCCGAACGCGCGGTCCGCCACACCGTCACCGTCGGCATCGGCCAGCCGCTCCCCCGGCTCGCCGTCGCCATCGAGATCGACGGCCGGTCCGGTGGCGGGATGCTCGGTCCCGTCCAGCCCGAACCAGCGCAATGCTCCGCCGGAGCCGACCGTCCACGTCCCCGTGCCGTCGTCGGTGAAGTAGGCCTCCGGCACACCGTCACCGTCGAGGTCCATGACCGCGTGATCGGCCACGTCGTCGCCGTCGAGGTCGGCGAGGACGTCGTCGATCAACCCGTCGCCGTCGACGTCGAGTCCGACGGACTCCAGCAGACCGTCGCCGTCGAGGTCGCGATCCGCGTCGGCGCTCCACATGGTGGCCGACCCGTCGGGGTCACCAAGGCAGTAGTCCACACCGGATCAGACGCGCGGGGTGCCGTTCTCGTTCCACCACTTCAGCAATTCCGCGACCGCCTCGTCGTGGCTCAGCGGGCCACGATCCAGCCGCAGCTCCTTGAGGTGGTTCCAGGCCTGGCCCACCAGCGGACCGCCCGGGATGCCCAGGACCCGCATGATCTCGTTGCCGTCGAGGTCCGGACGGACCCGGGCCAGGTCCTCCTTGGCCGCCAGCTCGTCGATGCGGTGCTCCAGGTCGTCGTAGTTGGCCTGCAGCCGCGCGGCGCGGCGCTTGTTGCGGGTGGTGCAGTCGGCGCGCACCAGCTTGTGCAGCCGGCTCAACAACGGCCCGGCGTCGGTGACGTAGCGCCGCACGGCCGAATCGGTCCACCTGCCGTCCCCATATCCGTGGAAGCGCAGGTGCAGATAGACCAGCTGCGAGACGTCGTCGACCATCTGCTTGGAGTACTTCAGCGCCCGCATCCGCTTGCGGGTCATCTTCGCCCCGACCACCTCGTGGTGATGGAAGCTCACCCCGCCGTCGGGCTCGTGCCTGCGCGTCGCCGGCTTGCCGATGTCGTGCAGCAGCGCCGCCCAGCGCAACACCAGGTCGGGGCGCCCTGCCTCCTCGAGATCCATCGCCTGCCGCAGCACCGTCAGCGAATGCTGATAGACGTCCTTGTGCTGGTGGTGCTCGTCGATCGCCATCCGCATCGCCCCGATCTCGGGCAGCACCACCTCGCCGAGACCGGTCTGCACCATCAGGTCGATCCCGGCGACCGGGTCCGCGCCGAGCAGCATCTTGTCCAGTTCTGCGGCGACCCTCTCGGCGGTGATTCTGCCCAGCTGAGGCGCCATCTCCTCGAGCGCGCGCCGCACCCGCGGCGCCACCGAGAAGCCGAGCTGGGACACGAACCTGGCCGCACGCAGCATCCGCAGTGGATCATCGCCGAACGACACCTCCGGCGCCGACGGGGTGTCCAGCACGCGGTCACGCAGCCCGGCCAGGCCGTCGAGCGGGTCCAGGAACTCCCCCGGCCCGTCCGGGGTGATCCGCACCGCCATCGCGTTGACGGTGAAGTCGCGGCGTGTCAGGTCGCCTGTCAGGTCGTCGCCGAAGCGGACGTCGGGATTACGCGACACCTGGTCGTAGCTGTCGGCCCGAAAAGTGGTCAGCTCCAACCGGTCAGCGCCCTTTCCGACGCCGATCGTGCCGAACGCGATACCGGTGTCCCAGAGCGCGTCCGCCCAGCCACGCAGGAACGACTGCATCTGCTCCGGCCGGGCGTCGGTGGTGAAGTCCAGATCGGTGCCCAGCCGGCCGAGCAGCGCATCGCGAACACTGCCGCCAACGAGGTACAGCTCGTGCCCGTGGTCGGCGAACAACCGGCCGAGGGGGCGCAGCACCTCGCCGTGGCGGTTCAGCGACACCTGCGCGGCGGCCAGCAGCTCGGCGTCGGACGTGGGGTCGGGCACGTGGGGTGAGCCTACTGGTCACAGCCGTGTCACCGTCCGGCGAGTGCGGCGAGGGCTGCTGTTCACGCCAACTACTATCGCTTGGGTGTCGGACGGCGAGCAGCCCAAACCCCGACGGCGCCGAGGTCGGCGCCGCGGCCGACGCGCGGCAGGCCCGCCCGAACCGGGCGCCGACCAACCCGGCGGCCACCGCAAGCGCACCCCGTCCAACGTTGCCGGCGACCAGTCGACCCCGGCGCCCAAACCGCAGAAGTCGCGGCCCCGCCGGCCCCAGGAACGGCTGCGGACCGTCCATGAGACGTCTGCGGGAGGGCTGGTCATCGATGGTATCGACGGTCCCAAGGACACCCAGGTCGCGGCCCTGATCGGGCGCATCGACCGCCGTGGGCGGATGCTGTGGTCGCTGCCCAAGGGCCATATCGAGATGGGTGAGACCGCCGAACAGACCGCCATCCGCGAGGTCGCCGAGGAAACCGGGATCCAGGGCAGCGTGCTCGCGGCACTGGGCAGCATCGACTACTGGTTCGTCACCGATGGCAGGCGCGTGCACAAGACCGTGCACCACTACCTGATGCGGTTCTCCGGCGGTGAGCTGTCCGACGAGGACCTCGAGGTCACCGAGGTGGCATGGGTGCCACTGCAGGAGCTGCCGAAGCGGCTGGCCTACGCCGACGAACGGCGCCTCGCCGAGGTCGCCCACGAACTGATCGACAGGCTGCACTCCGACGGGCCCGCCGCGCTGCCACCCCTGCCGCGGACGACACCGAGGCGACGCGGCCAGACGCACTCCCACACCCGCAACCACCGAACCGACCCCACCGCTCAACAACAGCCCGGCCGGCGGACGAACGGCTGCGGACAAGGGCCGTGAGCCGCCCACCCGCACGGCTGCTCGTCGCGGTCGTCGCGCTGCTGATGGCCGTGCTGCCCGCCGCCGTCTCCCCTCTTGCCGGAGCCCAGCCCGGCACCACCGCGTTCCTTCGGGTGCAGATCGACAGCGTCACCCCCGAGGTCGTCACCACGACCAGCGAACCGCTGGTGACCGTCACCGGCAGAATCCGCAACGTCGGCGACCGTCCGGTCCGCGACGTGGTGGTGCGACTCGAGCACGCCGCCGCGGTGACCTCGTCGAGCGGGCTGCGCACCGACCTGTCCGGCAACGTCGATCAGTACCAACCGGTCGCCGACTTCATCACCGTCGCACCCGAGATGGGGCGGGGGCAGGAGGTTCCGTTCCGGCTGGCCTACCCTCTGCGCTCCACCGACCGACCCTCCCTGAACATCGAGAACCCCGGCGTGTACCCCGTCATGGTCAATGTCAACGGCACCCCCGACTACGGGGCGGAGGCCCGTCTCGACGACTCCCGCTTCCTGCTGCCGGTGCTCGGGGTGCCCGCGGACGAGGGCTCCGACGCCACCGCCAGCGAGATGCTGGACTCCACCGTGCCGCCCGACACCACCCGCCCGGTCGGGCTGACCATGTTCTGGCCGTTGGCCGACCGGCCGCGGCTGGCCGCCGGTGCGCCGGGCGGCACCACGCCGGTCCGACTGATCGACGACGACCTCGCAACGTCCCTGGCCAGCGGCGGCCGCCTCGACACGATGCTGTCCGCGGTGGACTTCGCCACCAGCCCGCCGGTCGATCCGGGCGGTGAGGTCACCCGCGCGCTGTGCCTGGCAATCGACCCCGACCTGCTCGTCACCGTCAACGCCATGACGACCGGTTACGTCGTCAACGACGGCTCCGACGACGGCGCGCGCACCCCGACCCATCCGGGCACCGGCCAGCAGGCGGCCGTCGACTGGCTCAACAGGCTCAAGGCGCTGGCGCAACGCATGTGTGTCGCGCCGACGACGTACGCGCAGGCCGACCTCGACGCCCTTCGCCGGGTCGCCGACCCCGGCCTGTCGGCGGCCGCCACGAGAGGTGCCGGTGAGATCGTCGACCAGATCCTCGGCATCACCGCGACCCGCGGCGTCACCCTGGTCGGGGACGGACCGCTGACCGGTCCCGCGGTGGAACTGCTGTCCGCGCAGGGGCCGACCGTGGCCATCGGCGCCGTCGACCTGACCGGGCCGGGCGTCTCGGACGGCGGTGCACCGGAAACCGCGGACACCGCACCGGTGCGCTACACGCCCAACGTCGTCGCGGCCCCGTTCGACCCGGCGGTGGGGGCGGCACTGGCCGGCATGGGCACCACCCCGGAGTCACCGTCCTACCTGCACCCGTCGCTGGACATCGCACTCAAACAGGATTCCGAGGTCGCGCGGCGCCAGGACGCGGTCGGCTCGCTGCTGTGGCGCAGCCTGCAGCCCGACGCCGCACCGCGGACGCAGATTCTGGTGCCCCCGCTGATGTGGAACCTGTCGCCGCCGGACGCGCAGGCGGTCCTCACCGCCGTCGCGACCAGCATCCGGGCCGGGTTGGCGGTGCCCCGCCCCCTGGGCGCGGTGGTCACCGAGGCGGCCGCCGTGACCGACTCCGTGCCGCTGCCCTCGGGACCGCTCGGCAACCCACGGGGGCGGTTCGACGACGCAGTGGTGTCGGGCATCGCCGCGGTGACGGGCCGGCTGTGGGGCCTGACCGCGGCACTCACCACCGACGAACGGACCGGCCAGACGGGCAGCAAGTACACCGCGCCGCTGCGAGAGGATCTGCTTCGCGCACTGAGCCTTTCGGTGCCGCCCGACGCTCGCAACGGCCTGGCGCAGCAGCGCCTCACAACCGTGGGCCGCACCGTGGAGGACCTGTTCCGCGCCGTCACCATCGTCAACCCTGGCGGCTCCTACACGCTGGCGACCGAACGCAGCCCGCTGCCTCTGGCGCTGCGCAACGACCTGCCGGTGCCGATCCGGGTCCGGCTGGACATCGACGCGCCTCCCGGCATGACGGTCACCGACATGGGTGAGATCGTGCTGCCACCCGGCTTCCTGCCGCTGAAGGTTCCGATCGAGGTGCACTTCACCCAGCGGGTGGCCGTCGACGTCGCGCTGCGCACCGCCGAAGGGCTGCCCCTCGGCGAACCGGTACGGCTGTCCCTGCACTCCAATGCGTACGGCAAGGTGCTCTTCTTCATCACGCTGTCCGCCGGCGCGGTACTGGTGCTGCTGGCGGGCCGACGGCTGTGGCACCGGTTCCGCGGCCAACCCGACCGCGCGGACCTGGACCGTCCGGATCCGATCGAGGTGGCGCTCGCCTACCGCGACGAAGCCGCCGACGGGGGTCGCCAGGACCGTCCGGGGACGGCGGCCCCCGACGTCCCGGGGCGGCCGGGATGAGCGGCCCCGGCCGCCGGATGCGCGCACCCGCTCCCCCGCCCCGCGTCCCCCCCAGGCCGGTGCCGCGTCAGCCGACCCCACGCCCCGAGCTGTCCGACTCGGCGGTCGTCGGACGGTCGTGGGGCATGGCCGTGGCCACGCTCGCCAGCCGGCTCACCGGATTCGCCCGGATCGTGCTGCTCGCCACCATCCTCGGCGCCGCCCTGTCCAGTGCGTTCACCGTGGCCAACCAACTGCCCAACATGATCGCGGCGCTGGTGCTGGAGGCCACGTTCACGGCGATCTTCGTGCCGGTGCTCGCCCGCGCCGAACGCGACGACCCCGACGGCGGGGCCGCGTTCATCCGGCGGCTGCTCACGCTGGCGGTGACCCTGCTGCTCGTGGTCACCATCGTCTCGACGCTGGCGGCGCCGCTGCTGGTCGACCTGATGCTGGGTACCGAGCCGTTGGTCAACCGACCGCTGACCACCGCGTTCGCGTTCCTGCTGTTACCGCAGATCGTGTTCTACGGCCTGTCGTCGGTGTTCATGGCGATCCTCAACACCCGCAACATCTTCGGGCCTCCTGCGTGGGCTCCGGTGGTGAACAACGTCGTCGCGATCCTCACGCTCGGCCTGTATGTGCTTGTCCCGGGCGAGCTTTCGATCAACCCGGTCGAGATGGGCAATGCCAAGCTGTTGGTGCTCGGTGTCGGCACCACGCTCGGGGTGGTGGCACAGGCCGCGGTGCTGTTCGTGGCGATCAGGTCGGAACGGGTGAGTCTGCGTCCGCTCTGGGGTATCGACGATCGTCTCAAGAAGTTCGGCATGATGGCGCTGGCGATGGTGCTCTATGTGCTCGTCAGCCAGGTCGGTTTCATCGTCGGCAACCAGATCGCCAGTGCGGCAGCCGCATCCGGGCCCGCGATCTACAACTACACGTGGTTGGTGCTGCAGCTGCCGTTCGGCATCATCGGGGTCACCGTGCTGACCGTCGTGATGCCGCGACTGTCCCGCAACGCCGCCGCCGACGACGGGCCCGCGGTTCTTGCCGACCTGTCGCTGGCCACCCGGCTGACGATGGTGACGCTGATCCCGATCGTCGCGCTGATGACCGTCGGCGGGCCCGCGATCGGCAGCGCGCTGTTCTCCTACGGCAACTTCGGTGAGGTGGACGCCGGCTATCTCGGCATGGCGATCACGCTCTCGGCGTTCACGTTGATCCCGTACACGCTGGTGCTGCTGCAGTTGCGGGTGTTCTACGCGCGCCAGGAACCGTGGACGCCGATCGTGCTGATCGTCGTGATCGCGGTGGTCAAGATCGCGGCGTCGCTGGCGGCCCCGCACCTCACCGACGACCCCGATCTGGTCGCCGGCTACCTCGGCATGGCCAACGGCCTGGGGTTCCTGGCCGGCGCAACCGTGGGCTACCTTCTGCTGCGCGCCCGCCTCGACCCGCCGGACGGCCGGCTCATCGGGGTCGACGTGGTCCGCACGATCCTGGTCACCATCACCGCGTCGCTGTCGGCAGGCCTGATCGCCCACGTGATCGACCAGCTGTTGGGGTTGGAGAAGCTCACCAGCGCGTGGGGCGGTGGGGGCTCGCTGTTGCGGCTGGCCGCGCTCGGCCTCGTGATGGCGCCGATCATCGTCGGGATACTTCTGGCAGCGAAGGTGCCCGACGCGCAGGCCGCGCTCGCGGCCGTCCGCAGGCGGCTTCGCCTGGGCGGGGCGCCGCCGGCACCCGCGACGCCCGTCCGGCCACGTCCCGACCCTGGCCTCACGTACCCTGATCAGAGGAATCCGTCCCCGCCACGCCGACGCCGACAGCCCCGGCCGGTGCCCCGGGGACCTTCGGCCGACGTTGCCGACGACTGGAGGCGGAAAGGATCTGCGGTGAGCGACACATCCGCCGGCGGTTCCCCACCGGAGCCCGATTCCGCCGGGCTTTCCCAGACCACCCGAATCGACCGGCCGCTGGCGGACGACTTCCAGCCCGACGTCCCCGACACCTCCGACGAGCACCCGCGGCCGTCCGACGAGACCGCGACCACCGCTCTGCCGTCGGCCCCGTCGGGCCCCTCCCGCCCCCGCTCGGACTACGGCGGCGACTCGACCCGTGAACCGCTGGCCTTCGATCCGCCCCGCGAACCACCCATCGAGACCGCCGTCCCCGCCGAGGACATCCACCTCATCCCCGGCGCGATGATCGCCAACGGCCGCTACCGCCTCCTGGTCTTCCACGGCGGCCCGCCCCAGCTCCAGTTCTGGCAGGCGCTCGACACCGCGCTGGACCGGCAGGTGGCCCTGACCTTCGTCGACCCCGACGGCACCATGCCCGAGCGCCAGGTGCAGGAGATCCTGACCCGGACCCAGCGGCTCGGACGCATCGACATGCCCGGGGTGGCGCGCGTCCTCGACGTCGCCGCCACCGGCGCCGGCGGCCTGGTGGTCTCGGAGTGGATCCGCGGCGGCTCGCTGGCCGAGGTCGCCGACACCTCCCCGTCGCCCATCGGCGGTGCCCGCGCCATCCAGTCGCTGGCCGCGGCGGCCGAAGTCGCGCACCGCAACGGGGTGGCGCTGTCGGTGGACCATCCCAGCCGTATCCGCGTCAGCATCGAAGGCGACGTGGCGCTCGCGTTCCCGGCGACACTGCCCGACGCGACACCCGACGACGACATCCGCGGAATCGGCGCGGCACTGTACGCGCTGCTGGTCGATCGCTGGCCGCTACCGGAATCCGGCGAACCGAGCGGCCTCGCTCCCGCCGACCTCGACGCCGCCGGCCAGCCGATCGAACCCAAGGCTCTCGACCGCGACATCCCGTTCCAGATCTCGGCGGCCGCGGTGCGCGCCGTGCAGGAGGGCGGCGGGATTCGCAGCGCCCCCACGCTGCTGAACCTGCTGCAGCAGGCCACCGCGATCGCCGACCGCACCGACAACATCGCGCCCGTCGAGGACGCCGCACCCGAGCCGAGCGGCGGGGGGTGGCTCACCCCGCTGTCGGACCCGGACGCCGAGGCGCGGCGCCGTAAGGGGCTCATCGTCGGGCTCACCGTCGCGGCCGTGATCGTCGTCGTCGCGGTGGTGCTGCTGGCGACGGTGCTGAGCCGGATCTTCGGCGATGTCGGCAGCGGGCTCGGCGGCGACGAACTCGGCCTGAACGCGCCGTCCTCGTCGGAAGAGGCGGGGGCACCCAGCCAGTCCGGTTCGGTCATCGAACCCGTTCGCGCAACGGTGTTCTCACCCGAAGGCGAGGCCGACGCACCGGATCTCGCCGGGCTGGCGATCGACGGTGACCCGGCGACGGTCTGGCCCACCGACACCTACACCGACTCGACGCCGTTCCCCGGCTTCAAGAACGGCGTCGGCCTGATGCTGCAGCTGTCGCAGCCGGCCACCATCGGGTCGGTCACCATCAACGTCAACAGCACCGGTACGGCCGTGCAGATCCGGTCGTCGTCCTCGGCGACGCCGTCGTCGCTGGACGACACGACCGCGCTGACCCAGCCCACCACCCTGACACCCGGGTCGAACACGATCGAGGTGGACGACGCGTCGCCGACGTCGAACGTGCTCGTGTGGATCTCCACCCTCGGCTCGGTGGGCGGTGAGAGCCGCTCCGACGTCTCGGAGATCACCCTCAACGCAGCGTCCTGACCCGCCATCCCCAGCCGCACCGCGGCCGCCATCCCCAGCCGCACCGCGGCGTCGGCCCACGTGGGCGTGCCTGCCGAAAACTGGTGTGCGGAGCCACCCCCGGCGCCGTTTAGTGTTCGGCTGTGGGGATATTCTCCGGGTCGCGGCAGCAACCCGAACGGCTGCGCACCGACGCCGAGTTGCTCACCGCACATGTCGGCGGTGACCGGTACGCGTTCGAGGAGTTGTTCTACCGCCACCATCGCCAGCTGTACCGACTGGCACTGCTGACCAGCAGGGACCGCGACGACGCCGCCGACGCACTCCAAGACGCGCTGCTCGCCGCGCACCGCGCCGCCCGAACCTTCCGCCACGACTCGGCGGTCAGCAGCTGGCTGTACCGGATCGTCGTCAACGCGTGCCTGGACCGGTTGCGCCGCAACAAGACCCATGCGGCCGAGGAGCTGGACGGCGACCTGTGCCAGGTGGCGGACCCGACCGCGCGGGTGGACACCGCGATCGTCGTGGAGCGCGCCCTGATGCGGCTGCCCGTGGAGCAGCGCGCCGCGGTCGTCGCCGTCGACATGCAGGGGTTTTCGGTGGCCGAGACCGCACGCATTCTCGGGGTCGCCGAGGGCACCGTGAAGAGCAGGTGCGCACGCGCCCGCGGCAAGCTGGCGGAGTCGCTGCACTACTTCGCCGCGGGCACCGCCCCCGCCGAGTGACCGCCGTCGGATAATCTCGAACCCATCTTCAAAGGTGACGACCGGCGGGGGCAGCGATGGGCAGCGGCGCGGGACCCGGTCCTGACCCCACCCCCGACCGCGACCCCGCCGCTGCCACCGCTCTCACCCCCGAACTGCTCGCCGACCTGCAGGCCGGCCTGCTCGACGACACCACCGCGGCCCAGGTGCGCAGGCGGGCGCGCGCCGATCCCGAGGCGACACGCGTGCTGGCCGACCTCGAAGCGGTCCGCCGCGACCTGGCACACCTGGGATCCGACCCGCGGACCGCACCC
>NZ_JACKSH010000258.1 GCF_025821625.1 Mycolicibacterium pyrenivorans
CGGTCGCGGCCAGCACGGCGGCACCGGCCGCGAGCGCCTTGGTCGGCAGCGCGCGTTTGGGGCGGGCCGCGTGCCGCGACCCGCTGCCGTCCCGGCGGACCGGCGCGTTGAGGGCGCGGCGCGCGGCGGCGGCCAGCTCGCCCGCGGTCTGATACCGCTTGTCGGGCTTCTTGGCCATGCCCTTGGCGATGACCTCGTCGAAGGCGGCCAGCCGCGGATCGCTGTCGGACGGGCGCGGCAGCGGGGAGACCATGTGCCCGGCGATCTGCTGCTCGAGGCTGTCCGCGGGGTAAGGCCTTGAGCCGGTGAGACATTCGTAGAGCACACACGTCAGCGCATAGATGTCGGAGCGGGCGTCGACGTCGCCGCCCTCGAAGCGTTCCGGCGCCATGTAGGCCAGCGTGCCCAGGGTGCTGCCCGCGGTCGTCAGCCCCTTCTCCCCCGCGGTCCGGGCCAGCCCGAAGTCGATCAGGTACACGAAGTCGCGGCCGGTGATGAGGATGTTGGACGGCTTGATGTCCCGGTGGATCAGCCCCGCCTTGTGCGCGGCGTCCAGCGCGTGGGCCACCTGCTCCACGACCGTCACGGCGAACGCCGCGCCGAGCGGCTTCTCGGTTTCCGCCAGCATCGTGCCCAGGTTGCGGCCCTCGATCAGGCGCATGTCCAGGTACAGCCGGCCGTCGATTTCGCCGAACCCGTGAATGGGGACCACGTGCGGGTCGTTGATGCCCGCGGCGGCCTGAGACTCCCGGCGGAACCTCGCCTGGAACGTCTCGTCGACGGCCATGTGGTGCGGCAACACCTTGATCGCGACGATCCGATCGGTCTTGGTGTCGTAGGCCTTGTAGACCTCACCCATCCCGCCCTGGCCGATCAGCTTCTGGAGCTGATAGTGCCCGAACGGTGTCGCATTCACCGGTTGTCTCCTCGGCTGCGGCCAGTCGGTAGTCGATCGAAGTTACATCATGTTTGCCGGGGCTGCCCGGTTGCATGTCAATCGGCTGACGACTGGTTGCCCGTTCTGGACGTCCGATGCGTTGCGATGACGTTGTGTGGTGCGCAAGTGCTGCATTTTTACCACGATGGGCCCTCATTTGGCCCTACTCGGCACCCCGGGATCGTGTGGAGATGGTGCCCGGCTGGGTGCCGGCAACGTCATGGCGCGGGTTCGGGACGCTCAGAGCCGGAACATCTCCCGGGCCATCGCGGACTGCTCGAAGAGCGAATCGCGTTGCGGCGGGTAGTGGCGCCTGGGCTTGCCCTGCCGCATCGGCGCGGTCACCTCGGCGACGCCGTCGGCCGCACGAGCGGCGGGATGACGCCCGCGCACCAGCGCCATCAGCGCCCAGCGAACACCGGCCAGAGGCCTGGAGTGGGATATCGAAGCCATCGCAATTCACCTCATCTTTGGTCTGGTCACGCTCACCTTCGCAACGTAACATAAGAAAGTGAAGTCGCCACCAGAAACTTAAGTCGAAGATAGAAATAGGAGTGATGTGGGTAGGATGCTTGCCATGAGCAGGAAGAGCTATGGACAGTTCTGCGGCCTCGCTCACGCCCTCGACGTGGTCGGCGAACGGTGGACGCTGCTTCTCGTGCGCGAGCTCGGCTCTGGCCCGAAGCGGTACACGGAGCTGGCAGAGTCCCTGGCCGGTATCGGGACCAGCCTGCTGGCCACCCGGGTGCGGCAGCTCGAGGCCGACGGCGTCATCCAGCGCCGGCTGGCTCGCGACCAGCCGGGCTCGGCGGTGGTCTACGAACTCTCCGACTCCGGCCGCGAGCTCGCCGCGGCGGTCATCCCGCTGGCGATGTGGGGAGCCCGCCACCAGATGGCCAACGCCGACCCCGACAGCGAGTTGTTCCGCGCCGAATGGCTACTGACGTTCCTGGCGGCCGACATGCGCGAGGACGCGCCGCGAGACCTCGACGCGGTGTACGAGTTCAACATCGACGACAGCACCGCGTGCCTGCGTATTCGCGAAGGCAGGGTGTCGGTGCGGCCGGGTGGCGGTGCGACGCCGAGCGACGTCACCGTGCGTGCGAGCGCGCCGACCATCGCGGCGCTGGTGGGCCAGAAGGTGACCCTCGACGACGCCGTCGCGCAGGGCCGGCTCGACGTCACCGGTGACCCCGCCGCCTCCGCGGCGCTGTTGAGCGTCATCGAGAAGCGCCTGACCGAGCTCAGCGTGGCCTGAACCTCGCGGGGGTAACCGTTCGGCGGCCCTGGACCCTGTCGGAGTTCTACCGTGTGGGCATGGCAGATCAGTCGGCGGCGATCGACGCCGCTCATCCCCCGGAACCGGTGTTGCGGGTGATCAACCCCGTCCTGCGTCGGGTGCTGCGCACCCCGCTGGGCGGCCGCATCGGCGAGTTCATGCTCTCAACTTCACCGGCCGCAAGAGCGGGCGGCCGTTCTCGATCCCGGTCAGCGCACACCACCTCGACGGTGACCTCTACGTGGTGCTGGAAGCCCAGTGGAAGCACAACTTTCGCGACGGCGCGGACGCCGTGGTGTACCACCGCGGCAAGAAGGCATCGATGCACGGCCGGCTCATCACGGATCCGCCCACCGTGGTCGACATCGTCCACCGGCTGTCGCAGTCCTACGGCGCCAAGCGGGCCCAACGGACGATGGGGATGAAGTTCCGCGACGGCCGCGTGCCAACCGTCGCGGAGTGGGAAGACGCCGTTCCACGGCTGAAGATCGCGGCGATCAAGCTGACGCCACGGGTCTGAGAAGAGGCACTCACGCGCGCTTCGGGAGATTGCCGGTTCCGACCCCGCGTGCGCCGGCGGGTGTAGGCTGGTGACACTGTTTGGCGTTTGGCCAGAAAGCGGCGAGGCCGTATTGCCCACTCGCTATGGGGGACAGTCACTTCGCGCCTTGTCTCCGAGCCCCAGACGGTATGCGGGACATCAGACGACGACCTGTGTCGCCATACCCGTGATCTGCACTGCGGCCGGCGTTGTTTGCCTGCACTGTCATTCGGTGAGCTACAAGATGACTTCTCTCGTTGAAAACTCGACTGGCATCCCCCCGGCGGACTTCATCGACGCCGCCGCCGAGGGCACCGGTCTCATCCCGATGTTTCAGCCGGTCGTGTCGCTCGCCGACGGAAAGACCGTCGGCTACGAAGCACTGGCGCGGTGGCCCTTGCTCGCCCAGCTGCGTCCGTCGGTGGTGTTCGAGCGCGCGGCCGATCAGAGGAGTGCGGGGGTGCGGTCGGGCACCACGAACGATGCGCCGGTCAGCACCGGGGCGTCGGGACGGGACACGAACGGCAGGATGCGGAAGTCGGCGCGCAGTTCCTCGGCGGAGATGCGGGTGCGCACATAGCCACGCCGATTGCTGAAGTACCGGATATGAGGATTGTCGGGCAGGATTGCGTCGACGTCCGCGCGGGTATCGGAGCCGTCGCCGCCCGACGTGATCGACGAGGTCACCAATTCCGTTGCCACGCGCCGTGATAGGGGATCGTCGAGCCGTTCGCGGACTTCGGCGGCCCAGTGCGAATGCACGTCGCCGGTGAGCACCACGGCGTTGCGCACCGGCGAGTTCACCAGCCCGGAGATGATGCGGTCTCGGTTGGCGGCGTAGCCGTCCCACGCGTCGGGGTTGATGCCTCGTCCCAGGCCTGCGGTCACATCCATCGGCGCGAAGAAAACCTGTTGTCCGAGCACGTCCCACCGTGCTCGTGAACGCTGAAAACCGTTGAGCAGCCACCGTTCCTGGTCGGCACCGGTCAACGTCCGCGACGGGTCGAATTGCTCGCGACAGTCGCTGCCGAACTCGTCGCCACACGCCTGGTGGGTACGGTGCTGGCGGGTGTCGAGCATATGGAAGGTCGCCAGCGACCCCCATTCGATGCGCCGGTACAGCCGCATGTGTCCGCGGTGCGGCCTCGCCCACGCCCGCAAGGGCATGTTCTCGTAGTACGCCTGCAGGGCGGCGGCGCGGCGAGCAGCGAACCCGGCTTGCTCGCCGGGAACCGCGCCGGCCCAGTTGTCGGTGACCTCGTGGTCGTCGAACACCACCAGCCACGGCGCCGCGGCGTGCGCGGCCTGCAGGTCCTGGTCGGTCTTGTACTGCGCATAGCGCCGTCGGTAGTCGGCCAGCGTGACGGTCTCGGAACCGGCATGCCGTCGCACACCACCGTCACGGGCGCCGTACTCGTAGTGGTAATCACCAAGGTGTACAACGAGATCCGGCTCCTCCTCGGCGAGCTTGCGGTAGGCGGTGAACCAGCCCTGTTCGTAGTTCGAGCATGAGGCGACGCACATCGTCAGTGGCGCGAGCGTTCCTGGCGCCGGCGCGGTGCGGGTGCGGCCAGCGGGTGAGAGGAAACCGTGGGCGCGGAACCGGTAGAAGTATTCGCCGCCGGGCCGCAGACCCGCCACGTCGACGTGCACGCTGTGCGCCGACTCCGTTGTGGCGACTGTGGTTCCGCGTTGCGCGACGCGTGTGAACCTGTCGTCGGTCGCGACCTCCCATTCGACGTCAACTACCCGCGGCGGCATCCCGCCGAGGCCGTCGTCGGCCAACGGGTGCGGGGCCAGCCGGGTCCACAGCACCACCCCGTCTGCGGTGGGTTCGCCGGAGGCCACGCCGAGGGTGAAGGGGTCGGCCGGCACCGGGCCGCGACGGACCTCGGTGGTGAAGCCGAGCAGAGGCAGGGCGGCCAACCCCGCCGCGCCTTTGAGAACCGCACGACGGCGCAGGTTCGTCGATACCGACACGGCCGCAGTGTCAGCTGGTCACCTTGCTCGAGGGTGACGGGCGCACATACGGAGCCTGGATTCCGCCGGAATTGCATTCCAGCCAATGTGACCTTGCGGTCGCCCGTTCCGGGGTGAAAATGGGCTGGTGGTCGCCTTGCGACGCCGTGTCTGCATGG
>NZ_JACKSH010000259.1 GCF_025821625.1 Mycolicibacterium pyrenivorans
TGTTGAACGTCTCTCTGGATGGCGACCACGAGTAGCTCCTCCGTCATCGAGAATGCTGAAGCATGGTGAGCCTGGGACCGTTGGTCTGCACCGTCATCATGCCGAGGAACGCCGTGTGTGCAGCTGGCGCCGCTACGACTGGCCGCCGTGGTGCCGATGGTGATTGCTTACTGTTGGTCGTCACCGTCGGTGACGGCAGGTCATCGAGAGTGGTTGTGNCCAACACGAATTGACGCCTACTCGGCCTGCCCTGTGATAGGTAAGGCTGATGGGCAATGTGTACCGAGTGTCGCTGTGATCGTTGCCCGTACTGCCGAGCTGGCGGAGGAACACCTGACCGCTACCACGATGCGCTGTCCCCGATGTGCAGGCCGGCTAATCCGGTGGGGACACGCACGGGCGCGCACCATCCGGTCCCACGGTGCCGACACGGTGACGGTCACTCCCCGGCGGGTGCGCTGCACCGACTGTCACCGTACCGACGTGATACTGCCGGCTGCATTCCAAAGCCGGCGCGCCGATATCACAGCGGTGATCGCAGAAGCATGGCAGCACAAAGCATATGGTGTTGGCTATCGGCGTATCGCAGCCNGGCTCGGCCGGCCCGAGTCGACGGTGCGGCGGTGGCTGGTTCGGGTCACGACCGCGCATGTGCAGTGGATGTATCACCGCGGGGTGCATCGACTGGTCCAGGTCGCACCCGAGGTGTTCACTGAGCTGCGCCTGGGCGCCAATCCACTGCGCGACGCGTTGTCGGTGTTGGCTGCGGCCGCGTACTGGGACCGGCACCGGTTCGGCTTCACCGACCCGCCGTGGACACTCATCGGCACCTACACCCGAGGCAGGCTGCTTTCGCCGCCAGGCTGACCGGCCACGCTCCCGGCGTGTTGCAGTCGTCGGGCACGGCAGGTTCATGCCCGCACACCTGCAGCGCGTCCATCGCCGNGATGATCGGCACTCTCAACGCCGTCAATGACCGTCACGGTGCCGACATGGACACCACCACGCCGATCACGGCGTCACCATGCCGACAAACGGCCCAACGATGGTCGTCAATCACAGTGACGGCATCATCGGCATCGAAAGCGACGGACAACANCCACCACGCCGATCACGGCGTCACCATGCCGACAAACGGCCCAACGATGGTCGTCAATCACAGTGACGGCATCATCGGCATCGAAAGCGACGGACAACAGACGCAACCAAAACGCTCTGTACCCGCGGCGCGCCAACGCGGCGCGTTCATGTTGAGGTTCCAGCATCATGTTCATGAAGTCACGCGTCACGCAGAACCGAAAGCGCACTTACACGCGACCACTTGAAGCCAACAAGATCGACCGTTGACTTTGATCGCTGCAGGCGGACCAAACGAAGATGGTCGCCGATACTAGCTGTTACGAGCTCAGTCGGCACTCCGCTTACCCAATGAGTGCCGACTTCCGAGCGCAAGAGAATCGCCGTAACACCATTCGCCGCTCGCTCGATTCTTTCAATCGCCCCTTCGGCGCAATCGCTGCTCGTCCAAGCTGGTGCAGCGTCCCAATGCGATTCACAATCAATCCTTCGGCGGCAATACCGACATGTCTCAAGGGACGGAGTGGCAACCGACCTGTCCGCTTGGCGTGCATACTCAACAAGATCGAGCGCCGCTGCGACTGAGCTTTGGCTGACACCTATCGGCATGAGGCCCTTATTCAAACGAAACACCTCGGCCCGACGCGGAAGGACTCCGTACTCATGCTGAACGAGGTGCGCATATATGGTCAGCTGAAAATCGATCCACGGCGGTATCGATGCATCCCTAGCTGTTGGTGTCTTCAGATCTATGACGATGGCACCGTCTTGGCCAATTACGACAATGTCCGGCGTGCCGAGGAGCGCGCGTCGAGGATCTCGTAACTCTTCTTCCGAGATCACGCGGCTACCCTGGTGGAGACGCTCGGCGAGTTGCGACGCTCGCGCCAACAGACGAGCTCGCGTCGACGTCCACTCACCGACAACAGGTCTGCCGCCGGTCTCCGCGAGCACGGTATTGATCGCGTCAGACAGCCGGCCTCGGACATCACCGTCTCGGTACCCGTCCGATTTGATCCACAGCTGAACTGCGCGGTGAGCAACGGTGCCTGCATTTGGCGCATCGCTGGTCAAGGCAATCGCGGTATTCACTACCGGACTGACCGATGCAGCACACTCTGTCAGCCGCCATGCCCGTGTTGGCGACAACCACTCACGATCAACAGGATCAGTCACGACGGCGGCGAAATCGCTTCGCACAGTTCGAAGACCTTGCCAGGATCCCGGTCGAGCGTGAACGTGTCGGCAAAGACAATACCGCGAACGCCCTGGGCCTCGACTTCCGCCTGAGCCATGACTACCGCCAGCCGATCCCCGATAAATGCTGTCTCCGACGCTTCGAGCGGATGTCTCACAATAAGAACGTGATCACCAAGGCGCGGATGCGTGAAACGCACTGCACCTGGAACATTCGTGAGGGGAGATGCGTCATAACCGTGCGACCACGCCCGTAGTGCCGCAGTCTCAACGGCCGTATCAATCGTGAGTCTGCCGCCTTCGAGAACCTCCAGTAAATCGCGCGCGAGACGCCAATCCAGGAGCGCGTGGTACGACATGTTGCCGTAGTCCCGAAGACACCGATAGCACGAAGCACTGCATGAGTCAGCGTGATCGCGTTCAGCCAGCCGATCAAGATACTCGTGAAGTTGTTGAATCAACTCTTCCAAGATCGGTTGCTGCCCAAGATGTGTGGAGAACCCTGCACCATTCTCAAGCGTGTCGGCGATGAACGCGTATGGGACAGATTCGCCGTTGGCCAGTCCGGTGAAGATTCCCGCGACAAGTTCAAGCGGTTCGATGTCGAGCTTTGCGGCCGCTACCTTTCTGACAAGGAACGCGAGCGAATACCACGCCGCGCGTCGGCCATCTTTGAGTTCCGGCACTCCGTACGGTTGCACGGCGCCACCGAAATTCAGGCGCAGACCCTGATCCGCGATGGTGCCCTGCCGTGGACCAACAAACAAAAAATCCGTGGGCTGCACGGCCCCGAGTGCAACTTCGAGCTCGGCACCTGTCGCGGCGCTCTGGTTGAGTAAGCCCTTCTCCATCGCGTCGACCGAGACATATCCGCCCCAGTCCTGACCACCGGGTGCAGCTTCCCTGAAACGAAAAAGCCTGCCGCCGTTGTCATTGATGACGTAGCGGTCGCCAGGACCGAAGTACGCGACCGCAGATCCAAAATCTGTCTGCTGCAACTGAGCGAAGTCGGCATGCGCCCTCGCCGCCATCGCCCGCGGCGTCCAGGCGAAGTTGCCGTCGAAGTCACGCGCGGGCGACGAGCGGAAACCGCGCGGCTCCCGCAGTTGAAACGCGGCGAAACCCTCTGGACCATAACCACATCGCGGGCACGTTGCGACATCACCGATGTCGTCGTCAGTTAGAAAGGAACAGGAGCGGCAAAGATGAATGGGCCGCTCGGTGCCAAGAACATCGTCCGCCGGAGGCTGGGGACGCGGCCCGATAGGCTCGAAATCAACGACACCGACGGACGTGTACACGCGCCCGTCTCGGACAACCTCACTCAGTGGGGCAAATTGGCTCACCGCCATCGCCAGGTCACGATCGATCACCCGCGAAGGGGGCCACGGATATGACCTGTAGGGGCGCCTGAGATACAGATATCGCACGCTGGTCGGGAATCCAAACATCGGGAGCACACCGCGTTCAGCAAGCCGCTGGCTCAGATCGTCGTGTCCGACTCCTGAGACTGCATCGGAAATTAGCGCTGGCAGTTGGGCTATCACCTCATCAGCCAAGCTGTCGCTATCCGCGGCAAGCGGCGTGCGGTCAGAAACCGCGCGTGCGACCTCCTGAATAAGATTGCGGTTTGCCGAGAGCCATGCGCTGAGAACCGGTGCCGCAGCGTTCCATTCGGCCACCATGCCGAATCCACCGTGCACGTTAACCGTCGGCGTGAATGATCCACCGCTAGTGAGGATGCTTTGTTCCACATCGGGCATCGCTTGGCGCAGCACCTCAGCGTTTAGCGATCGCAAGAATATCTCACGCCTGTTGACGGCTAGGTATGGCTGAGGAGTGGGATCGTTCGTGATCCGAGTCGGCTGGTCGAAGTAGTACTCGTCGTGACTACGTCCGCGGCATACGGTTAACGCGATCGCGACGGGTGTCCCCCGTCGACCAGCGCGGCCGACACGCTGCTGGTAATTGAAACGTGTCGGCGGCATGTTGCCTAACACCACTGCAGACAAGGAGCCGATGTCGACGCCCGCCTCCATCGTGGTCGTGACACTCAACAGATCAACGCCATCAGCACGCGCGATCTCGTTGTCGAGGAACACATTTTGGAATCGCGACTGCCGAGCCTGGGCATCTATCCGATCAGTTTGGCCAGTCAGTTCCTCGCAATTCAGGCGAAAGTGGCCAGAATCGGTGGTTGCCTTCCAACCGTAGTAGTCGTCCTCGGGGGAAACTGGTGTGCCTTG
Source organism: Mycolicibacterium pyrenivorans (assembly GCF_025821625.1). GTDB lineage: Bacteria > Actinomycetota > Actinomycetes > Mycobacteriales > Mycobacteriaceae > Mycobacterium > Mycobacterium pyrenivorans. The sequence continues at coordinate 4,521 of NZ_JACKSH010000259.1, forward strand.
AGCCGGTAGTGGTTGCTGGCATCGGGTGCAGTAGCCGCAGCCGCGGACTAGATGCAGCCTTCGGCAATTGCCACAAACCCATCCGGCGCCGTCACCCTGGCGCAGTACAACGGCATTGGGATCAATGAGGAAATCACAGACAGCTGCGCCGCATTGGGCGTCAAACTTTACCCTCAGCTCACCTTCGGTCGGCCCACCGGCCTGTTCGATGGCCCTCCAAAAGTTCCGGAGTTGTCGCGGAGGGTCGCTGCGGGGATCACGCAGCCCATAGAACCGGCGTGTGTCCGCGAGCACGCGCAGACCCGACCGCGCGTAGGCGAGGTCGTTCGTTGGCGCGATGTCGAGTGGCATGGCGTCATCCGCAAGTGCCAGCCACCCGAGCCCGAGTGATTCGAAATCACGGCCCACACCAGAGAAGAGGCCTTCAAGCATCTCACTTAACAGCGACTGATTTATCGTAGCGAGGAGTCGCTGTTGGTCCGCGGAAAGGTTGCCTCGTGGGACGGGCGGCGCGGCGCTCCAGTCGTAGAGCGTGGGCCAACGCCGACTCCCTTGTCCTCCAGTTTCTTCCATACTGGCGTGCGGGCCGCCGGGGTTCATTCCCAAATCGAGTAACTGACCAGCGATAGCGCCACTGGAAGCCTCGATCGTCGGCCCGCGCCCGAGCCGCGCCACGAGGGGTGTCTCATCTTCAGGTTTCGTACCTGGGCGCTGCTCCCAGACATCTCGAATCTGCGCAAACGTTGTCGCATCCCGCGCTTCGAGTCGGCTATACGCGGCCCACGTCTCGTCAGTCCGAACCCGATCAACGACATTCGCTCGCGCCAACTGAATGTCCGCTGCAGGATCACCACCGCTGTCAAGCTGCCGATGCAACAAAAGTCGCAAGAGGTCTTGATAGTGCCGGAGACCAAGGCCCGACGACAGTTTTGCCGCGTCCTGACGGCTGTCTGTGAAGAGGATCAACTTTCTGTCGCGGCTCGGGAGGTCGGTCGCCAACTCCGTAGTGAGAACTTGATTGATCTTCTCAAAGCCGGTGCGCATCGCCCTAATCGGCGAGCGCTGGGTCAGTGGGTCGGTGTGCGGCAAACGAACGCCCCCACGCCCGTACTGAACTTCCCAGTCATCACCGCAGGCTGGACACACAGTCGGGTACGGGCTAACAGTGGCAGGGTCGCGGTGCTGGCGGGCGGCGGCCGGAACGACGGCATGGAAGGTCCAGCCCGTGTGTCCGCCGCTCGCACCGGTCACGCGAATAGCGCCCGATGCCGGCACAAGGACGGACCGACGGAAGGCATATCGCACACGTCCGTTGTCGCGTCTCCAGGTCGTTTGATCGGGGGCGGTTAGTGCGTTCGTCGGATTTGGCCAGTAGACGAGATAATTGACGGCAGTCCGGTCCAATCGGACCTGATCGGGCAGCTTGCCGAGCTCAGGGATGTCCGCTAAAAGCAGCGTGTCAACCCGGTTTTGCTGTGTCGCCCCGTCAGGTGTAAATCCTCCAAGAAGCACGTCACCACAGTTCTGGCAGTACAGCAGCTCCAGCACCCGCGCACCACACGTGCAGCGCGTTGTCGGCTCAGCGTGCAGGCGGCCCACAGTCCGCGACGAACCACCCTGTCCCGGCGCATCAGGGCACGCGGGGTCTGTACAGGCCCAGAGTCCAGGGATGTTACGAAAGAAGTAGTGGGCCCTTAGTTTCGGGTCCGCAGCATCGGGGGCAACCGTGAATCCGTTCAATAGGACATTGAGAGCCTCGTCCCGTGCTTCTGGCTTTGCGTCGGGAAATATCTCTGCGGCAACAACATCGAGCGTCTTCGCTACAGTCGACACGCGCTCTGCGTTGCCGTGGTCGATGAATGCCCGACGCATTGTGTCGGTCAATCTCCGGTCTCGGGCCAACTGGACTGACCCCTCAGCATCCGCCGCCAAAATCGCCGACACGTCCTCGTCCGACCCCACCGGCGCAACGTCCGGCATGTCGAGTTCGCCTTCGACGAAGTCGAATGAACTCGCGGCCACACCGAATAACTCTTCGAGATACTGCTGATCACGTTGCGCGTCAAGCGAAGCCGATGCAGCCAGGATACGCAGTTGATCCGGCCGCTGGTCCAATCCGAGCCGATGCTTGAGTTTCCGCAGTAGATATCCGACCTCGGTCCCAGCAGTACCCCGATAGGTGTGCAACTCATCCACCACAAGGGTAAAGCGGTTATCGGGGCTGGCGTCCAACCACTGCCGCGTCGAGGCGAAGAAGCTCTGATCACGATCGCGCAGGAGCATCACGTTGAGCATTGAGTAGTTGGTGACGAGCACGTCCGGCGGTGCATCGATCATGTCCCAGCGCGATCGCATCTCGGCACCGTCGAGTCTCGGCACGAAGAATTGAATGTCTGGGTCGCCGGTTTGACTGGCGACCTGCGCCGCCCGCGCCGAACGCACATCAGTCTCAGTCAGGATATCCCGTAAGCGGCTCACGGCGAGTGTGGTTTCACGACTCCCTGTGACAGGTGTCGCACCGGTATACCGCCCGAAATAGAAGCGATGTCCCCGGCGATTTGCGTCGAGCCATTGCCTTGCAGCGTCACTGTCGAGCGCGCGCCGCATCCGCATCAGCTGATCGTCCACAAGTGCGTTCATCGGATACAGAATCAGCGTCCGGACAGCTTGCGGACGCTGACGCTCATCAGCGCGCTGCGACTGAAAGGGCGCACCTGTAGTACGCCACCAGGGGCGAAGGCTGGCCGCAGAACCCTGCCAGTTTCGGGATTCTTCGAGAAGTGAAGCAATCACCGGCAGCATGAACGATTCCGTCTTGCCTGATCCGGTTCCGGCGGTGATCACCATGTTCCGGCCCCGCGTCAGGCCGGCCGCCAAGGCACGCTCCTGATGTGTGTACAGACGAATGCTCGGCGGTATCAGACCCGCGGCCGCGAAGGCGCCCAGTTCGACTGGCGCGCCGCATTTCGCGACGGATTCACCTACTGTACGCGGAACGTTGACGTACTCCGGCCGCAGCTCGATCAAGGGAAAGCGGTATGCGCCGTTGTCATGGTCGAATAATTCGCGGCGCTCCTGCTGAAGCCGAGGATCGGCAAGCCCGAAAGGGGTCTCATAGTACCGAAAGTACGCGTCGCGCAATCGATTAAACGTTCCCATGACGTCGAGGCCGCGCGCGGGAAGTACGGGAAGCGTTGGAGGCACTATAAACTCCTCTAATTGCTAGGTGATGGAAGTGAGTCTCTGGCGTACGGACCGCGCTACTTGGTCGGCCACTGCTCTTGGAACATTCCGATAGATTGCGGTCTTTGCGAGTTCACCGAAGGCGGTCGGCTGACCGCTGCACAGGACGAGCGCGCGTGCCTGGAGCGGTGGGAGTGGTGCATCCTGGTCAATAAACAACGTGCCCATCTCGTAGTCGCCGTCAACGCGATCAAGCCGCCAGCGGAAGACCTCGATCCCGTTCTCGGCCAGGGCCCAGAGGACACCGTCTGCATGGACAGTGTGAAACCATTCGTCGCCGTTGCGGTACAGGTATGAGGGACGGCCTTGCACGGAGATCTGGCAGAGCCCGGAATGGCTTGTCAGCCTTCCATCTACGAACCGTAGGGCGCCATCCAATTGAAGGTATTTCACTGGCGCACTGTAAGCAGGTGGCGCGGCGGGCTCTCCCAGCCGCAACGGCGATAACCTGTTCGCGATATATTCGGCCGCACGGCCGCCGTAGTCGACGCCACAAATATTCAGTCCTTCAACAAGATCTTTGATCGAATCCGACTGTAGATAGACCTGGGTCGGAGTCGTCAGCCGCAAATCGCTCGTTGCGCACAAGATTGTTTGCAGTGAGAGTAGATCGCCGAGTTCCTCTACTAAACCCAAGCGACGACAGCCAGCAAGCACTGTCGTACCACCGCACGACGGCAGCAGCACGGCAACTGGCGGAGCCATCGCCCAACGTCCGCCGACCCAGTCAACTTCGACATGCGCCAAAGCAGTCATGTCCCGCAACCACCGGCCCGTTTCAAATGGCTGAGGATTCAGATCCGCGTTTCGGGCCAGCCACGCTACGCGTTGCCGAAGATCCCGAATATCGCCCTCTGCTGTTGCACTCATCCATGCGAGCATGAGGTCAGCGTCCATCGAACCTCTCCCATGCGGTCCGGTACATCTGCCAGATCGGGTCGTCGGCAACGACAACCTGACATAGCTCCCGCCAGACCTCACTGTCTCGCGGTGATAGACCACGAAAGTTTGGTTGCTGCACACGAATCCTGATGACCGACCATCGATCGCGACGCTTCTGCGCTAGCCATGTCGCCTTCGGCTGATCGACCTCGAACATCGGGAAGCTGAGCCCATCGAAACCGGCTGGCGGTGGCGGTTCTTTCATCTCGTCCAACTGACCGCTGGGCAGGATGAGCCAGTTCTCTGATGCCCCGCGGCGCGCAAGCACGGCATTACGTTCGTGTGCTCTGTCAGCGCATAGGGATCCGCAAATCGACTGCGGCAGAGGCAAATCACCTAACCTGCCATTCGACCAACCAAGTCTGCCAATACCGGTCGGGTTCCGATCGTCTGCGTGACCCGACGCGACCACGAATGTCAGCTCTTCCCCGTCTGCACGAACAACGTGAGTTCCCTCTGGCCATGGGCCGATCCGACTGATAGGAAAAGGGAAGATCGATGCGAGTAGGCTATCGGTAGTCCCGTCAATGGAGACATCCGTCTTACGAGGTTCTGCCCCAACCGGAAGAGCGAGATCTGGCTCACCACCGGGAAAGTAGATATTCCTGCCGATGCTGCGAAGGATCGGCAGACCATTCACCAGCCGGGGGCGGATGTTTGCACCCACTCGAAGGTTCGCAGCGACCGTGACAGGCAGAACAGCCATCGCCTTCTCAAGTGAAGTCTGGTCGCTGAACGTCACGCCGTAGAGAATCGCGTAGCCGGAGAAGATTCCGTCCACGATCGACTGGGCCATACGCTGCCATCCACTATCAGCTGCATCGTTCAATACACGTTGGACCGCTGGAACAGTCTCTGACGCAACGAGAAGTACATGTTCTTCGTAGGGCTGCAGCGCATCAACCGACATCCACCCGCCGGCATCAGCATTGTCTTCCAGCACAAAGAGTTTCGATGGTTGAAACTCCGCAACGCAATACTTGCCGCGTGCGGCTAGGCCGACTGTCAGTGCAGCAGTGCTCACCGGCGGCAAGCCATCGACCTCGAACATAGAGCTGTACGGATCGGTCGTCAGCAACGCTGTAAATTCTTCGCCACCCGAAAGTCCCTCTAACAGATCCTCAGTCACATCCGACACTGCTGGGATCACCCACCAGGCCGCGCTCCGATCGATATCAACCACCAAGCGCAGATCAAGTCGGCGAAGACCCTCGGCGGTGATGATCTTGCCGTCCCACGCGACCGCAAGCTGATGTACCACCGTTCGCATGTAGTCCCCAACAGTGGGCTCACTGAGCGACGCAATGAAGCGCCCGCTGAGTCCTTGTGCACGAGTGCTCGTCCAGACACGCAACATCGAAATCAGAGACGACTGGCTTGGTATACCTTCACTTCCCAGGTTGAGCTTGTCGAAGAACCGAGTAAGCGCGGCGCGGTCGCTCTTACGCACTAATGTCTGCGAAAGCGGATAGCCAATCCGTGTGAGTTCCGGATGCTCGCGAATTGTCGAGAGGCCGAACTTGCCGCCGTTCTCGTCCAGCCAGCGATCGAGCCTGACCCACATCTCCGCGACGGCCGTGAAGGCTCCTTGATCACGAAGGGCGGTTCGAAGCGCAGCTACGTCAGCCTCCGATCCATCCGGCAACATCGCCTTCGCGAGTGGGATGTAATAGTTGTTGCTCGCTATCGCCCCATCTCGTGACATCTCAGAAGCAGCCAGCACACTGAGTGCAAGAATCGGCAGTGTAGGCGGCGGCTCGTCCTGCAATCCTCGGCGCCAGGTAGCTTCCACCCTTTCGATTCGAGCGAACATCGATCGCCCGGCGGTGACGTCCACAAACTGACGCACGGCGCCGGCCAGTGACCGGGGTCCATCTTCACCCACGTCGGCAAGGTCTTGCAGTACCGCGCGGTCGACGAACATGACCACAGGTTGCTTCTCACGGCTGTTGAAGAACTCCGCGGCCAGTCGCGCTTGCCAAGTTTGGTAGGCGTCCGGCAGGCCCGCCGCACCTCCGCTCGTCACCAATCCCCCATATGCACACAATCCTGTCGCAGACAGTAGCCCAGCCAACAGCTGCAGCGAGGTGTTTCCGCGCCCGGCGTGGCAAACGTGCCGCTACACCTTCAGCGCTGTCCGCGGCCGACCTCAGGCGCGGTCACCACTGGGTCGCCAGGCCTTGCCACCGCCCATCGTTGAGCATCAATCACCGCTACGGGGTCGAAGCGATCCAGATGAGCGGGTACGACGCGAGCTGCGACCAGCTCACCCTTGCGAGGAACAGGCAGCCCCAACGCTTGCGCCACGAGGGGGTCGTTGTCCTGATGGCCGAGGACCAAGATTCCCTCGGGGCGAAGCGCTGTCCTGGCGCCTCCGTTGCCACGCGCGCGCTTCATGAAATCGTCCTGTTGCGCGACGGTGGCGAGCTCCGCCCGCCGCACGATGCGGCCGCTTACCTGGCGGAACAGCTCGTTGACGCGCGCTTGTCCGTGCTGACTCCCACGCCTTGCCCTAGCGCTGAAGATCTCATCGCGCGTTGCAGCGTCAATCTGATGGAACAGGTTCGGCGCAAGCCCGGGATGATCGGTCCACAACCAGCGGATCTGCTGGCGGCCAGACAGTGACAGCGAGGTCTTCGCGTCGCGGTTATGCGTGCCCCTCGTCGCTTCGGGTGCCACCCGTACAAGGCCAGCTTGCCAGGTCGATGTCTCGTCGTTCGCCGTCACCAGCAGCGCAATCTCGCCGATGACCTCCGGCGGCAGCATCCAGCCGTATGGCCTCATCGAGTATTTACAGTCCACCTGTACGCCGGCGATGCGATAGTCCGTCTTGTCGCCGTCATCGAAGTTGAACTCGCGATGCAGGTTGATCTCGACCAGGGTGCCCATGTGGGTCTTCTCGGTCTTGTGCAGGTCGTTGAAGTTCCAGCGACCGGTGTGCTGGCCGTCGTAGAGCTGGTCGAAGGTCTCACGCAGCACTGCGACCACACGGTCGCCGGTTGGGTCGAGCCGGTACAGCTCGGCTTCGGCTGCGTCTAGCTCGGGGTCCGGCGCCCACCCGATGTCCACTGTCACCCCCGAGCCGCAAACGTTGACAGCCCGAGGGTATCGCCGCCTGCGGACAACTGACGTGGGCCACGTCGAAACGGACCAAACCTCGCCCGACCTACAAAGCGCAGTGGATACCCTGCCCGGGTGGACAACACCGAGGAATTGCCACTGCCGCTGCCGGAGAGCTCCGACCTTCACGAGATCGTCCGCGAGCAGGAGCTACGCCGTATCTATCGGTACCTCTACCAGCGGCGCGATGATCCGCCGACGACCGTTGAAATTGAGGGCTACCTCGCTGAAATCACAGGCGAACATCACAGCCAGCGAGGTCGCCGCGTCCGCCAGCTATATCCGTTCTTCTGGATCGACAAGATCCCAAACGGCCGCAGACCCCGCTACTACTTAAGAGCACGAAAGCCCCCGCGACCGGAAGGGCCGCGAGTCGACCGGAAGACGCGGGCTCAGGTGCTCCAACCGCAACGATGCGCTATGTGCGGCCGGACTCCACTTGGAGACGGCGTAAAACTCGATGTCGACCACAAGCTCCCCCAGGAATGGGGCGGCACGAATGACATTGAAAATCTGCAGCCGCTCTGCGAAGAATGCAACAACGGCAAGAAGGACCACTTCCGCACATATGACCCATTCGTCGAGCAGATTCGGCAAGCCGCTACATACGACGAGCCACAGCGGCGGATCGGCGAGCTGCTTCTCGCATTCGGCACCGATGAGTGGATTCGTTCCGACGTGATCTCAATCGTCGCTAGCGCCAAGCTATATCAAGAGGACTGGCAGCGACGGATGCGAGACGTGCGCTTCATCGGGTGGGACTACAAGTACAAACGGAAGACCGAGGGTGGGCGAGTTAGGACGTACTACCGGCTCACCAAGTCAGCCCCGTGGCCGGGGAACATCATCGCTGCGATAAAGCTTGAGGCTGCGCGACGAGGTAAGAAATCCAGCTTGGACGACGACGCCTGATGCCGACGTGTTAGGCGTTCACGACGGCGCGCAGATGTTTAGCACTCCGGCGGCGCGGCACTGCTTTCCCGGTAATCGCTGAACGAATCTGTCGCCCAACAGCTTCCGCAACCGGCGGCGGAAACGCATTACCGATCTGCCGATACGCTGCGGTCTTGCGGCCATAGAATTTCCATTCGGGCGGGAAACCCTGGATTGCAGCAGCCATTTCGAGGGTGAGCCGCGGTGTGTGGTCAATGGGCGTCAGCTCATCTGGACCGTAATTCGCCAGCCCCTTGCCGTCCACGCCGAGTTCGAGCCACGCAGCCCGGGCGCGGGTTGGCCCGAGGTCGGGTCCACCATGCTTGCGCGACCCGCCGACGATCGTCGGGCCGATCCCGTCCGCGCGCTCCGCCCATGCGTCAGCGCCTGCCCAGCCGTCACGGGCCATGAGGTTATGCAGCGTCCTGCCAACCGTCGGCGGCGTACCCATCGCTCCGGGCCATGCGAACCGCTCGAAATACTGAGGCAGCGCGGCTACCAAAATGAACCGCGGACGCAACTGCGGCACACCAAACTCGCTGGCGTTGAGCACCTGCCAGTCGGAGTCGTAGCCGAGGTCGTTGAGCCGATCCTTGATCGACGTGCGATAGGTGTGGAACCTCGCCGTTGACAATCCGCGGACGTTTTCCAAAATGACTGCTTTCGGCTGCGCTTCCTCGACGAGACGGAGCGCCTCCGGGAACAAATCACGTTCGTCGTCCTCGCCCAGCTGCTTGCCGGCAATCGAGAATGGTGGGCACGGGACGCCGCCAGCCAGAAGATCGATACCGCGATATGCAGTCCCGTCAACGCCGCGGACATCACCCTCATGGATCTTCCATCGGCTCCGGTTCAGCCGCAGCGTCTGGCATGCATCTGGGTCGATCTCGACGGCAAGCTCATGCCCGAACCCGGCGAGGTCAAGCCCTAGCGACTGACCACCGGCACCCGCGCAAATTTCCAGGCAGCTCAGCTTGCTGACCATCTCACCCCTCCGCCTTCTATCGAACATTTGTTCGATAGAAGACACTACCGCGGGATAGTACGGGTCGTCAAACCCCTGCGCGTACCGTATCCGTATGGTCGTCGAGGACGGCGATGGCGCGCCGACAACACCCGAAACGGGCGTGTACGTCACAACCCCTGGCCGATCCCGAAACATGGCCGCGATCCGGCGTCGGGACACGAAACCCGAGGTCAGCTTGCGTTCGGCCCTCCATCGCCGCGGCTACCGCTTCCGCAAGGATTTCGCCATCCGGGTCGACGGCAAGCTCATTCGGCCTGACATCGCTTTCACCAAACATCGCTTCGCCGTCTTCATCGACGGCTGCTTCTGGCACAGCTGCCCCGAGCACGGTCGGCAACCCAGCGTGAACGGCGCGTATTGGTCCCCTAAGCTCGAAGGCAACGCCCGACGGGACCGGGACCAGACGGCGGCACTGCAATCCGCCGGATGGAACGTGGTTCGGTTCTGGGGTCACGAAACGGAGGACACGGTTGTCGCGGCAATCGAAGCAATTCTCAGACCTTCCTGAGCATTGTCGGAACCGTTTCCTATTGTCGGCAGCATGAGCGAGTTACGGGCGAACCGCTTTCGCCTTGCACCTCTGCGAATGCGTTCGCCTGTAGCTCACGACGCTATCGCGCGACCCAGATGACAAAGGCGTCGATGTTTTCGTCGCATCTGACCGTGTCGTTGACGAATAATTCCCCCACCAGGTGGCCGTCCTCGGCCACCGCGATGAAGGTGGCTTCCTCCTTGTCGTACCTCACCGAGCCTTGCACGAACATCGCCGCGAACTAGTGCCCGTCGGCTCCGAGAACGACGAGCTTCAATCCTCCGGCACCCTTGAGGTGCCGCACCGCTTCGGCACGTGTCGCGACCATCGTTGGGATCTCCTGTCTGCTGACGGCAAGTTGTACCGAGTATCTCCGAGGGATCCAGGGGAGAGATGCCGGCAACACCCGACCTCCGCACCGGGGCCGTTCGGCTCTAGCAAACAGACCAGTCGTCGGCAACCGTGGCATGTATGAGGGGACCGGGCCGGACCAGACCATTCCCCACGGCGGTCGGCGGCACCGTGCCGCAGGGTGTCGCCGAGGTGGGCGAATGTCGGCTCGGCGGTGTCGACCAGTGGGTGCTGGTCCGCGGCCGCGAACTGGCCAACCCGCCACTGATCCATCTCCACGGTGGACCGGGTTTCAGCGAGACCCGCCTTCTCAGGCACTTCAACTCTGACATTGAGAACCGGTTCACCGTCGTCTACCGGGACCAGCGCGGCACCGGCAAGTCGTTCCGCCCGAGCATCCCGCGATCGTCGATGACCGTTGAGCAGTTCCTCACCGACCTCTACGAGCTGGTCGACATGGTCTGCGCCCGCGTCGGCAAGGAACAGGTTGTGCTGCACGGCCACTCGTGGGGCTCCCTGCTCGGTGTGCTCTACGCCGACCGGCACCCGGAACGGATCGCAGCGTACCTCGGCACCGTCCAGATCGACGATGCGGCGGCTGCGGAGTCCGCCTCGTATACCTGCCCGCTCGCCGCTGCCGAACTGCGACGCAACCGCCGGGTCTTGGAGGCGCTGCGCGCTATCGGTCCGCCCCCTATCCGGCATCCTGTGTCTTCTCCGCGGACCTGGCTGCAGCGCCTCGACGGCCAAAGCGTGCCATTTCCGGGCGATCAGCCGCAGAATCAATCCACAGGCCCCGTTGAGACTGCAGACAGGGCGGAGAAGTTCGAGTAGCGCCCTCCCTCAGTGCAGCCTCAACGGCCGCGCGGCCCGGTGACAGTGTGACGCGAGTGCCCTGCGCTCGGTCACGCCCGGTACGCAACCGTCAAAGCCTGCGCAAACACAGCCGCTGAGCGGTACCTTTAGCCCAATACTCGCACTTCACCGGAGGACGTAGGGCGATGGCGGGCGAAATAGCGTACGAGCTGGCATCCGCCGGATTCGTCGACGCCGTCGAGGTGGGCAGGGGCGGTGGCGGCGTCGTCTACCGCTGCCACCAGCAGTCACTCGGGCGCACCGTCGCCATCAAGGTCCTCGCATCCAATCTCGACCAGGACGACCAGGAACGATTCCTGCGCGAGGGCTACGCGATGGGCGGACTATCGGGCCACCCGAACATCGTGAACATCCTGCAGGTCGGCATGACCGAACGGGACCGGCCCTTCATCGTGATGCCCTATCACGCAAGGGGTTCGCTCGCCGACCAGGTGCGGCGGCAGGGCCGGATCCCGTGGCCGGACGTGCTGCGCATCGGCGTGAAACTGTGCGGGGCGCTCGAAACCGCGCACCGGACAGGCACTTTGCATCGCGATATCAAGCCCGCCAATGTGCTTGTCAACGACTACGGCGATCCGCAGCTGAGCGACTTCGGCACCGCCCGCATCGTCGGCGGGTACAAGACGGTCACCGGGTTCTTCACCGGCACACTGTCCTACACCGCACCCGAGGTGCTCACCGGTAAGCCACCGACGGTCGTGGCAGACGTCTACTCGCTGGGCGCCACGATGTACGCGTTGATCGCCGGCAAGGCCGCGCACGAGCGCAACACCGACGAGGAGCTGATCGCGCACTACCTGCGGATCACCTCGCAGCCGGTACCGGATCTGCGTCACCTCGGCATCCCCTCCGATGTGTGCTCGGCGATCGAGAAGGCGATGGCGCTCGATCCGGCCGAGCGGTTCGACTCGGCGGCCGAATTCGGTCGCGCCCTGCAGGAAGCCCAGCGGCACAACGGGTTGACCGCGGACGCGATGGCGATCAGCGAAGCGTCCCCTCCTCCCGAGCAACCCGAGGGCACACAGGCGATTCCGCTGTCGGAACCGTCCTACCCGTCTGCCGCGCCACCCATCCCGGTCAACGTGCCACCGGCACCGCCGCCGGCCCCGCCCCCACCCGACATGTTCGCCCGCAGCCCGTCGAACACACCGTGGAGCCCTCCTCCCCCGCCGCCCGTCGCGCCGCCGAAGGACCGCAAGAAGACACTGATCGCGCTCGCCGCCGCGGCGGCCGTGGTGCTGCTGGTGATCGGCGCCGTCGTGATCGTCGCGTCGTCGAGGGACACCGGCGGTGGTGGCGACCCGACGCCGGCTGCGCAGCCGGCCGCCGAAGCGCAGCCGGGGTGGCGGGCGATCGCCGACGCCCGCACGGCCCTCGCCGGGGCGGCGGCCACGCAGGCCGACGGCACCATCTGGATGTTCGGCGGTATGGACGCCGACGACCGGGTCAGCGGCACCCACGAGGGGTACGACCCCGCGATCGACAGCTGGAAGGGCGGCGAGGCCCTGCCGGTTCCGGTGCAGCGCGCGATGTCGGTGACCTGGCAGGACACCCCGGTCGTACTGGGTGGCTGGCGCACCGAGGGCGCCAACCCGAAGGTCGCCACCGATCGGGTGTGGCGGGTGGTCAACAGCCGCTGGATGGAGTTGCCGCCGCTGCTGCAGCCACGCGCGGCGGCGGCGGCCGCCGTGGTGGGTGACCGCATCGTCGTCACCGGCGGCGTGGATGCCGACGGCAGGGTGCTGGGCACCACCGAGGTGTACGACGGCACCGGGTGGAAGCCGGGCGCGCCGATGCCGACGCCGCGGCAGCTGCTGGCCGCGGCGTCTGACGGCAAGCTGGTCTACGCGATCGGCGGCACGAACGGGACGGCGGACCTGGCGACGGTCGAGGCGTACGACCCGGCCGCCGACACCTGGACGACCATGCCCGCGCTTCCGGAGCCACGCAGCGACTTCGGCGTCGCGGTCACCGACGCCCGATTGGTGGCGGTCGGCGGCACCGCCGGGGGGCGGCCCCTCGGGACTGTGACCGCGCTCGATCTGACGACCTCGACGTGGTCCGACCTGCCGGACATGGGCACCGCACGTCACGGTGTGGCCGTGGCGGCCGTCGGCAAGACGGTGTACGCGATCGGCGGGTCCACCGGCGCCGGCGACGGCCAGGCCACGTCGTCGGCGGAAGCGCTGAAGCTGGCGCCGCGCACGCCGCAACCCGCGGCGCGGTGGCGCTCGCTGCCCGACGCGCCGACCGCCCGGCTGATGATGGCGTACACCGTGCTCGACGACAAGATCTGGCTCATCGGCGGAATCCGCGAGGGCGAGACGCTGCAGACCGTCGAGACGTACGACCCCCGAACCCAACAGTGGCAACCGCAGCCGTCGCTGCCGATCCCGCTGAACCATGCCGCGGCGGCGACCTACCGCGGCGAGGTCGTGGTGATCGGCGGCGCCACCGACACCATCACGCAGGCGTCGGACAAGGTGTTCGCGCTCCGTGGCGACACGTGGGTCGAGTTGCCGAGCCTGCAGCACGCGCGGGCGGCGCCGGCGGCGGCGGTGGTCGACGACGAGCTCGTCGTGGTCGGCGGGCAGAACGACAAACAGATCGTGCCCCAGACTGAGGTCTTCGACGGCCAGTCGTGGACGCAGGCGGCCGATATGCCCACTCCCCGTGAGCATCTCGCGGCGGTGTCCGACGGCGTGTACGTCTACACGGTCGGCGGCCGGCTGCTCAGCGCCGACGAGAACTCGGCGGCATTCGAGCGGTTCGACCCAGCGTCCGACAATTGGGAGAAGTTGCCCGACATGCCGTCTCCCCGCGGCAGCTACGGTGCGGCGTTCGTCGACGGCCGCATCGTGGTGGTCGGCGGCGAGGAGCCGACCCGCGTGCTGGCCACCGTCGAAATGTACGACATCGCCAACCGCAAGTGGAGCACGCAGGCGCCGATCAACACGCCGGTGCACGGCCAAGCGGTCGCGGTGGTCGGCTCCACCGTCTACCGCATCGGGGGCGCCGACCGGCCGACCCACGAAGGGCCGGTGGCGACGGTCGAGGCGCTGGACTTCACGTAGCGCTGTCGCGCAACTGGGCGAGGGTGACCGCGCCGCGGCGCAGTGCCTCGTTGGCCAGCCGGACGCGCCGGTCGCCCTCGGTGGGGATGGCGAACTTGTCGTACAGGTTCTGCAGGTGCTGTTTGACGGCGGCCTCGGTGACGAAGAGCTCGCCGGCCATCGCCTTGACCGACGCGGGTTCGGGGAACGGGTCGTCGGAGACCAACGGCCGGCACAACGCCACGAGCACATCGTCTTCGCGGCGGGTCAGCCGCGGCGGCGCCTCGAGGGGCTGGGCAGAGACGGTCTGCTCGTCGCGGCGGCCGTCGGCGGGGTCGTGGACCATCCAGAAGATCAACCGCGACTTGCCGACGCGCACCTCGTCGCCGGAGTGCAGGACGCGTTCGGCGGTGATCTTTTCGCCGTTGAGGTAGGTGCCGTTGCGGCTGCCCATGTCGCGGATCGACCATGCGGCCCCGAGGTTTTCGAAGACGGCGTGCAACCGCGAGACGGTTTCGTCGTGCTCGAGCGCGATGTCGTTGCCCGAGGCCTTGCCGAGGGTCACGCGCTCGCCGCCCAGTGGGACGAGCTCCCGGCCGGCCGGCTTGAAGACTTCCAGGTGGGAAGACATGCGCACCTCCTATGCAGGCATTGTGGCGTAGCGCCGAGGTTCGTGGCCTGCGAACGCGGCGTTCGACGGCCGAGTGCGCGGCGGGGCTCGGCCCGTCACCGGTTCGGGTGACGGGCCGAGCGGGGGGTGGCGGTCAGGGCTGGGCGAGGACCGGGGCGCGATCGAGGACGGGGGCGCGGTTGACCACCGGCGGCTGGACGACGTCGTCGCCTTTGGGTTCCGCCGGCTGGAAGATGCCACCGCCCTTGATCACCGGCGATTGGAAGATGCCGCCGCGGCTGGGCGCTGTCGTGATCGTGATCGTGCCGCCGCGGCAGCTGACGATCTTGCCGTCGACGAAGACGTCCTGGCCGTCGTCGATCGGGATCGGGTAGCCGTCCGCGTCGGTGTAGGCGCAGCTACCGGCGGGCGCGGGCTCGTTGTCGACCGCGAAGGCGGTGGCCGGGGCAACGGCGAGGACGGCGAAGGCGCCGAGGAGGGTTGCTGCGTACTTGAGGCCGGACAGCTTGGGGGTCGATGCGGTCATGATGTTTGCCTCTCGATTGGTGCTGGGTGGTTTTGTTGTTGAGAGGAACACTGCTACTCAGAGCCCCCAGCCGTAATCGCCGGCAAGCCAGAGTCCCGTGCCGGAATGGGAAGACTTTCCTATCCCGCAGGTAAGAATGGGATCCACGAGCGCCGCGAGGAGGTGCGTCATGGGTGAGCGTGTCGAACCGTCCGCCCTGGTGGGTGGCGACGGCCACGCGGTGCAGCTCAGGCTGGAGCGGTGTGTCGCCGCTCTGCGGCGCATGGTCGACGGGGGCTGGTTCGACGACCACGACGACACCGTCGGCATGGAAGTGGAGTTCGATCTCGTCGACCCGTTGGGCCGGCCGCGGCTGATCAATGACGCGGTCCTGGCACGGCTGGGCCGCGCCGACATGCAGCATGAGCTCGGCCAGTTCAACGTCGAGCTGAATCTGGCGCCCCGCCGGCTCCGGGGCCGCGTCCTGCGCGAGTGTGAATCCGACCTCGCCGGCGTGTTCGACCGGTGCCGGGCGGCGATCGAAGTGCTCGGGGTCCGGCTGGTCGCGGTCGGCATGCTGCCCACCCTGAGCGCCGAGCAGCTGACCGCAGAGCACATCTCGCACAGCCCGCGCTATGAGCTGCTGGCACGGCGCGTGCGCGCTGCTCGCCACCGCCCGTTCTCGGTGCGCATCGTCGACGGGTGCGAGCCGGTGGAGTTCAGCACCGACTCGGTCGCCCCCGACGCCGCCACCACCAGTCTGCAGCTGCACCTGCGGGTGCCGCCGGACCGGTTCGCCGCCTACTACAACGCCGCCCAGTCGATCGCCGGCGCCCAGCTGGCGGTGGCTGCGAACGCGCCCTACCTGCTCGGTAACCAGGTCTGGCAGGAGACCCGAATTCCGTTGCTGGAGCAGCTTCTTGACACCCGCCGCCCCAAGGAGCTCCGAAGAGGTGCTCCGGCGCGGGTTCGCCTCGGCGACCGGTGGATCGACGATCCCGTGGAGTTGTTCGACGAAACCGTCCGGGACTTCCCTCCGCTGATTCCCACGCTGGAGGCCGAGGATCCCGACGTCGCCGTCGATGCGGGGTGTGTTCCGGGCCTGCGCGAGCTCCGGCTGCACAACGGCACGGTGTGGCGTTGGAACCGTCCCGTCTACGACGTCCAGGCCGGACGCCCGCAGCTGCGCATCGAAAACCGGGTGCTGCCCAGCGGACCGACCGCCGTCGACATGATCGCCAACGCCGCGTACTACTACGGCCTGGTCCGCGCGGTCGCCGACGATCATGCCGGCGATCCCGCCCGGTGGGAGCAGATGCCGTTCGCGGTGGCCGAGCGGGACCTGCACCGTGCGGCGCGCGAAGGTCTGGCGGCCGAATTGTCTTGGCGCGGCGTCGACTATCCGGTCGATCGGCTCACCTGTGAGATCCTGCTGCCGGCCGCCGCGGCGGGGCTCGATGCGTGGGGGGTTGATCCCGACGACCGCGATCGGTACCTCGGCGTCATCGAAGCGCGGGTGCGAAGCGGCCGTACCGGTGCCGCCTGGCAGGTCGAGACCGTGCGCCGTCTTCAGGAGCGCGGGCTTGATCGCATCGCGGCACTGCACGAAATGACGCGGCGGTATGTCGAGCACGCGCACACCGGCGCACCGGTGCACGAATGGCCCGTGTCATGACTGCACCGCACCCTAGGGTGGCCGAATGCGCACGGATCGAATCGTTCACATCGGTCGGCAGATCGGGTCGTCGGCTGTCACGGCGGTGACCGCCGCGTCGACACTGAACGGCTACCGGCCGTTGGCACGCAAGGGCTACCCGTCGATCCTGTCGTTCGGGTTCGGTTTGGTGGTGAGCGAGTTCCCGCTGCAGACGCTTGTGAGCCAGCTCGGCGGGCTGGCGTTGACCACTCGCCACCTGACCCGCCCGGTGCGCGCGATCGCCTGGGTGGTGGCCGGCATTTCGGCGGCGGGTCTGCTGAACTTCAACCGCGCGGGTCACAAGGCCGCTGTCCCGCTGCGCGCAGCGTTGGACAGCGGCCTGGGCACCGGCCGCCGCACGGACTCAACGGGCCTGTGGCGCCGGCCAGTCGGTGCCGGCACCGCCAAGAGCTCGGGTGCGCTGCGGATGTTGCGGATCTACCGCGACTACACCCACGACGCCGACATCAGCTACGGCGAGTACGGCAGTGCCAATCATCTCGACCTCTGGCGGCGTCCCGACCTCGACCGGGCCGGGAAAGCACCGGTACTGTTCCAGATCCCCGGCGGCGCCTGGATCACAGGCAACAAGCGTGGACAAGCACATCCATTGATGAGCCATCTCGCCGAACTCGGCTGGATCTGCGTGGCGGTCAACTATCGGCACAGCCCGCGCAACACGTGGCCCGACCACATCGTCGACGTCAAGCGCGCGCTGGCGTGGGTCAAGACTCATATCGCCGAATACGGCGGCGACCCCGACTTCATCGCCATCACCGGCGGCTCGGCCGGTGGCCATCTCTCATCGCTGGCTGCGCTGACACCCAATGACCCGCGATATCAGCCGGGCTTCGAAGACGTCGACACCGGCGTCCAGGCGGCGGTCCCGTTCTACGGCGTCTACGACTTCACCCGCTTCGAGGACGCGATGCATCCGTCGATGCCGGAGCTGCTTGAGCAGATGGTCATCAAACAACCGCACAAAACGAGCTTCGAGACGTATGTCGACGCGTCGCCGGTGAACCATGTCGCCGCGGACGCCCCGCCGTTCTTCGTCCTGCACGGGACCAACGACTCGCTGGTTCCCGTCGAACAGGCTCGGGCATTCGTCGCGAAGCTGCGGGACGTCAGCACCCAGCCGGTCGTGTACGCCGAATTGCCGTTCGCCCAGCACGCATTCGACATGCTCGGCTCGGCGCGCGCCGCACACACGGCTGTCGCCGCCGAGCAATTTCTGGCCGAGATCTACGCGAATCACCGGTGTGCAGTGACCGACCAGTAGCGGCGCTGAAGCCGGTGCAGTTCACGGCGAAGCGGACCGTGGGTGGCCCGCCCGTCGAGCCCGGGCCGACGGGCATCCACGCGCCAGGAGGTCGTCGAGGCCGACGCCTTTCTTCTTGAGCAGCTTGGTGGCGTGCTGGGCACGTTCGTCGGCCGATTCAGCGAGCCGCGCGAGCGAGCGCTTGCGTTCGTCGTCGGCCTTGGCACGGGTGGCTCTGGTCGACTTGAGCGCCGATCCGCGTAAACGGATCATCCCTTGCTCGAGTTAGTCGGCCCCCCGAGTCGTCCCTTCAGGACCCGCCGATATCGGTCTGCGCGAAATCGTCGCCTTTGAACAGCAGAGGCTGGTTGCTGACCTTGGCCAGGGCATAGGAGAAGCAATCGCCGTAGTTGAGGGCTGCGCGGTGCCGCCCTTTGCCGTATGTACGGTAAGCGATCCGAGCGACGTCGGCTTGGTCGGCGTCGACGGCCACCAGATCGACTGCAGCCCGATGAAGCCAAAGGTCCAGCTCACGCCCACCAGGCTCGCCGAATCGTGCTTCGATCACGATCGCCGTCTCCACATACGATGCCGTCGACATCAACCGCGTGCCGTCCGCTTCGACAGCGGCCTCGAACACGTCGGCCTCCGGTTCGTCGCTCAGCATGGCTACCAGAGCCGACGTGTCGATGACCATTACGCGGGCAGACCGCGGTCGTCGTAGCCGAGGATCTCATCGGCGGATCGGTTGTCGACGACCGGCAAGGCTGCGCATCGACGACGGATCGCAGCCAGCTCCTCGCGCAGCGGAATACTTCTCGTGCGCCCCGTCTCACGGGCCAGCCGCTCGCGCAATGCGACCAAGACTGCTTCGGTCAGACTCTCTCCCGTCCGAGCAGCCAGTTCCCGGGCGAGTCTGTCCGCCTCGGGGTCCTTGATACTGAGCGCCATGTCGAGATTATATATAGAAATCTTGAATCCAGACACTTGTCTTCGCGCTGCGATGCAGGTGCTTCGCCTGCTCTATGACATCCCAGGACTCAAGAAATGATCCCGCACCGTCGATCGGCGTGGTCGTCGGAGGCAAGCCGGCGTAACAGTGGGGCCGTCATGCTGCTGCCCGGCGGTCGTAGCGGCGGTCGAGCAATGGCCCGTGTCATGACCGACCAGCATCGTACGGACCTACCGTACCATTGTGATACGACTTTCCTGTACGAGAAAGGGTGGTTCCCACGTGAGCATCAGCGCCAGTGAGGCTCGGCAGCGCCTCTTCCCACTTCTCGAACAAGTCAACACCGACCATGAGCCGGTACGCATCACTTCCAGGGCAGGAGATGCGGTGCTCATGTCCGCCGACGACTACGACTCGTGGCAGGAAACGGTCTACCTACTGCGCTCGCCCGAGAATGCCCGCCGACTCATGGAGGCCGTCGCGCGCGACAAGGCCGCCCAGCACGCAACCCCGCACGTCACCAAGTCGATCGACGAACTTAAGGAGATGGCCGGCGGCGAGGAGTGAGACACATCAACTTCGACCCAGATGCCTGGGAAGACTTCCTGTTTTGGTTGGCCTCCGACCGCAAGACGGCTCGACGGATCACGAGACTGATCGGAGAGATCCAGCGCGATCCGTTCGGAGGGATCGGCAAACCGGAACCGCTCAAGGGCGAACTGTCCGGATATTGGTCTCGGCGAATCGACGACGAACACCGGCTCGTCTACCGAGCAGACGACAACGAAGTCAAGATTTTGAAGGCCCGATACCACTACTGACAAGCCCGAACTCAAAGCAGCACCGACAGGACTCAGACCGCGGCGCCGAGCTCCGCGTAGACCGCAGCCTCGAAGCCGAGGATCGTCTCGACCATCTTGTCGTCGAAGAACGGCAGAAGCTGCGTCGCGATCACGGCGCCGATCCCCGCCGTGCGGTCGATCCAGAAGAAGCTGTTGAACAGCCCCGACCAGTCCGCCGAGCCGGCGCTGCGCATGCCGGGCAGGTCGACCAGGTAAAGGTGAAACCCCAGGCCCCACCCCTGGGGGACGTCGAGCAGCTCGACCGGCCTGGCCAGCTCGGGGATCGTCGGCTCCATCTGCTTCGGCAGCGGCGCCCCGTCGAGGTGGTCCCGCAACGCGAGCTCGACGGTCTCCTCTTTGAGGATGCGCGCGCCGTCGAGCTGGCCGCCGTTGAGCCAGGCGCGCACGAAACGCCCGTAGTCGGCGATCGTCCCGTAGGACCCGTGGCCGGCGGCGTCCCACTCCGGCTGCGCCGGCAGGTCGAGGTCGGTGGCCATCAGACTGCCGTCCGGCGCCCGGAAGCGGACCGGCAGCAAGCGCGCGCGCTGCTCGTCGGTCGGGTCGAACGTCGAGTCCGTCATGCCGAGCGGGCCGTAGACATGCTCGGCGAGGTAGTCGGCCAGCGTCTGGCCGCTGGCAGCCTCGACGACCATGCCGACCCAGTCGGTGCTGACGCCGTACTCCCACACCGTGCCGGGATCGTGGACCAGCGGCGCGCTGATGCTCTCCTTGATGCCCTCGAGCGGGTTGGGAAAGTTCTGCCCGGTGCAGTATGCGAAGAGCTTCTCGTTGAGGAAGTGGTAACCGCAGCCGGCCGTGTGGTTCATCAGATGCCGGACGGTCGCCTGCGTCTTGGGCGCCCGCAGGACCGGCTCACGGCCTTCGAAGTGGTCAAGCACCTGGAGCTCGCCGAACTCCGGCACGATCGACGCGACGGTCGCGTCCAGGTCGACGCGCCCCTGCTCGACGAGCTGTAGCGCCGCGGTGGTCGCGACGGCCTTGGTCATCGACGCGTTGCGGAACATCGTGTCGGGCTTCGCATCTCCGGCTGCGCCCTGGTAGAGGACACCGTCGCGGCCGACCACCGTCGCGGCGACGCCATGCAGCGACCCGTCAGCGGTCACGCCGGCCAGAAGGTCGTCGATTCGCTCGAACCCCATCTCAAGCTCCTTTGCTTTCGGGGATATTCGAGCCATCATCGCATTGCGTCAGCGCAGATGAAATGCCCGAGAGCGACGCCGTCAGCGCAGCCTGAATGTCGGTGTTCGACCGCGACTCGTCATCCTCGGCGAGTCCCTCGCGCCCCTGCGGCGTCGACCGTTCCAGGAAGCGCAGCAGTTCGACGGGGAACGGCAGCACCAGCGTCGAGTTCTTCTCCGCGGCCACCTCCACGACGGTCTGCAGCAGCCGCAGTTGCAGTGCCGCGGGTTTCTCGGACATCACGCCGGCCGCCGCGGCCAGCTTCTGCGAGGCCTGCAATTCGCCGTCGGCGGTGATGACCCTGGCCCGTCGCTCCCGCTCAGCCTCGGCCTGGCGGGCGATCGACCGCTTCATCGAGTCGGGCAGGATCACGTCCTTGATCTCGACGCGGTCGATGTGAATGCCCCAGCCCAGCGCGGGGCTGTCGATCATCAACTCCAGGCCCTGGTTGAGGTGCTCCCGGTTGGACAGCAGGTCATCGAGGTTGCTCTTGCCGATGATCGACCGCAGCGACGTCTGCGCGACCTGCCCGATGGCCGACATGTAGTCCTGGACGTCGACGGCCGCCCGCACCGGATCGGCCACCTTGAAGTAGATGACCGCGTCCACCCGGACGGTGACGTTGTCGCGGGTGATGCCGTCCTGGGCGGGCACCGGCATCGTGATGATCTGCATGTTCACTTTCTGCAGGCGATCGGCGACCGGTATCAGCAGTGTCAGGCCGGGCTCGCGCACCCGGGACCGCACCTGCCCGAACCGGTACACCACGCCGCGTTCGAACTGTTGGATCACGCGCACGCTGGTCCCGAGGACCGAGAGCAGTGTCAGGGCGACCAGGCCGGCCACTACGTAGAGGGTGATCATGATGACTCCATTCCGCCCAGCATCGCGTCGAGGCACGGAACGGTGAACCTCGCCGTCGGTGCGTCGAGGCCCGAGGGAAATCCGACCGATCTCCGGCCCATGGGGCCCGAGTCCATAGTTCGATTGTGGCACCGGTCGCTAGTGGACTCAACGCCGTTGCCGAGCATGCTGGACGGAGGGTCTCCGTCGTGCCACCGTGGACACAGCCGCAAAGTTCCGAGGAGGTGCTTTCCATGGAGCAGACCCAGCAGAGCCCGGCCCATCAGGAGTGTCCCGACTGTCATGCGCTCACGGCAGACCTGGCGGCGCACAAGCAGTGGCACGCCCGGCTCGTCCACGACATCGCCACGGCGGTCGACAAAGACGCGAAACGCCGCGCGGGCGCTCAGTAGCGCGGCCGGCCTCAGCGAGAAGTCACGGCGTTTGCGAGTCCCGCGCAATCCACCTCCCAGGTGCCGCGAACCGTCCTAAGCTGACCCCATGCGCGCCCAGGGTCGGGCAACGTGGGGGGCTGTCGCCAGACTGGCGGGCGCCTGCCTGCTTGCCGGGCTGCTCGCGGCCGCGCTGATGTTCCCGTTCGTCGGCGGCGCCGGGACGGCGCTCCTGCGCGTATCCGACTCGGCCACTGAGGAATCCACGCAACTGCTCGAGGGTGAGGTACCGATCGTGTCCACCATGGTGGACGCAGCAGGCAACCCCATCGCGTGGCTGTACGAGCAGCGCCGCTGGGTGGTGCCCAGCAATCGGATCGCCAACACGATGAAGCTGGCGATCATCTCGATCGAGGACAAGCGCTTCAGCGAGCACAACGGCGTCGACTGGCAGGGCACCCTGACCGGCCTGGCGGGCTACCTGCAGGGCACCGAGAGCACCCGGGGCGGGTCGACGCTCGAGCAGCAGTACGTCAAGAACTTCAACCTCCTTGTCAAGGCGCAGACCGACGCGGACCGGCGCGCCGCGGTGGAGATCAGCCCGGCACGCAAGCTGCGCGAGATCCGGGCGGCGCTGGCTATGGACGCGGCGCTGCCCAAGGCGGAGATCCTGGCCCGCTACCTGAACCTGGTGTCGTTCGGCAACGGCGCGTTCGGCGTTCAGGACGCCGCGAGGACCTACTTCGGCATCAACGCCGGCGAGCTCAACTGGCAGCAGGCGGCACTGTTGGCCGGGATGGTGCGCTCCCCCAGCTCGCTGGACCCGTATACCCACCCCGATGCCGCGCTGGAACGGCGCAACGTGGTGCTCAACACCATGATCGAGAACCTGCCCGACAAGGCCGACGAACTCCGCGCCGCCAAGGCCCAGCCGCTGGGCGTGCTGCGGCGGCCCGATCCGCTGCCGCAGGGTTGCATCGCCGCCGGTGACCGCGCGTTCTTCTGTGCCTACGCGATGCAGTACCTGGCCCGCGCGGGTCTGAGCGAGGAGGACGTGGCACGCAACGGCTATCTGATCCGCACCACGCTCGACCCGAAGGTCCAGGACAGCGTGAAGAACGCCGTCGACGAAGTCGCCGACCCCACCGCCGTCGGCGTCGCCAGCGTGATGAGCGTGATCAGGCCCGGCAAGGACGCCCACCGCATCCTCGCGATGGCGGACAGCCGCACCTACGGGCTGGACCTCAACGCCGGCCAGACGGTGCAGCCGCAGCCGTTCTCCCTCGTCGGCGACGGCGCCGGCTCGATCTTCAAGATCTTCACCACGGCCGCGGCGCTGGAGATGGGGCTGGGCATCAACGCCAAACTGGATGTGCCGCAGACATTCCGGGGTACCGGGCTGGGCGACAGCACCGAACCGGGATGCCCGCCGAAAACCTGGTGCGTGAAGAACGTCTCCGGATTCGCCAGCCAGTTGAACGTGACCGATGCGCTGGCGAAATCGCCCAATACCGCGTTCGCCAAGCTGATCGCCCAGATCGGTGTCCCCCGCGCGATGGACATGGCGGTGCGGCTCGGGCTGCGGTCCTACGCCGAGCCGGGGACCGCCCGCGCGTACGACCCCGAGACCAACGAGAGCATCGCCGATTGGGTCAAACGGCAGAACCTCGGATCGTTCACCCTCGGCCCACTGGAGCTCAACGCGCTCGAGTTGACCAACGTCGCCGCGACGCTGGCCTCGGGTGGTATGTGGTGCCCGCCCAGCCCGATCGACAAGGTCATCGACCGCCACGGCGGTGAGGTGGCCCTCGACACGGCGCCCTGCGAGCAGGCCGTCCCCGAGGGACTCGCCAACACGATGGCCAATGCGCTCGGCAAGGACCACACCGGCGGAACCGCTACCAGCGCCGCGGGCTCGGTCGGATGGGATCTGCCGATGGCGGGCAAGACCGGCACCACCGAGTCACACCGGTCGTCGGCATTCCTCGGCTTCACCAACCAGTACGCCGCCGCGAACTACATCTTCAACGACTCCCCGACGCCGTCAGGTCTGTGCTCGTACCCGCTGCGTCAGTGCAGTGACGGAAACCTCTACGGCGGAACAGAACCGGCCCGCACCTGGTATCTGGCGATGGAGCCGATTGCCGACGACTTCGGCCCGGTGGCCATGCCCCCCACCGATCCGCGCTACGTCGACGGCGGCCCCGGGAGCGAGGTACCCAGTGTGATCGGGTTGAAGTTCGACGCGGCGCGGAAGAAGTTGATGGACGCCGGTTTTCAGGTTGCAGCGGAACCGACGGCGATGAACAGCTCCTCCGCAAAAGGCGCCGTGGTGGGCACGAGTCCGAGGGGTAAGACCATCCCCGGCTCGATCATCACGATCAACACCAGCACCGGGATCGCCCCGGCGCCGGTGTACCGGCCGCCTCCCCCGAGCGCGCCGCCTCCCCCGCCACCTCCCGGGGAGGCACCGCCCCCGCCGCCCCCCAACGTCTTCGAGATCCCGGGGCTGCCGCCGATAGTGCTGCCGTGGCCGGCTCCGCCACCCCCGCCACCGCTACCGCCGCCTCCGCCACCACCGCCGCCACCACCACCTCTGGCGTGACGCCCGTGACGTTGAGGCTGCATCCTCGGCGACAAAGTGCGAGCACGCTCCGCCCTCATCGCAGTTACATTCACGTTGCGAGGTGACACCCATGACCAGTTGGATGCGGCACCCCTACCGTGTACCGCTCGTCGACAAGCCGCGCGCTGAAGGCCGCTTCTACCTTCCCGGAGGCCGACGCCTCGGCTACGCGGAATTCGGCGACCCCTCCGGAGACCCGGTGCTGTGGTTCCACGGCACACCAGGCGGACGCCGCCAGTTGCCACTGCTCGGTCGACGGGCCGCCGAGAAGCTCGGCCTGCGCGTCGTGCTGGTCGGCCGCCCCGGGAGCGGTCTGTCCGATCCGCACCCCTACGAGGCAGTTGCCGACTGGGCAACCGACGTCACGCATGTGGCCGACGCTCTCGGCGCCGAGCGCCTCGCGGTGGTCGGCCTTTCCGGCGGCGGCCCCTACGCGCTGGCCTGCGCCGCGGTGCCGCCCCTGGCCAGTCGCGTCGCCGCCGTCGCCGTGCTCGGCGGTGTCGTTCCCACCGTCGGCCCGGACGCCCTCGCCACCGGAGCCGTCGACCTCGCCCGCCGCTTCGCCCCAATCCTGAGCGGGCTGCGCCGACCCCTCGCCGGGACGATGTCGGCGCTCCTGACCCCCGTCCTCCCGATCGCGCACTACGCCTGCCAGGCCTACGCCATGACCACTCCCGAGGGCGATCGGCGAGTTCTGCACGATCCCGAGATGGAGGGCATGTTCATCGACGACCTCGTGCTGCTCGCCAAGGGCCGTTTCCAGGCCATCGTCGACGACGCCCGGCTGTTCGGACGCGACTGGGGCTTCCGGCTCGCCGACGTCTCTGCGCCGGTGCGCTGGTGGCACGGCGACGCCGACCACATCGTCCCGCTGCGGGATGCGCAAGCCGCCGTCGATCTGCTGCCCGATGCGGAACTCGTCCTGCGCTCAGAGGAGAGTCACCTCGGCGGCTTCGCCACCGCCGACGAGGTCCTGCGCTTCGTCCGTTCGCAACTCTGATGGCGATGAGCTGACCTGCGAAATCGGCCTGCGCATAGGACGTCCGTGCGCTAGCGTCGTCTCCAGCGGTAGCGGGCGCGGGGCGGGCACACATGGTTGATTCCTGGGAACTGATCCTTCACCACACCTACACGGGGACACCCGGGGTGATCTTCGACCACTCGCCGCGCCGTGGGAGCCACGGCACCGCCGTCAATCTCGCCGACGCCGACTTCCACACCGACGGAAGCACGTACGGTTCCGGGGCGGTCTCCTTCCACCCCGGCGCGAAGATCGTCGTGCCGGCGGAGGCGGGCTGGAACCCGCTGTCCGGCGTGCGCGCAGAAGTGACCTGCAGGTTCGACACCGCCGCGGGAATCGACGTGCTCATCGACGCCAAGTCGTTCTACTTCTACCGGCGTAGCGGCGCACTCGGCTGCTGGTTCGACGAGTCTCCGCACCAATACACCGACATCACAACGGATCTCAACGGCCTCGGCCCGCCGATGTCCGTCCCGGTCGGCCAATGGGTCCGGCTGGGCTTCATGCACGACGGCGTCTCGACCGTCGAGCTGTATCTCGACGGCGTCCCGGTCGCCCGGATCGTCCGCCCGCTGTGGCCGGTCAAGCCCACCGACGTCGTCGCCATCGGCGACTTCGTCACCGCCCCCGCCGCATCCACCACCGGCATGTCGGGCCGCATCGACGACGTCCGGGTGTGGCGGCTCGACCCCGACCGCGTCGCCCGCGCCTTCATCGGCCGGCCGATGGACCCCGCCACCGCCGAGTGCTGGGCCGAATGGTTCGAGCAGCTCGTCGCGGCGTTCGAGACGCTGCGGCAGGCCAACCCCGACTGCCCGAAGCGCATCGTCGACCTCGTCGGCGACGCCGCCCACAGCGGTCTGGCCGACGCGTTGACCCGCAGTCCGCAGAGCCGCTCGACGTGGCTGCAGGCGGCGGAGGACTACCAACAACATTGGGCGGCAGGCAACCTCGCGGCCATCGCACCGATACTCGCCGGCCTCACCGCGTTTCTGCAGCCCGAAGGCGTTGACCCGACACAGCATCCGGTGCTCCAGGAACTGCTCAACGATCCATGCTGGAAGCAGCTGCTGTCACTGGTGCCACCCATGACGTGCGACCCAGCCTTCACCGACCTCCTCAGCGGCGGAGCCGGCGCATGGTAGCCCGCAACCCCCTCACCTCCGGCAGCAGCATCAACAACGCGTTGTCGTACCCCACCGCCAGCATCACGCCCGCTCCCCACTCCCTGGTGCTGGCCTTCGTGGTGAGCTTCCGCCCCGCTCTCCAGGGGACGCCGTCGCCTCCCATCCTCTCCGGAAACGGACTGGTGTGGCGGCAGATTCAGACCGTTCTCGGCGGCACGCAGGCCAACCGTCGGCTCACCTGCTTCCGGGCGATGGGGCCCGCACCGACGGCGGGTCCGGTCACCGTCGACTTCGGCGATCAACTTCAAGACCTCTGCGCCTGGTCGATCGTCGAGTTCACCGACGTCGACACCGGTGGCACCGCGGGGGCTGGCGCGATCGCGCAGAGCCAGGTCGGGACATCGCCCGGGTCAACCGTGACGCTGACGCTCACCCCGTCGGCGGATCCCACCCGCAACGCGACGGCCGGCGCCGTCATGATCGAGCTCGTCAACAACGTGGCCCGGCAGGTGACACCGGGCGCCGGCTTCTCCGAGATCCACGAGGAGATGCCGCGCCAGAACCTCGGGCAGGGCGCGACACTGCAGACGCAGGCGGCGACCACCGGCCTCGCTGCCGCCGAATGGTCCTGGGCTGGAACGGAAGACGCCGCAGCGATCGTCGTCGAGGTCAAGGCGGCGCCCGTCACGGCACCCCCGCCACCCCAGGGGGATCCGAAGGAGGTTCTTGCCCGGCGATTCGAGCCGGTGTTGTTCTTCCACCCCGACGAGGCGTTCTTCCCCTCGGACGCCAAGCGGTACGTCGAAGCCGCGCAGTTGTGGACGGCGACAGCGCCGTTCGACAGCGCCGGCCGCTGGGGCGGGCCGCCCGGCACACCGTTTCCGCGACAACCCGAGGTCCCGGCAGGCCAGCTCCGCGGCCTTGCCACCGAGGGCGGAACATATCTCGGTGACCCAACGCTGCTCGCCGCCGGGCCCAACGACGAACGGTTCCTCGCCCTCGGCGGCTGGAAGGACAAGGACGAGGTGCACCACACCGGCGTGTTCCCCGGCAAGGTCAACGTCTACGCCGACCGCGGCGAGATCGCCGACCGGTACTCGACCGACCTTGAACCGAGCCGGTACTGGTATCACACCGAGTTCATCGACACCGGCCGCTTGACCAGACTCGCCACCCGGGTCACCACTCCCAACCTCAGCAGAATCGTTGCGCGGCTCAACAACCCGGCGCTGCTCTGTTACTACTTGTTCTTCCCAGCGCACGAGGAGTCCGTCGGCGACGGCGCCTGCCCGAACATCGAGGCGAAGGAGGTCGGTGGCCACGCGGGTGACTGGCAGTGCATCGCGCTGCTCCTCGAGGGCGACGGGACGGGCACACCGGAGAGCTTCACGCCGAAGTTCTTCGGACACACCGGGCTACGACCGGCCACGCCTCGTCCGCACGCGTTCGACGGCGAGGAACGCACGGTGATGAAGGTGGAGGCATGGCGGGCCGGTTCACCGGCCGCGCCGATCCAACCGCAGGTAATCGGCGACCACCCCCGCTTCTATGTCGCGCGGGGCTCGCACAGCCTCTACACCGCGCCCGGCCAACACGCCGTCTCGCCGTATCCGCACTCGGAACCCAGCCAGTGCGGCCGTTTCGACACGCCGCCGACGCTGCCCGGTGGGGATTCGTCCCCTACGCCCCCGGTGGGGGTCATCATGGCGAAGTTGGTGGCGGGCGGTCTTCTCAATGCCTTCGGTGTGGGGCTCATCGCGGCCTGGATCGAACTCGTGGGCTCAGCCGGCGGCGCCTTCCTTCCCGAGGACGCCCCTGGCGACCCACCGGACCCGGACCAGGCCCCCACGGCGGCGGGTGAGGGTCGCACCGTCAAGCCCGCGAACCTGCCGGCGTCCTACGAGTGGACTGATGTCCAAGACTGGCGGTCGCAGGAGGGGCTGGTGTCGAACGGGAGGACGTACGGCTTCCTCGTCGATCGCGCGACCCAGGTGTGGTGGCCGTCGGACGATCTGCAGGACGGTTTCCGTGGGCGCTGGGGCCAACGCGTGATCGACGACCCGGTGCCGCGGCGCTGTGGTTCGAAGTTCCCCGAGTACTGGAAGATGTTCCTCACCGCGGTGGCCGACGGAGACGCCACGGGCATGCTCACCCTCTAGTTCGATGAGGCGCTCGACGATGAGCTCGCCATCCGCGCGCGAACCCCGCCGCGTTCAGCGGAAATCATCTCACCGGGTCGGCAATGGAAAACCCGATCGCCGCAGCCACCGATTTCATGGTGGCGTCGTGCGTGACGATGACGAGGTCTTCGAGTCCGGAGCGAAGCGCCGACGCCAGGTGGATGGCGTCGAGCGTGCGGACGTGAGGAATGATCGCTTCCGCTTCCTGCAGGACGGCGTGGTCGAGCGGGATCGTGTCGACGAAGTCCAGGACGTGGTCTCGATCGACGACCGGCAGCCCCTCCCGTCGCAGAACGCGGGTGATCTCGGTCCTCAGGATGCGCGAGGACACAATGCGGTCGTCGCCGTTGCCGGTCGTGGTGTCGAACCATTGGGCTGCGGGGGGCGAATGGCCGAGCAGGATGCGTACCGCGACCGAGCTGTCGAGGAAGTGATACCTCACCACGGGCCCTTGTCGTCGTCGAGCAGCTCGTCGATGGTTGCTGCCGTGGTGAGTTCGTGTCGGGCGATGGTGCTGGTTCGAGCTGGCCCGCTCGATTTCCGGGGAATGAGCTTTGCCGAGGAAACGGCCGGAACGATGGTGCCGATGCGCCGGTGGTGCCTGGTCAGTGCGTATGATTCGCCGCCTTCGAGGTCGGCGATCATCGGAGCGGGGTTCTGGCGCAGCTCACCGACGGAGATCGACTTCATGCGGCCAGGATACCCGGAAATTGTCTACTATTGTCTAGCTCGGTTCGCCGGACACGGAGCCGCTCACGGCAGCGACGGTGACGGCAGTTTGATGCGCGCGGCAGCCACCACGCGCGAGGGATTCGGCGCGGTACGTCGTAGCACAGGCGATGGCGTTCGCCTGGTTGCCCGCCGCTGCATCAGCGTCAACTCGCCTCCAGCGCGCCGTAGACCGGCCGCAGAAGCTCGGCGATCGGATGCCCCCGAATCGCCAAACCCGTCTCGGGAAGCTGATCCAGCAGCAACGTCGACGACGTCACGGGCGGGGCCGGCAACTGCACCGCGGACTGCACCGTGAAGAATGACTCCAGGCAGTCCTCCAGCGGCCGCCACGAAGCCTGCGCGTGATCGGCCGCCGTGACGTTCGCCCGGGCGGCCTGCAGGTTCGCTAGCAGCACATCGCGCTCACGCCCGCGCCAGGCCAGGATGGCGAAGGGGTCTTCGTCGAACGACTCCGCCAACAGATAGAACACCGCGGCCAGGTGCTTGCACGGCACCGCCGAATCCGGGCACGAACAGTCCAAAGACAGGTCTCGGGGACTGGCCGGGAACAGCGCCAACCCCGCCGAAGTGAACACGTCTTCGATGTCTTCGGGCATCTCTCCCGACAGCAAAGCCGCGGTGTACCAGGCGTTCTCGACCAGCAGCTGCTCGATCTGTGTCCAGTCCGCCTTGCCGTACGCCGTGGTACCGATGCGCACCCGATACGGCTTGGCCCGGCTGCCCTGCACCTCCGCGGTGACTTGTCCGGCACTGACCTCCATCGCCAGGACCTGGCCCTGGCGAGCGTAGCTGCGACCGCGCTGCAGTCGGTTGCCGAGTCCGAACCCTTCGAGCACCTCGATGAACCGCCTCGACCACCATGTCTTGGCGATCGCGCCGCGCGTGCTCCGCGCTTTGATCCCGTCCGCGACCCGGATGGGTCTCGACGGCGGCGGATACCACCTAGTCACCGACCGCCCCTTCCGAGAGCGCGAACAGGGACCGCAATTCCCGCGTCGACAGCTCTGTCAGCCAGCCCTCGCCGTCCCGCATCGCCAGATCTGCCAACGCCCTCTTCTGCTCGATCATGTCGTCGATACGCTCCTCCAGAGTCCCCGTGCAGATGAACTTGTGCACCTGCACCTTTCGCTTCTGACCGATCCGGAAGGCGCGGTCGGTCGCCTGGTTCTCGACAGCCGGATTCCACCAGCGATCGAGATGCACGACGTGGTTGGCTGCGGTCAACGTGAGGCCGGTGCCACCGGCCTTGAGCGACAGGATGAAGATCGACGGCCCGGTGCCGGACTGGAACGCCGCGACCATCTCGTCGCGGCGCACCTTCGGGGTGCCACCGTGCAGATAGGCGACGTCCCGCCCGAATCGGGCCGACAAGTGCGGCACCAGCATTTCGGCGAACTCGGTGAACTGCGTGAAGCAGAGCACCCGATCCCCTTCGGAGAGGATCTCTTCGAGGATCTCGTCGAGCCGGATCAGCTTGCCCGACCGCTCGCCGATCGGTGACCGGTCGTGCAGCAGCTGGGCGGGGTGGTTGCAGACCTGTTTGAGCTTGGTCATCGCGGCGAGCACATTGCCGCGTCGGGTGATCCCGTCCGCGTCCTCGATCCTGGTCATCATGTCGTCGACCACCACCTGGTACAGCGAAGCCTGCTCGGCGGTGAGACGACAGTACTGCTTGATCTCGATCTTCTCGGGCAGGTCGTCGATGATCGTCGGATCGGTCTTGACGCGACGCAGGATGTAGGGACGGGTGATCGTCCGCAACCGCTCGGCCGGTTCGGTGTGGCCGTGCTTCTCCACCGGGATCGCATAGCGGGTGCGGAAGACCTCCGGGGTACCGAGCACCCCGGGGTTGAGGAAATCCACGACCGCGTACAGCTCGGCGAGCCGGTTCTCTACCGGGGTGCCGGTCAGCGCTACCCGGTGACCTGCGTCCAGACGGCGAACAGCCTTCGCGCCTCGAGACAATCGGTTCTTCACCGCCTGCGCTTCGTCGAGTACCACCCGGTGCCAGCGACGCTCGGCCAGCTGCTCGATGTCGCGGACGGCTGTCGCGTAGGTGGTGACCACCACATCGGAATCGGCGACGCGCTCGTCGAACGCATCCCCGCGGCACCGCCCACCGCCGTGGTGTGCGTAGACGCGCAGTCCGGGCGCGAACTTCGCTGCTTCGCGCTGCCAGTTGCCGACCAACGACATCGGGCAGATCAACAACGTAGCGCCCAGCGACGAACCCTCGCGCCGTTCGGTGGCTTCCAGCGCCAGCAGCTGGACCGTCTTGCCCAGACCCATGTCGTCGGCCAAGCAGGCGCCCAGTCCTAGAGTGGACAGGAAAGCCAGCCAGGACAGGCCGCGCTGCTGATACGGGCGCAACGTGGCGGTGAAGTCGGCCGGCGGCTCGCACGGCTGAAGCGTCGTCGACACGGCACCGTCGAGCAGATCGCCGAGCCACCCCTGCGCCCGCACCCCGACGACCTCAAGCGGCACTTCGGCTTCGTCGACCCCGGCGGCCAGGGCCAATACCTCGCCGACGGTGGCGGTGCCGGTTCTGTTGCGCTCCAGAAACTCCATCCCGCGTCGCAGCTGATCGGGATCGACGGCTACCCACTGGCCGCGCAACCGCACCAACGGCGCCTTCGCCGCGGCCAGTGCGGCGATCTCGTCATCGGTCAGGGTGTCGTCCCCGACCGCCAGATCCCACCGGAAGTCGACCAGCTGATCACGGCTGAACCGGCCGGCGCCCTCGACGACCCCGTCCACCGGGGTGCCCGCCGAGGCGGTCAGCCCCACCCGGCGGCGCCGATCCCACCACGACGGCAGCAGCACCCCGAACCCGGCGCCGTCGAGCAACGGGGCCACCGTCGACAGGAAGCGGTAGGCGCCGTCGGTGTCCAGATCCAGCCCCGTCGGTCGGGCGGTACGCAAACCGGGTGTGAGCTCCGGATAAACACGCACCGCGCGGCCCAATTCGGTGAGCAGCAACTCCTGCGGGCGGTCCAGCCAGCGGCGCAGACCTCCTTCGTCGTCCCACACCGTTGCGGCATCGACCAGCAGGCTCAGATCCGACGCCGACTGCAGCAGAAACTCCACCCGCCACCCGGGCTGACCGTCGTCGGTGTCAGTGTCGGTGAGCCGGAATGTCGCCCTCGCCGGGCCGCTCTGACTGGAACCGATCGCCTCCCAGGGCGCCAATTGCTCTGCCAGCACAGCGATATCGTCGTCGACCGCATCGAACCGACCGTCGGTACCCGACAACGCGGCCAGCCAGGCCTCCGCCGCGGGCAGTTGCCGAGGACGTCGGCCGCGCCGAGGCGGGGTCAGATCCAGCCCGGCCGGCAGCGCAGCCCGCACCGACGCATCGACCAGTGCTTCCACCGCTGAACCGACGAGGGCGTCCGGGGCGATGTCGGGTGAGTGCGCGCGGCATGCCGGCGGCATCGCGGCGGCCAGCGAGTTCAACGCGACGACGTCGTGTCCGGCGAACACCGGCCGCCACCGCGCCGTCGGCCCGAATTCGTCGACGGCGACGGTCGGCAACACCTGCCCGCATCGCGCCAGGCTCACCGCGAACTCGGCGACCGCGGCCAGGAAGCGCATCGTCGCGCCGTAGCGGATGTCGGTGCGCGCCTCGTCGAACACCGCCAACGCCTCGGCGGCGGGCAACCTCACCACCGGTACCGTCCACGGCAACAACGCAGGCGGGCTTTGCGGGGATCGTCGCGGCACCGCGCGGAACAACTCGGGAGAATCCAGCGGCGCCGTCCGCACCGAGGGCAACCGCAGGACCTCGGTATCGGCCTGTCCCCCGACCAACGCCGCCACCACGTCGGCGTGCGCGGCGAAGGGGTGCGGGCGGGCGGTGCGCATGGCCTGGCTGTGACTCTTCACGGTGCGGTCGGGATCCTCAGCCCACAGGCACAGTCCGCTGGTCGCCGCACCGCCGGGTGACCAGAACCCATGAAGCACCAGCATCCAGACCGACCCTCTCTCGCCGTTGCGCCGTGGACAGCCTGCCACGACACGGCGACAGCACGCGCGTCACTGCGTTGAGGGGTGAGACGCGATTGGTCAAGTCTGAAATGCGTGGGTTGGCTACCGCACGACGGGACTTTCGGCACGGGCGGCCCCAGGTCTGCGACTCAGGCGTCAAACACGATGCCATACGGCATGATTGGTAATCTTGCCGCGTGTTGACGGTTGATCTCCTCCGGGCTGAAGACGGCGGTGGGCTCACACACGAATAACAGAGAGACCGGCGACACCGTCGAGTGCATCGAAGTCTCCGGCCTGGGTGACCACCGGCAATCGGCGCGATGCGGCGACTGCTGCGATCCACAGGTCGTTGATACGCACGCGTCGGCCGGTCTCAGCGAGATGGACACGCATCCGTGCACACAGGCGCGCCGCGTCCTCGTCCACGGGTAGCGCTGCC
The DNA here is from genome assembly GCF_025821625.1 of Mycolicibacterium pyrenivorans. Lineage (GTDB taxonomy): Bacteria > Actinomycetota > Actinomycetes > Mycobacteriales > Mycobacteriaceae > Mycobacterium > Mycobacterium pyrenivorans. The sequence goes on from NZ_JACKSH010000259.1 coordinate 39,035, forward strand.
AGGTCGGCAACCGCGTCGAGTGTGGCCAATCGCTGTGCTCGGGTATCGGCGGAAGCGGCGGCGAGGACACCGGCGTTGAGTTCGGCCACCGTGATCACGGTGGTGGCCACTTCGTCCGGGAGCCGCGAAAAGTCCAGTGCTCGACCGCTTTCGTGTGCAATGAACACCGACGTGTCCAGCACACCTGATGTGGTCACCGCAGCGGCCCGAGGTCGTCCGTGGTTTCACCTGCGAGGTCGGCGAGGTCATCGCGCAGTCCTGGGTCGGCCTGGGCCCGGCGAATGCGGCTCACCAGCTCATCCCTGCTGAGCCACCGACGCCGCGGAGCCTCGTAGGGGACCAGACGGGCAACGGGCCGGCCGTTGACCGTGACGGTGATGTCCTCGCCTGACTGGACGCGCCGGAGGAGGCCCGCTGTGCCATTGCGCAGCTCGCGGGAAGCGACTTCGCCCATGCGACGACCGTAGCACATTCGTAGCACAACCAGGGCGCAGCCTCAACGCGCGCAGACAAGCGGATTCAGGCCGCGCGCAACGCGGAACCCCGCCGCGACGCCACCCTCTGCTGACGCCGCTTGCGGCCGCGCGGCGAAATTGCAGCGACGTCCGCGTCGCGGCCCGTGCCGAAGAAGTTGTCCGGGAGTGCCAGCCGGTGGATGATCCGCAGCGTCGAACCGTACTGGTGGGCCAGTGATTCCGAGTTGTAGGGCAGGCCGTACTTCTCGCACAGCGGCCGCACCCGTGCGGCGATCTCGGCGAGGCGGTTGCTCGGCAGGTCGGGGAACAGGTGGTGCTCGATCTGGTAGCAGAGGTTGCCGCTCGCGAACCCCAGCAGCCGGCCGGCCTTGAAGTTCGCCGCGCCCAGCATCTGCCGCAGGTACCATTCGGCCCGCGTCTCGGTCTGCAGCACGTCGGTGGTGAATTTCTGTGTGCCGGCGGGGAAGTGCCCGCAGAAGATCACCACGTAGGCCCACAGGTTGCGCAGCAGGTTGGCGACCGCGTTGGCCCCCATCGTCCGGCGCCACCGCTTGATGCTCAGCGCCGGCCACAGCGCGTAGTCCTTGAACCCCTGGCGGGCGATCTTCCCGAGCAGCGCCTTGACCTGCTGGCCTCTGCCGGCGTTGGTCCGTTCCAGGTCGACGTCGTGCAGCGCGATCCCCCACTCGAATGTCAACGCCAGGAACAGGTTCTGCAGCGGCTGCAGCAGGTGTTTCTTCTCCCAGGGCTGGTCGCGGGTCACCCGCATCACTCCGAACCCGAGGTCGTCGTCCTCACCCAACACGTTGCTGAACACGTGGTGGCGGTAGTTGTGTGCCGACCGCCACTGCGAGGACACCGCGACCATGTCCCACTCCCAGGTGCTCGAGTGGATCTCCGGATCGTTCATCCAGTCCCACTGGCCGTGGGACACGTTGTGGCCGATCTCCATGTTCTCGACGGACTTCGCGAAGCCGAGCGCCGCCGTGCCCAAAGTCCAGCCGATCTTGGACCGGGTGCCGACGACGAGCAGCCGCGCGACGACGTCGAGCGTCCGCTGGAACAGGATGGTGCGCCGGATGTAGGTCGCGTCGGCGGCCCCGCGGGAGTTCTCGATGTCGCTGCGGATCGTGTCGAGCTCGCTTCCGAGGCTCTTGATGTCTGCGGCACTGAGATGGGTGTATCGGGCGATGTCAGTGATGGCCATGCATTTCCTAGGTAGATCCAGCCGAAGGGCGTGGATCCAACCCTGAAACCGAAAATGAGGTGCCGGCCCGGGCGGCTTTCACGTTGAATGCGGCGGCGGGTCGGCGTGTTGGTTCAAGAGTACCCGTCAGTAGCATCGGCAAACGCTCCGCGGCTCACGCCCCCGGAAAGGGGGCCGGGCCGCGGGGCGCGGCCACCGGATGGCGGATCGTCCTGCCGGACAGCCGACGGTTGTGCATGGGTTCGCGCATCATCTTCTGGTGCTCGATCTGCCGGATGAGCTCGTGCTTGGCCTCGTGCAGAGCACGCATGAGATCCGCGTCGGGGAAACGACGAATCCCGCACCGATGTGCACGACGAGCTCGCTCAGCGTGGGTCTTCGCTTGCCGGTCATCGCAACCTCACCACGGATATCATTGTGGGACAGGCGAATAGCGTCGAGCCTGCTGCAACGTCGAGAGCACCGCGAGCGTCGACTCCGCGCCCTGGTTGAGGTTCACCCGGTCGGCGTGCAACCCGTCGAACCCGCCTCCCGTTTGCGGATCCCACATGGGCAGACCCAGGTCGTTGTCCCCCTGGAACCAGGCGGCCGCCAGGCGGATGCCCTCGGGCCACAACGGCCGCGGATCGGTGGCCGCGGCGCGCGCGCACGCGTCGGCCAGACTGGCCACCTCGATCGGCTGCTGATCGAACGCAGGCCGCGTGTCCCCCGGTCCGTGGCCCCCGTCAGGCGTCGGCGAGAGATGCCCGTCGGCCGTTTCGAAGTTCAGCAGCCACTCCAGCAGATCCAGGCCGCGCTCCCGCAGCGCAGGGTCGTCCAGCGCCACGCCGGCGGCGATCATCGCCTCGGCGACCACGGCGTTGGCGTAGGTGAGTCGCGGCTCAGGCCACGGCCATTCGGCGTCGCCCACGGATGTCGAGACGGACGCGGCGTAGTCGGTCAGAAGTTTGCGTGCCGCCGGATGCCCGGGTTGGACGCTGAGGAGTTCGGCGGCGCCGATCGCCGCGAACGCCATCGCCCGCGGGTGCGGGGATCTGGCCTCGGCGGCACGCTCGAACTGGATCACGGCCAGCCGACGAACCATGCTGACGTCGCTGTGCGCGGCCGCGGTGCCGAGTCCCCAGACCGTCCGGCCCCAGTGGTCGTCGGTGGTCGGTTTGTCGGTCCAGTGACCACCGCTGGTCATCCGGTTGCGGCAGGCGCCGTCGAAGGACTGCGCCTCGTTCAGGAACGTCAGGGCCTTGCCGGCCAGGCCGTTGACCTCGCCCGTGGACTCGGGTTCCCGGGTGGCGACGACGAGCACCCTGGCCATGTCGTCGGTGCAGTAGCCGTGCTCGCGGCGAGGTTCGGTCAGGAGGGCGTGCTCGAAGGTGGCGCGGTGGTCGGTCATGCGCAACAGGTGCGCGAAAACCGGCTGGGGGGTGATGTCGGTCATGCAGCTGACAATCTTGCGGCCACGAGCCGTTGCGCCAGCGTGACGTAGGCGTTGGCGACGACGGGCCAGGCCATCGCCGGGGCGAGTTCGCGGGCCTGGGAGGCCATCGTGCCTGCCACCCGCGGATCGGTCAGGAGCCGGTGCAGGGCGCCCACCAGTGCGTCGGGGTCGTCGTGACCGACGACGGTGCCCGCGCCGCTGCCGAGTAGCTCGACGGCGTGGGGGAAGGCGGTGGCGACGATGGGCCGCCCGCTGGCCACCGAGTCCACCAGCACACCGGAGGTGACCTGGTCCTTGGAGTCGTAGGGCAGGACGACGACCGAGGCGGCCTGCATGAGCGTGGTGAGCGCCTCAGGGGTGCGGTAGGCGGAATCGAAGGACACCGAGTCCGCGACGCCGAGACGCTGCGCCTGCGCGATCAGACTTTCGCGATAAGCCTCACCCTGGGTGGCGAGCACCTTCGGGTGGGTGCGCCCGGCGATGAGGTACCGCGGCGGGTGGGGAAGGTTCTTCAGCGTGGCCATCGCGTCGATGACACGCTCGATGCCCTTGCCCGGGCCCAGTAGACCCCAGGTCAGGATCGTCGGCTGGCCCCTGCGCATCAGGGCGGCGGTCTTGGGCAGCGCCGCGCCGTGCGGGATGGTGGTGACCTTGCGACGGTCGACGGTGAAGCCGGCGTACAGCCGTTCGCGGGCCGCCTCTGACATCACGACCACCTGGTCGGCGAGTGCGAGGACCTCATCGAGCACCGAACGTTGGTGCGGCGTCGGGTCTTTCAGGACGGTGTGGGCAACGACGATGGACGGGACGTTCAGGCCCTTCATGATGTCGACGACCTCGTCACCGTCGGGACCGCCGTAGATGCCGTACTCGTGCTGGATGACGGCGACGTCGCGCTGATTGAGCAGCTCGGACGTCGCCGCGACCGACGGTGCGGAGCCGTTGACGAGCTCACCGACGACGTTCGGGCTCGCCGAGGGGGTCTCGTCGGCGATGCGCACGACGTTGACGTCGACGCCCCTCGCCGACAGACCGCCGGCCAGGGCCGCGCTGAACGTCGCGAGACCGCACGCTGTCGGCGCGTACGTGCTGAGGATGCCGAAACTCGGTAGGTAGGAAAAGCTTTGCATCCCAAAGGGAGCGGCTAAATGGTTGACCAACGATGGAGCATTCAAAATTATCCCGACCTGGGGCTGTTGCCACCGGCGTGACCGGCGTGTGTGAAGACTCGGGGAGACCAGCGCGAGTGCGCAGAAACTGATCCAAACCGGACTGCTGGGATTGCCAGCTGTGTTCAGTCTACACCCCACTGTCCAGACGTTCAGACCGCAACCAGGGCTGAGAAGTGCGAGAAGGCTTCGCCCGTGGCGCAGTCTCAAACCCGCCACGGGAGCGCACCGCCCGCTCCACACGCTCGAGGATCTGGAACCGCCTGTCGCCCTTGACCACACGGACGACAATCCACCCGGCGGAGGCGATGTACTGAGATGACCCTTCGCGGTGAGACCACAGCCACGCCATCGTCGCGCGCTGCTGCAGCGTCAGCTCGGTCAGTTTGGGTGCGTACACGTCGGGCAGCACTCGGCGGTAGAACGTCCGAAGCTCATAGCGGGTCAGCGCCCCGCTCGCCAGCGCCTCGCTGCCCAGGAAGACCCCCTCCATGACGGAAGGGTGGCATTTTCGCGGCCATCTCCCGCTGAATCCATCCACAGGCCGCGCTATCCATCCACAGCCGGCGTTGAGGCCGCGCCCAGGGCGACGAAGTGTGAGTAGGCTTCGCCGCCAACGCAGTCTGGACGACGGCTACATCAGATCGAAGCGTCCGTCACGCAGCCGCTTCGCGGCACGGTCGTCCACCAGTTCCATTCGATCCTCGGGATGCTTCCAGTAGTGCCGCACCAGCCAGTACAGCGCCGCACCACGCGGCAGGTAGATGTCGGCGACGCTGATGATCTCTTCGTGCCCGTCCTTCATCCGGAGTACCACCGCGCGTCGGGCCCTTCGTGATTCCGCATGGTCGGCGACGTCGACCACGTCGTCCCATTCGAAAACCCTGATCTTCAGGATGTCCGCATTCTCGATCAGGGCCGGTGTCAGCTTCACGTGCCCGATGCCGCCGCGGCGCCAGGCGGTGATCAAGCCGCCGATACCGATGAAGACGAGGAACCCCGTGGCCACAGGCCAAAGCGTCTGCGACATCCGAGCGTTCGCGAATTCGATGGCGCCGAAGGGCGCGAATACAGTGAACAGCGCGCAACTTGGTATTACCGCCGCTATGCCAATGAGCATGACGAGGGTGAACCGTCTGTCCGGCCAGATGGTGAAACCCGTTGCATCGCTTGTGGTCCGTGCAGTTGTTCGGCCAAGCGCGACCAACAGCATTGCCGCGATGAAGGTCAGCAGGAAGGCCGCCCACCCGGCCGTCACGGCTGTGGTCAAGTAATTGCCTCGGGTCGCTGCGGCTACGCCCAGGTAGGCATAGCCCGTCACCACGCCAACCGTTGAGACAATCGCCACCGCGAGAAACTTGTGCCCGCCGCGCCATCCCGCAGGCTCGGGTAGCTCTAATAGGGACATACGACCTCACCGATGAACCTGCCGAGTTTCGAGCCACCGAGTCCGCCGAAGAAGGCGAAGAGCATTGCCCCACCCGGAACTGTAATGGGCGCTGCGGGTCCACCGAACAGTCCCGCCGCAGCCCCGAGTTCCGCTCCGCCCCAACCGCCGCCGCCCCCGGCGACGCCCGCAACCAAAGCGATACACCGGTCCTTGCCCGAATCCGCCATCACCATGTCGAACACGGTCGTCGCTGCCGTCAGCGCCGGGCCGCCGAACTTCATTGTCTTGCCGATGTTGTCGACCGAATCCCCGGTGATCATCGGCAGTGACCCGCCGCGGGCAATGTGCTTCTCCAAACCCGACATGCCAGCGGTGGTGGCCATCGAAATGCTGTCGATCAACTCGACGGGGACCGCGCGGTGCCGGCCGTCTGCAGCCGTGAAGCCGGCGGTCCGGTATCCCGACGGGTCCATCGACATCGTCAAGTTGGAGCCGTCGGCATAGGTGATCGACGTGTAATCGCAGTCGTTGACCATCTCGTGCCATGAACTCGTACGCGCAACGAAGTTGCCCTCTTTGTCGAACTCTTCCATCATGAAGTAGTTCATCTTGCTCGCGTCGTCGTAGGGGTCCATGCGGTAGCTGACGGTCTTACCCTGGATTCACCGATGAGGTAGGGATGGGAGGCGGGTTGTAACAGCGAAATGCCCTGTCGTGGTGAAAGAATGAGATTTCTCGAGGATCACATTCAGC
>NZ_JACKSH010000260.1 GCF_025821625.1 Mycolicibacterium pyrenivorans
AAACGCCCGGACCCATCCCGAACCCGGAAGCTAAGCCTACCAGCGCCGATGATACTACCCACACGGGTGGAAAAGTAGGACACCGCCGAACACAAATTGAAGTCCTTTGCCCCCCAATTCTATTGGGGGGCAAAGGCATTTCCGGGGCAAATAGATCAGTCGAACAATGTCGGGCAAACCGAGGCTTTCTGCCTCTCCATATCGAGAAGTGCCCGCTTTCTTTCCAATCCACCGCCATATCCGGTGAGGCTGCCATTCGCCCCGATGACCCGATGGCAAGGCACGACGATGCCGATCGGATTGTGGCCGTTCGCCAGGCCGACGGCGCGCGATGCGTTGGGGGCGCCCAGCTGGCCTGCGATCTGCCCGTACGAACGAGTCTCGCCGTAGGGGATCGTCAGCAATGCCGACCACACCCTGCGCTGGAACGTCGTCCCGACCAGGTCCAGCTCCAGGTCGAACTCGGTGCGCTCCCCGCGGAAGTACTCCTCGAGCTGCTCGACGGCGTCGGGGAACGCGGCGTCATCGCGTTGCCAATCGTCCCGATTCGGTTCGTAAGTCTGATCGACCATCCGCAGGTGCCTCAGCCGTCCCGCCGTGCCTGCGAGCGTCAGCTTGCCGACGGGACTGTGCATCGTCCGATAGCGCAGGTGTTGCATCATCTCTCCTTGGGTGGCCAGTGGTTGACCGCGTGGTCGAGTGCGGTCCAAAGGTGTTGGGTGGCATAGGAGCGCCACGGCCGCCAGCTGCTACTGCGTTCGACGAGAAGCCTCAGTGTCGCCGGCAGTCCGAGCTGCCGTGCGGCGACCGCCACACCCAGGTCGGTCACCGGGAATGCGTCCGGATCGCCGAGGCCCCGCATCGCGATCATCTCCGCGGACCAGGGGCCGATCCCGGGCAGCTCGAGCAGTTGGTTCCGCGCCGCGTTCCAGTCACACCCGGAATCGAGCACGACGTCCCCGTCGTTCAACGCGGCGATCAGCGAAGCCAGCGACCGCTGCCGGGATTTCGGGAACGCCAGGTGCCGCACGTCGATGTCGGAAAGGTCGGCGGCCGCGGGAAATACGTGTGTCAGTCCCCCATCAGCGTCGTTGATCGTGCTGCCGTAGGCCGTCACGATCCGTCCGGCGTGGGTGCGCGCCGCCTCCATCGACACCTGTTGGCCCAGCACCACCCGGATGGCGAGCTCGTGCTCGTCGACGGTCCGCGGAATGCGCTGCCCGGGTGCCTTCGCGATCAGCACGCCGAGTCCCTCGTCGGCGCTGAGGGCGTCGACAATGGCCTCGGGGTCGGCGTCCAGGTCGAGCAGCCGACGACATCGGGCGATCGCCGCCGACAGGTCGCGAAAATCGTCCACCACCAGACGGCACCGCACGTGATCGGGGTGAGGTCGCAGGCTGACGATTCCGGTGCCGTGCGGCAGTCGTAGCGTCCGCCGATACGCCCCGCCACGCACTTCCTCGACGCCCGGGACGGCGCTGGCCGCGAGATGGCCGAAAAGCCCCTCGTAGGAGAACGGAGTCCGCACCGGAAGCCGCAACGACATCACGCCGGTGCGGACGGTGTCGTCGCGGTCGAATCGTGTTCGAGCCCTTTGGCGTAGCGATGTCGGCGTGAGGTCGCACACCGTGCGTACGGTGTCGTTGAACTGGCGGATGCTGGAGAAGCCTGCCGCGAAGGCGACGTCGCCGAATGGCATGTCGGTGGTCTCGATCAGTACGCGTGCCATCTGGCTCCGCTGTGCCCTGGCCAGCGCCAGCGGGGCCGCCCCGACCTCCGCGTGCATGAGCCGCTCGAGCTGGCGCACGGTGTATCCCACCCGGCCCGCCAACCCGGTGACGCCCTCGCGGTCCACGGTGCCATCGGCGATCAGGCGCATCGCCCGGGCGACGACGTCGCCGCGCACATTCCATTCGGGGGAACCTGGTGAGGCGTCCGGCCTGCATCGTTTGCACGCGCGGAACCCGGCGCGCTGGGCAGCCGCCGCCGTGGGATAGAAACGCATGTTGCGGGCGTAGGGGGGCCGGACCGGGCAGCTGGGCCTGCAGTAGATCCTCGTGGTGAGGACCGCGGTGACGAACCAGCCGTCGAACCGCGCGTCCTTGGCCTGCACGGCTCGGTAGCAGCGGTCGAAGTCGGTGTGCATGACATCGACAATTACACGTGGCCTCCGACATCACTGGCGGAAAACCGACATGGTCGTCGCGATGTCCCCGGCCAACGGAGCAGCGGCGGCTGCCCACCCCGGATCTTCATCAGAAACGGCGGCGGTCAGGCCCCTGTTCTAGGATCCAGGTGCTGCCGCACCGCCGACGCACTGTCGGCCGTCAACGCCCACCCCGCGGCCGCGGTCGCTCGACGACTGTCCAGTGCGCGGACCGCCTCCTTGGTGGTCGCGATCGCCGGCGGGGTGACCGACAGCGCGTCGACGCCCAACCCGATCAACAGCCCCGTCGCACGTTCGTCGGCGGCGAACTCACCGCACACTGACACCGACGCGTGGCCGGCCGCACCTCGGCAGGTGCTGCGGATCAGCGCCAGCAGGCCCGGGTCGAACGTGTCACCGATCCCGGCCACCGCATCGTTGTTGCGGTCCGCGGCCAGTGCGTACTGGGTGAGGTCGTTGGTGCCGATCGAGAGGAAGTCGACGTGCCGGGCGAAGGCGGCGGCCTTGAGCGCCGCGGCGGGCACCTCGACCATCATCCCGACCTCCAGATCCGCCGGACAGGGCCGCCCGGTCGCCGCGAGCGCCTCGTCGAGCAGGCGGCGGGCGGCGAACAACTCGTCGAGGGTGCTCACCATCGGGAACATCACGCTGACCGGAGTCTGCTGCGCCACCCGGGCTATCGCCACCAGTTGATCGGACAGTAGCTGCGGATGGTGCAGGGACAGCCGGATGCCGCGCACCCCGAGGAACGGGTTCATCTCTGCCGGGGTGGGCAGGAAGTCCAACGGCTTGTCCCCACCGACGTCCAAGGTGCGCAGCGTGATTCGCCTGCCGTCCATCGATTCGGCGATCTTGCGGTACACCGCGGTCTGTTCCTCGACGTCCGGCGCAACCGGCCGGCCGAGGAACAGGAACTCGGTACGGATCAGGCCTGCGTAATCGGCGCCGGCCGCCACGGCGGCCCTCGCGTCGTCCACCGAACCGAGATTCGCCCCGACCGGCACGATCACCCCATCGGTGGTGATCGCCGGTTCGGTCGCCCTCGCCCTGGCGGTGCGCTGCCGAAGCGCCAGCGCCGCCACCCGGTCACCGAACTGCCGCCGGATGTCCTCGGGTGGGTCGACGATGAACTCACCGCTGGTGCCGTCCACCGCGACCACGGTGCCCTCGGCGATGCCGAGGAGGGCGGGGCCCGCGCCGACGACAGCGGGAATGCCCTTGGCGCGCAGCAGGATGACGTTGTGCGAGTGCGGGCTGCCGAAGGCCAGCACGACGGCGGCCACCTGGTCGGGCACGAGCTCGGCGGCTTCGGCCGGCGTGAGGTCGGCCGCGACGAGAATCCCGGTGGTGTCCACCGCCGCGACCGCCGAGCCGAGCATGGCCCGCAACACCTGGTCACCCACCGCGGTGACATCCTCGGCCCTGGCCTTCAGATACGGATCGGGCAGCGCCGTGAACTCCGCCGCCACGTCGGTCACCGCCGCCGACCAGGCCGCCACCGCCGACTCGCCGGCGTTGATGCGGGCGCGGACCCCGTCGAGCAGCTCGGTGTCGTCGAGCAGCAGTTGGTGCGCGTCGAAGATCGACGCCTCGGCTTCGCCGACCTCTCGCGCGGTCCGGGTGCGCAGCTGGCCGATGGTGCGCCGAACACCCGCGATGGCCTTGCTCACCCGTCGCCATTCGGCGGTCGGGTCTTCGGCGGCGGTGTCCGGAATCGCGATCGGCCGCTTTTGCGCGGAGCGGGCCGGCCCGATCCCGAGACCGGGGGAGGCGCCGATCGGAGCCTGAGCTCCAACGGGCTCGGCGGTGGTGACCGAGGGCTCGCTGAGTGGCTCATCGAAATGCCGGGCCGCCAGCGCGAGGATGTGGTCGAGTGTCTCGGCGGCCTGGCTGCCGGAGACACGCACCTCGACCTCGTGACCGCTTCGCACGCCCAGCGTCGCGATCTTGGAAAGACTTCCCGCACCAACCCATTCCGAGTTCGTCGAGCGGTTGCGGATGAACGCCCGGGCATCTCGCCTGCGCGCCTCCTGGACGAGGCGGGCCGCGGGCCTGGCATGTAGCCCGTGCGGATTGGCGACAACAAAGCTGCCGGTCAGTTCACCGGCCTCGGCGGGGGCTTCGACGGTTGAAACGGTCGCCGGCGCCGGATCCAGATGGCCGATCTTGCCGGCCAGCGCGCCGGTCGCCTCGGCCACGACCTCGGCGGCCGACGACCCGCCGGCTGCCGCGACGGCTGCGACCACCAGACCCTCCACCAACGGGGCCGGGCACAGCACCACGCGCTCACGGAGGTCGTCGTCGAGCAGGTCGAGGGCGAGTTCGGCCGACAGCACGGCACTTCCGAGGTCCATCAGCACCACCACGCCGGCGCCCTGGTCGGCCGCGGTGATGGCCTCGACGATCTGCGTGGCGTCGGTACCGAAGGTGGTGTCGTCGAGTCCGGCGGCGATGGTGATCTTCAACTGTCTGCCGTGCACCATCTCCTGCGCAAGCCCGACGGCCGCTCGCGCCAGCGCTCGGCTGTGGGAGACGACGACGAGTCCGACCAACCCGGCGGCGGTCATCCGCCCACTCCGAAAACTTTTGCCGCAGCGGTGATCAGCATCGCCGAGGAGGTCGCGCCCGGATCGATGTGTCCGACGCTGCGCTGCCCGAGGTAGCTCGCTCTGCCCTTGCGCGCGACCATCGATTCCGTGGCCTCGCGACCCTGGTCGGCGGCCGCCGCTGCCTCGCGCAGGGCGGTCGCGAGGGCTGCGCCCGACGCCAGCGCACCGTCGAGGGCGTCCAGCGCGGGTGCCAGCGCGTCGAACATCGTCTTGTCGCCTGCCTCGGCCCGGCCGCGTGCGACCACGCCGTCGACGCCGGCACGCAGTGCCTTCGCCAACTCGGTTGCGCCCGCGGAGCCGGCACCGAAGGCCGTCGCCATCCGGAGAAACAGCGTCCCGTACAGCGGTCCGCTGGCGCCGCCGACCGAACTTACCAATGTCATGCCGACTTTCTTGAACAGCGCGGGCAGGTCGGCGGGCGGCGCTTCGTCGAGCGCTGCGATGACGGCGGACATTCCCCGGTCCATGTTGATTCCATGGTCGGCGTCACCGATCGCCGCGTCGAGATCGCTGAGGTACTGGGCGTTCTCGGCGATCACCCGCGCGAACTCGCGCAGCCATTCGGTGACGACGGTGGTGTCGATGTCCTGGTCGGCGCTCATTCAGCAGCCCTTTCGCAGTGCGGGGGTGTTGACCGGGTGATCCCACAGGCGCAACAGGTCGTCGTCGGTGCGCAGCAGGGTGACCGAGCAGCCCGCCATGTCCAGGCTGGTGATGTAGGGCCCGACCAGCGACCGGGCCACCGTCACGCCGGCCTTCTCCAGGATCGCCGCGATCTCGGAGTACATGACGTAGAGCTCGAGCGGCGGCGTCGCGCCCATGCTGTTGACGAACAGGATGACACCCGTGCCGGAGGCGCCGTCGGCGAAGTCGAGATCCGCGAGGATGGGCTCGAGCAGCAGCTCGGCGACCGCCCGCGCCGATTGCAGTGGGAGCCGCTGCCGGCCGGGCTCGCCGTGGATTCCGATGCCGAGTTCGATCTGGTCTTCGGGCAGATCGAAAGTGGGATGGCCGACGGCCGGGACCGTGCACGACGTGAGCGCCACTCCCATGCTGCGGGCGGAGTCGTTGACCCGCCGGGCGACGCCCACCACTTCGGCGAGGCTGCGGCCCTCATCGGCCGCGGCTCCGGCCAGCTTCTCCACCAGCACCGTCGCCCCGACGCCGCGGCGGCCGGCGGTGTACGTGCTGTCCTGCACCGCGACATCGTCGTCGACGATGATCGACCGGACGTCGATGCCTTCGTCCTGGGCCAGTTCGGCGGCCATCTCGAAGTTCATCACGTCGCCGGTGTAGTTCTTCACGATGTGTAGGACGCCGGCGCCGCCGTCGACGGTCTTGGTCGCCTCCAGCATCTGGTCGGGCACCGGCGAGGTGAAGATCTCGCCTGCGCATGCCGCGTCCAGCATGCCCGCGCCGACGAAGCCGCCGTGTAGCGGTTCGTGGCCCGAACCGCCGCCGGAGACAAGCGCGACCTTGCCCGACACCGGGGCGTCACCGCGATAGATGATCCGGTTGGTGTGGTCGACGCGCAGACCCGGGTGGGCAAGTGCCATGCCGCGCAATGCTTCTGCGACGACATCACCGGGGTCGTTGATGAGCTTCTTCATGGCGGTGGCTCCTCAGGCTGCGCTGGTGGTCTGGGGGGTGGGCTCGGCGGGCACGGTGACCGGGTCCGCGGATGCGGAATCGGTGCGGGTGCGGGAGATCGCGACGTAGGTCAGGGCGGCGACGATGCCGGCGAGGAACTCCGCGCCGAGGTAGACCGGAAGCTGGCCCCACGACACCTCCCCGCCGGCGAGTTGCTGGATGAACATCGGCCCGAAGGTGCGGGCCGGGTTGATCGAGGCTCCGGTCGTGGGCGCGACGGGGATGATCGCGGCGAAGACCACCAGGCCGATCGCCACCCCGGCGAACCCCGCCGACGCCTTGCGATGGATCACGCCGAACACGGTGAACACGAGAATGAACGTACCCACGAACTCGGCGAAAAAGGCCTGGATTGCCGGGGTTTCACCGGAGTAGGCGGCCACGCCGAGGCCGACATCGCTGGCGGCCATGCCGAGTACCCCGATGATCGCGGCCGCACCGGCGATGGCGCCGACGACCTGCGCGCCGATGTAGGCGGGTACCCGCGCCCAGGAGAATTTACCGGTGACGGCCAGGCCGATGGTGACCGCGGGGTTGATGTGGTTGCCGGAGATGTGGCCCAGCGCGTAGATCGTCGCCACCACGATGGTGGCGAACGCGAAGGAGATCATCCCCAGGTCCGCCATCGTGAACGGGGCGTCACCGTTGACGATGAGGGTGGCGGGCACGGCACCGACGCCGATGAACACCAGGAAGGCGGTGCCGAGTGCTTCTGCCACGAGCATCTGCGGGAGTGAAGGCTCGTCCATACTTGCTCTCCTCTGAGTCGGCACGAGTCGCCGGAACTGTGACAACTGCCGTTCACCTGTCGGCGATATCGGATTGCATTCGATAATGTCGAATGTGATCTGGACCATACGCTTATGCTTCGAGGGGCACAAGGGGTGCGCTCGACAGAAAGCGGGAGTAGATGATCCAGGCGGTCGATCGGGCGCTACGCATCCTCACCGTGCTGCAGGGTGGGCGGAGGATGAGCCTGGGGGAGATCGCGGCGGCGATCGACCTGGCACCGTCGACCGTGCACGGGCTGATCCGCACCCTGCTCGCGCATGGGATGGTCCAGCAGGAAGTCGATTCGGGGCGTTACCGTCTCGGTCCGGCGACGCTGCGGTTGGGCAACGTCTACCTGGAGACGCTGGAACTGCGCGCGCGGGTGGCGATCTGGGCCGAGGGGCTGGCGCGGCGAACCGGCTGTGCGGTGCGGACGGCCGTGTTGCTGTTCGACGAGATCGTCGTCGTCGCCCACGAACCCCGACCCGATGGGACCCGCCAGATGCCCGAGGTCGGCATCGTGATCCCCGCCCATGCCAGCGCGCTGGGCAAGGCGCTGTTGGCGTTCGCCGCCGAGGACGTCCCCCCGGGGCCGTTGCGCAGCATGACCGGTGAGACGATCACCGACCACGCGGTGTTGGCCGCGCAACTCGCCACCGTGCGCGCCACCGGCATCGCCGACGAGGTCGAGGAAGCGGTGATCGGTGAATGTGCTTGTGCTGCCGCGGTGTTCGACTCTTCGGGTGAGGCCATCGGAGCGATCGGCCTTGTCGTTCCCGCCGCCAGGTGGCCGATGGAGCCCGCCGACATCGACGCGCTGCGCGACGCTGCACGCACGGTGTCGCGCGAACTCGGTGCCCCGGTGTGGCCGGCGCCCCGCTAGCCGAGGCGGCACGTCGAAGACGAGAGGGCAGCGCGTCAGTCCGCGTTGACGGGGGTGGCGAGCCGGGTCGGCTCGTCGTGGCCGCGCAACGTCACGGTCTCGCCCAGAGTCCAGTGCGCACGCTCGGTTTCGGTCGCATTGCGCACCGCCTCCGCCGAGGCCACCAGTCGCGCGGGCACGTCCTTGGCCAGTTCGCACAGCCGGGCGGCCTCGTTGACCGGTTCACCGATGACCGTGTACTCGAAGCGTTCCCGCGCACCGACGTTGCCCGCGACCACAGTTCCCGCCGCGACGCCGATGCCCGCCTCGCACTCGGGTACCGCCTCGCGGAGGCGTCGGCTGATCTCGCGCGCCGCGGCCAGCGCCTCGTCCTCGGGATGCTGCAAGGACACCGGCGCCCCGAACACCGCCAGCACGGCATCGCCTTCGAACTTGTTCACCAGACCGTGGTACCGGTCGACCTCCTCGACGATCACGGCGAAGAAGCGGTTCAGCAGTTCGACGACCTCGGCCGCCGGCAGGCTGGTGACGAGCTTTGTCGAGCCGATGATGTCGACGAAAATGACTGCGGCGTAGCGGTCTTCGCCGCCCAGCTCGGGCCGCTCCTTCTCCGCCAGCGCCGCGACCTCCCGACCCACGTGACGCCCGAACAGATCGCGCACCCGCTCACGCTCGCGGAGTCCGTGGACCATCGCGTTGAAGCCCCGCTGCAACTGGCCGAGTTCGGTGCCGTCGAAGACGACCAGGTTGGTGTCCAGGTCACCGCGCTCGACCCGATTCAGCGCCGAGCGCACCACGCGGACCGGTGTCACCGTGAGCCAGGCCAGGATCCACATCAGGATGGCCCCGAACAACAGGGCGAACGCGGCCAGGATCATCACCGCGACGGTGAACTGCGTCGGTGTGAGATTGCGCTGCGCCAACGTGATGGCCGCCGCCAGGAAGATGCCGAGCACGGGGACGCCCGATCCGAGCGCCCACACCAGCATCGTGCGGCCCATCAACCCCTCGGCGAACCGCCGCGGCGGTTTACCCGCCTCCAGCGCCTGAGCTGCCACCGGCCGCAGCGCGAACTCGGTGAACAGATAGCAGCTGGCCGAGACGACGATGCCGGGGAAGCTCACGCCCAGCAGCAACTTCGGGATGTACAGGGTGTTCTGCGCCGCGTACAGGGTCGTCAGCACCACCGTCCCGAGACCCCATAGCGCCAACAGGACCCGGGTCAGGCGCCATGGCGCCAGGAAGGTGTTGCGTTGGTCTTCGCGGGTCGGGGCGCGCTCCTCGATGGCCCATCGGACGTTGTTCATCACCCGGCGGGTGGCCCAGAACACGCCGACCACCAGCGCGGTCACCAAGTAGATCGGCACCGCGATGAACGTGATCTTGGCGACCGAGGGATCGAAGACACTCGGAGTGGGAAACGCGACGGTGACCACCAGCATCGCCACGCCGATACCGATGAGATTGGCGATCACCACGAAGACGGTCAGGATGATCTGGATCCGGACCCGTCGGCGGTCTTGGCTTTCGGAGACGCGGCCGAGGATCCAGGAACCGTATTCGGGGGTCGCCGGCACCTTGCCGCTCTGCTTGGTCACCCGTTCCAACACGCGGCCCAACCGCTGTGCCGTCCTGTTCGCGGTCATCGTGGCGCCAGCCTAGTAACCGTGTGGGATCTACAAGCTTGTTCGACCTTTAAGGTGGTTCGGGTGCGTCTCGTGATCGCCCAGTGCACCGTCGACTACATCGGTCGGCTGACCGCCCATCTGCCCACGGCCCGCCGGCTTCTGCTGTTCAAAGCCGACGGTTCGGTCAGCGTGCATGCCGACGACAGGGCCTACAAACCGTTGAACTGGATGTCCCCGCCCTGCTGGGTGGTCGAGGAGGGCGACGGCGCCGCCCGGGTGTGGGTCGTCGAGAACAAGGCGGGCGAACAACTCCGCATCACGGTCGAGGGCATCGAACACGACTCGAGCCACGAGCTCGGTGTCGACCCGGGACTGGTGAAGGACGGTGTCGAGGCCCATCTGCAGGCGTTGCTCGCCGAGCACGTGGAATTGCTCGGCACCGGTTACACGCTGGTCCGTCGCGAGTACATGACGCCGATCGGCCCAGTGGATCTGCTCTGCCGCGACGAACAGGGCCGTTCGGTCGCGGTGGAGATCAAACGGCGTGGCGAGATCGACGGCGTCGAGCAACTCACCCGCTACCTGGAACTGCTCAACCGGGACAGCGTGCTCGCACCGGTGGCCGGTGTGTTCGCCGCCCAGCAGATCAAGCCGCAAGCGCGCACGCTCGCCCTCGATCGCGGGATACGTTGTCTGATCCTCGATTACGACAAGATGCGCGGCATGGACAGCGACGAGTTCCGGCTGTTCTGATGGCGAGGCGTCGTCGGTCGGGGGCCGCGGGGCCGAAAAGGCACAGTGAAAGCCCGCTGCCCGCGACGCGGCGCATCGAGGTGGGCGCCGACGGCTTCGACTACGAGGTCCGGCCGGTGCCTGCGTCGAGAGCGAGCAAGGCCTACCGGTGTCCCGGATGCGACCACGAGATCAGGCCTGGCACAGCGCATGTGGTGGCCTGGCCGGCGGAGGGCCCGGACAACGTCGAGGAGCGGCGGCACTGGCACAGCCCGTGTTGGACGCACCGGGCTACGCGTGGTCCGACCCGCAGATGGTCCTAGTGGTCTGCGCCGTGGTCGGCGGGCTCGACCAGCTCGATCAGCACACCGCCGCCGTCCTTGGGGTGGATGAAGTTGATCCGGGAGTTCGAGGTGCCGCGCCGCGGTGCGTCGTAGATCAGCCGGACGCCCTGCTCGCGCAGTCGATCGCACAGCGCGTCGAGGTCGCTGACCCGGTAGGCGAACTGCTGCAAGCCCGGGCCGCGCTTGTCGAGGAACTTCGCGATGGTCGAGCTGTCGTCGATCGGGGCCATCAGCTGCACCTGGGTGCTGCCGACCGGGGCGCCGCGCACCGACAGCATCGCCTCGCGGATGCCCTGGTCCTCGTTGACCTCTTCGTGCAGCACGATCATGCCGAGGTGGTCGTGGTACCACTTGATCGCCGCGTCCAGATCGGGCACGGCGATGCCCACGTGGTCGATGGCGGTGACCAGCGCGGTGGCCAGCACAGGACGGGCATCAGTCTGCTCGGCGGTCATATCGCAAAGGTAACCTAACGAGATCGGTTTCGAATAGATCGGTGCGGATGTATAGCCTGACGGGAGCCGATTGAAACCCGCTTGGAGGTAGGCATGACGACGTCTGTGATTGTTGCTGGAGCCCGTACGCCGGTCGGCAAGCTGATGGGTTCGCTGAAGGACTTCTCCGCCAGCGATCTGGGGGGCGTCGCCATCGCGGGCGCGCTCGAGAAGGCCTTCCCGGATGTCGAAGATCCGGCGTCGTTGGTCGAGTACGTGATCATGGGTCAGGTGCTCACCGCCGGAGCCGGGCAGATGCCCGCGCGGCAGGCCGCGGTGTCGGGCGGGATCGGCTGGGACGTGCCGGCGCTGACCATCAACAAGATGTGTCTTTCCGGCATCGACGCGATCGCGCTGGCCGACCAGCTGATCCGTGCGGGGGAGTTCGACGTCGTCGTGGCCGGCGGCCAGGAGTCGATGACCAAGGCGCCGCACCTGCTGATGAACAGCAGGTCAGGCTACAAGTACGGGGACGTCACCGTGCTCGACCACATGGCGTACGACGGCCTGTACGACGTGTTCACCGACCAGCCCATGGGGGCGTTGACCGAACAGCGCAACGACGTCGATCAGTTCACCCGCGCCGAGCAGGACGAGTTCGCCGCGGCGTCGCACCGGAAGGCGGCCACCGCCTGGAAGAACGGCGTCTACGCCGACGAGGTGGTCCCGGTGAAGATCCCGCAGCGCAAAGGCGATCCCATCGAGTTCACCGAGGACGAGGGCATCCGGGCCGACACCACCGCGGATTCACTGGCGGGGCTCAAGCCCGCATTCCGTAAGGACGGCACGATCACCGCGGGCTCGGCTTCCCAGATCTCGGACGGTGCATGCGCCGTGGTGGTGATGAACAAGGCGAAAGCCGAAGAGCTGGGACTGTCGTGGCTTTGCGAAATCGGTGCCCACGGTGTGGTTGCCGGGCCCGATTCGACACTGCAGAGCCAGCCTGCCAACGCGATCCGCAAGGCCGTGGCCAAGGAAGGCATCAGTCTCGACGACCTCGATGTCATCGAGATCAACGAGGCATTCGCGGCCGTCGCGCTCGCCTCGGCCCGGGAGTTGGGTCTGGACGAGCAGACGATGGAGGCCAAGGTCAACACCGACGGTGGCGCCATCGCGATCGGACACCCGATCGGCATGTCCGGCGCCAGGATCACCCTGCATGCGGCGCTCGAGTTGGCGCGCCGCGGCTCCGGTTACGCGGTGACCGCGCTCTGCGGTGCAGGCGGTCAGGGCGACGCCCTGATTCTCCGGCGCCCCTGACAGCGGCATCGATCAACGACGCGGCGTAGTAGCCAGCCGGGCGGTCGGGCACAATGGCAGCCATGACAAGCACATTCGACGTTCGCAGCGCGGCGAGTTGGTTTCGATTGATCGCGTTCGCGGAGGCGGTCAGCTGGGTCGGTCTGCTGATCGGCATGTACTTCAAGTACCTGGCCTCCCGGCCCACCGAGGTCGGGGTGAAGGTGTTCGGTCCCGTGCACGGGGGGATCTTCGTCGCCTTCGTCGCCGCGGCCCTACTGGTCGGTATCGCGCACCGGTGGGGAATCGGCACATGGTTGCTGGCGTTGCTGGGCAGTATCGTGCCCCTCGGCAGTGTGATTTTCCTCATATGGGCTGATCGGACCGGACGAATGGAACCTGCTGCGGTCCCCGCGGGGGTCGTGGCGGCCAATCGCGCAGGCGCGGTGCCAGGCACCGCGCAACCAGGGCGGCCGGTACCCGAAACAACGTGACAGACTTGTCCGCGTGACTCGTCCTCGACCCCCAATTGCGCCTGCCATGGCCGGTGCAGTCGACCTGTCGGCACTCAAGCAGCGGGCCGCCGCTCCCGCTCACAGCCCAGCACCGCCCGGTGCCGGCTCGGGCACCCCCGGCGGCGTCGAGATCACCGAGGCGAACCTCGAAGCCGAGGTGCTGGCCCGCTCCAACGAGGTACCCGTGGTGGTGCTGTTGTGGTCGCCGCGCAGCGACTCGAGCATCCAGCTCGTCGAGGTGCTCGCCGGTCTCGCCGCCGCCGATGGACCGAAGTGGTCGCTGGCGACGGTGAACGTCGACACCGTGCCGCGGGTGGCCCAGATGTTCGGCGTCCAGGCGGTTCCGACTGTGGTGGCGCTGGCGGCCGGCCAACCGCTGTCGAGCTTCCAGGGGGTGCAACCGCCCGACCAGCTGCGACGGTGGATCGACTCACTGCTCGATGCGACAGCCGGGAAGCTCAGCGGCGGGGGAGAAACCGACCAGCCCGAACAACTCGACCCGGAGGTCGAGCAGGCCCGCGCGCATCTCGACAACGGCGACTTCGACGCCGCCCGCGCCGCATACCAGGCGATCCTGGACGCCGATCCCAACCACGCCGAGGCCAAGGGCGCGGTCCGCCAGATCGGTTTCCTCCAGCGGGCGACCACTCATCCCACGGATGCCGTGGCGATCTCCGATGCCGCACCGGACGACATCGACGCGGCATTCGCCGCCGCTGACGTCGAGATCCTGGCGCAGGACGTCGCAGCCGCCTTTCGGCGGCTGACCGCCCTGGTCAAGCGCACTGCGGGCGACGACCGCACGAAGGTGCGGACCCGCCTGATCGAGCTGTTCGACCTCTTCGACCCCGCCGATCCCGAGGTGATCGCGGGCCGCCGCAATCTGGCCAACGCGCTGTACTGACCGTTCGGCGGTGGGGGCCTAGGGCCTCTCGGGCTCGAACCACAGCGCGGACAGCGGCGGCAACACCATCACCGCCGATGCCGGCCTGCCATGCCACGGTTCGTCGGTCGCCTCGATGGCGCCGTAGTTGCCGATGCCCGAACCGTGGTAGCTGTCGGAATCGGTATTGAGCACCTCACGCCATATACCCGCGTGCGGCAGGCCCAGCCGGTAGCGCGAGTGCTCGGAGCCGGAGAAGTTGAAGACGCACGCCATCATCGAGCCGTCATCGCCGAACCGCAGGAAGCTCAACACGTTGTTGGCCGAGTCGTTGGCGTCGATCCAGGAGTAGCCCTCCGGCTGCGTATCCCGCGACCACAGCGCCCGGCTGCGGCGGTAGACACCGTTGGCGTCCGACAGCATCCGCAGAATCCCGTCCGAGAAACCCCCCTCGTCGAGCTGATACCAGTCGACCCCACGCTCCTCCGACCACTCGGCACGCTGACCGAACTCCTGGCCCATGAAGAGCAACTGCTTTCCGGGGTGCGCCCACTGGTAAGCGAGCAGACTGCGGATACCGGCGGCCTTCATGTGGTCGTTGCCGGGCATCCGGCCCCACAGCGTGCCCTTGCCGTGCACCACCTCGTCGTGGCTGATGGGGAGCACGAAGTTCTCGCTGAACGCGTACAGCAGGGAGAACGTCAACTCGTGGTGATGGTAACTGCGGTGGATCGGATCACGCTTGATGAATTCGAGCGTGTCGTTCATCCAGCCCATGTTCCACTTCATCGAAAAGCCAAGGCCGCCAAGGTTGGTCGGGCGAGTGACGCCCGGCCAGGAGGTCGACTCCTCGGCGATGGTGACGATGCCGGGGTTGATCTTGTGGACGGTGGCGTTCATCTCCTGCAGGAACTGCACCGCCTCGAGGTTCTCCCGGCCACCGTGGATGTTCGCTGTCCAGCCACCCTCGGGCCGCGAGTAGTCCAGGTACAGCATCGACGCCACGGCGTCCACCCGTAGACCGTCGATGTGGTACTCCTGCAACCAGTACAGGGCGTTGGCGACCAGGAAGTTGCGGACCTCCGCCCGACCGAAGTCGAAAACATAAGTGCCCCAGTCCAGCTGCTCGCCACGTCGCGGGTCGGCGTGCTCGTAGAGCGCGGTGCCGTCGAAGCGGCCGAGCGCCCACGCGTCCTTCGGGAAGTGCGCAGGCACCCAGTCCACCAGCACGCCGATACCGGCCCGGTGCAGGGTGTCGACGAGATGGCGGAACTCGTCGGGCGTGCCGAACCGTGACGACGGTGCGTAGTAGGAGGTGACCTGGTAACCCCACGATCCGCCGAACGGGTGCTCTGCGACGGGCAGCATCTGGACATGGGTGAAACCGTGCTCGACCACGTACTGCGTGAGTTGGTCGGCCAGTTCGGTGTAGCTGAGCCCGGGTCGCCACGACCCGAGGTGGACCTCGTAGGTACTCATCGGCTCGAACACCGGGTTGCGCAACGTGCGGCCGGCCATCCAGTCGTCGTCGGCCCAGGTGTACTCGCTGCGGGTGACCTTCGACGCGGTCTGCGGCGGCACCTCGGTGGCGAACGCCATCGGGTCCGCGCGTTCGGTGACCACGCCGTCGGCGCCGTGCACCCGCAACTTGTAGAGCCCGCCCACCGGGAAGCCGGGCCAGAACAGCTCCCACACTCCCGTCGAGCCGAGCGCGCGTAGTTGCGCTTCGACACCGTCCCAGTGGTTGAACTCCCCGATCAGGCTGATGCCCTTGGCATTCGGTGCCCAGACCGCGAAGGACACACCTTCGACGACACCGTCGGGGGTGGTGAAACTCCGTGGATGGGCACCGAGCACCTCCCAGAGGCGTTCGTGTCGCCCCTCGGAGAACAGGTGCAGGTCGATCTCGCCGAGGGTGGGCAGGAACCGGTAGGCATCGGCGACGGTGTGCACGTGCGGGCTCTGGCCACCGGTGTCGTAGCTGATCTCCAGGCGGTAGTCCACCAGGTCGGTGAACGGCAACGCGACGGCGAACAATCCGGCCTCGACGTGCTCGAAGCGGTGGCGCTTGCCGCCGATCACCGCGTCCACCGCCACGGCGTGCGGGCGATAGGCACGGATGACCGTGTGGTCGCCGTACTCGTGGGCGCCGAGCACCGAGTGCGGATCGTGGTGGTCGCCCGCCAGGATGCGGTTGAGGTCGGCGGTGTGCGGCCGCAGGTGCGGGCTCTCGGCCTGGTGGGTCAGGTTGGACGCTTTGGTCATGTCGTCACTCCCTACGCAGTAGGTTCAGTCGTTCGTCGGCGGGTACCTGGGGCATGTTCAGCACGTGTGCCACCGCCCGGGCGGGCTCGAGTCGCACGTAATTGCTCTGGCCCCAGTGATATTCGTCCCCGGTGATCTCGTCGCGCACCCAGAAGTGATCCTGCTGGTCCATCCCCAGCGCGCTCATGTCCAGCCACACGGTGCCTTCCTCTGTGCCGAACGGGTTGAGCGTCACCACCACCAGAACCTGGTCCCCGGTGACCGGGTCGAACTTGCTGAAGGCCAGCAGTGCGTCGTTGTCGACGTCGTGGAACGTGATGGTGCGCAGCTGTTGCAGCGCGGGGTGCAGGCGTCGGATCTCGTTGAGCCGGGTCAGGAATGGTTCGAGGGATTCCCCATCGGCCAGCGCGGCGTCGAAATCGCGGGGCCGCAACTCGTACTTCTCCGAGTTGAGGTATTCCTCGCTGCCCTCCCGGACCGCCCGGTGCTCGAAGAGTTCGAATCCGGAGTACACCCCCCACACCGAGCTCATCGTCGCTGCCAGGGCCGCGCGGATCGCGAACATACCCGGCCCGCCGTGCTGCAGGCTCTCGTGCAGGATGTCGGGCGTGTTCACGAACAGGTTGGGGCGCGCGTGGTCAGCGTGCTCGGCGATCTGCTGCCCGAACTCGGTGATCTCCCACTTGGCGGTCCTCCACGTGAAGTACGTGTAGGACTGCGTGAACCCGAGCTTGGCCAGGCCGTAGAGCCGCGCGGGCCGGGTGAAGGCCTCGGCCAGGAACAGGACGTCGGGGTCGATGTTCTTGGCCTCGCCGATCAACCAGGCCCAGAAGTTGGGCGGCTTCGTGTGCGGGTTGTCGACACGGAAGATCTTGACGCCGTGGGACATCCAGAACCGTACGACGCGAAGGACCTCCTCGTAGATGCCCGCGGGGTCGTTGTCGAAGTTCAGCGGGTAGATGTCCTGGTACTTCTTGGGGGGGTTCTCGGCGTAGGCGATGGTGCCGTCGGGCAGCACCGTGAACCACTCCGGGTGGTCGCGCGCCCACGGATGATCCGGCGCGCATTGCAGCGCCAGGTCGAGGGCCACCTCGAGGCCCTCGTCGCGGGCGGCGGCGACGAAGTCGTCGAAATCGTCGATGGTCCCGAGGGCGGGATGCACAGCGTCGTGACCCCCCTCGTGGCTGCCGATCGCCCACGGTGAACCGACGTCGTCGGGGGCCGCGGTGACGCTGTTGTTGCGCCCCTTGCGGTGCACGTAGCCGATCGGATGGATGGGCGGCAGATAGGCGACGTCGAAGCCCATCCTGGCAACCCGCGGCAGCGCCTTGGTCGCGGTCGCGAAGGTGCCGTGCACCGCGTTGCCTGCACTGTCCCAGCCGCCCGTGGACCGGGGGAAGAACTCGTACCAGGAACTGAACTTCGCCTGCGGTCGATCCACCCACACGCCGTGCTGCTCGCCCCGGGTGATGAGTTCGCGCAGCGGGTACTGGTCGATCAGTTCGGTGACCTCGGGCGCCAGTGCCGCGCCTGCCCGCCAGAACGGATCGCCCGGCTCGCGCAGCCTGTCCGCGGCGGCGATCACCGGGTACCGCATCTGACGCGGCACCCCGGTCGCCGCACGTTCCAGCAGCCGCGCTCCCACCAACAGATCGTTGGACAGTTCGCCCTCGCTCTGGCCGGCCTCGAGCTTGGCGACGACGTTCTTGCGCCAGGTGGCGATCGGATCACCCCACCCGTCGACGCGATATGTCCACAGGCCCACCGCATCCGGGCTGAACTGGCCGTGGAAGACGTCGGGGGTGCGGCCCTGGAGCATGGGCGTGGTGAGGGGCCGGACTCGCTGGGTGGGGCTGACCACTTGCTGGATGGGCACGGGTTCGGCGGGGCGCACCCGCCCCGGTGGTTCGTCGGCCAACGGTGGATAAGTGGTGCCGTGATAGCGCACGACCAAGGTGGCCGAGACCGCGTCGTGGCCCTCCCGCCACACCGTCGCGGTCACCGGGACCACCTCGCCGACGACCGCCTTCGCCGGGAACCGTCCACCGGACACCACGGGCTGTACGTCATCGATCTCGATACGACCGGCGGTCACCACAACACTCCTAATAGTCCTGATCACTCACTACACCCTGTGCGGCGGATGCCGCGCGAGCCGTTGTCTGGTCTCGCTCAACTGCCCGGATTTTTCAGCCCTCTCGCGCCTATACCCACCGTAGTGTCAGGCTCAACCCCCCGGCAGGTCGTTGCGTCCACCGTCACGGACGCGGGATTGCGCGCACCGCGCTGTTCCGGGGCGGCGGTCAGTAAGGTGAACTCGCGTGAAAGCTCTCCGCCGGTTCACCGTCCGCGCCCATCTCCCCGAGCGGCTGTCCGCTCTGGAGCGGCTCTCGATCAATCTGCGGTGGTCATGGGACAAACCGACCCAGGACCTGTTCGAGGCCGTCGATCCCGAGATCTGGAAGCACGTCGGATGCGATCCCGTCGCGATGCTCGGGCAGGTCAGCCCGACGAGGGTCGAGGAGCTCGCCCGCGACGAATCGTTCGTCCAGCGTCTCGACGCCCTCGCTGCCGAACTCGACGACTACCTGACCAGGCCGTTGTGGTACCAGCAGCGCGCCGCCGGGACCGGCGAGCCTGCCGGCAACGACGGTGTCGAACCCGACGGTCTGCCCAACGGAATCGCCTACTTCTCGATGGAGTTCGGGGTCGCCGAGGTCCTGCCGAACTACTCCGGTGGTCTGGGGATCCTCGCCGGTGATCACCTGAAGTCCGCTTCGGATCTCGGGCTTCCGTTGATCGCCGTCGGGCTCTGGTACCGGTCCGGATATTTCCGGCAGTCCCTGACCGCTGACGGATGGCAACACGAGACCTACCCGTCGCTGGATCCGCAGGGCCAGCCGCTGCGCCTGCTCACCGACTCCGGGGGCGAGACGGTTCTGGTCGGGCTGGCGTTGCCCGACGGAGCGCAGCTTTCCGCACGCATCTGGATCGCACAGGTGGGCCGAATCCCGTTGCTGCTGCTCGATTCCGACATCCCGGAGAACGACCACGAGCTGCGCGGGGTCACCGACCGCCTCTACGGCGGCGACCAGGAGCACCGGATGAGGCAGGAGATCCTTGCAGGCATCGGTGGGGTGCGGGCGATCCGGGCGTTCACCGAGATCGAGGGTCTGCCGTCGCCCGAGGTGTTTCACATGAACGAGGGTCATGCGGGATTCCTCGGCGCCGAACGCATCCGCGAACTGATCGAGGTCGGACTCGACTTCGACACCGCGCTGACCGTCGTCCGCTCGTCGACGGTCTTCACCACCCACACCCCGGTGCCTGCCGGCATCGACCGGTTCCCGGTGGAGATGGTGGAGCGCTACTTCGGTCCCGAGCCGGGCGGGGCCGGTTCCCGGCTGCTGCCCGGGGTGCCGCTCGAGCGCATCGTGGCCTTCGGCGACGAGGACGACCCGACGAAGTTCAACATGGCTCACATGGGGTTGCGGCTGGCTCAGCGCGCCAACGGCGTGTCGCTGCTGCACGGGCAGGTCAGCCGCGGGATGTTCAACGACCTGTGGCCCGGGTTCGATCAGGCGGAGGTGCCGATCGGCTCGATCACCAACGGTGTGCACGCGCCCACCTGGGCGGCGCCGCAATGGCTGGAATTGGGGCGCGAGGTGCTCGGCAGTGCGGATCTGACCTCGTTGCGTGAGCCCGAGACGTGGGAGGGGATGCACGAGATCGACCCCGAGCGCATCTGGTCGATTCGCTCGCAACTGCGCCAGGCGTTGATCGAGGACGTCCGCGCCCGGTTGCGGCGCTCGTGGCACGAGCGTGGCGCTGCTGACGCCGAATTGGGTTGGATCGCAACCGCTTTCGATCCTGGTGTCCTGACGATCGGATTCGCCCGCCGGGTGCCGACCTACAAGCGTCTGACCCTGATGCTGCGCGATCCGGATCGGTTGACCAAGCTGCTGCTCGACGACGAACGACCGCTCCAGTTGATCGTCGCTGGCAAGGCGCACCCCGCCGACGAAGGGGGGAAGGCGCTGATCCAGCAGGTGGTGCGCTTCGCCGACCGCCCGGAAGTGCGTCACCGCATCGCGTTCCTGCCCGACTACGACATGTCGATGGCCCGCCAGCTCTACTACGGCTGTGACGTCTGGCTGAACAACCCGTTGCGGCCCCTCGAAGCGTGCGGCACCTCCGGCATGAAGAGCGCGCTCAACGGCGGGCTGAATCTGTCGATCCGCGACGGGTGGTGGGATGAGTGGTACGACGGCGAGAACGGATGGGAGATCCCGACCGCCGACGGGCTGGCCGACGAGAACCGGCGCGACGACCTCGAGGCGTCGGCGCTCTACGACCTGCTCGAGCGGTCGGTGACGCCCAAGTTCTACGACCGCGACGAACGCGGCGTTCCGACGCGGTGGGTCGAGATGGTCCGGCACACCCTGCAGGTGCTCGGGCCGAAGGTACTGGCCTCGCGGATGGTGCGTGACTACACCGAGAAGTACTACGTGCCTGCGGCACAGTCGCTGCGGCGGTCGATCGAGCCGGGGCGGTCCAGCGCCGAAGGGTTCGATGCGCCGTGCGGGGCCGCCCGCGAACTCGCGGACTACCGACACCGCGTCGCGCGCGCCTGGCCGCACATCGCGATCACCGACGTCGACAGCTACGGGTTGCCCGACATACCGCTGTTGGGTTCGGAGCTGACGCTGACCGCGCAGGTCCATCTTGCCGGGCTGCAGGCGGACGAGGTCACCGTGCAGGCGGTGCTCGGCCGGGTCGACGCCGGCGACAGGCTCATCGATCCCGTCAAAGTGGCGATGACGCACGCCGGAACCTCCGACAGCGGCAACGAGATCTTCACCGCGACAACGCCGCTGCCCATCACCGGTCCGGTCGGGTACACGGTCCGGGTGCTGCCGCACCACCGGCTACTGGCCGGCGACAACGAGTTCGGACTCGTCGCTCTGGCGTGACGCTCAGCGGAAACGCTTGAAGCAGCGCTCCGCGTCGCCGAGGACGCCGACCCGGAACGCGTCGATCCGGGAGAAGCCCGACGGCACCGACTCACCGTTGACGTCGCTGGCCACCAGCCCGTTGGTGAGGATGCCCGACACCGCCTCGTCGACGTCGCCCGCGGTGAGAGCGACGGTGTTGCCGTCAGGGGTGGTGACCTCTCTGGTCATCTTGGCCGTCGCGACCCCGGTGAGGCAGGCCGTGCGCAACGCCGCCCCTGCGGTGTTCAGTTCCACGCCGCCGTGTTCCTGCTGGACGGCCAGCATGTAGCGGGACACCAGCGCCGAGTACGCGACGTTGTCGCCGGTCGCGAGGCTGCTGACGTCCTGGCGATCGTCCCGGGTGCCCAACTCCTCGAGGCCGGGGAGATCGACCACGATGGTGTTGGTCGCCGGGCAGAACGACGCGGGCGGGCTTGGCCGCGCATCGGCGCAATCCTCGGCGTCGGCGGTGTCGAAGCTCAGGGCCGGGGGATCGGTGGGCGCGAACAGGACCTCCATCGCGTCGACGATCGACCGTACCGATTCCTCGGTGACCGGCAGCTCGCCCGTCTGGTCCTCGGGCAGCAGCACCGGCAGGTCGCCGCGCCGCTGCCCGATCTCGCGGAGGTCGATTCCCGCGCACGCCGAGGGCCCGTCGGTGAAACCGCTCTGAAACGCCGAGACCCTCTCGAACGCGGAGCCGTGCTCGTCGAGCCCGACGTCGGGATCGCCCTCGTTGAGCAGCGGATCGCGGAACGAGATGACACCGGCGAGCACATTGTTGAGGCCCTCGCCGGTGCTCAGGGTGAACCGCGGTGAATCGTCCTCGGCCACCCAGCGCATGTAGGCGCCCGAGAGGCAATCGGACTGCTGCTCCCCGACCAGGGTCGGCGTGCTCTTGCTGGACAGGCCGGCCTGCCGCGCGACGGCGTGGCCGTACTCATGGGCGAGGACCATCACCACGCCGATGTCACCGTGTGCGCGCTTCAGGCTCGGCAGCAACTCGCCGCGGTCCCAGCCGATCGTCCTGTCGGAGTAACAGAATCCCGCGTTGACCAGCCCGTAGGTGTCGTCCCCGCAGAACTCACCGTCGAAGCCCTCGGCATCCCAGGAGACCAGCGCTTTCGCCGGGCTGAAATCGTCACCGAAGGTCTCCGGGTAGTAGGTCTCCCAATACTGCTCGATGTCGCTGATCGCACTTCCGGCCAGTTGGTCGATGTCGCCGCCGTCGGTTCCCTCGACGTCGCGGGTGGGTCCTTCGGCGTTGGGCCGCAACCCGGTGGGGCCGTCGGTGGCGGGCATGCCAGCCACGCTGAACGGATCGTCGAACACCGACACCGGGTTGCCCTGCAGCGTCGTCGAGCACGCCGTGCCGAGGAGCACCGAGAAGGTCGCGATCGTGGCGCTGACGAGCTGACGCCGCTTCGCTGACGGACCCGTGGACCGTCTCATGGACGCCGCCTTTCGGTGGTCACTCAGCGGCCTGGGCGGCGCGCACCGGAACTCCGCTGTCAGGATAGTGACCGGCACGGTCGGCCGGGCCGATCGCGCGGGGATTGCACGCTAGGGCTCTCGATCCGGCGCCCGAAGCCGCTGCAGCGCGGCCCGCACCGACGCCCCGTCGGTCGTCGCCCAGAACGGCGGCAGTGAGGCGCGCAGGAACCCGCCGTAGCGGGCCGTCGCCATCCGAGAGTCGAGGACAGCCACGACGCCGCGGTCATCGACACGGCGCAGCAGGCGCCCCGCGCCCTGGGCGAGCAGCAGCGCGGCGTGGCTGGCGGCCACGGCCATGAAGCCGTTGCCGCCCCGCGCCGCGACGGCGCGCTGCCGCGCGGTCAGCAACGGGTCGTCGGGGCGCGGGAACGGAATCCGGTCGATGAGCACGAGCGACAACGACGGACCGGGAACGTCGACGCCCTGCCACAGAGACAGCGTCCCGAACAGTGATGTCTGCTCGTCGGCTGCGAAGCGCTGCACCAGGGTGGAGGTGTTGTCGTCACCCTGGCACAGCACCGGGGTGTCCAGGCGATCCCGCATGATCTCGGCGGCGGCCTTGGCTGCCCGCATCGACGAGAACAGGCCGAGCGTCCGCCCGTCGGCGGCGGCGATCAGCGAGGCGATCTCGTCGAGTTGCTCGGCGGACCCGGTGCCGTCGCGGCCCGGCGGCGGCAGATGGGCGGCGACGTACAGGATGCCCGACCGCGCATGGTCGAACGGCGACCCCACGTCGAGCCCGCGCCAGGTGACTTCGGTGTCGGCGCGGTCGCCGACGCGGTCCAGTCCCCACGCCGCGGCCATCGCGTCGAAGCTGCCGCCGATCGTCAACGTCGCCGACGTCAACACCGCCGTGGAGCGTCCGAACAGGCTGGCGCGCAACAGACCTGCCACCGACAGCGGCGCGACGCGGAGCACGCTGCGACTTTCGGCGGCCGGCCGGGACGCTTCGGGGTGCTCGACCCACACGACGTCGGTGCGGTCGGGGATCGCGGGAACGAACGAGCTCAGGATCCTGGACGCGGTGTCGCTGACATCGGTGAGCGCGTTGGCGGCCTCGGTGCGTGCGGCCGCGGTCTTCGGGTCGTTGGGTGCGGTGTCGATCGCGGACCTGGCTCTGCTCGCGGCGTCGCGCAGCACCGTCAGGTGACTCGCCATCTCCTCGCCGAGAACGTCGATGCGGCCCGCGCGGGCATCGAAGATCGCCGACGCGAAGGTCGCGGCCGCCCCTTCGAGCCGCTGGGCGAGCTCGGGTTCCACCAGTCGGGCGGCGCGGCGCTGCGCGATGCCCAGCGAGGTCGCCGACAGCTCTGCGGTCGCGACGCCGGTGACCCTGTCCGCCAGCTCGTGTGCCTCGTCGACGACCAGCAGGTCGTGTTCGGGGAGGACGTTCGCCTCCCCGATGGCGTCGATGGCCAGCAGTGCATGGTTGGTCACGACGACATCTGCGCGGCCGGCACGGTCGCGGGCGCGTTCGGCGAAGCAATCGGTGCCGAACGGGCACCGGGACACCCCGATGCACTCCCGCGCCGACACGCTGACCTGCGACCAGGACCGGTCCGGGACCCCCGGGGTGAGTTCGTCACGGTCGCCGGTCTCGGTGTTCGACGACCATTCGACGAGACGCTGTACGTCGCGCCCGAGGGCGCTGGCCGCGACAGGTGAGAAGAGTTCCTCCTGCGGCCGGTCGTCGGGTTCGGATCCGGCCTGGGCGCCGTTGTGGATCTTGTTCAGGCACAGGTAGTTTCCGCGACCCTTGAGGAGCGCGAACTCGGGCCTGCGGGGCAATGCCGCAGCCAGTGAGTCCGCGAGCCGCGGCAGGTCGCGGTCGACCAGCTGTCGTTGCAGCGCGATCGTCGCCGTCGAGACGACGACGGGGCGGTTGTCGTTCAGCGAGTGGGCGATCGCCGGCACCAGATAGGCCAGCGATTTGCCGGTGCCCGTCCCGGCCTGGACGGCGAGGTGCTCGCCGCGCTCGAATGCGTGCGCCACCGCCTGCGCCATCTCGATCTGGCCGTCGCGCTCGGCGCCGCCCAGCGCCGCCACCGCAGTGGCCAGCAACTCGGTGACGTCAGCCACCCGGACGGCCACCCGCTGTGCGCGTCGGGGCGATCATCCGCGTCGGGATCGCGGGGTCACCCTTGGAGAGCTTCAGGCCGTCCCAGGGCAGGCTGCGCAGACCCTGGCGGACGCGTTGGCGTGCCGGTTCCAGGCCGAGATCGGCGACCGGCTCACCTTGACGTACCAGCGCGACCGTCAGTTGCCGCGAGTCGAGATCCGGTGGTGTCTGCGGCGGTTCGGCTGCCGGGTAGACGACCTCCTCGAGGATGGTTCCCGACGGCTTGGCCAGCCGGGCGGCGTGCTTGCGCCCGCCGTGGGATTCCTTGCGGCTGCTGCGTTTCTCGACGGGAATGCCGTCCACTTCGACCAGCTTGTACACCATGCCCGCGGTCGGTGCTCCTGATCCGGTGACCACCGAGGTGCCGACGCCGTAGGTGTCGACGGGTTCGGCGCGCAGCGCGGCGATGGCGAACTCGTCCAGGTCGCCGGAGACCACGATGCCGGTGCCGGTCGCGCCGAGACCGTCCAGCTGTTCGCGGACCTGCCGGGTCAGCACGCCGAGGTCGCCGGAGTCGATGCGCACCGCTCCCAGGTGCGGGCCCGCGACCGCCACCGCGTTGGCGACGCCCGCGGTGATGTCGTAGGTGTCCACGAGCAGCGTGGTGTCCACACCCAGCGCGTCGACCTGGGCACGGAACGCCGCTTTCTCCCAATCCGACGCCGACTGGCCGTCGACGGTGTGCAGCAGCGTGAAGGCGTGTGCGCTGGTGCCCAGCGCCGGGATGCCGTGGCTGCGCTGGGCCTCGAGGTTCGATGACCCGGTGAAACCCGCGATGTAGGCGGCACGCGCCGCGGCGACGGCCGCCCACTCGTGCGTGCGCCGCGAACCCATCTCGATCAGCGGGCGGCCGTCGGCGGCGCCGACCATGCGGGCGGCGGCGGAGGCGATGGCGCTGTCGTGATTGAAGATCGACAGCGCCAGCGTCTCGAGCAGCACACATTCGCCGAATGTCCCGTGCACCGAGAGCACGGGCGACCCCGGGAAGTACAGCTCGCCCTCGGGGTAGCCGTCGACGTCGCCGGCGAAGCGGTACCCCGCCAGGTAGTCGAGGGTGTCGGCGTCCAGGAACTCGGCGAGTGAGCTCAGCTCCGCGGCGTCGAATCTGAACTCGGGCAACGCTTCCACAAAGCGGGCAGTGCCCGCGGTGACCCCGTAGCGCCTGCCCTCGGGAAGGCGCCGGGCGAACACCTCGAACGTGGCCCGCCGGTGCGCGGTGCCGTCCCGCAACGCCGCGGCGAGCATCGTCAGTTCGTACTTGTCGGTCAGCAGGGACACGGGCTGACCGAGAGACGACGCCCGGGACGATCCAGTCACAGGCCAACCGTATCGGTTCGGAGCGCGTTCGAAGCAGCACGACGGCCCCGGTATTCTTGCCCACATGGTTACGCCGGCGAAGTCCCGACCGGGAACCCGCGAAGACACCGACGTCGCCACCGTGCCCGAAGACGACGTCGCCACCGATGCCCCGTGGGTGACCCTCGTCTGGGATGATCCCGTGAACTTGATGACCTACGTGACGTACGTGCTGCAGAAGCTCTTCGGCTACAGCGAACCGCACGCGACCAAGCTGATGCTCCAGGTGCACAACGAGGGCAAGGCGGTGGTCTCGGCGGGCAGCCGGGAATCGATGGAGGTCGATGTGTCCAAGCTCCACGCCGCAGGGTTGTGGGCGACGCTGCAACAGGACCGCTGACCCCGCGGTGCGTAAGTGGAAGCGGGTCGAGGCCTCCGACGGTCCGCGGTTCCGGTCGGCGCTGGCCGCTCACGAGGCGGAGCTGTTGAGCAGTCTGGTCACGTCGCTGCTCGGGATGCTCGAGGATCGGCAGTCGTCGGCCCCGGCAGACGAACTCGCCGACATCACCGGCATCAGGCCCGGCAATTCTGTTCCGCCGCAAGACGATACGATGAAGCGCCTGTTGCCCGACTTCTACCGTCCGGCAACCGACCACCCGGCAGGGTCGGGTACCGCCGAGAGCCTCAACAGCGCGCTGCGGGGGCTGCATGAGCCGGCCATCATCGATGCGAAATGCCAAGCAGCGCAACGCGTACTGGACACCGTTCCGCAGGGCGGCGGGAAGTTCGAGCTGACCGAGGACGACGCGCACGCCTGGGCGTCGGCCGTCAACGACGTGCGCCTGGCTCTCGGCACGATGCTCGACATCGGCGCCGACGGGCCCGACCGTCTGCCCTCCGACCATCCGATGGCCGGGCATCTCGACGTCTACCAGTGGCTGACCGTCTTGCAGGAGTACTTGGTGCTCAGCCTGATGCGGGGGTCGTGATGAGCGCGTGCGCGAAGAACGGATCGTCGTGATGAGCGCTTGCGCGAAGAACAGGGCAGCGTGAGCGGCGCGATCACCGATGTGGGTGGGATCCGCGTCGGTCATCACCACAAGATCGATCCCGACGCGGAACTGGGCTCCGGGTGGGCGACCGGCACGACCGTCGTGCTGACGCCCCCGGGGACCGTGGGCGCGGTCGACGGCCGCGGCGGGGCTCCGGGAACCCGGGAGACCGACCTGCTGGATCCGAGCAATTCGGTGCGCCATGTCGATGCGGTGGTGCTCTCCGGCGGCAGCGCCTTCGGACTCGCCGCTGCCGACGGCGTGATGACCTGGCTCGAGGAGCGTGACCGCGGCGTCGCGATGGACGGCGGTGTGGTGCCCATCGTTCCCGCCGCAGTGATCTTCGACCTGCCGGTCGGAGGGTGGAAGTGTCGGCCGAACGCGGAGTTCGGCTATCTCGCGGCAGCGGGCGCGGGCACCGATGTCGGCATCGGCACCGTCGGCGCGGGCGTCGGCGCGCGGGCCGGGGTGCTCAAGGGCGGGGTGGGCACCGCCTCGGTGACGTTGGACTCGGGTGTCACCGTCGGCGCCGTCGTCGTCGTCAACTCGGCGGGCGACGTCGTCGATCCGGACACCGGTCTGCCGTGGCTGGCCTATCAGATCGAGGAGTTCGGCCTCGTGCACCCGCCGGCCGCGCAGCTGGCCGCCTACGCCGACCGGCGCGGTGAGCTCAGCCCGTTGAACACCACCATCGCGGTCGTGGCCACCGACGCGGCGCTCAGCCCCGCCGGCTGTCGCCGGGTGGCGGTGGCCGCGCACGACGGCCTGGCGCGGACCATCCGCCCGTGCCACACCCCGCTGGACGGCGATACGGTGTTCGCGCTGGCCACCGGTGCAGTGGAGGTGAATCCGGACCCGACGACCCCGGCGTCGATGTCGCCCGAGGTGCCGCTCATCACGGCCGTCGGGGCGGCCGCTGCGGACTGTCTGGCCCGCGCCGTGCTCGTGGGCGTGCTGGCCGCCGAGGGCGTTGCCGGAATACCCACATACCGTGGCCTGTTGCCGGGAGCGTTCGAGTGAAAGGGAACGAGTGTGCTGACGATCCGTGCTGACCTGGTCGACGCGATGGTCGGTCATGCCCGCGCCGATCATCCGGACGAGGCGTGCGGCATCCTCGCTGGACCTGAGGGGTCGGATCGTCCCGAGAGGTTCATCGCGATGGTCAACGCGGAGCGCTCGCCGACGTTCTACCGATTCGACTCCATGGAGCAGCTGAAGGTGTGGCGGTCCTTGGAGGAGGCAGGCGACGCACCGGTTGTGATCTATCACTCACACACCGCCACCGAGGCGTACCCGAGCCGCACCGACATCTCGTATGCCTCCGAACCCGATGCCCACTACGTACTGGTGTCTACGCGCGACCCGGAGGCGCACGAGGTGCGCAGCTACCGCATCGTGGACGGCGTCGTCACCGAAGAGCCCGTCAACATCGTCGAGCAGTACTAGCAAAGGAGCCTGCACATGGCTGTGACCGTCTCGATCCCGACCATCCTGCGTCCCCACACCGGCGGCGAGAAGCGCGTCAGCGCCTCCGGCGACACGTTGGGCGCGGTCATCGACGATCTCGAGGCCAACTTCTCGGGGATCACCGAGCGGCTGGTCGACAAGGACAACCCGGGCAAACTGCACCGTTTCGTCAACGTCTACGTCAACGACGAGGACGTGCGGTTCTCCGGCGGGCTGGAGACCACGATCTCCGAAGGAGATTCGGTCACGATCCTGCCCGCCGTCGCCGGCGGGTGAGTGGGAGTCCTATGACTCGATACGACTCGCTGCTGGAGACCCTCGGCAACACGCCGCTGGTCGGGCTGCAGCGGCTCTCGCCCTCCTGGAACGGTGGCGAAGACGGCTCACCCCATGTCCGGTTGTGGGCCAAGCTCGAGGATCGGAACCCGACCGGGTCGATCAAGGACCGGCCCGCGCTGCGGATGATCGAGGACGCCGAACGCAGCGGCGTGCTGCAGCCTGGTGCCACCATCCTGGAGCCGACGAGCGGCAACACCGGCATCTCGATGGCGATGGCCGCGCTGCTCAAGGGCTACCAGATGATCTGCGTGCTGCCGGAGAACACGTCGGTCGAACGGCGTCAGCTGCTGGAGCTCTACGGTGCCCGGATCATCTTCTCGCCCGCCGAGGGAGGATCCAACACGGCCGTTGCGCACGCCAAAGAGCTTTCCGCAGAACACCCGTCGTGGGTGATGCTGTATCAGTACGGCAACCCGTCCAACGCGGCCGCGCACTACGACGGAACCGGTCCCGAGCTGTTGGCGGACCTGCCGGAGATCACGCATTTCGTCGCGGGTCTCGGCACGACGGGCACGTTGATGGGCACCGGACGCTATCTGCGTGAGCGTGTTCCCGGCGTGCAGATCGTGGCCGCCGAACCGCGCTACGGCGAGGGTGTGTACGCGCTGCGCAACATCGACGAGGGTTTCATCCCCGAGCTCTACGACCCCGAGGTGCTCACCACGCGCTATTCGGTCGGCTCGTTCGACGCGATCAAGCGCACCCGCGAGCTCGTCCAGGTCGAGGGGATCTTCGCGGGCATCTCCACCGGAGCCATCCTGCATGCGGCGTTGGGGATGGCCGCCAAGGCGGTGAAGGCCGGTGAGCGTGCCGACATCGCGTTCGTGGTGTGCGACGCAGGCTGGAAGTATCTGTCGACCGGCGCGTACGCCGGTAGCCTGGATGACGCGGAGGACGCGCTGGAAGGGCAGCTATGGGCTTGAGGGTTCACACATGAATCTGCCGGGTGGTTACCCCGGTATGACGGGGCCGCCCGCACGGCCCAAGAAACGTCCGGCGTGGCTCGTCGGCGGTGCCACGATCGTGACGTTCGTCGTGTTGCTGTGGGTCATCGAGCTTTTCGACTCGTTGACCGGGCATCGACTCGACAGCAACGGCATTCGTCCGTTGGAGACCGACGGCCTGACGGGCATCTTGACGGCGCCGCTGCTGCACTCGAATTGGGAACACCTGATGGCCAACACCGGGCCGGCGCTGGTGCTCGGATTCCTGGTGACCCTGGCGGGGTTGTCCCGGTTCGTCTACGCGACCGCCATCATCTGGATCCTCGGCGGACTCGGCACCTGGCTGATCGGCAACGTGGGGGCGCAGACGTACAACGGGATGATGGTCGAGACCAACCACATCGGGGCCTCCGGCCTGATCTTCGGCTGGTTGACCTTCCTGATCGTGTTCGGGTTCTTCACCCGCAACGTCTGGGAGATCACCATCGGCATCGTGGTGCTCTTCATCTACGGAAGCATCCTGCTCGGCGTCCTGCCGGGGACGTTCGGAGTCTCTTGGCAGGGGCACCTGTGCGGAGCGATCGCGGGTCTGTTCGCCGCCTATCTGTTGTCCGGACCGGAGCGCAAGACGCGCGCGTTGCGGCGCCCGGTGCGGCCGCCCTCGCTGAACACGTGAAGTCCGCGGCATCACGCCCGATCGGGATCTTCGATTCTGGCGTCGGCGGGCTGACGGTGGCGCGCGCCGTGATCGACCAGTTGCCCGACGAGGAGATCATCTACGTCGGCGACACCGGCAACGGCCCGTACGGCCCGCTGAGTGTCCCCGAGATCCGGGCCCATGCCCTGGCGATCGGGGACGACCTGGCGGGGCGCGGGGTCAAGGCGTTGGTGATCGCCTGCAACACGGCGTCCTCGGCCTGCCTGCGCGACGCCCGGGAGCGCTATGCGCCGATTCCGGTGGTCGAGGTGATCCTGCCCGCGGTGCGCCGCGCGGTGCGGGCCACCCGCAGCGGGCGCATCGGGGTGATCGGCACGGCCGCCACGATCGCCTCCGGCGCCTATCAGGACGCGTTCGCCGCAGCGCGGGACGTCGAGGTGTCGGCGGTGGCGTGTCCCCGGTTCGTCGACTTCGTCGAACGGGGCGTGACCAGCGGCCGACAGGTGCTCGGTTTGGCCGAGGGTTATCTGGAGCCGCTGCAGCGCGCCGAGGTGGACACGCTGGTGCTCGGCTGTACCCACTACCCGATGCTGTCGGGTCTGATCCAGCTGGCGATGGGCGACAGCGTGACGTTGGTGTCCAGCGCTGAGGAGACAGCAAAGGATCTGTTGCGCGTGCTCACCGAGGAGGACTTGCTAAGGCCGCATCCCGAACCGACGGCACCGCCGCCGCGGCGGGTGTTCGAGGCGACCGGCGATCCCGAGGCGTTCACCGCGCTGGCGGCACGATTTCTCGGCCCCACCGTCGAGGGCGTCCGGCCTGTTCAGCGTCACCTCGGCGCGCGAACATGACGTTGGTCGCCGAAAGCTGCGATGTTTTCGTCACGCGGATCGTGGGCATGGCAAGCTAGTGGGCGTGCGAATCACCGTACTGGGTTGCTCCGGCAGTGTGGTCGGTCCTGATTCGCCTGCCTCGGGCTACCTGGTGACCGCCCCCGGCACACCCCCGCTGGTCCTGGACTTCGGCGGCGGGGTGCTCGGCGCACTTCAGCGCCACGCCGACCCCAACTCGGTGCACGTCCTCCTGTCGCATCTGCACGCCGACCACTGCCTGGATCTGCCGGGCCTGTTCGTCTGGCGGCGCTACCACCCGAGCCCCGCACAGAAACGCGGCGTGGTCTACGGCCCGGCGAACACCTGGGCCCGGCTGGGCGCGGCGTCATCGCCGGAAGGCGGTGAGATCGACGACTTCACCGACATCTTCGAGGTCCGGCACTGGGTGGACAACCAACCGGTGGAGATCGGTTCGTTGACCGTGGTGCCCCGCCTCGTGTGCCATCCGACCGAGTCCTACGGCATGCGGATCACCGATCCGTCCGACGCGACGCTGGTGTACAGCGGCGACACCGGGTACTGCGACGCCCTGATCGATCTGGCCCGCGGTGCCGACGTCTTCCTGTGCGAGGCGTCGTGGACGCATTCGCCGTCACGGCCCCCGAGGCTTCACCTCTCGGGCACCGAGGCCGGGCGGGCCGCCGCCCGCGCGGGCGTCGGCGAACTGCTGCTGACCCACATTCCGCCGTGGACGTCGCGCGAGGATGTGATCAGCGAGGCGAAGGCCGAGTTCGACGGGCCGGTGCACGCCGTGGTCTGCAACGAGTCCTTCGACGTCACACACTCCTGACCTCGTAGAGTCCCCAACCGCGGCCCTGTGCCGACCGGGCGACCGGCTAGTGTTGGCCCGTGTCCAGACGAGAAGACGGCCGGCTCGACGACGAACTGCGACCGGTCACCATCACCCGCGGTTTCACCTCCCATCCCGCCGGATCGGTGCTCGTGGAGTTCGGTGAAACCCGCGTGATGTGCACCGCCAGCGTGACCGAGGGCGTACCGCGCTGGCGTAAGGGTTCCGGTCAGGGCTGGCTGACCGCCGAGTACGCGATGCTGCCCGCCGCTACCCATGACCGGTCCGATCGGGAGTCGGTGAAGGGGCGCGTGGGCGGCCGGACCCAGGAGATCAGCCGACTGGTCGGCCGGTCACTTCGCGCCTGCATCGATCTGGGCGCGCTGGGCGAGAACACCATCGCGATCGACTGCGACGTGTTGCAGGCCGACGGTGGCACCCGGACCGCGGCGATCACCGGCGCGTACGTGGCGCTGACCGACGCCGTCACCTACCTGTCCGCTGCCGGCAGGCTCTCGGATCCGCGACCGCTGTCCTGCGCGATCGCCGCGGTCAGCGTCGGCGTCGTCGACGGGCGCATCCGTGTCGACCTTCCCTACACCGAGGACTCCCGCGCCGAGGTCGACATGAACGTCGTGGCCACCGACACCGGCACCCTCGTCGAGATCCAGGGCACCGGCGAGGGCGCGACGTTCCCCCGGTCGACGCTGGACAAGATGCTCGACGTCGCGATGGTGGCCTGCGACCAGCTGTTCGACATTCAGCGACAGGCGTTGGAACTGCCGTATCCCGGTGTGCTGCCCGAGTCCGGCGAATCGGCCAAGAAGTCCTTCGGAAGCTGAGTCGGATGCCGCGGCTGCTGGTGGCCACGCGCAACCGGAAGAAATTGGCCGAGTTGCACCGGGTGCTCGACGCCGCTGGACTGTCGGGCCTGACGTTGCTGTCGCTCGACGATGTGCCGCCCTTCGACGAGGCTCCCGAGACGGGGGCGACCTTCGAGGACAATGCGCTGGCCAAGGCCCGCGACGCGTTCACGGCCACCGGCCTGCCCGCCGTCGCGGACGACTCCGGTCTGGAAGTCGATGCGCTCAACGGGATGCCGGGGGTGCTCAGCGCGCGCTGGTCGGGGCGGCACGGCGACGACGCCGCGAACACCGCGCTGCTGCTGGCCCAGCTCGGCGACATCCCCGAGGAGCGCCGCGGCGCGGCCTTCGTGTCGGCGTGCGCGCTGGTCTTCGGCGCAGCCGAGGGTGACAGCGCGGTGGTGCGCGGCGAGTGGGCGGGCAGCATCGTGCGCGAACCCCGCGGCGACGGGGGATTCGGCTACGACCCGGTGTTCCT
Source organism: Mycolicibacterium pyrenivorans (assembly GCF_025821625.1). Classification (GTDB taxonomy): domain Bacteria; phylum Actinomycetota; class Actinomycetes; order Mycobacteriales; family Mycobacteriaceae; genus Mycobacterium; species Mycobacterium pyrenivorans. The sequence goes on from NZ_JACKSH010000260.1 coordinate 33,568, forward strand.
GCCTGCGGACGACGTGAGAACCGCCGCGGAGCTCGGGCCGGAGGAGAAGGACGCGGCGTCGCACCGGGCCAGGGCGCTGGCGGCGCTGGTGCCCTCTCTGCGAACGCTGGTCTGAGGCCTCTGAGGCCTCGTCACCCGGTGCAGCGCCCACGCGGCCGGGATCGTCAGGGCCAGCGTGGTGGCGAACAGCCCCGGCATGGATCCGGTGAACAGTGGCCATCCGAGCACCAGATGCAACACCAGCGCCATGATCACGACGTGCAGCAGGAAGATCTCGTAGGAGATCTCACCGAGCCACACCATCGGCCTGCTGGCCAGGAAGCGCGAGTACCGGTTCTGGCTGCCGAGTACCAGCGGGGCGACCGCGAGCGTCGCGATCGCGGCGTACAGCAGCGACTTCGCCACCGGCACCCATGCCGGGTCCGGGCCGAGGATGGCGCCGCCGACCCGCGTCGACACCACCAGGTACAGGGCCGCCGCGACGGGGAGCGCGACCCTGGCGGGGCAGCGGGTGCCGAGTGCCCGCAGGACCGCCAGCGCCATCCCGCCCACGAACCATGCGAGGTGGGCGGGCAGCCACATGCCCGCGGAGTTCGGCAGCGCATCGCTGAGGGTGACGAGGACCAGCCACGCCGGGGTCACCGCCGCGAGGACGGCAAGCCCGGCCAGCGCCCGGCGGGGTCGCCACTCGCCGCCGCACAGCACCCGCAGCAGCACGTAGGCCAACGCGGGAAGCGCCGCGTAGAAAGCGACCTCGACCGCCATGCTCCACATCTGCGAGAGGCCGGGGTGCAGCATCGTCGCCAGGTAGTCGGTCGTGTAGATCTGAGTGAAGGTGAGGTAGCGGAGCAATCCGTGCCAGGTCTGCCCGGGGTTGGGGCCGGGCGTGAAGACGGTGTAGATCTCGAATGTGGCGATCACCACCACCACGTAGGCCGGCACGACACGTCGCACCCGATGTTTGACGTAGCGGCGTACCGACGGCGCGGGCGTGCCCCGTGCCTTGTCCCTGGCCGCGCGCACCCACGGTCGGAACAACAGGAATCCGGACAGCACGAAGAAGACCGCGACGCCGATTTCCAGGCGGGCGGACATGGCCCCGAGGTAGCCGTGAGTGAGGTAGCCGGTGGCGAACGCTGCGTGGGTGCCGACGACCAGAAACGCGGCGACGGCACGCAGGCCGGTGAGGGCGGGAAGGCGGGACGACGCCGCGCTCGGACGACCCTCCGGGCCGGCGCCGCAGCGCACCCCGAGGCTGGCTGACACGGAACCGAGTCTAGCTACTCAGAGCCCGAACTGATCCTTGATGCTCTTGGTCTGGAAGTGCTCGACGATGATCCCGACCAGCGGGATCGTGCCCGCGAGCAACACGCCGACGGTCTTGGCGATCGGCCAGCGGACCTTGACGGCGAGGTTGGCGGTGAACAGCAGATAGATGAAGTAGACCCAGCCGTGCACGACCGCGATCCAGCCGAGGGAGTCGTCGTTGAACGCGTACTTCAACACCATTTCGTAACAGAGGGCGATCAACCAGAGGCCTGTCGCCCAGGCGAGCACCCGGTAACCGAGGAGCGCCTTGCGGATGGTCTCGACAGGTGTGATGGGCGAAGGGGTCTCGGGTGCGGTCACGTACCGGGTTCCTGTCCGTCTCGTGTCGGTCTCGGGTCAGTGTCTCGAGTCGTCTTGTCGGCCTCGGCGAGTTCGGCCAGATAAGCGTTGTACTCACGCAGTGTCTGGTCACCCTCCGATTGCGTCGCCGGCTTCGGCCGCTCGGGGAGAAGTCCGGCAGGGATCTCGGTGACAGTGTCCCCTGGATGGGGCGCCGGTGGGGCCTCCTCATAGCGGACGAACTTGTAATAGGCGTACACGCAGAAGCCGGCGAACAGCGGCCACTGGAACGCGTAGCCGAGGTTCTGGAAACTGCCCGAGGTCGACTCGAACCGGGTCCACTGCCACCACGCCAACGCGAGGCAGCCGGCGGCAGCGGCGGTCACCAGAAGGATGAGCGCCGGCCTCCTACGCCGCGTAGTGGACACCTTCCCACGGTACCGCGCGGCCCTTGGCCCTGATGAACTCGTCGTCGGACCGATCACTGGAGCCCCGCGCTGCGGGCAAAGCAGCGACGGAGTCCGACGTGTTGAGATTGGTACGATCAACCCCGTTGCGGGCGTGGCGGAAGGGTAGACGCGCGGTCTTTAGGTGTCCGTGTTCGAAAGAGCGTGGGGGTTCGAATCCCCCCGCCCGCACCATCTGATAGTCGACTGTGATTGTGGCGCAGCACATCTGCGTCGACCGCTGGGAGATCCACACTCGGCGCCCCAGTCGTCCCCGCTGCCGCCGGCGAGTGCCGTGCGACGCTCGGTTGTCGCTCGGGAGACCCTCGCACACCCGAACGTGTCGGACCGTTGTCGCACACTGCGGTCAAAGGGATGCACTCCACGGTGTGTCCAGGACAAGGGGAGCGAAATGGATCCTGAGGGGAATGTGGTCGTCGTCGAAAACGGCGACTGGCATCGGTACTACTGGCATTGGGCGGATCGCCGCATTCTCGACATGCTCATCGGTGGCCCGGAGTTGGCCCGGCGACACGTAGCCACCTTCCAACGGTGCACCGAGGGCGAGTGGGCAGGGGTGTACCCGTCTTACAGCGGAGCGGTCATCGACTTCGACCGATCGCGGCTCCTGTTCTTCGGGGACGACCTGATGGCCGAGATACCGCACCGCAGGGCGATGCTCAAAGTACTGCCCGACGTCTGGACCGGGTTCGAGGTCGGTTGGGCCTACGGCGGGATGCCCGAGATCGCCGGATATGTCGGCGTCGACCCTGCGCCGGAGGTGTGGGATCGCGCCGCGCCTCTCGCACTGTCCCGGGGCCGGCATTGGCCTTGTCAGCTGGTGTCCGTCGTCGCCGGCGACGGGAGTCCACGGATCTGGCCGCTGACCCCGTACTCGCTCCCGGCCTCACGCGGGCCCGCGCTCATCGACTCGCTTCCGGGGCGAGGATCCAAAAAAGTGGTCCTGCGCGCGTTCCCCACCGGCGGCGTGCACGTGGACGTCCCCCGAAAGGCCTTGGGTGTGTGGACAACTGGAGAACCCACGGCTGCTTTGGACGGGCTGCCGCAGCTGTGGAGCGGGTGGGCGGTCGAAAACTGGGACGACCGCTACGAGGAGCAGGTGGCGCGCTGCGAGGCCGCACTGCGCGTGCCCGCCCTGGACATCGACGCATCGATCCGCGATGCGCGGGAGCTGATCCGCGAGCGGATCTTCCACTGTCGCTGGGACGGCCCGGCGGCCGAGGCGCTGTCGTTGGCGGAGGCGCTCTCACGGGCAGCCCCGGGATTCACGGTGTCGGCCGACGCGGTGCTCGATGGTCTCACCCGTCCGACCGATGACGAGTGGGTCCGCTTCGTGCAGGCCTGCGACAGGCTGCGCTCGTCATATGCCCGGTCGGCGTGACCTCGTTGGCTACGCCGAGGGAGTCGTGGCGATCAGGCAGCTACCTCGGCCGGGGTGCGGTCGGGCGCCTCGGACTTGAAGCACATGATGCTCGCCGCGAAACCGACCAGCGCCGCGATCCCGGCGACGGCGGCGATCAGCGGCTCATCGGCTCCCCAACTCGCGAAGGCCACCACGACGGCGATGATCGCGGTGATGATGAGGAACAGACCGGTCGTGGCGACGGCCTCGTTGAACGGATCGTCGGAGGTGAGGGTGCTCTCGGCCATCGTGGCCATGGGTTCTCCTAGTGGGCGTACCGGCGTGATGCGTCGTTGTTACCCACCCGTACCGCTCTGAAACCTCCGAACCGTGTCGGCCCTGTTCAACCCGCCGTTCGGCTCATCCCGTGCGGACCGAGAAGCCGTTGCGCTCGGCCAGGGAGCGCAACTGCCGGAGGGCGAACTGGCGGCTGCGGCCGCTCTGCGGTAGCACGATCCCTGCCCACAAGCCCTCTGCGCCCGGTGTCGTGCACGCCTCTCGAGCGCATTGCCAACGGCGTGGGCAGGCTCTGCACAGCGCCTTGGCGCCGTCGTCGGCTGTTGCGGTGGTCCACCGGTCGGGATCGCGCGTGCACGGCGCGGTCCACGGTTCCTCGTCGATCGTGATCGGATACACCGCACCTCCCTTCGCCGGCAACAATACGTTTGTATCGTAATGACGATACGAACGTATTGTCGACTCGGGTTTGTGGTGCGACGTTGTCTACGGTGGCCATGTGAGGGCGGAATCTGGTCGGACGGGTGCGGAAGAGCCGCGCAATATCGAGAGAATCCGTGCGGCGGCGCTGCAGAGCTTCGCAGCTCACGGGACGTCGGCGACGACGCTGCGCGGAGTCGCCGCAGCAGCAGGTGTCTCTCTCGGGCTGGTGCAGCACCACTTCGCCACGAAGGCGGGTCTGATCAAGGCCGTCGACGACTACGTCCTGGATCAGGTGGTCACACCCCTGGCGCAACCGATCCCAGAGCGTGTCGCGGACTCGGTCTCCGAAATCGGCAACCGGGTGACCCGGATATTTGCCGAGCAGCCGGACGTGGCGGCGTACGTGGGCAGGGCACTGGTGGACGGCAGCCCGCTGGGGGCGACGATCTTCGACACCTTGATGGAGGTCGGTTACGCCCGCTGGCGACTGCGTGCCGAGCGCGGCGAGACCCGCCCCGACATCGATCTGACGTGGGCGGCCTTGAACGCCCTGGTGCTCGGTCTCGGCGGGGTAAGCCTGCGCACGCACATCGAACGCCACCTGCCCGAGTCGCTCATCACGCCCGCGCAACTGCGCCGATGGCAGGCCTCCGTCGACTCTCTGCTGCGCGAAGGGCTGTTTCGACAACCCGGCACCAGCTGAGTCAATCCGGTACGCCGGCAACCCTTTTGCGGTAGGCCGACGGTGTCTCGCCGCAGAACTGGGCGAATGCGCGGGTGAACGAACTGACGCTGTCGAACCCGACCGCGGTGGCCGTCTCCTGTACGGACTGCATCGGGGCGGCGAGCAGCGCCATCGCCCGCAGCATGCGGGCGTGCAGCAGGTAGGTCCGCCACGGCAGCCCGAGGGTGTCGGCGAACAACCGACGCAACGTGCGCTCCGACACCGAGACCGCGCGGCTGACCTGCTCGCAGGTCACGGTATCGAGGTGCTGCTTGGTGTAGGCCATCGCCGCGGCGACGATCGGGTGGTCCGACGTCGGCAGGCTCAACGGCGCCTCGTGCTCGAGTGCCTCGCAGACGAGGGCGGCCAGCGTGCGGAAGAAGCCGTCGGAGACATCCTCATCCTGGGCGGCGCCTCGGCGTCGGTCGATCGGCCAGCGCAGCGCGTAGATCATCATCTCGCGGATCAGCGGGGAGACGGCCAGGATTCGCGCCCGGTCACCAGCGTCGGCGATCAACGCGGGGTCGAACATCACCGCCACGGTCTTGACGTCAGGGTTCACCACCGCCTGGTGCGCGAGCCCCGCCGGAAGCCATGCCGCCTGCTGCGGTGGGAGCAGGTAGTGCGCGGAGTCGGTCTCGACCTCGACGACCCCGTGCAGCGCGTACTCGATCTGGTGCACGTCGTGGGAGTGCCAGCCGGTGATCAGCGCATCGCCCTCGTACAGGTAGCTGCCGCCGAGCGCCGATCCGCCCCGGCGCAGGTCGATCGTTCTGCGGGCGGGGCGGTGGGAAGGAACACCGGCGGGGCGGTGGGAAGGAACACCGGCGGGGCGGGCCGCCATGTTGGCCGTTTCGGACAAGAGTCTGTCCGAAGACGCAGAGACGGTCATGCCGTCACACGGTACTACTTGGTTATGAGCGCAGACATGACCCCTGATGACCTGATTCTGGTGAGCATCGACGACCACGTGGTCGAGCCGCCCGACATGTTCCTCAACCATGTTCCGGCCAAGTACAAGGCGGAGGCGCCCGTCGTCGTGACCGACGACAAGGGCGTCGACCAGTGGATGTACCAGGGCCGGCCGCAGGGGGTCAGCGGACTCAACGCCGTGGTGTCCTGGCCGCCTGAGGAGTGGGGCCGTGACCCCGCCGGTTTCGCCGAGATGCGGCCCGGTGTGTACGACGTCCACGAGCGGGTGCGTGACATGAACCGCAACGGCATCCTCGCGTCGATGTGCTTCCCGACGTTCACCGGGTTCTCCGCACGCCACCTCAACATGCACCGCGAAGAGGTCACGCTGGTCATGGTGTCGGCCTACAACGACTGGCACATCGACGAATGGGCCGGTTCCTACCCGGATCGCTTCATCCCCATCGCGGTGCTGCCGACGTGGAACCCGGAGGCCATGTGCGCCGAGATCCGCCGGGTGGCCGCCAAGGGCTGCCGCGCGGTGACCATGCCGGAACTGCCGCACCTCGAGGGCCTGCCGAGCTACCACGACGACGGGTACTGGGGCCCGGTGTTCCAGACGCTGTCGGAGGAGAACGTGGTGATGTGCCTGCACATCGGCACCGGCTTCGGCGCGATCAGCATGGCGCCCGACGCGCCGATCGACAACCTCATCATCCTGGCCACTCAGGTGTCGGCCATGTGTGCACAGGATCTGCTGTGGGGTCCGGCGATGCGCAAGTACCCCGACCTCAAATTCGCGTTCTCCGAGGGCGGCATCGGCTGGATCCCGTTCTATCTCGACCGCAGCGACCGGCACTACACCAACCAGAAGTGGCTGCGCCGCGACTTCGGCGACAAACTGCCCAGCGACGTCTTCCGCGAGCATTCGCTGGCCTGCTACGTCACCGACAAGACCTCGCTGAAACTGCGGCACGAGATCGGCATCGACATCATCGCCTGGGAGTGCGACTACCCGCACTCCGACTGCTTCTGGCCCGACGCCCCCGAGCAGGTTCTGGCCGAACTGAACGCCGCAGGCGCGGACGCATCGGACATCAACAAGATCACCTGGGAGAACTCCTGCCGGTTCTTCGGTTGGGACCCGTTCAAGTTGACGCCGAAGGACCAGGCCACCGTCGCCGCGCTGCGCGCCAAGGGCGCCGACGTCGACGTCTCGATCCGGCCGCGCGCCGAGTGGGCCCGCCTCTACAACGAGAAGCAGTTGGCCCGCACCTGAGGCTCAGTCGAATCGGCTGCGGAGTGCTCGCAGCGGTGACCACCGCGAGGCGTTCGGCGGCCGCCGGACCGCATACGGCCAGGGCTGGTTGCGCTCGGGAATCGATTCGGTGCGAACGTATTTGAGTTGCGCCCGCAGATGGGCGCGCACTTCGTGGAGGTCGGGATCGGTCCATCGGTTCCGCGCCTCGACGGGGTCGGAGGTGAGATCGTAGAGTTCCCATTGGTCGTCGAGGGGATCGCTGCGGTACATCGGCCCGCCCAACCCGTCGGCGGCGAGGTGACGCACTCCGGGCTCGGTCCAGGTTCCCGGGTCGTCGAACGTGCGCACCAGCTTCCACAGGTGCCCGGCGCCACCGGCCGCGGTGTCCTCGTCGACCCGCAAGACCATGCCCTCGAAGTTGGCGGCGGTATAGGCGGGTACCCGGATACGTAGTGGCGCAGGCGGGTTGGTCGTCAGCTTGAGTGCCCGCGCCATCCCCGAGGCGCCGGTATCGCCCTCGAGTACGTTGTCGCGCGTCATCAGGTACACCGCGCGTTCGTCGTCGGCGGGCGCGCCGTCGACGACGGGCATCAGATCACATCCCGGGAGGGGGTGCACCTCCGAGAACGACCGGCCCAGTTCGGCCGCGACGGCGTCGACATCGACACCCGCCGCCGAGAGCAACGTCGGGACGAGGTCCACGTGCGAGGTCGGCGCGGTCACCGTGCGCGCGGGGGTCGGGTGCTGCCCGATCCTGGCGATGACGAACGGGACGCGGGTCGCCTCGTCGTACAGGTTGAACCACTTCTGATGCAGTCCGCCGTGTGCGCCGAGCAGGTCGCCGTGGTCGGCGGTGCGCACCAGGACGGTGTCATCGGGTCCCTCGCCCGATCCGCCGTCGGTGACCGCGCGACGCACCCGGTCGATGGGGGTGTCGACCTCGGCGTGCAGTCGGTAGTAGAGATCCCGGTATTGCTGCGCGCTTCGCCGATAGGTCCGCTCGATGGCCCGCGCCGGACCGTAACCGGAGTAGTACGACTCGCGAAAGGCGATCTGTGCGGCCGGTTTGGTGGTCAGATCTTCGTCGGCTGTCGGAGCGGGCGGGACGTGGGGCGGGTCCAGTGGGGACGGCTTGACCGGATTGCGCCGCACCCAGCCCGGGAACAACACGATGTCGTGCGGGTTGACGAAGCTGGCCACCAACAGGAACGGCCGGAGTGCGTCGGCGTCTCCTGCGCGACGTCGCGCATAGCGGTCCTCGAGCCACGCGACCACCCGGTCGGCGATCAGCGGGTCGCGGCGGATGCCGGCATTCGCCAGGCTTGCGCCGTGCGGTTCCGGGCCCACCCATCCCGAGAAGCCGTATGCCGCAAGCGGATCTGCCACCAGATAGCGGCGTACCGCCTCAGCGTCGATGACCCCGTGGTCGTCGTTGGTGGCCAATGGTTTCCCGGTGGCCGGATCGATCAGGTCGGCGTGAGAGACGTGCCACTTGCCGTCGTAGTGGGTGTCATAACCCGCGGCGCGGAACCAGTTGCCGAGTGTGGGGACCTCGCCGCGACGCAGCCAGCGCAACCGTGAGTCGTCCGCGGCCTTGCCGAGGCCGTCGGTCTGGGTGACCCCGTGCAGGTCGGGGTAGTGCCCGGTGAAGATGGTCGGGCGGCTGGGCACGCAGGCCAGTGAGCCGGTGTAGTGCCGAACGAAGTTGACGCCGTGCTGGTCGAACCACCTTCTGCCGGGCAGGGTCTGGTCCCGCCACGCGCTGACCGCCGCGGTCTCGTAGGGCGGAGTGGCGCGTTCCTCGTCGGTCATGACGATGACGATGTCGGGGCGGTCGGCGCTCGAAGGGGAACTCATCGGGTCTCCTCACAGTGCGTGGCCAGCGAGTCGAGCAGGGGCAAGGAGCGCCTCGCCACCAGGCGTGCGGCGATTCGGTCGGTTATCGGTCGCAGTGGCCCCGTGCGTGTCCGGGCGGTGCTGGTGAGCGTCACGGTAGTCCGGCCGGCGCGCTGGGGTCTCAGATTCCACCGGTTGGACGCCGAGATCCCCCTGGGCAGGCCGGAGATGTCGTAGGCGAGAAGCCTCGGCGGGGCGAACGCCACGATCGTTTCGACGAACGCGTCGCGGCCGATCTGCACGCGGCGGGTCATGCCGAGCGGGTCGACGCCCTCGCCGTTGTGGATCACGCAGGAATGGTCGACGCCGTCGGCCCACGCGCTGAGCGAACCGAAGTCCGCCAGCACCTCCCAGATCGCTTCGGGCTCGGCTGCGATCGTTCGGGAGTGGCTGACGTCGGACATCACCCCATCCAACCCCGTCGGGTACGGCGCCGCCAGGTCATGGTGTGCGGACGCCGCCGATGACGGTGCGGGTGATCGACTCGGCCCGCCCGCGTGCGAAGGATCGCCCCTCGCTCAGGATCGCGTAGACGACACCGCCGACGATCGCATCGGCAGCGTCCTTGGCCACCGCAGGGTCGAAACCCGCGGCCAGCAACCGGCTTCGCACGGTTTCGTGCAGCGGCGTGCTGAACCCCGCGCGCAAGCGGGCTGCGGTGTCGGGATGCTCCATCCCGGCGGTGGTGAGGATTCGCAACATGGCGTTCCCGCGAGCGGTCGTCAAGGCCGCCGCGAGGTCGACCGCCCACCTACAGACGTCGGCGGCGACGTCGTCGGTCGGTGTGATGGGCCGCAGGATCCTGTCGGCGTCCTCCAGGATGACATCGGCGACGAGCGCGTGCCTGCTCGGCCACCAGCGGTAGATGGTCTGCTTGCCGACGCCGGCGCGGGCGGCGACCGCCTCGATGCTGAGCTTGTCGAAGCCGCGTTCCAGCAGCAGTTCCCGGGTGGCGCGCACGATGGCCATGCGTGACTTCTCACTGCGCCTCCTGGGCGTCGTGATCTGGGTGGCCATCAGCGGACCCCCGGCTTTACACGCTGGGACATCGCCCGTAGTCTGCCACAAGACGAGACGTTGCGTCTCGTAAAGACCTGCGGAGGACGAAACTGGTGTTCGGCTGATGGCGGGAACGAAGCTGGTGATCGGAGCCAGCGGCTTCCTCGGATCCCATGTCACCAAGCAGCTCGTCGCGCAGGGCGACGACGTGCGCGTGCTGATTCGCGCCACCAGCTCGACGCGCGGCATCGACGGGCTGCCCGTCGACATCCGCCACGGCGACATCTTCGACACCCCCGCGCTTCGCGCCGCCATGGACGGATGCGATGTCGTCCACTACTGCGTGGTCGACGCGCGTCCGTGGCTGCTGGACACCGCGCCGATGTGGCGCACCAATGTCGAGGGCCTTGCCAATGTCCTCGATGTGGCGGTCGAGGCCGATCTGAAGCGCTTCGTGTTCACCAGCTCGATCGGCACCATCGGTCGGTCCGAGGAGGGGTTCGCCGACGAGGGCACCGTCCACAACTGGCTCGACGTCGGCGGCGACTACATCCGTTCCCGGGTGGCGGCCGAGGAGTTGGTGTTGCGCGCCTGCCGTCAGAGAGGCCTGCCCGGCGTGGCGATGTGCGTCGCGAACACCTACGGTCCCGGCGACTGGCTGCCGACGCCCCACGGGGGCCTGCTCAGAGCCGCCGTGCGCGGAAAAGTGCCGTTCTACATCGACGGCTACGAGGCTGAGGTGGTGGGCATCGAGGACGCGGCACAGGCGATGGTCCTCGCCGGCGAACGGGGGCGGATCGGTGAACGCTACATCGTGTCCGAGCGATTCATGAGCACCCGCGAGGTATACGAGATCGGCTGCACGGCAGTCGGTGTCGCACCACCGAAGTGGGGGATACCGATCCGGCTGTTGTCGGTGGCCGCCCACGTCAACGGGGTCTTCGCACGCCTGCGGGGCACGGACACCAAGCTGACGCCGCTCAACATCCGCCTGATGCACATCATGACCCCGCTCGACCATTCCAAGGCCGTCCGGGAGCTGGGCTGGCAACCACGACCCACCCCCGAGTCGATCGTTGCAGCGGCGCATTTCTTCCGCGAAGGCCACCGCAGGCCGGTGTCCGCTCAGGAGCGCCGATGACGATCGGACTCATGCCCGAGCAGCGGCAGCTGGCCGAAGCCGTCGCGCAGTTCGCCGCCAGGCACGCGCCGATCGAGAAGACGCGCAAGACCTTCGACGCGCTCGCTGCGGGCGACCTGCCCCTGTGGTGGGATGACTTCGTCGCCAACGGCTTTCACGCGGTGCACCTGCCCGAGGATGTGGGTGGCCAGGGCGGCACGTTGACCGACACCGCCTGCGTGGTCGAGGCGGCGGCGACAGCGTTGCTGCCCGGCCCTGTGGTGCCCACGGTGACAGCGGGTGCGGTCGCGATGCTGGCCGACGACACGCCCGACACCCGAACGTTGTGGGGGCGACTGGCCGACGGCGTCTCCGCCGCGGTGATCCTGCCCGATGACCGTGGCCTTCGCGCAACGTCGACGGATGCCGGGTGGGTGGTGAGCGGTGCGTCGACGGCGACGCTCGGGCTGTGCTCGGCGCAGGTGATCCTGGTGGCCGCGGCCACCGCCGACGACGGCGCCAAGGCCTTGGGGGACGGCACCGTGTGGTTTGCGCTGGACCCGTCCCGCCCAGAGGTCGGCATCGATGTCCTCAACGGCACCGACAAGACGACTGATGTCGGGGTGCTGAGACTGGACGGATATCGCTGCGCCCGGGATTCGGTGCTCACAGGTATCGACGACGACCGAGCACGAAGCCTTGCGGTGGCGCTGACGGCCAGTGCGGCCTCCGGGGCGGTCCGGTGGTGCGTCGACGCCGTCACCGCTCATTTGCGCACCAGGGAGCAGTTCGGCAGGCCGATCGGTGCCTTTCAGGCGTTGCAGCACCAGGCGGCCATGCTGTTGGTGAACAGTGAGCTGGCGACCTCGGCGGCCTGGGATGCGGTGAGGTCGGCGTCCGAGGGGCCGGTGCAGAACAGGATCGCCGCGGCGGGTGCTGCGCTGATGGCGGTGTCCCCGGCACCCGAACTCGTCCTCGACGCGCTCACCATGTTCGGGGCGATCGGCTACACCTGGGAGCACGATCTACACCTCTACTGGCGCAAGACCACCAGTCTGGCGGCGTCGATCGGTCCGGCTGGGCGGTTCGCTGAGGCACTCGGAGATCTCACCCGCACCGAAAACCGCGACGTCGCAGTAAAACTGGGCGACGTCGACGCGGAGTTCCGGCGCAGTGTGGCGGCCTTGCTCGACGAGGCTGGGACTCTGCGTAACGACCGGCCCGGCCGGCAGGGCGACTACGAGAACCTCGCCACCGGGCCGCAACGCACGCTGATCGCCGAAGCCGGCCTGATCGCCCCGCACTGGCCGCGACCGTGGGGCGTGAACGCCTCGCAACTGCAGCTGCTCATCATCGACGAGGAGTTCGCCCGCAGGCCCGATCTGGTCCGACCGTCCCTCGGCATCGCCGAATGGATTCTGCCGACGCTGATCAGCTCGGCCCCCGAGACCCTCCAGCAGCGGTTCATCCCGCCGACGCAGCGCGGTGAACTCGGCTGGTGCCAGCTGTTCAGCGAGCCCGGGGCCGGGTCCGACCTCGCCTCGCTGACGACGCGGGCGACGAAGGTCGACGGCGGCTGGCGGATCAACGGCCACAAGATCTGGACCTCCTCGGCCCACACCGCCGACTTCGGGGCGTTGCTGGCGCGCACCGACCCCGACGCCGCCAAGCATCGCGGCCTGGGTTACTTCATCGTGGACATGCGGTCTGAAGGCATTGAGCTGCAACCTATCCGGCAGGCCACCGGGGAGGCGCACTTCAACGAGGTGTTCCTGACCGATGTGTTCGTCCCCGACGAGATGCTGCTGGGTGGGCCCACCGATGGATGGAGCCAGGCGATCGCGACGATGGCTCAGGAGCGGGTGGCCATCAGCGGATACGTCAACTTCGACCGTGCCAGCATCCTGCGGCGGCTGGCCGACGAGGAGAGACCAGACCACAGCCGGGTGCTGTGCGCGCTCGGGGAGGCCGACGCGTACGCCAATGCCATCAAGGTGCTGGCGGTGCGCGAGGTGCTGCGGTTGCTCGACGGGCAGGCGGCGGGTCCGGCCTCCAGCATTGCCAAGGTCGCGATGAACGTGATGCTGCGCCGGATCTTCAAGGCCACCCTCGAGTTGACAGCGCCGTCGGCACTGATCGAGGACTCCGACCCGGCGATCATCGAGCCGTACTTCCATCTGCCTGCCGAGCTGATCGGCGGGGGAACGAAGGAGATTCAGCTCAACATCATCGCGCAGATGATTCTCGGGCTGCCCCGCAAGTGATGCACGTCGACAGGACTGAGTGACCATGGGTTTGCGCGGTGACGCCGCGATCGTCGGCTATGTCGAGTTGCCCCCGGAGCGGCTGAACAAGGCCACCCCCGCTCCGTTCACGCTGGAGCAATGGGCCGAGCTAGGCGCGGCGGCGCTGGCCGACGCGGGGCTTCCGGGCGAGTCGGTCGACGGGATCGTCACCACACATCTGGCCGAGTCGGAGATCTTCGTCCCGTCGACGGTGGCGGAATACCTCGGTGTGCGGGCGAACTTCGCCGAATTGGTCGATCTCGGCGGCGCCAGCGCGGTGGGCATGGTGTGGCGCGCGGCCGCGGCGATCGAGCTGGGGATCTGCGATGTGGTGCTTTGTGCGATACCCGCCCGCTACATCACTCCGACGTCGGAGAAGAAGCCGAGGCCGTTGGTCGACGCGATGTTCTTCGGGGCGTCGAGCAACCAGTACGGTTCCCCGCAGGCGGAATTCGAGATCCCCTACGGGAACCTGGGTCAGAACGGTCCCTATGGTCAGGTCGCCCAGCGTTACGCCTCGGTGTACGGCTACGACGAGCGCGCGATGGCCAAGATCGTGGTGGATCAGCGCGTCAACGCCAACCACACCGACGGGGCGATCTGGAAGGACAAGACCCTCACGATCGAGGACGTGCTCGCCAGTCCCGTCATCGCCGATCCGCTGCACATGCTCGAGATCGTCATGCCGTGCGTCGGCGGCGCGGCCGTGGTCGTCGCGAGCGCTGATGTCGCAGCCCGTTCGGCGAATCGGCCGGTGTGGATCAAGGGTTTCGGTGAGCAGGTGCCCTACAAGACGCCGACGTACGCCGAGGACCTGCTGCAGACGCCGATCATCCGGGCAGCCGAGACCGCGTTCGCGATGTCGGGTCTCACCCGCGAACAGATGGACATGGTGTCGATCTACGACTGCTACACGATCACCGTCCTGTTGAGCCTCGAGGATGCGGGTTTCTGCGAGAAGGGCAAGGGGATGGAGTTCGTCGCCCAGCACGACCTGACGTTCCGCGGTGATTTCCCGCTCAACACCGCGGGCGGTCAGCTCGGTTTCGGACAGGCAGCCAACGCCGGCGGTATGCACCACGTCTGCGACGCGACCCGCCAGATCATGGGCCGCGCCGGTGCCGCCCAGGTGGCCCGCACGCGTGGAGGAAAGAACGGCCACGCCTGCGACCGGGCCTTCGTCTCGGGCAACGGCGGAATCCTGTCCGAACAGACCACGCTCGTCCTGGAAGGGGACTGACGTTGACCAGTTCGATGTTCCAGCGGCCGATGCCGGTCAAGACCCCCACCAGCGCGCCGTTCTGGGATGCCCTCGCCGAGCATCGTGTGGTCATCCAGTATTCGCCGTCGTCGCAGTCCTACGTCTTCTATCCGCGGGTGCGCGCGCCGAGGACACTCGCCGACGACCTGGAGTGGCGGGAGATCTCCGGCATGGGGACGGTGTACTCGTTCACGGTGGCGCGCCGCCCGGTGGGACCGCACTTCGTCGACGCGGTGCCGCAACTGCTCGCCATCGTGGAATGGGATGAGGGGCCGCGCTTCTCCACCGAACTGGTCAACGTCGCGCCCGAGGACATCGAGGTCGGTATGCGGGTCAGGCCGGTGTTCTGCGACTATCCCGAGCACGACGTGACGATGTTGCGATACGAGCCGGCTGAGGGCTCGTAGGGGCAGACATCGACCGGCGCATGGCTGAGGGAACGGAGACATCACATGACCGAACGATCCGACATCCAGGACATCAGCGATGTGCTGGTGCGTTACGCGACCGGCATCGACAGACGTGACTGGACGCTGTTCCGCACCGTGTTCACCGACGACTGCGAACTTGACTACGGCGACATCGGCACGTGGAGCGGCGTCGACGCGGTCACCGAATTCATGGTCGCGGCACATGAGATGGCGGGGCATACGATGCACCGGATCACCAACCAGGTCGTCTCCGTGGAGTGTGACACCGCCACCTCGCGTGCCTACGTCGACGCGCTGATCATGGCGCAGGACAACAGTTCCGGCGTCAACGCGGCCGGTTTCTACGACGACGAGTTCGTCCGCACCGACAACGGGTGGCGTCTGGCGCGACGTCGGTTCACCACGGTGCTCGTCCGGACAGTGGGTGGCCCGTGACATTCGCGCAGATGTACGGTCCCTGGGCACTCGTCGCCGGTGCGTCGTGGGTGAGCGCCGCGGCGATGGGGGAGGGCCGAGCCCGATTCGACTTCAGGTGGCTAGTCGCTAATCGGCTGGGCCTGGAAGGGTTGGTACCACCACCAGTCGGCGCGTTCGCCGGTGGGCCCGGGGTATGGGGGTACTGCGGGTGGGGGTGTGGTGGGTGNGGGCGGGCCAGTGATCCCGCGCTGAGTTTTCGACCGGTGTTGTCGGTGACGGTGAGGTNGTGGGCGGGTCCGGTGATGGTGATGACGCCGCGGTGGTGTGCCCGGTGGTGGTNAGGGCAGACCAGCGCGAGGTTGTCCAGTTCGGTGGGTCCGCCGTCTTCCCAGTGCNGCAGGTGGTGGGCGTGCAGGCCGCGGGTNGCNCCGCAGCCGGGGACCACGCAGNTGCGGTCGCGGTGCTCCAGGGCGCGACGCAGCCGGCGGCCGACCGTTCGGGTCGCCCGCCCGGCACCGATGGGTTGGCCGTCGCGTTCGAACCACACCTCGCAGGTGGCCAGCCGGCGGCCGACCGTTCGGGTCGCCCGCCCGGCACCGATGGGTTGGCCGTCGCGTTCGAACCACACCTCGCAGGTGGCGTCGCAGAGCAGATAGCGGCGGTCGGCAGCAGTCAGCAGCGGGCCNAGGTGCAGCGCGGCGATGCGCTGCGTGATGTCGAGGTGCACGACCACGGTGGTGCGTTGCCCGTGGGGGCGGCGGGTGGCCTCGGTGTCCCAGCCCGCCTCGACCAGGCTCATGAACGCCTCGACGGTGCCCGGCAGCGGGGGCGCCTGATCGGATACCNGCTCGCCGGTGTCGTGGTCGTGTTTCCACTCGGTGATCAGCGCATCGTGATGAGACTGCAGGGCGGCGTCGACCTTCGCCGCGTCGTCGTGCGGGAGTTTGATGCGGTAGCAGGTGAACTCGTCCTGCAGGGCGGCGTCGACCTTCGCCGCGTCGTCGTGCGGGAGTTTGATGCGGTAGCAGGTGAACTCGTCCTCGCTGGTCTTGGTGATCGACGGCGGTGNTGGCGGTTTGGGGTCGGGGTCGGGTCGGGGTTCGAGTTTGACCGCGGTGCGCAGCTGGCTGACCGTCGCCGATTGGGCCAGCTGCGCGTAGTGGGCGTCAGATCCCTCGCCGGCCAGCTCGGCGATCACCCCGACCTGATCCAGTGACAGCCGGCCCTCCCGCAAACCGGCCACGCAGCGCGGGAACTGTTCGAGGCGCCGCGCGACGGTGATGACCGTTTGGGCGTTGTTCGGTGAGGTGCCGGTTTTCCAGGCCAGCAGCGCCGCGATCGACCGCGCGCCCGTGGCGCCGCACAGTTCGTCGCGCTCCATTTCGGCGGCGATCTCCACGATGCGCCCGTCGATCGCGTTGCGCTGACCGGCCAACTCCGCCAACTCCTCGAACAACACCTCAAGACGCTGGTCAGGACGCACCCCAGCGGCCACAGAGGAGGTGGTCGAAGACATGTCGCCATCATCGCAGAGGGGTACGACAATTCCTGGTCGAAGTGCTTAGGCGGTCAACAGCTTCCGCAGCGGACGACGCGCGGTCTCGCGCATCGTCATCACGGTCAGCAGCGTGACGACCGCCGCCGCGATCACGTAGTACGCCGGTGCCAGCTCATTGCCGGTGCGAGCCACCAGCCACGTCGCAACGTAGGGCGCGGTTCCGCCGAACACCGCCACCGACAGGTTGTAGCCGACCGAGTAGCCGCTGGAGCGCACCTTGGTGGCGAACAACTCCGCACCCGCCGCCAGCGACGCGGACACGAAGACGGATTCGATCGCGGCGAGCGCCGCGTGAGCGGTGATCGCCGCAGGCAACGATCCTGTGTTGAGCAGCAGGAACAGGGGATAGGCGAACACGGCGAATCCGATCGCGCCGCTGATCAGCAACGGTTTGCGTCCGATCCGGTCGGACAGCGCGCCCAGCGGCGGGATCAGGACGATCGCGACCACGCTGGCCACCGTGATGGAGACGAACGCGTCGATCTTGCTGAACTCGAGGGTCTCAGTGAAATAGCTTGGCAGGAAGGTGAACACGACGTAGAAGCCGACGTTGTGGATGACGACGAGGCCGATGATCTGCAGGATGGACCGCCAGGAGGTGGTGACCGCCTCCTTGAGCGGTGAGGACGATACCTCGCCCTCGTCGCGCAGCGCTTCGAACTCGGGGGTGTCGCGCAGCTTCAGCCGGATGTAGAGGCCCACTGCCCCGAGCGCACCGGCGATCAAGAACGGTATCCGCCAGCCGTAGGAGTTCATCGCGCTCTCGGAGAGCAGCGCCTCCAGGCCGGTGACGGTGACCGATCCGAGCAGGAAGCCCACGACGACCGACCACACGAGGAACGACACCACGAACCCGCGGTATCTGTCCGACGCGTACTCGGCCAGAAAGCAGGCGCCGCTGCCGTATTCGCCGCCCGCCGAGAATCCCTGTAGGCACCGCAGCAACAGCAGCAGTATCGGCGCCAGCACCCCGATGGACTGATAGCTCGGTACCAGACCGATCGCCAGCGTCGACGCCGACATCAGCAGGATCACCAACGCCAACACGCGCTGGCGGCCGATGCGGTCTGCCAGCGGTCCGAAGAATAGGCCTCCGAGGGGGCGCATGAAGAACGCCGCCGCGAAGATGGCGAACGTGTTCAGCAGCGCGGCGGTGTCGTCGCCTGGGGGAAAGAACTTGTCCGCGATATACGTGGCGAGGAAACCGTAGATCGCGAAGTCGAACCACTCGACGGTGTTGCCGATCGCGGCACCCCTGACCGCCTTCCTGACCGCGCCGGGTGCGGCCTTGCGGTGCAGGTCAGCCTGCTCGGCGGTCATGGTCTACCTCCTCCACTGGTGGAAGCATCATCACTGCGCGAGCAGTATCACTGGTAGGGCCCGTATTCAGGCCCGAGCGGATGCCACTGCGGGCGTCGGCGGCATCGTTTCCGGCACGAACCGTTGCCGTGTGCATACGCGTGCATTCCCATTTGCGCGGCTGAGATAACTGGTTGTCAGGAATCGATCGCACGCCGTCGGCTGTCAGTGTGTGACGCGGGCACGAAGATGTCGGTGGCGTCGGACCTTCCGCGCAGCATGGCCTGCCCCCTGGGCGCCCAGTGCGCCCGCTCGGTGGCATCGGCCTGCGCGATCGCCGCCCCCGAACACAGCACCCTGTTGTCGAACTCCTTGGCGCAGTCGGCCAATCGCGCCGCTTCGTTCACCGGGTCGCCGACGACTGTGTACTCGTAGCGGTTCTCGGCGCCGATGTTCCCGGCGAAGACCGGTCCCGCCGACACACCGATACCGAAGTCGACCGGGAGTCTGCGTAATTCGATCGCCAATGCGCGCGCCGTCGCCAATGCCGCCGACGCGGGTGCGGCGATCCGCAACGGCGCGCCGAACACGGCCAGCGCCGCGTCACCCTGGAACTTGTTGATCAACCCGTGCCGTTCGTCGACGGCTTCGACCACGATCTGGAAGAAGTCGTTGAGCACCCGGGCCACCTCGTGGGGTTGGTGGACGAGGGCCAGTTGCGTCGAACCGGCCAGATCGATGAACAGGACCGCCACGCCGCGCTCGTCTCCCGAAGGCGATTCGTTCTGTTCGACGGCGCGGCGAGCGACCTCCTGGCCGACATGCCGTCCGAAGAGGTCGCGGAGCCGGTCACGCTCCCGAAGGCCCGCGACCATGCGGTTGAAACCCGTTTGCAGTCGCCCGATCTCGGACCATTCGTAGACGTCGATGGTGCGGTCGAGCTTCCCCTTCTCGACGTCGGCCATCGCGTCGGCCACCTCGTCGAGTGGATCGGAGATCGACATCGACACCACCAGCATCGAGCGCAGGCCGAGGACCACGGCGACCAGAGCCAGCACCACAAGGGCAAGCTCGATCGGGGACGATTCATTGAGCAACCAGTTCCGCGACCGCAGCATCACCAGAACGGCGATCGCCAATCCCGGCAGCGCCGTGCAGGCCAGCCACATCAGCAGCAGCCGGGTGCGCACGCCCGGTGCAACGGGATGTTCGGCGTCGGCGGGCACTCCGGCGAGCAACGGCCGCATCGTGCGCAGGGTGAACAGGAACCCGGTGCTGACGGTGGCGATCGCGCCGAACAGCAACGCCGTGGTGAGCACCACGAACACGGTGGCCGGGGCATGCAGGTTTAGCGGCACCAGGATCGCCGCCGTCAACAGCCACGGCGCGAGGGTGATGGCGGCCTGGCGGCGCATCGTCCTCGCCGTCGTCCGGATCTCGGCGGGGGCGGGCGGTCTGCCGGAGTCCAACCAACGCAGCGACGGCCGGACGATCAGCACGGCTCCCAGCGCCACCGTGACCGTGCCCACCAGGCCGACCGCCGTCAGCGTGATCACGTTGCTGACGGCGATCACGCTGCGGCCGGCGAGCGACACCACGATGGCGACGACCTCGGCGAGCGTCAGCACATACGCCGACGTGAGACCCGCGGCGTACCTGATGAGCAGGCTGCGTGGCCTCACACGGCCGAAGGTATCAGTCGCGTGCCGGGACCGGCTCGGCTTCTGGCTGCCCTGTGTCGGCCGGTCGCTTCCACCCACCCGGCATGAAGCACACCGCGACGGCGGACACCGCCGACACGGCGATCAGATACGCCGCGATCGCATCGCTCGACTTGGTCGCGGCGTACAGGGCGGCCGCGACGGTCGGGGCGAACGCAGACCCGAGCACCTGCGACAGGGTGTAGCCGATCGAGACCCCGCTGTACCGGACGTCGGCGTCGAACGCCATCGAGAAGAGCGCCCCCGTCACTCCAGCGGCGGGAGCCATCGCCAGACCGAACACGAGCACCAGCGCTGCCACGAACAATGCAGGCCTGCCGGTGTTGATCAGCGCGAAGGCAGGCACCACGGCCAGCCCCATCGTCACGACACCGAGGAGGTAGAGCGGCTTGCGCCCGATCCGGTCCGACAGCGCCCCGAACAACGGATAGGTCAGCACCGCCACCACGGCGCCGACAAACACCCCGAACAGCGCCCATTCACGGGGGATCTCGACCGCTGTCGTGGCGTACGACACGAGATATGCCACGCAGATGTAGGCGAACACACCCTGGGACAGGTACGAACCGGCAACCAGCAGAATCTGTCGCCAGTGTTTGCGAAAGGCCTCGACGATCGGGGTGCGGGCGATCCCAGAACGGCGCCGCAGCTTGGCGAAATCCGGGCTCTCGTTCACCGTGAGCCGCACCACCAGACCGATCACGATGAGCACCGCGCTGACGAGGAAGGGGATGCGCCACCCCCAGGACAGGAACTGCTCGTCGGGCAGCTGTGCGGCCAGGTAGAACGCCAGTGTCGCGGCGGCCGTGCCCGCGGGCGCACCCATCTGCGGGAAGGCGCCGTAGAACCCGCGCCGCGCGGCCGTTGCGTGCTCGACCGCCATCAGCGTTGCGCCGCCCCACTCGCCGCCGACCGCGAACCCCTGCGCCAGCCGTAGCAGCGTCAAGAGGATCGGTGCGGCCAGCCCGATCTGGGCGTAGGTCGGCAACAGGCCGATGAGCACGGTCGAAACGCCCATTCCCACCAGCGAGTAGACCAGCATCCGTCGCCGCCCGACGCGATCGCCGAAGTGCCCGAACACGACACCACCGAGCGGCCGGGCGAAGAACCCGACGCCGAACGTGGCGAACGAGAGCAACACCCCGGACGCGGGAGAAGCGTTGGGGAAGAAGAGCTTCGGAAAGACCAGTGCTGCAGCCGTCCCGTAGATCAGGAAGTCGTAGAACTCAACGGTCGTACCGATGAAGCTCGCGACCGCGACCCGGCGCGGCGAGGCGGGCCCGGACAAGGTCAGTCGCTGGCGGGCAGCGGCTTGGCCTCCTTGAGTGCCAGCGGTGTCGACCCGATGCTGAGCGTTCCCTTGCCCGCCTTGGTGACGAGCACCTCGGCGCCTCCGTCGTCGACGTAGCGCTTGCCCATCAGGTTCCCGTCCGACAGCGCGTCGTCCAGCGACAAGCCGCCGTCCACAGGGTCGCCGATCGGCACCATGGGTGCTCCACCGGCGCGCAGGTCGTCGAGGCTGTCGGCGCTGCGCACCACGATGACCTGGGTGTCGCAGACCTGGCTCTGCAGGCGGGTGCCGTTCTTGATCATGCGGGCTCCTTGGTTGACGGTGCGTTGAGTTCGTCGACGAGTTCGCGGCGCAGCACCTTGCCGGTCGCGTTTGCGGGCAGTTCGTCCCGGAACACCACCCGGTCAGGGGTGCGGGATCCACGCAGCTGTGAGCGGACGTGGGTGCGCAGGTCTTCGACATCTGGCTGGGTGTCGGGTCGGGGCACCACGACCGCGACGATGATCTGGCCCCATTCGGGATCCTCGGCGCCGACGACCGCGCAGTCACGCACGTGCGGATGCTCGACCAGGACGTCCTCGATCTCGGCGGGCGCGATGTTCTCACCGCCGCGGATGATGGTGTCGTCGGAGCGGCCGCCGATGAACAGGTAGCCGTTGGCGTCGAGGTAGGCGACGTCCTTGGTGGGGAACCAGCCCTGCTCGTCGAGGACCGAGCCGATGTCGGTGTACTTGCCCGAGACCTGCTCGCCGCGGACGAACAGTTCGCCCGGCTCACCGGGGCCGAGGACCGTGCCGTCCTCGGCGCGGATCTCGACCTCGATACCGGGCACCGGCTGGCCCACCGAGCCGAGGCGGCGGGTCGCTGCCTCGTCGGTGGTGCTCAACGCGGCGCGGTGGTCGTCCGGGGTGAGCACGGCGATGGTGGAGCTGGTCTCGGTGAGGCCGTAGGCGTTGACGAATCCGACGTCCGGCAGCAGCGACAGCGCCTTGCGTACCAGCGGCAGGGCGACCTTCGACCCGCCGTAGGCCAGCGTGCGCAGGGTCGGCAGGGTGGCGTTGCGCGCCTCCAGCACGGTGACGATGCGGTCGAGCATGGTGGGCACCACCGTCGCCGACGTGACCCCTTCGTCGACCACCAGCCGCACCCATTCGGCCGCGTCGAAGTGTCTCAGGTACACCATCTTTCGTCCCGCATAAAGGTTCGACAGCGCGGCGCCGACCCCCGCGATGTGATACGGCGGCACGCAGATCAGCGCGGCGTCGTCGGGGTCGGCCGAGGCGAACTCGACGGTGCCGGTGACGTAGCTGGTCAGGTTGTTGTGCGTGAGTTCGACGGCCTTCGGCTTGGACGTGGTGCCCGAGGTGAACAGCACGACGGCGACGGCGTCCGGGTCGGCGAACTCGGCGGCGGGTTCGGCGGTGCGGGCCTGCGTGAGGAACTCCTCGGAATTCAGCGTCCGGTACCCGCCGCCGACCGCGTCGCGGTACTCCTCGTCGACCACCACCAGCGGATCGGGCAGGCGGTCCAGCAGCGCCCGCAGGCCGTCGGTCGACAACCGGTAGTTCAGCGGTGTGAACGGCACGGCCGTGCGCGCCGACGCGAACAACAGCAGGGGCAGCATCGCTCCGCCGGTGCCCACGTACGCGACGTGCTGCGACCCGGAGGCCGCGATGACGCCCGCGCCGCCGTCGGCCAGCGCGTTCAATTCGTCGGTGGTGAGCCGAATGTCGTCGTCGACCACCGCAGTACGGTCGGGGTCGGCCGACAGGGCCATTTCCAGCAGCAGCGAGATACTCATGATTTGTCCAGGAAGATATCCCACATGGGGTCGTCGCCACCGCCGTACCGCGACAGGTCGGTCACGCCGGAAGCGGTGAGGACGTCAGCGTCGATGAAGCATTCGCCGTTGACCTCGGCGGCGAGCCTGCTCAGGATCGCCACCGCCGCGTCGGCCATGATGTCGGCGCTGCGGGACCGTTGCACGAGTTCGTCACCGGCGGACAGGTTCGTCACCGCCGACGTCGCGATGTAGGTCTGGGGCCACAGGCAGCTGAATCCGATTCCCGTTCCGTCCTGCGCAGCGCCGTATTCGTTGGCCCATCCCAGGCTCAGCAGCGTCATCCCGTACTTGGACAGCGTGTAGGACGGATGCGCACCGAGCCAGTGGGGGTTCATGTTCAGCGGCGGCGAGATGGTCAGCACCTGCGCGTTGCCGGATTTCTGCAGGTGCGGCAACGCCGCCTTTGTGAGCAGGAACGTGCCGCGGACGTTGATGTCCATCATCAGGTCGAACTTCTTGGCAGACAGATCCTCGGTGCGCTCGGTCGAGATCGCGCTGGCGTTGTTCACGACGACGTCGATACCGCCGAAGCGCTCGACTGCGGCGTCGACCGCGCGTTGCACGTCCTCTTCCTTACGGACGTCACCGACGACCGCCAGACCCCGACCGCCGGCCGCCTCCACCTCGGCGACGGCGGTGTGCACGGTGCCCGGCAGCTTCGGGTGGGGCTCTGCGGTCTTGGCCAGCAGCACGACGTTGGCCCCGCGTTGGGCGGCGCCCAGCGCGATGGCCAGTCCGATCCCGCGACTGCCCCCCGAGATGACCAGGGTGCGGTCGGCGAACTGGGGCTCTCCGGGCTCGATGGCCAATGGTCCTCCTCGGCTGATGAGCTGGCGCGACGAACAGGAGCGCTGCTTCGGCTCTATCTGGGGTCTCTGTCGGGCATGGTGCTAGATAGTGTCGTTCTCATTTTAGGCGAATCCCATAATCGCTGTGTACCGGGGTTTCGCTTGACCGTCTGGCGACCTCGCACCCACTGCGGCGTGCACCTTTCCCTCCAGCGGTATTGGCATTCTCATTTTTTGCAAGTACGTTATCCTCTGATGAGCGAGCCAGTACAGACACCTTCCGGGCTCCCGCTGGAACCCGTGTACGGACCGGACGACAGGGCCGGCGACCCACCCCCGCCGGGGACCTACCCGTTCACCCGCGGCAACTTCGCCTCCGGTTACCGGGGGAAGACGTGGACGTTCCGCCAGTATTCGGGCTTCGGCACCGCCGAGGAGAGCAACCAGCGGTATCGGTATCTGCTCGGCCAGGGCGGCACCGGGCTGTCGGTGGCGCTGGACCTGCCCACCCAGTGCGGGTACGACTCCGACGATCCCGAGTTCGGCGAAGAGGTCGGCAGGGTCGGCGTGGCGGTCGACACGCTGGCCGACGCCGAGATCCTGTTCGACGGGATCCCGCTGGACAAGATCAGCACCAGCTTCACGATCAACGGCACCGCGGCGATCCTGCTGGCGTTCTATGTCGCGGCCGCCGAGAAGGCCGGGGTGCCGCGCGAGAAGCTCACCGGGACCATCCAGAACGACATCCTCAAGGAGTACGCCTCCCGCGGTACCTGGATCTGGCCGCCAGAGCCGTCACTGCGGCTGATCGCCGACACCATCGAGTTCTGCGCGGCGGAGGTGCCCAGGTTCAACGCGATCTCGGTGGCCGGTGCGCATTTCCGCGACGCGGGCGCCAACGCCGTCCAGGAGATGGCCTTCACCCTGGCCGATGGGGTCACCTACTGCGACACCGTGATCGAGCGCGGCCGGATGACGATCGACAAGTTCGCGCCGCAGATCTCGTTTTTCTTCTACACCCACGGCGATTTCTTCGAGGAGATCGCGAAGTACCGCGCGGGCCGACGGCGCTGGGCGACCATCGTGCGCGAGCGTTACGGCGCGACCACGGACAAGGCGTCGATGTTCCGGTTCGGCTGTGTGGCCGGCGGAGCGTCGCTGTACGCGCCGCAGGCACAGAACAACCTGGTCCGCGTCGCCTACGAGGCGATGGCGGCGGTACTCGGCGGCGTGCAGTCGATGTTCACCGCTGCCTGGGATGAGCCGTTCGCGCTGCCCAGCGAGGAATCGGCCACGCTGGCATTGCGCACCCAGCAGATCCTCGCCTACGAAACCGGCGTCACCAAGGTGGCGGACCCGCTCGGCGGCTCCTACTTCGTCGAGGCGCTCACCGACGCCACCGAGGAGAAGATCATCGAGATCATGCACGACCTCGAGCAGCACGGCGGCATGGTGCGGTGCATCGAGGACGGTTACCTGCAGGGCCTGATCGCCGACGAGGCGTTCAAGATCCACCAGGAGGTGGAATCTGGCGCGCGTCCGGTCGTCGGGGTGAACAAGTTCGTCGTCGATGAGCCCCCGCCGGACCTGGCCACCTACGAACTCGATGCCGCGGGTCGCGACCTGCAACTGAAACGACTGGCGAAGGTCAAGGCCGAGCGCAGCGACGTGGCGGTCAAAGACGCACTCGCAGCGTTGTCGAAAGCCGCTGAGGGGAGTGACAATCTGATGCACAAGCTGATCGACTGTGCCAACGCCTACTGCACGGTCGGGGAGATGGTGTCCACGCTGAAGTCGGTGTGGGGCGAGTTCCAGCAGCCGGTGGTGTTCTAGGTGACCGCCAGGGTGCTTGTCGCCAAGCCCGGTCTCGACGGGCACGACCGGGGTGCCAAGATCGTCGCGCGTACTCTGCGCGATGCGGGATTCGAGGTCATCTACACCGGCATCCGCCAGCGGATCGAGGACATCGTGTCCATCGCCCTGCAGGAAGATGTTGCGCTCGTGGGTCTTTCGATCCTCTCCGGTGCGCACGTCGCATTGACCACCCGGACCGTGGACGCGCTGCGCGCGGCCGACGCGGGTGACATCGCCGTCGTCGTCGGCGGCACCATCCCGCAGAGCGACGTCCAGAAGCTCCTGGACGCGGGTGCTGCAGCGGTGTTCCCGACCGGCACATCACTGGAAGACCTGGTGCGAGACGTGCGCGAATTGACCGAGAAGGCAGGCGAATCCGCATGAGGCCGGGTGGGCGAAGCTGGGTGGGAGCAAAATGAGGCCGGGTGGGCGAAGCTGGGTGGGAGCAAAATGAGGCCGGGTGGGCGAAGCTGGGGCGAAGCTGGGTGGGAGCAGAATGAGACTGGGCGTGATGATCGGGGCCGAGCGCGGCGACATGACGCGCAAGGTCTCCAAGCTGGTCGCCGACATCGAGTGGGCCGAAGCGGCGGGCATGGACACCGCGTGGATGCCGCAGGTGCCCGACGACTTCGACTGCCTGATGATGGTGGCGCTGATGGCGGCGCACACCTCCCGCATCGAGCTCGGCACCGCGGTGGTGCCGCTACAGGCTCAGCACCCGATAGCCCTTGCCCGCCAAGCGCTCTCGGTACATGCGATGGCGGCAGGACGGCTGGCGCTCGGTGTCGGGCCGTCGCACCACTGGATCATCCGGGACATGCTCGGGCTGCCCTACGAGAAGCCGGCGGCTTACACCCGCGACTACCTCGAGGTGCTCAACGCGGCGATCGCCGGTCCGGGTCCGGTCGATGTCGAGAACGGATCCTTCACCGTGCACAACCCGACCGTGCTGGGCGCCGAGACGCCGATGCCGGTGCTGGTCGCCGCCCTCGGTCCGGTGATGCTGCAGATCGCGGGGGAGCGTGCCGACGGGACCGTGCTGTGGATGGCCGACGAGAAGGCCATCGGCGAGCACATCGCTCCCAAGATCAACAAGGCCGCCGCCGAGGCGGGTCGGCCGGCGCCGCGCGTGGTCGCGGGCATCCCGGTGTGTCTGTGCGCCAACTCGGAGATCGATGCGGCCAAGGAGCGCGCCAACCGGATTCTGTCCGAGGCCGAGACGTCGCCCAACTACCAGAAGCTGCTGGACCGCGGAGACGCCCGCAACGTGGGAGACCTCTGCGCCGCCGGTGACGAAGACGCAATCCTGACGCGCTTCAAGCAGTTCGCCGACGCCGGCGTCACCGACCTGTCCGTGCGGCTGCTGCCGATCGGGGACACCCGAGACGAACTGGTGGCGTCGAAGTACCGGACGCGCGAGGTGATCGCGGAGTTGGCCAAGGCTGTTAGGTGAGCGCTTGCGCGAAGAGCAGACTGCCGTCATGAGCGCACCTGGTCCACTGGCAGGCATCCGCATCCTCGAGGTCGGCGTGATGTTGGCCGGCCCCTACGCCACCATGCTTCTCGCCGACCTGGGCGCCGAGGTGATCAAGATCGAGCCGCCCGGTGGTGAGATCTCCCGGCAGGTGAGCGACAGCTACTTCGCCAGCCTGAACCGCAACAAGCAGAGCATCTGTCTCGACCTCAGGTCGGCGCAGGGGCGAGAGAAGCTGGGTGAGCTCGTCGCGAACTCGCATGCGCTGCTGGTCAATATGAAACCGTCGGCGATACGGCGGCTGGGGTTGACGTTTGAGGCGCTACGCGAGTTCAACGAGAGCATCGTCTGTGTGGCGATGACGGGTTTCGGGCTCGACGGCGGTGACGACCCGGCGTTCGACTACGTCATCCAGGCGGCGACGGGTGTGGCGGCCATGACCGGAGATCCTCAAGGGCCGCCGACTCTGCCGGGGTACTCGTCGGCCGACAACTCCACCGGCCTCACCGCGGCCCTGGGCCTGCTGGCGCAGATCCTGTCGGGACGCGGCGGACAGGTCGATGTGTCGCTGCAGGACGTGATGCTGTCACAGCTGAACTACCGTGCTGCTGCGTTCCTGAACGACGGGATCGAACCGCAACGCCACCCCTACGGTGCGCATTCGTATTATGCTCCGGCCCAACTGTTCGCAACCGCCGACGGGTACCTCGCGCTGTTCATCACCCACGACGCGTTCTGGGCCGCGTTCGCCGCCGAGGCTGGGATCGAGGGCTTCCCGACGATGGCGGAACGGGCCGCCCGCCGCGACGAGGTGCTCGCCGTCGTCAGCGCCGCGCTGGCCACCGACACCGCCTCACGCTGGCAGGAGAGGCTGCAGCCGTTGGGAATTCCGGTGGCTGCGGTCCGCACTCTGCCTGAGGCGCTCGCGGCCACACCGGACGTTGTGGTCACAGCGGGCGACTTCCGGCTCGTGGGCAGCCCGATCCGGATCGCGGGATATGAACCCGCCTACCGGCCCGCGCCCCGCCTCGACGAGCACGCCGCCGTCATCGATGAGGCCACCGGCGCATCTCAATCGTCGTAAGTCACCGTCACACAGGGAGTTTCCGGAACGGCCTGACAGGTGAGCACATACCCGTCCTCGACTTCGTCCTCGGTCAGTGCGTCATTGACGCGCATCGTGGCTTTGCCGTCGGTCAGCACCGCCATGCACGTGCCGCAGTTGCCCGCTTCGCAGGAGAAGGGCGGTGCCATCCCGGCGCGGCGGGCGCTTTCCAGCAACGTCTCGCCGGATTTCGGTGACACCGACGCGGTCTTGCCGTCCAGGTGGATGGTGACGGTGGCATCATCCGTCTCTGTCACGGTGCCCCCTGCGCATGGGCCGGTCATCTGACCCCTCTCCGACATTGTCATTCTGATAATAGGAGAATACTATTCTCCTCGACAAACGCTAGTCCTCTCGTAAACATGATCCACGACTTCCGGAAGGGGCCCGCGCGACGTGAGTGAGCGGATGGCGCTCGCCTTCGAGGAGCGGCAATACAGCGTCTCCGACCTCGACGCGCTTGCCGCAGGAATGTCCGCGGTTCTCGAGGAGCGCGGCGTGGGGCCGGGCGCGCGCGTCGCGGTGATGTCGTCGAACCGGCCCGAGTTCGTGGTCGCGCTGCGCGCGATCTGGCGGTTGGGCGCGGCGGCGGTGCTGCTGAGCCCGGCATGGAAGCAGGCCGAGGTCAACCATGCGCTGGCGCTGACCGTCCCGTCGCACGCTGTCGGCGATCACCCGGTGCTCGCCGAGCTGATGCCGATGTTGCACCTCGACGAGC
Organism: Mycolicibacterium pyrenivorans; assembly: GCF_025821625.1. Classification (GTDB taxonomy): domain Bacteria; phylum Actinomycetota; class Actinomycetes; order Mycobacteriales; family Mycobacteriaceae; genus Mycobacterium; species Mycobacterium pyrenivorans. Next base: position 62,662 of record NZ_JACKSH010000260.1, read on the forward strand.
CGGTGACGCCCGTACACCGCGCGTCGGGCACGGTCGCCGGCGACGCCCACGCGGTGTTCGTGTTCAGCTCCGGAACCACGGGCATGCCGAAGGCGGTTCGTCACACGCACGCCTCGCTGGCCGTCGCGGTGCGCCACTGGCGCGAGGCCCTGCAACTGTTCGAGACGGACCGCATGCAGGTCATGACGCCGCCGTCGCACATCCTCGGCCTACTCAACATCGTGATGGCGCTCGACACCGGCGCCTGGATTCGGCTGCATCCCCGGTTCGACATCGACACGATGCTGCGGCACATCGAATCGGACCGCATCACCATCGAGATGGCGGTGGCGCCCATCGCGTTGGCCCTGTCCGCGCACCCCCGCCTGGAAACGCACGACCTGTCCTCGCTGCGATACATCATGTGGTGTGCCACCCCGGTGACCCAGAGCGTGGCGCAGGCGGTCACGGAACGCACCGGCGTCAGTTGGGTGACCGCCTACGGCGCGAGTGAACTGCCGGTGATCTCGTGCAACGACATCGAGAATGCGCGGCTGGACACCGTCGGCCGGCCGGCTTCCGGGGTGAGTGTGCGGATCGTCTCGCTCGACACCGGCGAATCGCTGGACGCGGGGACCGAGGGCGAGATCCAGGTGCTCTCGGATTCGGCGATGGCGGGCTATCTTCCGGAGGAAACGACCGCGGACGCGTTCGCGGACGGTTGGTACCGCACCGGTGACGTCGGCTATCTCGATGAGGACGGATGGCTGAGGATCACCGACCGGGCGAAAGAGATGATCAAGGTGCGAGGATTCCAGGTCGCGCCCGCCGAGGTCGAAGCCGTGCTGCACGGCCACTCCGCCGTCGAGGACTGCGCGGTCTTCGGGGTACCCGACGCGACCAACGGCGAAGCCGTGGTGGCCGCCGTCAAGACAAGCGCCGCAGTCGAACCCGACGCGCTGATCGCGCATGTCGCGGAGCGGCTCGCGAGCTACAAGCGACCGAGCCGAGTGTTCATCGTGTCCGAAATACCTCGCCTGCCATCGGGAAAGGTACTGCGCCGAGTGCTTAAGGAGCGTCTGTGGACGTCCGTCTGACAAGTGAACAGCAACAGCTGCGGGATGCCGCGGCCAAGCTGGCCGACGATCTGGGCCCTGGGTCGGTTGCCGACCTCGACGACGGGGTCCGGGCCGCGCGGCTGGAGAAAGCCGTGGACGCGACGGGTTTCCGGACGCTGCGCTCCGACGGCGCGTCCGGGGTCGAGGTGGCGATCGTCGCCGAGGAATTCGCACGCGGGCTGGTCGATGTCCCGTTCCTCGCGCCGGTCCTCGCCGACGATCTGAAGCACCGCCTCGGTCGTGACACGGCCGCGGCGGCCGAGGACCCCGAATCCGTGGACCTGACCGGCGCACTCGCCGGGGTGGTCGAGTCGCCGGCCGAACTAGCGGAGCTCACCGAGGACGACGCCGGCCGCTGGCGGGCGCTCGCGCTGACGGTGACCTGCGCCGACCTCGTCGGTGCCGCGCGCGGAACCCACGCGCTGGCATGCGAATACGCAAAGATGCGTGAGCAGTACGGTGCGACCATCGGGTCCTACCAGGCGGTCGGCCACCTGCTGGCGGAGAGCCTGGCGCTCATCGAAGGCTCGATCAGTGTTTCACGGCACGCCGCGTGGGCCGTCGACGAGCTGTCCCCGCAAGAGGCCATCGAGGCCGCGCGGATAGCCAAGATCTATTGTGCACGTGCGGCATTGACGGTCTGTGAGACATCGATCCAAGTCCACGGCGGCATCGGCAACACCTGGGAGTGCCTCGCGCACATCTACCTGCGGCGGGTGCTCGCCGCCACCGAGACGTGGCCTGTGAAGCTGGAGGAGCTGACCATTGGACTTTCGTGATTCGCCGGAGGAAGCCGACTTCCGGGAGCGGTTGCGCGGCTGGCTGACCGAGCAGAAGGGCAAGTTTCCCACCTCGGGTGACGAGTACTGGGCGAAGGCGGGTGAGTGGCACCAGGCCCTCTTCCAGGCCGGGTTCTTCGGCACGTCGTGGCCCAAGAAGTACGGGGGTCAGGACCTGCCTGCGGTGTACGACGTCATCGTCGACGAGGAGATCGCCAAGGCGGGTGCCCCTGCCAGGCCGAGCCTCGGTTACCTCGTCGTCGGCCTGTCCCACCACGGCGATGAGGAACTGCGACAGCGTTTTCTGCCCGGGATGATCAACGGCACCGAACGCTGGTGTCAGGGCTTCAGTGAGCCGGGCGCAGGGTCGGACCTGGCGTCGCTGACGACGACCGCGACCCGCGACGGAGACGAGTACATCATCCACGGTCACAAGATCTGGACGAGTTACTCCGACGTCGCCGACTGGTGCCTGGTGTTGGCCCGGACCGACAAGGAACGTTCCGTGCATTTGCCGAAACATAAAAGCATCTCGGCGTTCATCGTCTCCATGCATCAACCCGGAATCGTGCAGCGCCCGCTGAAGATGATCAGCGGCGTCACCAAGGAGTTCGGCCAGGTCGAGTTCGACGGTGCGCGGGTGCCTGCGGGGAACATGGTCGGCGCACCCGGGGACGGCTGGAAGTTGGCGATGACGGTGGTCAGCCATGAGCGCGAACCGTCGACGCTGGGTTTCTCGGCCCGCTACGGAAAGTTGGTGCGCCAGTTGGCCGCCCGCGTCGACAGCCCCGCGCCCGACGAGTTGTCCTGGGCGTGGGTGCAGACCGAGATGCTGCGACTGCACGTGCGGCGGCGCCTGTCCGAGCAGTTGGACGGCATCACGCACGGCCCGCAGGGGTCGTTGGACAAGCTGCTGATGACCTGGACCGAGCAGTCGGTCGGCCATGCGACGCTGGCCACGCTCGGCACCAAGGATCCCGAACTGTTCGGCGCCTACATGTACAGCCGCGCGCAGAGCGTTATGGGTGGCACGTCGCAGATCCAGAAGAACATCATCGCGCAGCGGATTCTCGGATTGGGCGGGCGATGAGCGCTAGCGCGAAGAGCAGATGGCGGGATGAGCACACGATGAAGAGCAAAGGAAACTGAATGTACGGTATGCCAACCGAGATCGACGTTCGGGCGGACGGCGGTCTTCGCATCATCACGCTCAACCGGCCCGATGACCTCAATGCCGTCAACGATGCGCTGCACGTCGGCCTTGCGAGGATCTGGGAAGAGCTCAACGAGGACGTCGACGCGCGTGCTGCCGTGATCACCGGTGCGGGACGGGCGTTCTCGGCAGGCGGTGACTTCAACTACCTCGACGAACTGCGCAACGACGAAGCGCTGCGGCAGAAGACGATCAAGCACGGCCGCGACCTCGTCATCGGCATGGTGCGATGCCGCATCCCGGTGGTCGCAGCCGTCAACGGTCCGGCCGTCGGGCTGGGCTGCAGCCTGGCGGCATTGTCGGACATCGTCTACATGGCCGAGACCGCGTTCTTCGCCGACCCGCATGTGTCGATCGGGTTGGTGGCCGCCGACGGGGGGCCGCTGGTCTGGCCGTCGCAGATCAGCATGTTGCACGCCAAGGAGTTCGCGTTCACCGGAGTGCGGATCAAGGCTGCGCGAGCACTCGAGCTCGGGATGGCCAACCATGTGGTCGCCGACCCGCTGGCCGAGGCGATCGCGTGCGCGAAGAAGATCATGGAGCTGCCCCAGCAGGCGTTGGAGGCCACCAAGCGGCTGATGAACATTCAGCTGGAGAAGTCGGTGATGGCGTCTCTGGACTACGCGAACCTGTCCGAGTACGTGTCGTTCGGAACCGCCGATTTCAACACGATCGTCGACGGGCTGATCGCCAAGAACTGACCGACTGCCTCCCGAGCGGCGTTGAGACTGCGCCCACGGTGTGACTCACTCGCACATCCTCGCCCTGGATGCAGTCTGAACGCCAGAAAAGGGGCGCTCAGAAGGTGAGTGCTTCGGAGCGCTGGATGGTGCCGGTGATCCCGGAGGCGTCCTGCTGGGCCAGCCGCACCGCGGCCTCGGCCATCGCCTCGGGAGGCTCGACCATCTCGGGCGGTATCTCCATGCCCGCGCCGCCGGCCTGCCAGCCTTCGGTCAGCACCACCCGTGACGGGCTCAGGCAGTTCACCGCGATGTTGTCCGGCTTCAGATCGGCTGCCAGGCCGAGGTAGAGCCGTTCGGCGGCGGCCTTGGACACCCAGTACGCGTTGGCGCCGTGGTCGGTCATCGCCACCCCGGTGGTCGTCACCGCGATCAACGAGCCCCCACCGCGGGCACGCACGTGCGGGATCACCGCCTTGGTCACGACGAAGACCCCGGTGGTGTTGACGTCCAGGCACAGCTGCCAGCGCTTCAGCGGCGTGGATTCGATCGGGCCGAGCCACAGCACACCGGCGTTCGCGACGAGGATGTCGATGCCGCCGAACTCGGCGACGGTCGCAGCGACGGCACTGTCGACGGACGCTTCACTGGTGACGTCGCACGACACCGGCATCGCCCGGCCGCCGTCGGCGGTGATGCCAGCGGCGACGGATCCGATGGTGCCCGGCAGCTTGCCCTGCTCCTCGGAGCGGGCCGCGACGGCCACCGCTGCACCCGCGCCGGCCAGGGCGCGGGCAACGGTGGCGCCGATCCCGCGGCTGGCGCCCGCGACGAACGCGACGCGGCCGGCGAGCGGGCCGCTCACTTGGGCGGGAACCGCAGCGCTCCGTCGAGGCGGATGATCTCGCCGTTGAGGTAGTCGTTCTCGATGATGCTCTGGGCCAGCTGCGCGTACTCCGTCGAGCGGCCCATGCGCTTGGGGAACGGCACCTGCGGACCCCAGTACTGCTCGAGTTGGTCGGCCGCCTTGCCGTACGCCGGGGTGTTGATGGTTCCGGGCGCGATGGTGACGACGCGGATGCCGAGAGGGGAGAGGTCGCGGGCCGCGACGAGCGTCATCCCCAGTACCCCGCCCTTGGCGGCGGCGTAGGGGAGCTGCCCGATCTGGCCTTCGTAGCCCGCGATCGAGGCGGTGTTGACGATCACGCCGCGGGCACCCTCGTCCAGGGGCTCCGACTTGGCGATGGCTGCGGCAGACAGTCGCATGACATTGAACACCGCGGTGAGGTAGAACTCGATGGTCTTCTTGAAACCGTCGAGGTCCAGCGGTGACCCGTCCTTGCCGATCAGCCGACCGCCACTGGCCGGTCCGCCATGGGTGTCGACGGAGATCCGCAGCGGGGCAAGCGATTCCGCCTCCGCGATCGCGGAATTGACCGATTCCTCGGACGTGGCGTCGGTGCGTACATAACGCACGCCCAACTCGGACTCGAGCGCCTTGCCCTTGTCGTCGGCCATGTCCGCGACGACGACCTTGGCTCCCGCACCGTGCAGCCGTCGCACCGTTGCCTCGCCGAGTCCGCCAGCGCCCCCGACGACCAGGGCTGAGCTTCCGGTGATCTGCATACGCGGTCCCTTCTTGAAACTGACACTCTCAACGAGAGAGAATATCATTCTCAATGTGGGAACGTGGTCACGAGCAAAGGGGTACCCGCTGCGTAGTGTGTCTCAGGTGACCATCGACGAGCTCATCGCGGCGGCCGGCAACGGCTCGGCCAGGGCGACGGGGCGGCTGCTCAGCCTCGTCGAGAGCCCACGCCGAGACGAGGTGCTCGACGCGCTCGGGGACGTCGCCCCGGCCCGCGTCGTCGGCATCACCGGTCCTCCGGGCGCCGGGAAATCGACGACGGTCGGCGCCCTCGTCACCGCGTACCGGAGAAAAGGGATGCGGGTGGCGGTGCTGGCAGTCGACCCGTCCTCCCCCTACAGCGGCGGTGCGCTCCTGGGTGACCGCATCCGGATGGCCGCCCACATCAACGATCCCGACGTCCTGATCCGGTCCGTGGCGACCCGGGGGCATCTCGGCGGCCTCGCCGCCGCCGTGCCCGCCGCGATCAGGCTCCTGACGGCACTGTCCTATGACCTTGTCGTACTCGAGACGGTGGGTGTCGGGCAGTCGGAGATCGAGATCGCGGCGGTCGCCGATCCGACCGTGGTGATCCTCAATCCCGGTGCAGGCGACGCGGTTCAGGCCGCCAAGGCGGGTCTGCTCGAGGTTGCCGACATCGTCGTGGTGAACAAGGCCGATCGCGACGGCGCCGACCAGACGGTGCGGGATCTGCGCGCCGAGACGGCGGCGCCGATCCTCAAACTCGTTGCCGCACAGGGTGAAGGCATCGACGAGTTGCTCGACACGATCGAGGCGCACCATCGCAGCGACAGCGCGCACCGGCGCGCCGCACGCGCCCGCTCGCAGGTCCTGTCGCTGGCCCAGACCCTGCTACGGCAGCATCCCGATCTGGATCGGCTCGCCGCGTCGGTCGCCGACGGGTCGTTCGACCCGTACGCCGCCGCCGCTCAGCTGATCGCGGACCGGACCGACTAGCGAGTCGACTCGGGCAGATCCAACATGCGGCGGGCCATCAGGGTGAGTTGGTCGCGGAGTGTGTCGGCGTCGAAATCGGCGATCAGCGGATGCATGACCGCCACGCTGATCGCACTCGACAGCATCGCCGCGTGAAAGCGTGCTTCGACACCGGACTCGGTGCCGAGTAGCGCGGCGTAGAGACGCTCGATGAATCGCTGGAACGGTTCGTGTTCGGCCTGCAGTCTGATGATCACCGGATCGAACTGCAGCACGCTGACCACGCCCCGACGCTCGATGGCCTGGTCGATCATCCGGTTCAGCAGAACCTCGCGCGCCCGCACCGGGTGGCCTTCGGCCTCGGCGGCCTCCACCGCGTCCTCCAGTCGGCTCATCTCACGCTCGGTGATCGCGATGACGATCTCTTCCTTGGTCTTGAACTGGCGGTAGACCGCGGCCTTCGTGACGCCGACGGCGTCGGCGATCATCTGCAGGGACGTTCCGCTGACGCCGTGTTCGGCGATGAGGCTGATGGCGGCGTCGAGTACCCGGGTCTGCGCCGCGGTGCGCGGGATCGCGCTGAACCTGGGCTCGGAGCGGGCAGGCGTCACAGCGACGAGGGTAGCCGACCGGCAACTGCCGACTGCGGAACTTGTCAGGACGCCGATCTGCCGGTCGCGGCGGCATGGCCGGCGCGGTAACCGAACACCATCGCCGGGCCGAGGGTCCCGCCCGCGCCTCCGTAGGCCTTCCCGGTGGGGCCCGCCATGGCATTGCCCGCGGCGAACAGGCCGGTGATCGCGGTGCCGCTGACATGAAGGACCCGTCCGTCGCGGTCGGTGCGCGGGCCGCCCTTGGTGCCCATCGCGCCGACGGACACCGGTACCGCGAAGTACGGGGCGGTGTCGATGGGGCCGAGCGTCCTGCCGGCGGTCGTGGTGGCTTTGTCGTCACCCCAGTAGCCGTCGTATGCGCTTGCGCCGCGGCCGAAGTCGGGGTCGCGTTCGTCGGCGACCGCGGCGTTCCAGTCGCGCAGCGTGCGTTCCAGGCCTGCGGGGTCGATTCCGGTCTTCTCGCCCAACTCGACCAGATCGGCGGACTTGCAGAACCAGTCGGGGATGGGGCCGTCGGGTTCCACGCCGAGGAAGCCGTAGTGCTTGAGGTGGAGGGAGTCGAACACGATCCATGCCGGGTCGTTGGCATACCCGAGTTTGGGATCGAGGAAGTGGAACGGCCCTGCCATCGAGTTGTATTCACCCGCTTCGTTGAGGAACCGCCTGCCTGCCCGGTTCACGATGATGCTCCGCGGGCGGGTGCGCTCGAGTCGGACGCTGCGGCTGCGGGGATGGCCGTTGTAGGTGTCGCCGGGGATCTGCACGATCGGCACCCACCACGCTTCGCCCATGTTGGCCAGGTCGGCCCCGTGCGCCATCGCCATCCGCAGGCCGTCTCCGGTGTTGTTGGGCGGGGAGACGGCGCCGTGCATGGGGCCCCGCAGGTAGGCCTCGACCAGTCGCTCGTCCCATTCGAAGCCGCCGGTGCCCAGCACGACGCCGCGTCGGGCCCGCACGCGGAAGTCCCTGTCGCCCTGCTCGATCCGCACGCCGGTGATTCCCAGCGGGTCGGCGATGAGCTCCACGGCGCGCGCGTCGGTCTGAGGCACCACGTTCGCGTCCAGCAGGCCCTTCAGCAGGCCTGCGATCAGGGCGGTTCCGGCGACGCAGTAGTCGCCCGACATGTCGTCGACCGAGGCGTGGATACGCGCCCGCGTCTCGGCGTCGATGCCGACATTGCTGAAGTCGGCGGGGAACGACGTGATCCGGTCGCGCCAGTCGCCGAGCCGGGAGAGGTCGATGGGCTTGGTGTTCAGGGACCGTCCGCCCGCCGGTTTCCCGCCGGGCAGTTCGGGCTTGTAATCCGGGAACCCGGCGGCGATCTCGAACTCGAGATCGCTGTGTGCCTCCACGAAGTCGAGCATCGCCGCTCCGGTGTGCACGAAGGTCTCGACCAGCTCGTCGTCCATGAAACCCAGCGACTGCGCTCGCAGGTAGGCCATGGCGTCGTCGGTGGTCAGCACGCCGTCCGCGGCCCGCTCGTGCGCGGGAATCCACACGATCCCTCCCGAGACCGCGGTGGTGCCGCCGACGGTCGGCGCTTTCTCGTATACCTCCACCGAGGCGCCGTTGGCCGCGGCTGTCAGTGCCGCAGTCAGCCCCGCACCTCCGCTGCCCAGTACGACGACGTCGACGTCGTGGTCCCAGTCGGTCACCGCTGTCTCCTTTTGTGTCTTACCCGCCCGGCGTCGGCCACCCTCAGCTGAGGATCGCCGACAAGTCGTTGGCCGCCTTGATGACGGAGTCGCGCCCGTGCACGACGACGTCTTCACGGTGGGATATCAGGTTGATGCATGTGGGTGGTGACGGCGGCCTGCGGCGCACCGGAACGGCCAGACCGTAGGTGTTCGGTTCGATCTCACCGTGGGTGATCACCCAGCCCTGCTGGCGCGTCTGGGGCACCAGGTCGCGCTCTCCCGGCCGCGGCGGCATGCTGGCCAGCAGCGCGATGCCCGCCGCGCCGCGCTCGAGCGGGTATCTGCTGCCCTCGTGGAACGACAGCTGGTAGAAGACGTTCGTCGGCACCATCACCGCGACGGCGACCTGCTGGTCGCCCTCGGCGACCAGCAGCGACACCGTGGTGCCCAGTTCGTCGGCCAGCCCGCGCAGCGTCGGCACGCACAGTTGACGGACGTTGTTGTCGAACGACGCCCCGAGCACCGCCAGCGCCGCGGCCGAGCGGTACCGGCCGTCCTCACCCTTGGCGATGAACCGGAACTGGGCCAGCGTGGTCAGCAACCGGTAGGCGATGGTGCGGTGCACCCCGATGTCGTCGGCGACCTGCGCGACGCTCAGTCCCGTCGGTGAGCTGGCGACCAACTGCAGCGCGCTCAGCCCGCGGGCCAGCGTCTGGGAGCCGGGGGCGTTGGCGGCCGCAACGGTCGTCCCCGGCCCGCCTTCTTCGGGCGGGCGGCCACGGTCGACAGACGGTCGAGTCATGCGGACCTTCCTTGACAGACGCACTCGGGAGAGTGATGCTCTGACCATAGTGCACATGGTGTGCGATAAATGAGCAGGGTGCTTACAAAATACGAGAATGTGGTTCTCGCAGTCAAGTTTTCGGGAAGCATGAAAGAGGTGCGCAGGGTGCCGGAGTTCGAGAGCGTGTGGAGCGACCTGCAAGGCGTCGCGTTCTCCCAGGGTTATCTCGATGCCGGCGGAGTTCGCACTCGCTACCTGCATGCCGGCGACCCGGGCAACCCGCCCCTGGTGTTCCTGCATGGCTCCGGCGGACATGCCGAGGCCTATGTGCGCAACCTCGAAGCGCACGCCGGACATTTCTCGACCTGGTCGATCGACATGCTCGGGCACGGATACACCGACAAACCCGGTCACCCCCTCGAGATCGCCCACTATGTAGAGCATCTCGTCGCGTTCCTGTCCGCGATCGGCGCCGACCGCGCCCACATCAGCGGGGAGTCGTTGGGCGGCTGGGTCGCCGCACGGATGGCGGTGGACCACCCGGACCTGGTGGACCGCCTGGTGCTCAACACCGCGGGCGGATCGCAGGCCGACCCCGAGGTGATGCAGCGCATCATCACCCTGTCGATGGCCGCCGCGGAGGACCCCACATGGGAGACGGTGCAGGCCCGCATCAAGTGGCTGATGGCCGACAAGTCGAAGGACTACGACGACATCGTCGCCAGCAGGCAACGCGTCTACCGCCAGCCCGGCTTCGCCGCGGCGATGAAAGACATCATGGCGCTGCAGGACCCAGAGATCCGGGCCCGAAACCTGCTCGGGCCAGGCGAATACGGTGCGATCACCGCCCCAACGCTCGTGGTGTGGACGAGTGACGATCCGACCGCCGACGTCGAGGAAGGGCGGCGGATCGCGTCGATGATCCCCGGCGCCAGGTTCGAGTTGATGCCCGGATGCGGGCACTGGCCGCAGTACGAGGACCCCAAGACGTTCGACCGGCTGCACTTGGACTTCCTGCTGGGGCGCGCGTGACTGCCGCAGGCGCAGACAACCGGGTCGACGTGGTGATCGTCGGCGCCGGGCCTTCCGGCCTGACGCTGGCCAACATCCTTGGGCTGCAGGGTGTTCGCACCCTCGTGGTCGAGGAGCGCGAGACCCTGATCGACTATCCCCGCGGCGTCGGCCTCGACGACGAGGCGCTGCGCACCTTTCAGTCCATCGGCCTCGTGGACCGAGTTCTGCCGCACACCGTGCCGAACCAGATCCTGCGCTTCTTCGATGCCAGGCGCCGCCTTCTCGCCGAAATGGCCCCGCCCGACGCCCGATTCGGATGGCCGAAGCGCAATGGCTTCGTCCAGCCGATGGTGGACGCCGAACTGTTCGGCGGTCTCGAGCGGTTCGACCACGTCGAGGTGCGCTTCGGCCGTCGGATGCAGAATTGCGCCGAGACGCCGGACGGCGTCACGGTCGAGTTCGCCGACGGACGCGAATCCGTGCATGCCCGCTACGTGGTGGGCTGCGACGGCGGCCGCAGTGCCACTCGCCGCCTGATGGGCGTGTCGTTCGACGGCACCACGTCGTCGACACGCTGGCTCGTCGTCGATGTCGCCAATGATCCACTGGGCCACCCGAACAGCGAGGTCGGGGCCGATCCCGACCGTCCCTACGTCTCGATCTCCATCGCCCACGGCATCCGGCGCTTCGAGTTCCTGATCCACCCCGACGAATCCGACGAACTGGCCGACGATCCGGCGTTCGTCCGACGCATGCTCGCCCAGCGTGTCCCACATCCCGAGCGCGTCGACATGATCCGGCACCGGGTCTACACCCACCATTCGCGTATCGCCGGATCGTTCCGAAAGGGACGGCTCATGTTGGCAGGCGACGCCGCGCACCTGATGCCCGTGTGGCAGGGCCAGGGCTACAACAGCGGCATCCGGGACGCCGCCAACCTCGGCTGGAAACTGGCCGCCGTGGTAACCGGGCAGGCGGGCGACGCGCTGTTGGACACCTACGACATCGAGCGGCGCAAGCACGCCCGCGCCATGATCGACCTGTCCACCATGGTGGGCCGGGTGATCTCGCCGACGAACCGGCGGGTGGCCGCACTGCGGGACCGCGTGATCCACGCCGCGTCGGTGGTGCCCTCGCTCAAGCGCTACGTGCTGGAGATGCGGTTCAAACCGATGCCGCGCTACCTGCAGGGAGCGGTGCACCACAATGAGGCGGGCGCCGGACACTCCGGGGCGAACTCACCGACGGGCACGCTGTTCATCCAGCCTCGCGTCGACACCCGTGATCGGCAGAACGTGCTGCTCGACGACGTGATCGGCCCCGGGTTCGCCGTGTTGTGCTGGAGCAACAACCTGCGGGCCGTCCTCGGCGACAACGCATTCGAACGCTGGAAAGCCCTGGGAGCCACGTTCATCGAGGCCCGCCCGATGACCCAGCTGAACTGGCCCGGGCACGACGACGCCGATGTCACGGTCATCGGCGACCGAACGGGTGCCCTCAAATCCTGGTTCGACGTCCACACCGATTCCGTACTGTTCCTGCGCCCCGACCGGTGCATCGCCGGGGCGTGCATCGCCCAGCGCGCACCGGAGGTCTCGGCGGCGTTGTTCACGGTGCTGCACCTGACGACCACACTGCCCCAGGAAGGAGGCACCGGTTCTCATGGCGACAAGCCAGATAGCGCTGTGCTGCATGTCGCACAGCCCACTACTGAACCTTCCGGGACCGTCACAGGAACTCCTTGACGACATCGAGTCGGCGATCGCGGCCGCCCGCGATTTCGTCACCGCGTTCGATCCCGAGTTGGTCGTCACGTTCTCCCCGGACCACTACAACGGCTTCTTCTACAACGTGATGCCCCCGTTCTGCATCGCGACCGCGGCTGAGGGAGTCGGCGATTACGGCACCCACAAGGGCCCGCTCGACGTGCCCGTCGAGCTCGCAACCGACTGCGCCCGAGCGGTACTCGACTCCGGTGTCGACGTCGCGATCTCGGCCGCGATGCAGGTCGACCACGGCACGGTGCAGCCCCTGCAGAAACTCTTCGGCGAAGCCACGGCGAAACCGGTGATCCCGGTGTTCGTCAACTCCGTGGCCACACCGTTGGGGCCGTTGAGCCGCGTTCGGGCGCTCGGCGCCGCCGTAGGCGCCCATCTGGCCACCCTCGGCAAGCGGGTGCTCGTCGTAGGATCCGGCGGCCTGTCGCATGATCCGCCGGTGCCGACGCTGGCCACGGCCCCGCCGGCCGCCCTGGAGCGGATCGTGCACGGCAAGCCCATGACGACCGAACAGCGTCAGGCCCGCCAGGCGGCGGTGATCGAGGCCGCCCGTGAGTTCGCCTCGGGGCAGGGAAGTCTCGCGCCGCTGAACCCTGATTGGGACCACGCGTTCCTGGATCTCCTCGACACCCAGCGGCTCGCCGAGGTCGACGGCTGGGACAACGGCTGGATCGCCGCGCAGGCGGGCAACTCCGCGCACGAGGTCCGCACCTGGGTCGCCGCGTTCGCTGCGCTGGCCGCGCAGGGGAGCTACGAAACCGGCAACCACTTCTACCGCGCGGCCCCCGAGCTGATCGCGGGCTTCGCCATCCGAACGGCGGTGGCAGCATGAGCGCCGCAACAGAACCGGGGTTCGATCATGTCACCGACGTCCTGGTGATCGGATCCGGCGGCGGCGGGATGACCGCCGCGCTGACGGCCGATGCGGCCGGCCTGGACACCCTCGTGGTGGAGAAGTCGGCCCAGTTCGGCGGATCCACGGCCCTGTCCGGCGGCGGGATCTGGGTTCCGGGCGCGCCGTCACAGCGTCGTCAGGGTCACGTGCCCGACCCCGACGAGGTGTTCAGGTATCTCAAGGAGATCACCGGCGGACTGGTCAGCGACGCACGACTGCGCAAGTATGTCGATTCCGCGCCCGAGATGATGGAGTTCCTGGAGAACCTCAGCCCCTGGCTGGAATTCGTCTGGAAGCCCGGCTATGCCGACTACTACCCCGAGGCACCCGGCGGCTCGGCGCTCGGCAGCACCATCAACGTCGAGGCCATCGATCTGCGCGTGCTCGGCGACGAGGAACAGAACCTGCTGACCCCGCCGGCTCTCGCACCGAAAGGAATCTGGTTCGGGCCCAAGGATCTGCGGCTGTTCTATCAGGTCCGGCAATCCTGGCGGGGCAAGGCCGTACTGGTGAAGCTGATCTGGCGGATGTTCCGCGCCCGGGTCTTCGGCGACCGGATGGCCGCCATCGGACAGTCGCTGGCCGCCAGGCTGCGGCTGGCGATGAAGCAACAGAACATCCCGCTGTGGCTCAGTTCCCCGATGACGGAGCTGATCGCCGACGCCGACGGCGCGGTGGTCGGCGCGGTGGTCGAGAAGGACGGGCGCGCAATTCGCATCCGGGCGCGCCGCGGTGTCGTGATCGCCAGCGGCGGATTCGACCACGACATGCAGTGGCGCACAGAACACCTACCGGAGGTCGAGAAGGATTGGAGCTTCGGCAATCCCGCGGCCATGGGTGACGGGATCCGCGCGGGGGAGAAGGTCGGCGGCGCCACCGAGCTGCTCGACGAAGCGTGGTGGTTCCCGGCGATCTGCTGGCCCGACGGCCGGCTGCAGTTCATGCTCAACGAACGGATGATGCCCTCCCAGTTCGTCGTCAACGGCAACGGTGAACGCTTCATCAACGAGGCCGCGCCCTACATGGACTTCGCGCACGCGATGATCGACGGGCAGCGGTCAGGGGTCACGCACATCCCGTGCTGGCTGATCACCGACATCCGGTCCTTCCACCGTTACGTCGTCGCCGGGCATCTGCCCATCCCGAAGATCCCGTTCGCACCAGTACCGACCGGATGGAAGGTGCCCGCGGCGTGGCTGGAGTCGGGCGTGGTGAAACAGGGCACGAGCTGGGAGGAACTGGCCGAGCAGATCGGCGTTCCCGGCGCCCGGTTGCGGGACACCGCCGAACGGTTCAACGAGCTGGCCCGCCAAGGTCACGACGACGACTTCAACCGCGGCGACAGCGCCTATGACAACTACTACGGCGACCCGACGCTGCCCAACCCGAACCTGCACCCGCTGTGCAAGCCGCCCTACTACGCGTTCCAGATCATCCTGGGCGACCTCGGCACCTCGGGCGGACTGCGCACCGACGAGCACGCCCGGGTGCTGCGCGCCGACGACAGCGTCGTGAACGGTCTGTACGCGGTCGGCAACGCGTCGGCCGCCGTCATGGGACGCAGCTACGCCGGTGCGGGTGCCACCATCGGACCGGCCATGGCCTTCGGCTATGTGGCCGCCCGGCACATCGCCGACCAGACCCCATCCCAGCCATCGATCGTCCCGGATCTTCAAGGAGGTAACCAGAGATGAAGATTTCCCTGTTTTACGAGTTCCCGCTGCCCCGACCCTGGTCGGAGGACGACGAACACCAGCTGTTCCAGCACGGTTTGGACGAGGTCGAGCTTGCCGACAAGGCCGGGTTCTCCACCGTCTGGCTGACCGAGCACCACTTCCTCGAGGAGTACTGCCACTCGACGGCGCCGGAGATGTTCCTGGCCGCTGCCAGCCAGCGCACCAAGGACATCCGGCTCGGCTTCGGTGTCATGCACCTCCCGCCGCCGATCAACCATCCCGCGCGAATCGCCGAGCGCATCGCGACACTGGACCACCTGTCCAACGGCCGCGTGGAGTTCGGCACCGGCGAAGGATCCTCAGTCGCCGAACTCGGCGGATTCAACATCGACCCGGCAGACAAGCGCGCCCAATGGGAAGAGGCGCTGGAGGTCTCGATCCGGTGCATGGTCGAGGAGCCGTTCAGCGGGTTCAAGGGCGAGCACGTCGAGATGCCCGCCCGCAACGTGATCCCCAAGCCGCTGCAGAAGCCGCATCCGCCGGTCTGGGTGGCGTGCACCCGGCCGTCGTCGGTGCAGATGGCCGCCCAGAAGGCCATCGGCGCACTCAGTTTCGCGTACACGGGTCCGGAGGCGCTGAAGGACCGGGTGGACGGCTACTACAAGGAGTTCGAGGAGAAGGGCACGCCGATCACGCCGGCGATCAACCCGAACCTGCTCGCGATCGGTGGAGACCTGTCGATGATGGTCGCCAGGAGCGACGACGAGGCGCTCAAGCGGCTCGGTATCGGCGGGGGCTTCTTCTCGTTCGGGATCATGCACTACTACCTGACCGGCATGCACACCCCTGGCCGCACCAAGGTGTGGGAGCGCTACGAGGAGGCCGTCAAGGAAGATCCGACGCTGGCCTACGGGCCGGGCCGCGGTGCGATCGGCTCGCCCGACACGGTGCGGGAGTTCCTGCGCGGCTACGAAGCCAGTGGTGTCGACGAGATCATCCTGCTGCTCAATCCGCGCAGCCACGAGGGCACGATGGAATCGATCGAGATCATGGGCAAGGAGATCCTGCCCGAGTTCATCGAGCGTGACGCGAAGGCGGTGGCGGACAAGGCCAAACGCCTCGAGCCGGTGATCGAGAAGGTGGAAGCGCGCCGCCAGTCCTGGGATGCACCGCTGTTCGACGAGACCTACGAGTTCGGTGGGCTGCCCACCGGCCGTGGCGGCAAGTTCACCGCCGGTGAGATCCCCGAGGCGATGGCCGAGATCAACGAGGGCCGCGTCAAGGCCGCGCAAGCGGAGAAGGAAGCCAGGGCGGCCAAGGAAGCCGCGAGCTGAGCGACACTTCCACCGTGGTTCAGATCGAGGAAATGTTCCGCTACGACGGGCGCCGGGTCGTGGTGACCGGCTGCGCCTCGGGCATCGGAGCGGACCTGTCCCGTCAACTCGTCGGCCTCGGTGCCGACGTCTTCGGCCTCGATGTCCGGCTCCCGGCGTCACCGGCGGATCTCGCTGGGTTCCACGCCGTCGACCTCGTCGACGAAGAGTCCATCGGCCGGGCGGTCGCCGCCATCGACGGTCCGGTCGATGCGCTCTTCAACGTCGCGGGCGTGTCGTCGGGCATCGGCGACCCGCTGCGGGTGGTGACGATCAACTTCCTGGGAACCCGGCTGCTCACCGAGTCGCTCGTCCCGCTGATGCCGCCGGGGTCGGCGATCGCCAACGTGTCGTCGCTCGCGGCGTCGGAGTATCTGGCGAACGCCTCGGTGACCGCGGGCCTGCTCGATACCGTGTCGATGGCCGACGGCGTCGAATGGTGCCGGCAGAATCCGGACGCGCTGGCCGACGGCGGCTACCGGCTGTCGAAGGAGGCGATCATCCTCTATGGCATGCGTAACGTCGCGGTGCTGGGAGCCAAGGGAATTCGGATCAATTGCACGGGGCCGGGGGTTACCGACACTCCTATCCTCGACCAGTTGCGGACTGCCTACGGGCAGCAGTTCCTCGACTCGTTCCGTAACCCGCTGGGCCGCCACGCCGAAGCCGACGAACAGGCGAGCGTGCTGGTGTTCCTGAACAGCGCTGCGGCCAGGCACATCACCGGACAGGTGATCTGGGTCGACGGTGGGTCGGTCGCCGAGCGGGTGTTCGGTGATCTCACCGATGCCCGCAGCATCGAGCGTGAACAAGACGGACGAAGGGCGGGACATGGCCGGCAGCATGACTGACTTCCGCCAGATGGCGGACGAGGTGCGCAACTGGGGGCGATGGGGTGACGCCGACGAAATCGGCACCCTCAACTTCATCACCCCGGACAAGGTCGCCGAGGCGGCTGCGACGGTGAAGCAGGGCAAGGTCATCTCGCTGGGCGGCGACTTCGGGTCCGGGGGACCACAGGGGGCGTTCAAGTTCCGGCAGAACCCGGTACACGTGATGACCGTCGACGGTGGCGACGCCTCGACGCTCGTCCAGTACGGTCCGGAGTGGTTGCGCAACGCGGTCGCCTCCGATGTCGCAGCGTTCTTCGCCGACAACCCGTTCCGTTTCAACGACGACATGATCGTCATGCCGCTGCAGGCGGCCACCCAGTGGGACGCCCTGTCGCACGTGTACTACGAGGACAAGCTCTACAACGGATTCCCGGCCGACTCGGTCACCAGCTTCGGCGCCTTCCACTGCGGTATCGAGAAGGTCGACGTCAAGGGCATCACCTCCCGTGGCGTGCTCCTCGACGTGGTGGCCCACCGCGGTGCCGACATGTTCTGTGAGACTGGAAAACCCATCACGCCTGCCGAACTCGACGAGATCGTCGCCTCGCAGGGCGTCGAGATCCGCTCCGGCGACGTCGTCGTCGTGCACACCGGGTGGTGGACGCGCTTCCTCTCCACCGGCGACGGTGCCGAGGCCGGTTCCGGACTCGACTGGACATGCGCGGCGTGGCTGCACGAGCACGAGGTCGCCGCCGTCGCGGCGGACAACCTGATGGTCGAGGACCCCAACCCCGCCCACGGTGTCGACGGCACATTCCTGCCGATGCACATGCTGTGCCTGCGCGACATGGGGTTGATGCTCGGCGAATACTGGGACCTCGGCCCGCTGGCGGCCGACTGCGCCGCCGACAGCACCTATGAATTCCAGCTCGTCGCACCACCACTGAAGGTGGTCGGCGCGGTGGGAGCCCCTGTCAGTCCGATCGCGATCAAGTGAGTGTGGAAGTGACTAGTAACAAACCCTTCATCGTCGGCCTCGGCGGAACGTTGCGCGCCAACTCCTCGACCGAGCGGGCGCTTCGTTACTGCCTGGACTCGGTGGAACGACAGGGCGGACGCACCAGGCTGTTCAGCGCCGAGGACCTCGACCTGCCGATGTATGCGCCCCACGAATTGGAACGCACACCCCGTGCGCTGGAACTGGTCACGGCGTTGCGCGACGCCGACGCCGTCGTCGTCGGCTCGCCCGGCTACCACGGCGCGGTGTCCGGGCTCGTCAAGAACGCCCTCGACTACATCGAGGACCTCCGCGAGGATCCGCGCGTCTACCTCGACAACACGCCGTGGGGATGCATCAGCTGCGCCTACGGGTGGCAGGCCGCGGTCGGCACCCTGACCCAGCTGCGCAGCATCGGGCACGCCCTGCGCGCATGGCCGACACCGCTCGGTGTGGCGATCAACTCCGCCGAACCGATCTGGGATCCGGCCAGCGATCTCGCGGACACCGAGCAGGGTAAGGCGGTCGCCAACCAACTCGAACTGCTGGCCACCCAGGTGCTCGCCTTCGCCCAGACGAACCGTGAGACGGCGTGAGCGACCGGCACGAGCTGCTGGCGGGCGGTCTGACCACGGGCGCGATTGTTTGACGGTCGGACACCCGCCGGTTCCCGGCGGGGTGGACCGTCGCGAAGATGCCCCGCCGGTCAGCGCGTGAACCGCTGGCCGACCTCCGGTCACACTAGCTAACCTGTGACCCAGTATGAGTGACTCGGATGACGGCGCCCGGCTGCCGGCCGAAGCGCGCGCCCGCAAGCTCATCGATGCGCAGCTGACCCAGGCGGGTTGGGTTGTCCAGGACAAGAAGGACCTCAACCTTTTCGCGGCGCAAGGCGTGGCCGTCCGCGAGGTGGTGATGAAGCCTGGCCATGGCCGTGTCGATTACCTGCTGTACGTCGACAAGGCCGTCGTCGGCGTGATCGAGGCCAAACCGGTCGGCACGCCGCTCTCCGGTGTGGAGTGGCAGTCGGCGATGTACGCCGACGGTCTGCCCGCAGACGTCAGGATTGCGACCAAGACACGAGATGGCCGGTTGCCGTTCGTGTTTGAGGATTCCGGCGTCGAAACCCACTTCACCAACGGCTTCGATCCGGAACCGCGGGCCCGGCTGATCTTCAACGTCCCGCGACCGGAGACGCTGGCGCGTCACCTGCGCGAGGCCGAGATGAACCCGGGTTACCCCACCTGGCGTGCGAAGGTCCGCAAGCTGCCGGCGCTGGACACGGACGCTCTGCGGCCGGCGCAGATCGAGGCTGTCAAAGGGGTGGAGCAGAGCCTGGCCGATCAGCAGTACGACAGGTCCCTGGTGCAGATGGCGACCGGTGCCGGCAAGACATTCACGGCGGTGACGCAGTCGTATCGGCTGCTCAAGCATGGCGGCTTCGACCGGATCCTGTTCCTGGTCGACCGCAACAATCTGGCCGACCAGACCCTCGGTGAATTCCAGAACTACCGCACACCCGATGACGGCCGACGCTTCACCGAGTTGTACAACGTCAACAAGCTTTCCAGTGCGGGCCTGCTGGGGTCGACCAAGGTCACGATCTCGACGATTCAGCGGGTGTTCCGCTTCATCAAGGCCGGCGAGGTCAGCGACACCGACGACCCCGACATCGACGACTACATCCCGGACACGCCGGTCACCGTTTCCTACAGTGATGTGCTCCCACCGGAGACCTTCGACCTGGTCATCGTCGACGAGGCGCACCGCAGCATCTATGGGGTGTGGCGCGGAGTCCTGGAGTACTTCGACGCGCACGTCGTCGGTCTGACCGCGACACCGGGCAAGCAGACGTTCGCGTTCTTCCGGCAGAACCTGGTGTCGGACTACACCTACCCGGAATCGGTGGCCGACGGCGTCAACGTCGACTTCGAGGTCTACCGCATCCGCACCAAGATCAGCGACCAGGGATCGCACATCGAGGCCGGCACCATCGTCCCCAAGGTGGACCGCCGCACCCGCGAACAGCGTCTCGAAGCACTCGACGACGATCTGGATTACGTTCCGGGACAGCTCGACCGAGCGGTCACCGCCACCGATCAGATCCGCACGGTGCTGGAGACATTCCGCGACCGGCTGTTCACCGAGATCTTCCCGGGCCGCAGCACGGTTCCCAAGACCTTGATCTTCGCCAAAGACGACAACCACGCCGAGGAGATCGTCACACAGGTGCGCGAGGTGTTCGGCAAAGGCAACGACTTCGCCGCCAAGATCACCTACAACGCCCGCAACGCCAAGGAACAGTTGAAGGCATTTCGCACCAGCCCGGCTCTGCGCATCGCGGTGACGGTCGACATGATCGCCACCGGCACTGATGTCAAACCGCTGGAGTGCGTGCTCTTCATGCGTGACGTGCGGTCGGCGCAGTACTTCGAGCAGATGAAGGGCCGGGGGGCACGCACCATTCCCGATGCCGACTTCCAGGCCGTCACCCCGGACGCCACGACCAAGACCCGGTTCGTCATCGTCGACGCGATCGGTGTCACCGAACACGACTTCGTCGAACCCCCGCTGAACCGACAACGGTCGGTGCCGCTGAAGAAACTGCTGGAGAAAGCGGCCAACCTGACGATCACCGAGGATGAGGCGGCTACCCTGGCCTCACGCCTGGCCAAGCTCGAACTCGACCTGACCGATGCGGAACGGGTCGAACTCGATGAGGTGGCGGGACAACCGGTGCGCGACATCATCCGGTCGCTGGTCGATGCGGTCGAGCCGTCGACGACGACACCGGAGGCCATTGAAGCGGCCCTGGTGCCGATCGCGTCGAACCCGGAGCTGCGCAACCGTGTCCTGGAACTTCGGGCCGCGCACGACCGCATCATCGACGAGGTCAGCACCGACGAGCTGATCGAGGCCGGGGGAGTGGTGGACACCGGCAAGGCCCGGACGATCGTGGAGTCGTGGACCGCCTACCTCGACGAACACCGTGACGAGATCACGGCGCTGCAGTTGGGGTACGAGGCCGGCGAGCGGCGCATCGACTTCGGCTTCATCGAGGGTCTGGCCGCCAGAATTGCCCGGCCACCACACAATTGGACGCCCGACATCATCTGGAACGCCTATGCCGCCGTCGACGGCGCGAAGGTGCACAAGAGCGCCACACATGCGGTGACCGACCTGGTGTCGCTCGTCCGGTATGCCACCGGCGTCGACGACGAACTCATCCCCTACGGTGACCGGGTGCGGGAGAAGTACGCGGCGTGGTTGACGCAGCAGGAACAGGCCGGGGTGACGTTCAGCGACACCGAGCGATGGTGGCTGGACCGGATGGTGTCGGTGATTGCCAGTTCGGCGGGTATTCGAGTGGAAGACCTCGACAATGCGCCATTCATCGAACGCGGTGGAACAGACGGGGCTATACGGGATTTGGGGGATCGGGCGGCGGATCTGATTGACCAATTGAATGCGGAGTTGACGGCATGATCCCATTTCCATCGTCATGGCGGGTGCATGATCTTGGCGGTCTGGTCGAGATTCTCGATTCACGTCGCATTCCGGTTAGCGCGAAGGAACGTGCAAAACGTCCCGGAAAGGTACCGTATTACGGTGCGACCGGCCAGGTAGGAACCATAGATGAGGCAATCTTCGACGAACCGCTTGTGCTCCTCGGAGAGGACGGCGTCCAATTCTTTGATCCATCAAAACGCAAGTCCTACCTCATCGAGGGGCGAGCGTGGGTGAACAATCATGCGCATGTTCTCCGTCCGCACGACGTGCTTGATCGTAGGTTCCTGAGCTATTACCTCGATGCTGCTGATTACCGCGGCTTCGCAAATGGTACGACACGCCTGAAACTGACTCAGGCTGCGATGCGTCGAATTCCTGTTCCACTGCCAGTTCTGGACGAACAACGCCGGATCGTCGCCACTCTCGAAGACCATCTGTCGCGTCTCGATGTCGCTGAGTCCTCGCTCAGACTCGCGATGCAAAAAATTGATGCGATGGCGACTGCATCTCTCGATCGGCAAACGACAGCGGAGTCCAGGGCTTGGCGCGATACAACCGTCGGAGCTGTGGCGGAGTTGGTCGAGTATGGATCAAGTGCGAAATGTGCTGGACAAGTCGCTGACTCCGACGTCCCCGTGCTCCGCATGGGCAATATCCAGAATGGGAAGATCAATTGGACTGGATTGAAGTACTTGCCCGCTGGCCACGCGGAGTTCCCGAAGCTGCTGCTGCAATCGGGCGATCTGGTTTTCAATCGTACGAACAGCGCTGAGCTAGTTGGTAAGTCAGCGGTCTTCGAAGACACGCGAGCCGCATCATTCGCGTCGTATCTGATACGAGTGAGGTTCGGCCAGGAAGTGAATCCTGCGTGGGCGAACATGGTAATCAACAGTCCGGCAGGCCGACGCTACGTGAAGTCGGTTGCTTCCCAGCAAGTTGGTCAGGCGAATGTGAACGGGACTAAATTGAAAGCGTTTCCGTTACCGTTGCCACCCCTGGATGAGCAATCTCGTCGCGTTCGTGCTTATGAAGAGGTCGTCGGGAGTCGCGAACGACTTCGGCATCAAATCGCAGATTCGATGGTGAGGGCGGCTGCTCTCCGTCGCTCCCTCCTCACCGCTGCATTCTCTGGGCGCCTCACCAACCCTTCGTCCGAACTCGTCGAAGAACTCGAATCCCCGTGAGCGGCAGGCAGATCAAGCTCTTCCTAGTCGACGGCGGCCCGGGCAGTCTAACCACCGCGGAGATCACCAACTGGACCGGCCATGTCCTTTCGGCGCCACGGTCCGAGCTGGCAGATCTGCTCAAACGCGATGAGGCGCAACACACCGGCGCCTACCTACTGCTCGGCGAGGACGAAGAAGCCGTCGGTAACACCCGGTGCTACATCGGTGAGGCCGATGTTGTGGCCGAGCGACTGCGCTATCACCAGCGGGAGAAGGACTTCT
This sequence comes from Mycolicibacterium pyrenivorans, assembly GCF_025821625.1. Lineage (GTDB taxonomy): Bacteria > Actinomycetota > Actinomycetes > Mycobacteriales > Mycobacteriaceae > Mycobacterium > Mycobacterium pyrenivorans. The sequence continues at coordinate 85,574 of NZ_JACKSH010000260.1, forward strand.
GGGACCGCGTCGTGGTGATCACTTCCAAGGACGCGAATCTGACCAAGGCGCACGGTCGCTATCTGGAATCACGGATCATCGAGTTGGCCAAGCGTGCCGGCCGAGTGAAGGTCGAGAACGGTACCGCTCCACCGTTGCCGGCGCTGCCCGAAGCCGACGCCTCCGACATGGACTACTTCGTGACGCAACTGGAGATCGTGCTCCCCGTGCTGGGCGTCAATGCGATCCGAGTACCCTCGGCGAAGCCTGGCCCGAACCACAGCGGCAACGACTCGCTGTCACCGGTGTTTCAGCTGCGCGACGGCAAGCTCGGCGTGGACGCCAGAGCCCAGCAGATCGACGGTGAGTTCACCATGCTGGCCGGCTCAACTGTGGTCGCCACCTGGCACGGCGTCGGCAAGGCGGAGAGCACCATGAAGGCATATGCGTCCTATCGGGCGCAGCATGAACACCTGGTCGCCGACGGTGCGATCACCGTCGAAGCGGGACTGGGCCGAGTCGTTCGGAACATCCCGTTCAGCTCGCCCTCGACCGCCGGTGCTGTGGCGCTGGGCCGGTCGTGCAACGGCCGCCGGGAGTGGATCGCCGCCGATGGCTCGACGTTCGGGCGGTGGGAGAGCCGCGGCGTCGAGTAACACTTATCTCGGTTGTCGGACGGTTCTGCGAGTATCTCAGTGGTCATCGCCTGCGCAGGAGGCAGAATTGCAGGTGACCGCACGCAGCGCAGAGGGGAGGCGCCGACCATGATCAAGCAGATCGAGCTGCACCTCGTCGATGGCTCGGCACCCAGCGGTGAGATCACGTTGAAGGACCTCAGCGGCATAGCCGCAGCCCTGCAGGAGCTGGTGACCCGCCTCAGTAGGGAAGCCGCTGACGCGGCCGGTCCCGGCCGGTCGAAGCAGTACGTCGAAGAGTTCGCCGAACTCCGGCTGGACGCAATCACCGCAGGCAGCACCGTGCTCAAGGTCAGCAAAGGGCCGACGGACAAACTGGATGTCGACGTACCTGGACTGACCGAAGCAGACGACAGGCTGTGGGACATCCTGGGTGCCATCAGCGCTGACCAGCGGCCCGAGTGGACCAGCACGTTGGTGGCCGAGTCGGTGGGCAAGCTCGCCACCGCGCTGCGGGGAGCAGCACGGACCACGGTCATCTCCTCGCCCGCCCGTGCAGATGTGCGGATCGACGCCGCACGAATTCACCCCGAGACCTGGGCGGTCAACCGGATCACCGCCGCGGGCTCGGGCACCGCTGCGGGTTGGCTGGAGAAGGTCGACCTGCACTCGCACACGTTCCGGATCCGTGATGACGTCGGCAACACCGTGGAACTCCGACGGGTCGCCGACGACAAGGCTGCTGGGCGGCTTGTCGGGCAATGGGTGACCGCCGAGGGGGACGCGACGCTGAGTCCGTCAGGACGCGTGGTGGTCCTGAACCACGCGCGCGTGCTCGAGACGGGCGACCCCGCGGCAGAGTTCTTGGGCAGTCGTGTCGTTCCCCTCGACGAGACCCTTGCCAGCGCGCCTGGCCCAGATCCGAATGATCGGCTCGACCTCACCGAAGAGGAAGCGGCGGAGTTCCTTCGGGCGATTCGTTCATGACTGTGTTGAACGCGATTGTCGACACCGACGTCTTCAGCTGTGTCTATGTGCTTCCGAGGGGTTCCGACCCTCGTACCACAGGCTGGACAGACGCGCTAGCGCAACGTCGGGTCATCATTTCGTTTCAGACTCGCGCCGAAATACTTGAGGGCGCCCGTCGAAGGGGGTGGGGCGCGCCGCGGGTCAATCGCCTCCACGAGATCCTGGCGCGCACCCCGACGATCCACTCCGATAACGACGTCGTTGATGCCTACGTGAACCTCTCGGCGGAGTGCCGGGAGGTCGGGCATCCGCTTCACGAGAAGATCCACACCGCTGATCGATGGATCGCGGCTTGTGCGGTCGCCAAGGGCATAGAACTGTTCTCCGGCGACGCCATCTTTCACGGTGTACCGAATCTGAATGTCCACAGCTGAATTCGAAGGAATGCATGTCTGAATCACGTCGCCTCGTCGACAAGCTCTGGTCGTACTGCAACGTTCTGCGCGACGACGGTGTCGGGGTCATTGAGTACACCGAACAGCTCACGTACCTACTGTTCTTGAAGATGGCCCACGAGCGGGCGACGCGGAAACTGAACCCGCAGAAGATCGTTCCCGACGAGTACTCCTGGCAGAAGCTTCTCGATGCGGAGGGCACCGACCTCGAAGTCGAGTACACCAACATTCTGGTCGGGTTGGCGCAGCAGCCGGGAACGCTCGGAACCATCTACCGGAAGGCGCAGAACAGGGTTCAAGATCCGGCCAAGCTCAAGCGACTGATCGTCGATCTCATCGACAAAGAGAACTGGTCCGCCTCGGGCACCGATCTCAAGGGCGACGCCTACGAGGAACTGCTTGCCAAGGGCGCCTCCGACAAGGGTTCTGGGGCAGGTCAGTACTTCACGCCGCGCGACCTTATCCGCGCCATAGTGGACGTGATCGATCCGTCGGTGGCGGACACCGTCGTCGACCCGGCGTGTGGCACTGGTGGCTTCCTTCTCGTTGCCCACGAGCACGTCGCGGAGGGGGCGGGAAAGCTCACCCCAACACAACGGAACCATCTGCGGGACAAGTTCGTCACAGGGTATGAGCTCGTCGACGGCACTGCGCGACTGGCGGCGATGAATCTGCTGCTGCACGGAATCGGAACCGCAGACGGACCCTCGTTGATCGAGGTCCGGGATGCCCTTGATAGCCGATCCAGGGCAGCGCTGGTCGGTGGTGCTGTCCAACCCACCGTTCGGACGCAAGTCATCGCTGATCATGGTGGGTGCTGACGGCCGAGAAGCGCGCGACGACGTTGAAATCGAACGCCAAGACTTCGTCGTCACCACGAGCAACAAGCAGCTCAATTTCCTGCAGCACATCATGACCATTCTCGACATCAACGGTCGCGCGGCTGTCGTGCTGCCAGACAACGTGTTGTTCGAAGGCGGCGCCGGGGAGACGCTGCGTCGAAAACTGCTGGAGGACTTCGATCTCCACACCATGTTGCGCCTGCCTACCGGTATTTTTTATGCCCAAGGCGTGAAGGCGAACGTGCTGTTCTTCGACAAAAGGCCGGCGAACGAGCAGCCGTGGACCAGCAAGCTGTGGGTCTATGACCTGCGCACAAACGAGCACTTCACGCTCAAGCAGAACCCCTTGCGGCGGCGTCACCTCGATGAGTTCGTCGACTCCTACTTGTCGGGAAAACCGCGTGAGGAGCGCGTCGAGTCGGAGCGGTGGAAAGCGTTCACCTATGACGACCTCGTCGCCCGCGACAAGGTGAATCTCGACATCACCTGGCTGCGCGACGAATCGTTGGAGGATGCTGACAACCTCCCGGCGCCGGAGGTGATCGCCCGCGAGATTGTGGAGGATCTGACCGCGGCGCTGGTTGAATTCGAAGCCGTCGCGGCCGCCCTCGGAGCGGCGGCGACCGACCGCAGCTAAGCACTCTGGTCAATTCCCATATCGGAGAATGGTGTTCTCCCTTGCGGACAACACCAGTATCGTGTGGGCGTGACGTTCGAGCGCAAGACCTTGATGGTCGACGGACTGCGCACCAGCTACCTGGAAGCCGGACAGGGTGAACCGGTCGTGTTGTTGCACGGCGGGGAGTTCGGCGCCAGCGCGGCGATCGGGTGGGAGCACACCGTCGACGCGCTGGCGGCGCGTCACCGCGTGCTCGCCCCCGACATGCTCGGGTTCGGCGGATCGGCCAAGGTCGTCGACTTCACCGACGGCCGTGGCATGCGGATCAGGCACATCGCGCGCTTCTGTGAGGTGATGGGTATCGAGTCCGCGCATTTCGTGGGCAACTCGATGGGCGCGATCAACCTGCTCGTGGACGCCACGTCGGAATCGCCGCGGCTGCCCGTCCGCAGCCTGGTGGCGATCTGCGGCGGCGGGGACATCCAGCGCAACGAGCACGTCGACGCGCTGTACGACTACGACGCCAGCCTGGCCGGCATGCGCCGGATCGTCGCGGCGTTGTTCTACTCCCCGTCCTATCCCGAGGACGACGACTATGTGCGCAGGCGCTACGAGTCGAGCGTCGCACCCGTGCCTGGGAGTCGTTGGCGGCGGCCAGATTCCGCCGTCCCGGCCTGGAGGCGCCGTCGACGCCGAGCAGCACGCGGGCCTACGAGCGCATCGGCGTCCCGACGCTGGTCGTGGAGGGCGCAGGCGACAAGCTGCTGCCGCCGGGATGGGCCGCCGAGATCGCCGGGCAGACCCGTCACGGCCGGTCCGCGGTGATCGACCGCGCCGGTCACTGCCCACAACTGGAACAGCCACAGGCTGTCAACGAGCTACTGCTCGACTTCTTCGAAGGGATCGCGCAATGACCGACGAACTGGCAGGCAAGGTCGCGGTCGTCACCGGCGGAGCGTCGGGTCTGGGAGCAGGTCTGGTGCGGCGCTTCGCCGCCGAGGGCGCCAAGGTGGTGTTCTGCGACCTCGACGCCGACAGCGGCTCGGCGCTGGCGTCCGAACTCGGCGGCGACGCGGTGTTCATGACAGCCGACGTGTCTGACATCGACGAGGTCGGCCGGCTGGTGGCCACGGCGGTGGAGCGCTTCGGGGGCCTGCACGTGATGGTCAACAACGCCGGGGTGTCGGGGACCATGCACCGCCGCTTCTTCGACGACGACCTCGCCGACTTCCACAAGGTGATGTCGGTCAACGTTCTCGCGGTGATGGCGGGTACCCGCGACGCCGCCCGCCACATGGCCGAGCACGGCGGCGGCTCGATCATCAACCTCACCTCGATCGGCGGGATCCAGGCCGGTGGCGGGGTGATGACCTATCGGGCGTCGAAGGCGGCGGTCATCCAGTTCACGAAGTGCGCAGCGATCGAGTTGGCGCACCACGAGGTACGAGTCAACGCCATCGCTCCCGGCAATATCCGCACCGCAATCGTCCGCAAGTCGGCGGCGGGGCAGGATCTCGAGAAGCTCGAACAATTCGAGGCGAAGATCCGCCAGCAGATGCGCGACGACCGGCCGCTGAAGCGGGAAGGCACCGTCGACGACGTCGCCGAGGCCGCGCTCTACTTCGCGACGGACCGGTCGCGCTATGTCACGGGAACCGTGCTGCCGGTGGACGGCGGCACTGTCGCGGGCAAGGTCATGGTCCGCAAAGCCCCGAAGCCCGACAGCGCCGCCCCGTGAGAGTTTTAAATCAGTCGCTTGACTTAGCCGCTGTGACGGGGTTCACTGTATCCGTGACCACTGCCCGCACCGTGCGTGCCGACCGTGCAATCAGTACGCAAGAGGCCATCCTGAAGGCCGCGGAACGCCTCTACGCCGAGCACGGCGTATTCGCTGTGTCGAACCGGCAGGTGAGCGAGGCCGCGGGCCAGGGGAACAACGCCGCCGTCGGCTACCACTTCGGCACGAAGACCGACCTGGTGCGCGCCATCGAGCACAAGCATCGCGGACCGATCGAGGAACTTCGTGAGCGGCGGATCGCCGAGATCGGTGACTCGACGCAGATGCGGGACTGGGTCGCCGCGTTGGTCTGCCCGTTGACCGATCACCTTGCCGCTCTAGGCAACCCGACGTGGTACGCGCGGTTCGCGGCCCAGGTGATGACCGATCCCGCCTACCACAACATCGTCGTCAAGGACGCGTTGTCGTCACCGTCGCTGGTGCGGGTGCTCGACGGCATCAACGGCTGCCTGCCCGATCTGCCCGTCGACGTCCGGGTCGAGCGCAACATCATGGGGCGGAACCTGTTGATGCACAGTTGCGCCGACCGTGAGCGGCTGCTGGCGCAGGGGTCGCCGGTGGCCAGGTCTTCGTGGCAGGCGGCGGCGACGGGCCTGATCGATGCGATCGTCGGGCTCTGGCACGCCCCTGTCACGGAGCCGTCCTGACATGTTGGTCACCGTCGATCAGGGCAAGTGCGTCTCGTCGGGGATGTGCGTGCTCAACGCCAGCGAGGTCTTCGACCAACGTGACGACGACGGCGTGGTGGAGCTACTGATCGCCGAGCCCGGACCCGAGAACGCCGAAGTGACCCGTAAGGCCGCGGCCGCATGCCCCGCCCTGGCCATCCACATCGAGGAATGACGGAGAACCCATGTCAGACACCCTTGCCGCCGAGCATGTTTCGGCCGACATCCCCGAGTACCCGATGGAGCGGGAGGCCCGCTGTCCGTTCGCGCCGCCGCAGGCGATGCTCGAGATGGGTGCGCAGAAGCCGCTCTCGCGGGTGCGGATCTGGAACGGGACCACGCCCTGGCTGATCACCGGCCACGAGGCGGCGCGGACCCTGTTCGCCGATCCCCGGGTCAGTGTCGACGACCGGCGGGAGGGCTTCCCGCACTGGAACGAGCACATGCTCTCCACGGTCAACAAGCGGCCGCGGTCGGTTTTCACGTCCGACGCCGAGGAGCACACCCGCTTCCGCCGGATGCTGTCCAAACCGTTCACCTTCCGGCGCGTCGAGGGCCTGCGTTCGGTGATCCAAGAGGTCACCAACGAGTGCATCGACGAGATCCTCGCAGGACCTCAGCCCGCCGACATCGTCGCCAAGCTCGCGCTGCCGGTGCCCACCAAGGTGATCAGCGACATGCTCGGCGTGCCCTACGAAGACCACGAGTTCTTCCAGGAGCACGCCAACGCCGGTCTGGCCCGCTACGCCGCAGCGGACGCCATGCAGAAGGGCGCGATGAGCTTGCATCAGTACTTGATCAATCTCGTCGAGGAGAAGCAGGCCAACCCCGCCGAGGATGCGGTGTCCGACCTGGCCGAACGCGTGAGCGCCGGCGAGATCACCGTCAAGGAAGCTGCCCAGCTGGGCACCGGGCTGCTCATCGCCGGCCACGAGACCACCGCGAACATGATCGGCATCGGCGTGCTGGCCTTGCTGGAGAACCCGGAACAGGCTGCACTGCTTCGGGATTCCGACGACCCGAAGTTCATCGCCAACGCCGCCGAGGAACTGATGCGCTACCTGTCGATCATCCAGAACGGCCAGCGACGCGTCGCGATCGAGGACATCGAGATCGCGGGGGAGACCATCCGCGCAGGCGAGGGCATCATCATCGATCTCGCGCCCGCGAACTGGGACGCCAGCGCCTACCCCGAGCCCGACAAGCTCGACTTCACCCGCGATGCCGGCCAGCAGCTCGGTTTCGGCTACGGCCGCCACCAGTGTGTCGGGCAGCAGCTCGCGCGCGCCGAACTGCAGATCGTGTTCCACACGCTGCTCCGCCGAATTCCCACCATGCGCCTGGCCATCCCGTTCGACGAGGTGCCGTTCAAGCACGACCGGCTCGCCTACGGCGTGTACGAACTTCCGGTGGCCTGGTAACGCCCACCGAAAAGCCCTAGCCCACCGCCCGATTGGAGTACCGACGATGTCTACACCAACAGCTACGCTCTACCCTGCCGAGGGTTGGGGTGCCCCCAAGAACCGCCACGGTCACGCCGGCGGCGGTGTCGCCGGGCTCCCCGACGGAACCGAGATCTTCTCCGCCGACAACCACATCTCGGTCGCCGAGGACATCTTCTACGAGCGCTTCCCCGAGGAGCTCAAGGGCGCCGCGCCGCGCATCTGGTACGAGGACGGCGCCTACATGGTCGGCATGAAAGGCAAGGCCTGGACCGGTGGGGATTTCGGGCGGGTGCTCATGCAGTACGACGACCTCGCCGGTGCCGCGACGAACAACATCGAGGCCCGCATCCGGGAACTCAAGGAAGACGGCATCGACAAGGAGTTGGCGTTTCCGAACGCGGTGCTGGCCCTTTTCCATTACCCGGACAAGGCACTCCGCGAGCGGGTGTTCCGGATCTACAACGAGCACATCGCCGACCTCCAGGAGCGCTCAGGCGGCCATTTCCACGGTGTCGGGCTGATCAACTGGTGGGACCCGAAGGGAACCCGCAGCACGCTCGAGGAGCTGAAGTCTCTGGGCCTCAAGACGTTCCTGCTGCCGCTGAACCCGGGTAAGGACGACGACGGCAACATCTACGACTACGGCAGCACCGACATGGATGCCGTCTGGGACGAGATCGAGGCCTCCGGTATCCCGGTCAGCCACCACATCGGCGAGACCCCACCCAAGACGCCGTGCCAGAACAACAGCGTCGTGGTCGGCATGATGGTCAACGTCGACTCGTTCCGCGAGCAGTTCGCGAAGTACGTGTTCTCCGGCATCCTCGACCGGCATCCGTCGCTGAAGATCGGCTGGTTCGAGGGCGGGATCGCCTGGGTGCCCACCGCTTTGCAGGACGCCGAGCACATGCTCGCCTCCTACCGGCACATGTTCAACCACCAACTCGAGCACGACGTGCGTCACTACTGGGACAACCACATGAGCGCCTCGTTCATGGTCGACACACTGGGGCTGCAGCTGATCGACCGCATCGGCGTCGACAACGTGATGTGGTCGAGCGACTACCCGCACAACGAGAGCACGTTCGGATACTCGGAGAAGTCGCTGGCCACTGTGGTCGACGCGGTCGGCGCGGACAACGCCGTCAAGATCGTCAGCACCAACGTGCAGAAGTTCCTGGGGTTGTTGTGACGACGTCCACTCATTCGGGCGTCACCCAGATCGCTCGGACCGGGTATACGTGGCTGGACATTCCGCACGAGCCCGACTTCGCCCGGTTGCGTAGCGAAGTCGGTGTGCGGCTGCACGCCGCGATGAACGATCAGGGCGTGGATGCGTTGGTGTTGCTGGGCAACGGCAACGTCATGTACGCCACCGGCATCAGCTGGCCGCTGGCGGACGCGGGGCTGTCGCATGTCGAGCGGCCGGTGTCGGTCGTGCTGGCCGACGACGAGCACCCGCACCTGTTTCTGCCCTTCCGCGAGGGTGCGGCCATGGAATCAGACCTTCCCGACGACCACCTGCACGGACCGGTCTATCTCGAGTTCGACGAAGGCGTAGCCGAATTCGCGAAGATCCTGGCCCGCCTGATCCCGGCCGGTGCGACAGTGGCGACCGACGAACTGACCGGGGCGATGCGGCGGGCCGGCAGTGCGCTGTTCGCCGGCGCGCCGGTGGATGCCGCCCCGGTGATCGGCGCGGCGAAACTGGTCAAGACCGTCGACCAGATCGCCTGCGTCCGGCGGGCATGCCAGATCACCGAACAGGCCGTCGCAGACATTCAGAAGTCGCTGGCACCCGGTGCACGTCAGATCGATCTGTCCGCCGAATTCGTGCGCCGCACTTTCGAACTCGGCGCCACCACCAATATGTTCGACTCGATCTGGCAGGTCATGCCCTCGTCGAGGGCGGAGGGAACCTGGACCACCACCGGTGATCTCGCCCTGCCCCTGCTGACGACCGAGCGTGAGCTGCAGCGGGGCGACGTGTTGTGGACCGACGTGTCGATCGCCTATCACGGCTACTGCTCCGATCACGGGCGCACCTGGATCGTCGGTCAGGATCCGACGCCGGCTCAGCAAGAGCAGTTCGACAAGTGGAGCGAGATCGTCGACGCGGTGCTCGCGGTGACCAAAGCCGGTGCGACCTGTGGTGATCTCGGGCGCGCGGCGACCGCGGCCGCCGGCGGTGAGAAGCCCTGGCTGCCGCACTTCTATCTGGGCCACGGGATCGGAACCAGCGCCGCCGAAATGCCGATGATCGGAACGGATCTCGGCCAGGAGTGGGACGACAACTTCGTCTTCCCGGACGGCATGCTGTTGGTGTTCGAGCCGGTGGTCTGGGAGGACGGCACCGGCGGCTATCGCGGCGAGGAGATCGTGGTGGTCACCGAGGGCGGCTGGATGCCGCTGACCGAGTATCCATACGACCCGTACGAGGTGTCCAGTGGGAATTGAGATCGAGGCCGACGGCCGCGCTCTGCGTTTGAGCCGTCGGGAGCGCGCCCTCGCGCAGATGGAGGCCTACGACCTCGACATGCTGGTGCTCGGCCGGCAGGCCAACGTCCGCTACATCTCCGGCGCCCCCCAGCTGTGGGTGGTGGGCACCCGCCCGTTCGGGCCGATCTGTGAGTTCGTGCGTGCCACCGGTGAGATCCACCTCAACAGCACGTGGGACGAGGGCATCCCCGAGGAGATCCCGCACGAGAATCTGTACGGGTTCGCGTGGAACCCGATGACGCTGGTCGGCATACTGCAGAACATCAAGGGCGCCGACACCGTTCGCCGGGTTGGAACCGACGCTCTGACACCGACGTTCGCCAAGCTGCTGCCGATGGCTTTCCCGAACGCGGAGCTGATCGACGCCGAGCAGGCCATGCAGGCTGCCCGCCGGATCAAGACGCCCGAGGAAGTGCAGGCGTTGCGTCGCGCGCTGGTGGTCGCCGAGGAAGGCCTGGCCGCGGGTGTCGCCGCCCTGCGTCCGGGCACCACCGAGAAGGCGCTCGCCGGTGCCGTGCTGGAGGCTGAGGCCGCCGGTGGGGTGAGCACCCCGGCGACCCAGGATGCCGCCTGGGTGACGTCGAAGGAGCATCCGTGGCGCCGCGCCGACGGTGACGGCCTGGTGCGCGACGGTGACCTGGTGGCGTTGTCGGCCGGGGTACTGGCCGACGGATATGTCGCCGAGGTGGCCCGCACACTCTATGTCGGTGAGCCGACCGACGCCGTGCGCGCGCTGTACCGGCGCCGAGACGACGTGTGGGACAAACTGCTCGAGGCCTGCCGGCCCGGCAGAAGCACAAGTGGGTTGCTGGATGCCTACCAGCAGGCCGGCGAACCTCTGCCGGCGATGCCGGTGGCGCACGGCCTCGGACTGGGTTTCGACCCGCCGGTGGTGTCACCGACTCTGCGGGCGACCGCGGAGGCCGACGTTCTAGAGGAGGGCATGGTGCTTGCGGTGACCGCGTACGTGTGGGAGCAGGGCATAGGTGCGGTGTTCACCCGCGATGCGGTCTTGATCACCGCCGACGGCGCCGAAATTCTCTCGGCCGCTCCGGCTTACGGTGAGGCCGTCCATGGCTGAGCGGCCGTCGCCCCCCGCCGCGGAGCGGCCCGCGCCCGAGGAGATCATCCTCTACGACAAGGATCCGAAGACCAAGATCGCGACGATCACGTTCAACCGTCCGGACTTCCTCAACGCGCCGACGTCCATGGCGCGGCTGCGCTATGCCGATGTGCTGCGCGCGGCCAACACCGACAACGACGTGAAGGTCGTGATCATCCGCGGCGTCGGGGACAACCTGGGAAGCGGTGCGGACCTTCCGGAGTTCATGGAGGGCAACGACAATCCGGCCGCGCGACTGGCCGAGTTGCGGCTCGAGGACGAGGGCGTGGGGGAGGTGACGTACCCGCCGAAGGGCACGTTCCGCAACGGGGCCACCATCAGCGCCTGGTACGCCAACTCGCAGGCCGGCAATCGCGCGTTGCAGGACTTCAAGAAGATCAGCATCGTCGAGGCCAAGGGCTATTGCTACGGCTGGCACTTCTACCAGTGCGCGGATGCGGATCTGGTGATCTCCTCCGACGACGCGCTGTTCGGTCACCCGTCGTTCCGCTATCACGGCTGGGGTCCCCGGATGTGGACCTGGGTGCAGATGATGGGGCTGCGCAAGTTCCAGGAGATGGTCTTCACCGGGCGTCCGTTCACTGCAGCGGAGATGTACGACTGCAACTTCCTCAACAAGGTGGTGACGCGCGACGAACTCGAGGCCGAAACCCAGAAATACGCTCTGGCTTGCGCACGGAACCGGCCGGTGGACACCGTGTTCCAGCAGAAGATGTTCTTCGAGATCTTCAAGCAGCAGCAGGGCGAGTACATGGGCAGCCTGCTGAGCGCGTTCTTCGAGTCGATGGGCAACGGGGTCGCCAACGACAGCGACGACGACCTCGACATGTTCGAGTCGATCGATTCCGGGTTGTCCGCCGCGGTCAACGACAACGACAGCAAGTTCCCGCCGGAGTTCCGGCTGAGCAAGCGCAACCGGGCGAAGGAGGACTAGAGCGGCGATGTCCGAGCTGTCCCCGCCGCCGGCACCGCCGCTCTCCGGCTACGTCGTCGTCCACCTGTCCAGTGGCATCGCCGGTGCCTACTGCACGAAGCTGCTCGCCGACGGCGGTGCGGAGGTCATCAAGGTCGAACCGGCACAGGGTGATCCGTTACGTGCTTGGTCCGCCTCGGGTGCGCAGATCGTCGACGGCGCCGACGGCGCGCTGTTCAGCTACCTGGCGTGCTCGAAGCGCAGCGTGGTGGCCGACGCGACTTCGGACGGCGACTTCGTCAACGCGCTGCTCGCGGACGCGGACGCGGTGGTGTGGTCGCGGGGGCCGGGGTTGGCCGAAGACCCTGCCTTCGGCCCGGACGCGATCCACCGCAACCACCCCCACCTGACGGTCACGGCGATCACCCCGTTCGGCCTTGAGGGTCCGTGGAGTGACCGTCCCGCAACGGAGTTCACGCTGCAAGCCTGGTCGGGCGGCATCGTCGGCCTCGGCCGCGGCGCCCCGGATCGGGCGCCGGTGTACGTCGGCGGTCAGGTCGGGGAGTACCTGGCGGGGGCTTACGCCAGCGCGGCCACGCTGGCATCCCGGATGCGGGGCGGCGCCGAACTGGTCGACCTGTCGATGCTGGAAACCGCGATCCTCGGGCTCACCTACTACCCGGTGAGCTACTTCGAGATGCTGGGCAGGCCGTGGCGGGATGCGCGCCGGCTGACCGTGCCGGGCATCGCGCGGGCGAAGGACGGGCTGGTCGACATCGGGTGCGGCACCGCGCAGCAGTGGTTCGACCTGTGCGCGATGACCGGCCACCAGGAATGGATCGACGAGGACTCGCCGCTCTCCATCACCGAGCAGGCCAACGAGAGGTCGAAGGACCTCTATGCGTGGGTGGCCGATCAGACCGTCGACGAGATCAGGGACCTCGCGACGGCATTCCGCATCCCCAATGCTCCGGTCGCCAACGGCGCCAACGTCGACTCGCTCGACCACTTCGTGGCGCGTCGCTCGTTCGTCCCGAACCCCCGAGACGGTTTCACCCAGCCGGGTCCGCCGTACCGTATGTCGCCGGCGACGCTGCGGCTGCCGGAGCCGGCGCCCCGCCTCGGCGAGCACACCGACGCCTACCGCTCGCGAACGTGCATTCCCTGTCGTGAATCCGACTCGGCGGCTACAAGGAATGCACGTTCGGCGGAACCGGGGCTGCCGCTGGCGGGCGTGCGGGTCATCGACATGACCACGTTCTGGGCCGGGCCGAGCTGCACCCACCTGCTGGCCATGCTCGGCGCCGACGTCATTCACGTCGAGTCCACCCGCCACCCCGACGGCACCCGCCTGATCGCCGGTATTCCCGTCACCGAAGAACTCTGGTGGGAACGCTCACCGATCTTCTCCGGGCTCAACACCGACAAGCGCGGCGTGACGCTGGATCTGCAGAGTGCAGCAGGCCGCGACGTGCTCGGCCGGTTGATCGCCACCGCGGACGTCGTCGTCGAGAACTTCACCCCTCGGGTGCTCGAGAGCATGGGCCTGACGTACGACGCGGTGAAAGCGATCCGGCCCGACGTGGTCATGGTGCGGATGCCGGGCTTCGGGCTCGACGGGCCCTGGCGCGACAACCCGGCGTTCGCGTACGTGATCGAAGCCGCCGCGGGGATCAGCTGGCTGACGGGCTACCCCGATCTGAACCCGTTCGAGCCGTATTCGGTCGGCGATCCCAACGCGGGCATCCATGCGTTCAACGCGGTGCTGCTGGCGCTCGAGCACCGGCGTCGCACGGGTGAGGGGTCGATGGTGGAGGCGGCGATGGTCGACGCCGCCCTCAGCGTCGCCGCGGAGCAGGTGATCGAGCACTCCGCCTACGGCGCCCTGCTGCAGCGCCGCGGAAACCGTGGTCCCACCGCGGCGCCGCAGAATGTCTACCGCAGCAACGAGATCGACGAGTTCGGGCGCCCCGACAGCTGGGTGGCGGTGGCCGTGGCGACGGACGCTCAGTGGGGCGGGCTCTGCGACGCGCTCGGGTGCCCCGAATGGGCGATGTCAGACCAGCTCGCGACTGCTTCCGGGCGGCACGCTCACCACGATCTGATCGACCGCCACCTCTCCGAGTGGTGCAGCAGCCGCGCCGGTGACGAGATCGTCACCGCCCTGTGGGACCACGGGGTACCGGTCGGCAAGGTCATGCAGCCACACCGGCAGACCGAGATCGCACAGCTGTCGTCGCGGGGGTTCTTCGAATCGGTCGGGCATCCGGTCAATCCCACGACCAGGCACGCCACCATGCCCTTCCGGTTGTCCCGCGGACCCGATCGTGTGCACCGAACACCCGCACCGCTGCTCGGCGAGCACAACCGCGACGTGCTTACCGAGCTCGGGCTCACCGAGGACGAGATCGGCCGACTCGAGGCCGACGGGGTCATCGGCACCGCACCCGCCCGCTAGCCTCGTCGTCATGGCCATCGACCCGTCCGACATCCTGCTCACCGGCCGCGTCGCGGTTGTCACCGGAGGCGGCGCGGGCATCGGCCGCGGCATCGCCGAGGGGCTCGCGGCTTTCGGTGCCTCGGTGGCGATCTGGGAACGCGACCCACAGACCTGTGCCGCGGCGGCCGAGGCCATCGGCGGTCTCGGCCTCGTCACCGACGTCCGGGACGGGCAAGCGGTCGACGCCGCGCTGGAACGCACCGAACGCGAGCTCGGAACGGTGTCGATCCTGGTCAACAACGCAGGGGGCACCTTCAACTCGCCGCTGCTCGAGACCACCGAGAATGGCTGGGACGCGTTGTACCGGAGCAACCTTCGGCACGTGCTGTTGTGCACGCAACGGATATCACGCCGACTGGTGGGCGCAGGCGCGGCGGGCAGCGTCATCAACATCACCTCGATCGAGGGGGTACGCGCGGCCCCGGGTTACGCGGCCTATGCCGCCGCGAAGGCTGGTGTCATCAACTACACCAAGACGGCGTCGTTCGAACTGGCGCCCCACCGCATCCGTGTCAACGCGCTGGCGCCCGACCTGACCATGACCGAGGGCCTGCGAAGCATCGCCGGCGGGGAGATGGCCGGGGACGCCGGCGCCGGCATCCCGATGGGCCGCCCCGGGCACGTCGACGAGATAGCCTCCGCAGCCGTGTTTCTCGCATCGGACATGTCCAGTTACATCACCGGCCAGACTATCCACGTCGACGGCGGGACCGAGGCTGCGGGCGGGTGGTACCACCATCCGCGTGACGATGCGCCGACCCTCGGACCCGGGAAGTCCTAGGAGTCGGGGGAGGGGTCGCCGAACTTGCGCTTGATCGCGCCCCACGGATCGGCGTACTGACCGGGCTGCTTCCAGTAGGCTCCGCGCCGCTTGAGGACCGCGCGAATCAATGGGGCGATGACCGGCAGCACGTACTTGGACGGGCCGGCGTTCCGGGCAGCCTCGTCGATCATGTCCTGCCACGAATAGTGCTGGAACGACAGGGCTTCCTGTGCGCGCGTGGTGTCCATCCAGTCGGTGACGAACCAGGCGTCATCGTCTTTCGGATTCCCCTTGCGGCCCGGCGCGAGTCCCCCCTTGAGTCCGCGCGCGGCGGCCAGCGCGGGGGTGATGTCGCCGTACAGCAGCTTGTGGGAATCGTCACCGGCGATCAGCAGGATCTCGCGCGCGACGTCGGCGGTAGTCGCCGCCGCGAACGCCCAGGCGACGTCGCGGACGTCGACGCTGTGCATTCGACCGTCGGTGGGCAGCAGGCTCTCGAAGTACAGGACGTCGGCATTGAACGGAATGGCCTTGGGGTCCACGCTGAGCACACCGCCGAGCCGCAGCACCACCCATTCCAGGGACGACGCCCGAACGATCGACTCGGCCTCGGCCTTGTGGGCGCTGTACAGATCGGAGTGCCGCATCGGCATATCCGCGGTCACCGGACCGGTTGCGCGGTGCGGGTTGCGGGCGCCGAAAACCGCGTTGCTGGAGGCCTGGACGAATCGCGGGGGAGTGGGCTGGGCCTCGGCGATGCCGACGAGAGTCCTCGTCGCGTCGACGTTGACGCGACGGGCCAGTGCGCGGTTCTTGTAGATCGCCGGCGGGATGACCGCCGCGAGGTGGATGATCACCTCGGGCGCAACCTGGGCGACCAGTCGGCCGGTCTGTTCGGCGTCGGTGAGGTCCGTCCAGTGCACGGTGACACCGGAGGGCAGCTTTTCGGCGGCCTTGCGGTTGCCGGGGGTCCCGAGATCGGCGACGACGACGTTGCGGCCGATCTCGGCCAGCCGCGCGACGGTTGCCGAGCCGACGAGTCCGAAGCCACCGGTGACCAGCACCGCACCCGGCATAATCCCCCCTACCTGCGGATATGACATTCTCTTTAACGGAGAGTAACATATGCCACTACGATGTCCGACGACCGCGCCGAGATGGCGAAGTGGGACCCCGGACTCACCCGGCAGATCAGCAGGTGGGTGGGGCCGGCGATCAAACGATACTTCCGCGCGGAAGTTCGCGGGGTCGACTCGCTGCCCGCCGCAGGTGGCGCGCTCGTGGTCTCCAATCATTCGGGCGGCATGTTCACCCCGGACGTGTTGATCTTCGCGCCCGCTTTCTACGAGCGATTCGGGTACGACCGGCCGCTGTACACGCTGGCGCACTACGGTGTCTTCATCGGACCCCTGGGCGACCTGCTCCGCCGGGCGGGCGTCATCGAGGCCACTCGCGAGAACGCCGCGGACGCACTGCGGTCCGGAGCTTTGGTACTGGTGTTCCCCGGTGGGGACTATGACTCGTACCGACCCACGCTCAGTGAGAACGTCGTCGATTTCAACGGCCGCACCGGCTATGTCCGCACGGCGCTCGAAACCGGCGTGCCCATCGTCCCGATGGTGTCGATCGGCGGTCAGGAAACCCAGATATTCCTCGCCCGGGGGGATTCGATCGCCCGCAGGATCGGCCTGACCCGCGCGCGGATGGAGATCCTGCCCGTCAGCATCGGG
Source organism: Mycolicibacterium pyrenivorans (assembly GCF_025821625.1). GTDB lineage: Bacteria > Actinomycetota > Actinomycetes > Mycobacteriales > Mycobacteriaceae > Mycobacterium > Mycobacterium pyrenivorans. The sequence continues at coordinate 102,512 of NZ_JACKSH010000260.1, forward strand.
TTCCCGTTCGGCCTGTCGGTCATCTTCCCGCCGAACCTTCCGCTGCCCGCCAAGATCGTCACCCGCGTCCTCGACCCCATCGACGTCGTGGCCGAGTTCGGCGACGACGCCGACATCGGCGAGGTCGACCTGCACGTCAGGGCGGTGATGCAGGCCGCCCTCGACGACCTCGCCCGCGAACGCCGGTTCCCGGTACTCGGTTGAGCGCCATGGCTGATCAGCTGGGACTCCTCACGACACTGTGGCGGGCTCGGCTCATCGCGCCGATGCGTCCCGACCGATATCTGCGCATGGGCGCGGCGGTGCGCCGCGCCGGGATCACCGCGACCATCGGCTTCGCGGCCGCGGCGCAGCGCTGCCCCGATCGCCCGGGAATCATCGACGAGTGCGGCACCCTGACCTGGAAGCAACTCGACGAACGCATCGATGCCCTCGGGGTCGCGCTGCAGGAGCTCAATCCGAAAACCGTTGCGGTGATGTGTCGCAACCACCGCGGCTTCGTCGAGGCGCTGGTGGCGGCCAACCGCATCGGGGCCGACGTGCTGCTGTTGAACACATCGTTCGCCGGACCGGCGATGGCGGAGGTCATCGACCGCGAGGGCGCGGACGTAGTGATCTACGACCAGGAGTTCGGCGGCACGGTCGACCGGGCCCTGCAGAACGCGCCGGACGCCGTTCGGATTCTCGGTTGGGCAGACGACCCGGACGGAACCCCGACGCTCGACGCGCTGATCGACGCCCACCTCGGGCAGCGGCCAGCGCCGAGCAGCCGTAAGAGCGACATCATCCTGCTCACCTCCGGCACCACCGGAACGCCCAAGGGCGCCAAGCGGTCTGCGGGCAGCGGCGGTGCGGGCGATCTCAAGGCCGTCCTGGACCGCACCCCGTGGCGGGCGGAGGAACCGATCGTCATCGCCGCGCCGATGTTCCACGCCTGGGGCTTCTCGCAGCTGCTGTTCGCCGGGCTGCTGGCCTGCACCATCGTCACGCGACGCAAGTTCGATCCCGAGGCGACCCTGGAGCTGATCGACCGCCACCGGGCCACCGGGCTTGCGGTGGTGCCGGTGATGTTCGACCGCATCATGGAGCTCCCCGCAGACGTCCGAAAGCGCTACAGCGGCAAGACACTTCGGTTCGCTACCGCGTCCGGGTCGCGGATGCGGCCCGACGTCGTGACCTCGTTCATGGACGAGTTCGGCGACGTGATCTACAACAACTACAACGCCACCGAGGCCGGCATGATCGCGACGGCCACCCCGGCCGATCTGCGCGCCGCGCCGGACACCGCTGGACGTCCCGCCGACGGAACCGAGATCCGGATCCTCGACGGCGACCACCGCGAGGTGCCGGCCGGCGAAGTCGGGCAGATCTTCGTCCGCAGCGGGACGCTGTTCGACGGATACACCTCGGGTGCGACGAAGGACTTCCACGACGGGTTCATGGCATCGGGGGACATGGGTTACCTCGACGAGGCGGGTCGACTGTTCGTGGTCGGCCGCGACGACGAGATGATCGTCTCCGGCGGCGAGAACGTCTACCCGATCGAAGTGGAGAAGGTGCTGGCCGACCACCCCGGGGTGGCCGAAGCGGTCGTCCTCGGTGTCGACGACGAGCAGTACGGTCAGCGGCTGGCCGCGTACGTGGTGCCCGCCACCGCTGGAACCGCGACCGTCACCGTCGACGACCTCAAGCAGCATGTCCGCGACAACCTGGCCAATTACAAAGTGCCACGCGACATCACGATCCTGCCGGAACTGCCCCGCGGGAGCACGGGCAAGATCCTGCGCAACGAGCTTCGCGGGCAGGGCTAGCTGCCCGACGCCGCCGGGGCCATCGCGGTGTCGACCACACACGCGCGCGGCAACCCGCATGCCGTCCGCAACTCGTCGAACGCGTGGACCATGGCATCGGTCGCCTCGTGCGTGTCGGCGAACGTGCGATCGTCGGAGAGCACCGCGATGTCGACCTGGTCGACATAACTCCACACCGTCATGTTGAATGCACTTCCCGCGGAAAGCACTCCGACGGAGTAGATCTCGCTGACCGGGGCACCCCCGATGTGTCCGCGCTCCTTGGGGCCAGGCACGTTGGAGATGGCGACGTTCATCAACCGGTTGTGGTCGGCGTGCTTGGACTGCACGCGGAACATCGCCGGAGCCAGCGGCGGCGGCAGATACTCGAGCATCCTGCCCTGCAACGTGGGCCCGAGAAGATCGTTGTTCTCCTTGGCCCGTTTCGTCGCCTGCGAGGTCAGCTTGACCCGCTCCAACGGATCGTCGACGTGCACGGGCACCGACACCATCAGGCCGCCGATCTCGTTGCCGGTGATCCGCTCGGCGGACCGGTCGGTGCTGATCGGGACCGTCGCCAGGATCGGGCGGTCGGCGCGGCCGTCGTAGCGCAACAGCAGTTCGCGCAGGCCGCCCGCGGCGACGGCCAGGATGACGTCGTTGAACGTCACCGCGAGGTGCTTACCGGTCTCCTTGACCTCCGCGAGTGACAGCGTCGCGGTCGCGAACGTGCGAACGGGGGAGACGACGTGGTTGAGAAAGGTGGGTGGGGCGTGGAACGGCCTGGCGAAGTCCGGGTCGGCACGTCGTTCCCTGGAACGCTTCCGCAGTCGGGTGAACCCCCGGGCGGCGTCGGCCATCAGGTGCGGCAGGGCCGCCATGTTCTGGAGATGATCGACCTGGGCCTCCCAGAGCAACTGTCCGCTGGACGGCGGGTCGCAGGGCGTGGGTGGTTCGTCTCGTTCATCCTGCGGCCCCCCGGACAGATCCATCAGGCGCGCAAGCAGATTGGCCGAGGCGACGCCGTCGGCCAGGGTGTGGTGCACCTTGCCGATCAGCGCGAAGCGGTCGTCGGCCATCCCCTCGGCGAAGTAGAACTCCCACAGCGGCCGGGAGCGGTCCAGCGGGGTGCTGGCGATCTCCCCGATCACCTCGTCGAGTTCGCGCCGGCCTCCGGGAGACGGGACGCGCACCCGGCGCAGGTGGTAGTCGAGATCCACCGGACAGTCCTTCATCCACATCGGATGATGCAACCGCATCGGGATGTCGACGAGGCGGTAGCGCAGCGGCTCCAACAGGTGCAGCCGGCGCGCCACCGTCCGGCGGAACGCCTCGAACCCGTATCGCCCCTCGTCGCCGTGGTAGCCGGATGCGTCGATCACCGCGATCTTCAAGGTGTGCGTGTGCAGGTTGGGTGTCTCGCTGTACAACAGCATGGCGTCCATGCCGTTGAGCCGCTTCATGGTGAACCATGCAACCACTCGCGACTCATGATCGACGGGGTTTCACCGAATGCGTCAGCCGCAGATGGTGTCGAGTGCCTGCGGCGTCTCCAGATCCACGAACGCCGCCGCGTAACGCTGGGCGAACGCCAGGCAGATGTCCGCGCGCTGCCACGCGTCGCCTCCGGACAGCGTGGCCATCCAGATCGCCAGCCCGTGCGCCACCGACGCGCGGTAGCCCAACCAGATGTCGTCGGCGCTCGGCATCTCGTCTGCGGGCAGGCGCAACGCGTCCCGGTACTCGAGGGTCAGGTCGCGTTCGGAGGCGCGTCGGTCCTCGATGGTGAGGGCACCCTGAAGGAAGTACCCGAGGTCGAGCGAGAAGCTGCCGCGCCGCACCATCTGCCAGTCCAGGAAACCAACGGTCTCGTCGGGCAGCACGTACGTGTTGCCGATGTGCGGATCCCCGTGCAACAGAGTCGGTGTCGACAGGGACGACGTGGTGAGCGAGCCGATGTAGCGGGCCCAAATGTCGACGAACAGCTCGGTTCCGCTCAGCGCGAGGATCTCGGCGGGCACCGTGTCTCCGAGGCGCTGATGCGCGATGTGCAGCGGCGCGTATTCAAGGCCCTCGAACGCGACGAACGGCTCCACCCAGCCCAGCGTGGGGTTCCCGGTGAGCCGGTCGCCCCAGAACTCGCTGTGTAACCGGGCCAGCCCCCGCACCCCGGCGGCGGCCTGATCGACGGTCATCGGGCGGGTGGAGTCACGCGGGTCGGCCCCGCGGGCCACGACGTCCTCCATGATCATCAGGAAGTCACGCCGGTCTTCGACGATGATCGCCGTGTACACCGTCGGATGGTCCAGCGGCAGCGGCACACCCGACGAGAACAGCCTGGGCTCGTGGTAGAGCCCGCTGGTCAGCGCGACGAGGTCGGCGTGCTCGGGATCGACGGCCTTGGCGAACACGGTCGCAGGCCCCGAGCCTGCCGAGTAGCCCAGCGCCAGGCGGGCCCTGCGGTTGGTGCCGTCGTCGCGCAGCGCGACCCGGACGGTGTCGACTTCGGCACCCGGAAAATGTTGTGCGAGCGCCGAAGTCATCCACTCCGGAGTGATCTCATCCCAGCCCTGCGGAATCGACAGTTCCGCCGGCGTCGTCACCCTGCGTCGCCCTACTTCAGGCAACTGCCGCCGTCGACCGGCAGTGTCACGCCGGTGACGAAGCGGGCCTCGTCGGACGCCAGGAACAGCACGGCGTTGGCGATGTCCTCGGGCTCCACCCAACCGATGGGCAGGGTGTGCATCATCTGGCCGACCACCTTCATGTCCTCCGGTCCCGGGTTCTCCAGGTCGGGCCGGAACAGCTTCATGGTGCCTTCGTTCATGAACAGCGGGGTGTTCACGTTGGTGGGGTGCACCGAGTTGACGCGGATGTTCTGCGCGCCGAGTTCGACGGCGAACGTCCGCATCAGGCCCACCACACCATGTTTGGCCGCCACGTAGTGGCCGGTGTGGGGGTAGGCCTTCAGGCCGCCGACCGAGCTTGTCAGGATGATCGACCCGCCGCGGCCGCCTTCGAGGATGTGCGGAACGCCCGCCTTGACGGTCTTCCACACGCCGCCGAGGTTGACGTCGATCATGGCCGTCCAGTCGGCCTCGCTGGTCTTGTCCAGGGTCTGGCCACCGTTCCCGATGCCGGCGTTGGCGACGATGATGTCGAGGCGGCCCATCTGCTCGACGCCGGCGTCCACCGCGGCCTTGAGCGCGTCGTAGTCGCGGACGTCGACCTCGGCGGTGAAGATCCGGCGGTTGTACCCCTTGACCAGATCCGCGGTCTCGGCCAGATCCTCGGGCGTCGACGGTGCAATCAGGTCGACGGTGTCGACCTGCTTACAGATGTCGACGGCGATGATGTCGGCGCCTTCCTGGGCCAGGCGCACCGCATGCGCCCGCCCCTGTCCGCGCGCAGCGCCGGTGATGAAAGCGACCTTGCCTTCAACACGTCCAGTCATGGCTACCTCTATTCCTTCGTGATTGTGTTGGTCAATTCTGGTGGTCTAGCCGAACTCACCTGATGATCGCCGGCATGGAATCCCAACCCCGAACGGTCGATGTCGGTGACAGCGCGGCGTTGTCCATATCGACATCCCACTCCGGGAAGCGCTTGAGCATCTCCTCCAGCGCGATGCGACCTTCCAGGCGGGCCAGCGCCGATCCCAGGCAGTAATGCGTACCGACGCTGAAGGCAAGATGCTGGCGCGGCTCCCGGTGGATGTCGAACACGTCGCCGTCCGGGGGGAACTGTCGGTGATCGCGGACCGCGGCACCGATCAGCATCATCATCGTGCTGCCTTCGGGCACGGTCTGGCCGTACAGCGTGACGTCGCGGGTCACGTAGCGCGCGACGTGCGGAGCGGGCGGCTCGAAGCGCAGCAGTTCCTCGATCGCCTGTGGGATCAGCGCGGGGTTCTCCACGAGTTGGCGGCGTTGATCTGGGTGCTCGGCCAGCACCTTGGCCGCCCAACCGATCAGCCGGGTGGTGGTCTCATTGCCCGCGCCGGCGACCACGTTGAGATAGACGAGGAGCTCTTCGCGACGGAGCCGGCGCACGGTGCCGGTCTCGTCGGTGAACTCGACGTTGAGCAGCTCGGTCATGATGTCGTCGGAGGGATGGTCGGCGCGCCAGTCGATGTAGGCCTCGAACACCTCACCGGTGACCATGCCGTCCTGGGCCGCGTTCATCGGCTTGCCGGCCTCGGTGCGCAGCTGCGCATTGCCGTAGTCGCGGATCATCTCCTGGTCGTCCTCGGGTATGCCGAGGAGCGAGCTGATCACCTTCATCGGCATCTGGGCGCCGAAGTCGGTGATGAAGTCGAACCGGCTCCGGCCGACCAGCGGATCGAGGCTCTGTGCGCAGAATTCGCGGATCTTGGGTTCGAGCGCGTTGATCTTGCGGGGGGTGAACATCCGCGCCAGCAGCTTGCGATGCACGTCGTGGATCGGTGGGTCCTCGAAAATCACCGTGCCCGGAGGGATTTCGATGTTGGCCTTGATCAGCTCGATGATCGCGCCGCGTGCCGAGCTGAACGTCTCGTGGTCGACCAGTGCCTTGGAAACGTCGTCGAAGCGGCTCAGCGCGTAGAAGTCGAACTGCTCGTTGTAATAGAGCGGTGCTTCTTCGCGCAGACGGGCGAACGCCGGGTACGGATCGGCATTGATCTCGACGTCGTAGGGAACGAAATACGGTTCTCGTACGGAATCTTGCGCGGCGGCGCTCTCAGCGCTGATCGTCACGGTGTCCCTCTCGCTGGACCAGTCTTGCGTAAGACAACGGGCTGCAATTTGTCTCACAACTGTGGCATCGCCGACAAAGAGTGTCAATGGCCGACTCGTTTCGGGCAATCAATCCTCTCCGAGGAGAAGAACTATCTTCTCATTCGCGGGAGGGGTCTCGAAAGTGCGGCATGACGGCCGCGACGTGAAAATCGGATTCTAGATTGCAGAGAAAGGAGTTCTCGCCTATTCGGCGGCGAATCCGCGTGCGCAGAAGTCCCAGACCTCGTCCGCGGTGATGGGATTGGCGGTGCCGTCACCCGCGTCACCGCTGGACTGTGCGACGAACATCACCGTCTGCATGGTCATGGCGGCCATGCGCTTTGGATTGATTCCTTCGCGCAGTTCCCCGGCTGCGCTGGCCTCCTCCATCAGCTCGGTGAGCAGGGCCAGCAGGGGCGCGTGGGCCACCTTGACCTCGGAAGGGTGCGACACCAGGAGGCGCGGGGCGAAGTCGGTGAACAGCGGTCGCCTTGCCGCGGGGTCGGGACGGGACGATTCGAACAGGAGCTGGATCGCGACTTTGAGACGCGCGATCGGCTTCTCCTGGCCGGCGGTGGCGGCACGAATCTGGTCTGCCGACCGACTCAGCGCATCCTCGAACAGCGCCAAAAGGAGTTCGTGCTTGCCGTCGAACTGCAGGTAGAAGCTTCGCAGCGACTGGCGGGAGCGGTCGACGACCTCTTGGACGGTGAAGTCGGTGCTGCCCTTCTCGATGATGATGGCCTGCGCGGCGTCGAGGAAGCGCTGCACGCGCTGCGCGGCGCGGAGCTTGGCGGTCTTGATGGACCGCTCGACCGCGCGCTGCTTCCAGGCGGGTTCCTCGCTTGGACTCGTCATCGGCGGCTCTGTCGCAGGCCGATTCGGGAGAACATGAACTGACTGTACCGGAGAACGCCTTGCCATAACGGTCCACGACCCCCTCTCGGCGCACGTGTCAGAGATTGTAACTTCCTCACTGCGAGAATAGTATTCTCATTTTGGTGATAACAGAAGGCCCAGATATCGCACCACGTCGGCCCACCGGCTGACGGCATCCACGTCGGGCCCGCCCGAGACCGGAGGACCCGCCGTGTACATCGACTATGACGTGACCGACAAGATCGCCACGATCACCCTCAACCGGCCCGAGGCGGCCAACGCCCAGAATCCGGAGTTGCTCGACGAGCTCGACGCGGCGTGGACCCGGGCCGCTGAGGACAACGACGTCGCGGTGATCGTGCTGCGGGCCAACGGGAAGCACTTCTCCGCCGGGCACGACCTCAGGGGCGGCGGCCCGGTGCCCGACAAGATCACCCTGGAGTTCATCATCCAGCACGAGGCGAAGCGCTACCTCGAGTACACGCTTCGCTGGCGCAACGTCCCCAAGCCGTCCATCGCCGCCGTCCAGGGCCGCTGCATCTCCGGTGGCCTGCTGCTGTGCTGGCCCTGCGACCTCATCATCGCCGCCGACGACGCGCAGTTCTCGGACCCGGTCGTCCTGATGGGCATCGGCGGAGTCGAATACCACGGCCACACCTGGGAACTCGGGCCTCGCAAGGCCAAGGAGATCCTCTTCACCGGGCGGGCCATGACCGCCGAGGAGGTGCACGGCACCGGCATGGTCAACAAGGTGGTGCCCCGTGATCAGCTCGACACCGAGACCAGGGCACTGGCAGAGCAGATCGCCAAGATGCCGCCGTTCGCCCTGCGCCAGGCCAAGCGGGCGGTCAACCAGACGCTGGACGTGCAGGGGTTCTACGCCGCGATCCAGTCGGTGTTCGACGTTCACCAGACCGGACACGGCAACGCCCTGAGCGTCGGCGGCTGGCCGGTGCTGGTGAACCTCGAGGAGATGAAGGCCAACATCAAGTAGTCGGCCCGCCGCGACCCCTCAGAGAACTGCGAGCCGCGGCGACGAGCCGCGCGCCCGCAGGCCCGCCCCCGCCCTGCGGGTGAGTTCCTTTGAGCTGCCGAGCAATCCGTCGAGCACCAGGGCTCGCTTCACGTGGTGGTGAAGCTCGTGCTCGGCGGTGAAGCCGATCCCGCCGAGCACCTGCTGGCAGTGTTTGGCCGCGGTCAGCGCGGCCTTGCCCGCGGCGGCCTTGGCCAGCAGCGCGGTCAGATCCGGGTTGTCCGCGCCGGGGAGGCTCAGCGTCGCCTCGGCGCCTTCGATGGCCACCAGGGTCTCGGCCAGTCGGTGCCGGACCGCCTGGAACCCCGCGATCGGCCTGCCGAACTGAACCCGGTCCAGCGCGTGTTGGCGGGCCAGGGTCAGCATCGCCCTCGCCGAACCGACCAGCCACCAGCCCACCGCCCGGCGGGCGTCGGGCAACCGCAGGTGCCCGCCCTCCTCCACCCGGCGCAGCGGCAGTCCGCCCAACGCCGAGCTCTCGGCTGCCGAAGCGTAATCCCACACCACCCAGCCGCCACCTGCGTACGGCAGCGCCGGGGTCGTGCCGGGCTCGCCGCCCGAGGTCAGCAGCACCACGTCGTTGAGAATCGAAGCGTGCGAACCAGTTTCGCCCAGCAGTCGGAACACCAGCGGGATCGCGGCCTCGTGCATCTCGGAGAGCATGTCGGCCCAGCCCAGTTCGCCCAGCGCGGCGTCCAGCTCGGCACCCGAGGTGGACAGCATGGTCTTGCGCAGCCCGTCCTCGAGCATGGCCAGTGATTCTGTGTCAGATCGGGGATCCACGGTCACTCCTTCCCGAGGTCCAGGAGACGGCGGGCGATGATGTTGCGCTGCACCTCGGCGGTGCCGCCGTAGATGGTGGCCGCGCGCGAATACAGGAACTCGGTGCGCCAGTCGGAGTCGTCGAGTTCGATGACGCCGGGCAGCAGATCGCGTGCGGTGTCGTACAGCAGCTGTTCGGCGCCGGCCAGCAACACCTTGTCGATCGAGGTGTCCGGTCCCAGCTTCTGACCGTCGGCCAGCCGGTGCTGGGTGGCCCGGGAGCGGCAGCGCAGCGTGTGTAGGGCCAGATACACGTCGCCGAGGTCGGCGTCCGCCGCCTGTCCGACGCCCTTGACGTCCTCGATCAGCGCGTCGAACCTGGAGTACAGGTAGGCGATGCGCTGCCAGAAGCAGGTCGACCGTTCGTAGGGCAGCAGATCCATCGCCAGGCGCCAGCCGTCGCCCGGCTTGCCGAGCATGCGACTCTCGGGCACCGCCACGTCGTCGAAGTACACCTCGCAGAACTCGTCGACGTCGTGCATCGTGCGCAGCGGCCGGACCGTGATGCCCGGGGTGTCGACGTCGACGAAGAAGGCGGTGATGGCCTCGTGGTTCGGTGTGTCCGCGTCGCCGGTACGGGTGAGCAGGATGCAGCGGTGCGAGTACTGCGCGAAGCTGGTCCACACCTTCTGGCCGTTGATGATCCACTGATCACCGCGCTTCACCGCGCGCGTCGTCAGCGACGCCAGGTCGCTGCCCGAGCCCGGCTCCGAGAACCCCTGGCACCACTGCTCTTCGCCGCTGAGCAGTCGCGGCACCATCTCGGCGGCGAGTTCGGCGGGCGCGTAGTCGATCATCGTCGGCGCCAGCACTTCGGGCATCGAGTACGGGCCCGGTTCGGCCAGTCGGCGCCCGACCACCTCCTCGCCGACGACGGCGCGCAGCATGGCCGGACCGCCGAGCCCGCCTGCGTCCTCGGGCCAGCCGTAGCGACTCCAGCCCGCGTCGTAGAGCGCCTTCTGCACCCTGGCGAACTGGCGCATCTGGCCCTGCAGCGAATGATCGTCGGGCGGGGTCAGATCATTCTCATCCAGCCAGGCGACGAGATTCGATCGGAACTCGGCGGTGGTGGGGGCGCTCATCCGGCCTCGGGCCTGCCGATCGCGTGCGGGCGCCCGGAGTCATGCTCGCCACTGCGCCGGATGAACGTCATGGCACGCGTTTTCAGCCGCCAGCCGTCCTCGGTGCGGACGTAGGTGTCCTTGTAGTAGCCGATGCGCATGTCGTGCTTCGAATGCTCGATGAAGCACAGCGGCTGTGTGCCCGTTGCAGTATCCCGGGTGTCGTCGTCGAACTCGACGAGCGCGGTCCCGGTCATGAAGAGCCCCTTCGGCGCGGCATCGACGAGGACCGGGAACCGGTTCAGCGTGTACGTGTCACCGAATGCGCTGTAGGTGCCGTCCGGCGTGAACACCTCCACCAACCCGTCGACGTCACCCTGGGTGATCGTGACGGCGTACTTGGCCAGCAGCTGCTGGATCTCGACGAGATCCTCAGTTTTTGTGGGTGTCATTCTTGTAGACCTTACCGCCCTTCATTACAAAGTTGACGTTCCGTGTAATGGTGATGTCGGCCAGTGGGTCGCCCGGCACCGCGATGATGTCGGCGAGATAGCCCTCGGCGATGCGGCCGAGGTCGGGCCGGTCGATCAGATCGGCGGCGACGACCGTGGCAGCGCGCAGGACTGCGGCGGGTGGCAGGCCCCAGTCGACGAGCGTGACCAGTTCGTCGGCGTTCTTCCCGTGGGGGATGGCCGGGGCGTCGGTGCCGACGGCGATCTTCACCCCGGCCTCGTAGGCCGCCTTGATTGAGGTGCGGGCCTTCGGGAACATCTCGGCGGCCTTGTCCTGCAGCACCTTCGGCGCCTTCGAGACGTCCATGGCCTCGGCGAGCCGGCGCGTCGAGACCAGGAAGCGGTCGTTGTCGACCAGCATCTGGATGGCCTCGTCGTCCATCAGGAAGCCGTGCTCGATGCAGTCGATGCCGCATGCCACGGCGTGCTTGACCGCCTCGGCGCCGTGCGTGTGGGCCGCGACCCGCAGCCCGCGCCGGTGCGCCTCATCGACGATGACGCGCAACTCCTCGTCGGAGTAGTGCTGTGCGCCCGCTTCTCCGGTCAGCGACATCACGCCGCCCGAGCAGCACACCTTGATCAGCTGGGCGCCGTGCTTGATCTGGTAGCGGACGGCCTTGCGGATCTCGTCGTTGCCGTTGGCGATGCCCTCCTCGACGGTGAGCTCCAGCACGCCGGGCATGAACGCGGCGAACATCGTCGGGTCCAGGTGCCCACCCGTCGGGGTGATCGCATGTCCGGCGGGGATGATTCGCGGGCCCTCGATCATGCCTGCTTCGATCGCCCTGCCGAGTGCGACGTCGAGCAGGTATCCGCCGGTCTTGACGAACAGTCCGAGGTTGCGCACCGTGGTGAAGCCCGCGCGCAGCGTGCGGCGGGCGTTGCCCACGGCACGCAGCACCCGGGTGGGCGGGTCGTCCTGAACCTGTGACAGGCCCGGGTTCTCGCCACGACCGCCCATCAGGAGGTTGACCTCCATGTCCATCAGGCCCGGAAGCAGGATGGCATCACCCAAGTCGATGACGTCCGCGTCTTCCGGCACGTCGCCACCGACGCCCACGATGACGCCGTCCTCCACCGTGACGACGCCGGGCCGGACGATCTCACCCGCGTCGACGTCGACGTAACCCGCAGCCTTGAGGGTCGCTTGCGTCACTCCTAGACCACCGGCTCCTTGATGAGTTGGACATACGCCGCACCGGCGTCCAGCACCCGCGGCTGCTTCCACACTTCGATCGGGAAGCTCACCATGACGATCGACTGGCCCAGATGGACCAGGGCCTTGGCGTCCTCGGGCATCCCCTTGAGCGGGAATCGCGCGTCGACGTAGACCATGATGTCCTCGAGCCGCGCCATGCCGGCATCGTAGAGTTCCTGCATCTCCTCCATCGACGAGTTGAGTCGCTTCTGATAGCGCTCCTCCTCGGTGGGCAGGCACCAGTCGCTGAACCGCTCCAGATCGGCGAATTCCTCGGGCAGTTTAGACATTTGCGGAATCCTTCTCGCTCTTGGTGTGGGCCGCGCCGTTGGCTGAACCGTTGCCGTTCGCTTGGGCTTCTTTGTACCGGTCGACATACTTGTGCGCGGTGTGGTGCAGGTGGCGCAGTAAGACTTCCTGGTCGCACAGCGGAAAGTCGAGCACGGCCCGGGTGCCGATCTGGGTCTGGGTCGCCTCGAGTGTGTTGGCGTCCTGGTGCGCGTATTCCTTGAACGTCACTGCCGCAAGTTCCTGGGAGAGTCGCTCGCGCAGGTTCTTCGGCGGCACGAAGTAGAGGTCGGCCTCGAAGATATGGCTGTCCACGCCGGTGGGCCAGTAGTTGTACGTCAGATACCAGCCCGGCACCCAGAAGAGCAGGGTGAAGTTCGGGAAGAACTCGAACGAGTCCTGGCCCCAGGTCTTGTGGCGCCCGGGGTTGATGGCGGGCGGCAGCTCGTCGGGGAGGATGCCCTTGATCTTCGGGCGATCCCACGGCCCGAACAGGCCACTGTGGAGGATGCGTTCGATGGGTTTGACCATGTTGAGGTCCTTGGGCGGGCTCATGCCACCCCAGGACGAGATCATCGAGTGGTCGCCCTTGATGTCGTAATGCAGCGCCTCGAAACCGAACTTGGCCAGCTTCTCGGCCTCCTCCTTCTCCGCCTGCTTCATGTGCAGGATCGGCGCGTGGTAGAACTCGACGAACGCGTCGATGAAGAGTTTCCAGTTCGACTTGATCTCCGCGCGGTAGCTGTAGTGCTCGGTCATCTCGTGGAAGGGGTAACCCTTGAGTCCCTGGCCGAACTCACCCAGATACTCCTCCAGCGACACTGCGTCATCGTCGAAGTTGACGAAGATGAAGCCCTCCCACACCTCGCAGCGCACCGGCTTGAGCGGGTAGTCGGCCTTGTCGACGTCGAAGAACTCCTGCTCCTGCTGGATGAAGGTCAGGTTCCCCTTGAGGTCGTAGCGCCACGCGTGGTACTTGCACACGAACTGGCGGCAGGTGCCGGACACCTCGTCACCGGGGTAGTCGTTCCACACCAGCTTGTTACCGCGGTGGCGGCAGAGGTTGTAGAAGGCTCGGATCTGCTCGCCGTCGTTGACGATGATGATCGATGTTCCCGGGCCGACCGACGGCAGCTCGCGGGTGATGTAGCTGCCCTTCTTGGGAATCAGCTCCACGCGGCCCATCTGTAGCCAGGTCTTGCGGAAGATGGCCTGCTGCTCCAGCTTCCATTGCTCCGGGTCGATGGAGTCCTCGTAGTTGACCGGTGCGGTGCCGAGCTCTGGCCAGTTCTCGGTCCAGCTGCCAGCAGCCGGTTTCGGGAAGTGTGCCACTTCTCTACCTCTCCTCTGTCGAATCGTGGTCGGGTAGGACCCCGAAGGTGTTGATTGCCATGGCCAACGAGCCGTAGCAGCCGATCGTGAAAACGAGATCCATCAATTGGCGCTCGTCGAGATGTGCGGACAGCGATGTCCAGGTGGCGTCGGAAACCACCGAGTCGTCCTGGAGTTCGTCGACCGCGGCGATGACCGCACGGTCCAGGTCGTCGGAGGCCTCGCCGCGGCGGATGCCTTCGATGGCCTCGTCGGACAGGCCCGCCTCGCGCCCCATCTCGACGTGATGCTGCCACTCGTATTCGCAGTGCGTGCGGTCCGCGACCCGCAGCACGGCCAGCTCACGAAGGCGCTCGGGCAACGACGAGGTGAACAGCAGATGGCGGTTGAACCGCAGGAAGGCCCGGGTCAGCTTCGGGTGCCGAACCATCGTGGCGAGCAGATTGCCCGCGACGGCCGGATTGCGGTTCTCCTCCGGCAGCATGGCGGACAGGGCGAGGTCAACGGCGTCGTCCCACTGGTCTTCGGGTAGCGGAGCCAGTCGCACCGTGGGCCTCCTCTCGTTCATGAGAATCAGGTTCTCATATTTCGCCAATAGATTTCCACTTTTCTGCCCTGAGGTCAACGTTCAACGGCAGATGTGCCGGTCAGGCGGTCGCCGCCGTCGGCACAACTCTGCTGACCAACGGGTGCGGAACCGCATTCGGACGTTGATTCTCGCTGTTGGAGAAGCTAGTTTCCTAAGTAGGAGAACAGCACCCCTGCCAACCAGTGTCCATCACGCGACCCGTGTGGACGGAAGGAGTCGTCATGAACAAGGACGACATGATTTTGATCAGCGTCGACGATCACATCGTCGAGCCGCCGGACATGTTCAAGAACCACCTGGCGAAGAAGTATCTGGATGAGGCGCCGCGGTTGGTGCACAACCCCGACGGCAGCGACACCTGGCAGTTCCGGGATGNCCGGACATGTTCAAGAACCACCTGGCGAAGAAGTATCTGGATGAGGCGCCGCGGTTGGTGCACAACCCCGACGGCAGCGACACCTGGCAGTTCCGGGATGTGGTGATCCCGAACGTGGCGCTCAACGCGGTGGCCGGCCGCCCCAAGGAGGAGTACGGGCTGGANCCTCAGGGTCTCGACGAGATCCGGCCGGGNTGCTGGAAGGTCGACGACCGGGTCAAGGACATGAACGCCGGCGGNATCNTGGGCTCGATGTGCTTCCCGTCGTTCCCCGGGTTCGCCGGGCGGTTGTTCGCCACCGAGGACCCCGAGTTCAGCCTGGCGTTGGTGCAGGCCTACAACGACTGGCACGTCGAGGAGTGGTGCGGGGCCTACCCGGCGCGGTTCATCCCGATGACGCTGCCGGTGATCTGGGACGCCGAGGCGTGCGCGGCCGAGGTGCGCCGTAACGCCAAGCGCGGGGTGCACTCGTTGACGTTCACCGAGAACCCGGCGGCGATGGGATACCCGAGCTTCCACGACGACTACTGGACGCCGCTGTGGGAGGCGTTGGTCGACACCGACACCGTNCTCAACGTGCACATCGGNTCNTCGGGCCGGTTGGCGATCACNGCCCCGGATGCGCCGATGGACGTGATGATCACGCTGCAGCCGATGAACATCGTGCAGGCCGCGGCGGANCTGTTGTGGTCCAAGCCGATCAAGAAGTACAAGGACCTCAAGATCGCGCTGTCCGAGGGCGGCACCGGNTGGATCCCGTATTTCCTNGAGCGNGCCGATCGCACCTACGAGATGCACTCCACCTGGACCGGTCAGGACTTCGGCAAGCAGAAGCCCTCGGAGGTGTTCCGCGACCACTTCCTGACCTGCTTCATCGCCGACCCGGTCGGGGTGAAGCTGCGTGAGCAGATCGGCCTCGACAACATCTGCTGGGAAGCCGACTAACCCGCACAGCGANTCGATGTGGCCCGGTGCTCCCGAGCAGCTCGACGAGGTGCTCAAGGAGAACGACGTACCCGATGTCGAGATCAACAAGATGACCTACGAGAACGCGATGCGCTGGTATCACTGGGACCCGTTCACCCACATCCCCAAGGACCAGGCCACCGTCGG
>NZ_JACKSH010000261.1 GCF_025821625.1 Mycolicibacterium pyrenivorans
CGCCGCCGCCGAAACTCATGCCGCCCGCCACGGCGGCGACGTGCCGCCACTGGCCCGACTGCTCAAACTCGACCACCGCGTCAGCCGCCGCCGCCGAAACTCATGCCGCCCGCCACGGCGGCGACGTGCCGCCACTGGCCCGACTGCTCAAACTCGACCACCGCGTCAGCGTCCACACCGCACCCTGACCCCAGACACCAAAGAGCCGGCACGCCCTGTCCTCGTGACAGACAGCGTGCCGGCTCTCTTTTTCCTCCGGTCCAGCTCCGGCCTCAATAGCTGATGCCGGCGCTGAGCCCCGCGCTCATCCACTCCCACAGCTGGCCGCCCACCAGCCACGTCAACACCGCGCCTTCTGCAGCCACCGCCGCCAGCGCCGCCCAAATCTTGCCCATTCTCACCCCCTTTGCTCCGTAGCTGCTGACTGCTCACACAGCTGCGCCAGCCACGCCCTGCGGTCCGCCCCAACCCGCCGCCACGCCCGCACCGCC
>NZ_JACKSH010000262.1 GCF_025821625.1 Mycolicibacterium pyrenivorans
CCCGGGGTGCGGACGTCGAGAACCCGCGGGGGTGCCGCCGAACCGAGGCGGTCGCGCAGGTCCTGCGAATCGATGGTGACAGGTGCAGTCATGGGAATGAGAGTCCTTCCGGCGAGTCGGCGGTGACGAAAGCCTCTTGGGTTTCTATACCGCTGGGGGTATCGTTCCACCCATGATAGACATACCCCTACCGGTATCGTCAAGCCTCGGTAACAAGATACCCCCGGGGGTTGCTTATCATACCCAGGGGGGTATTCTTCAGATGAACGATACCGACGCCGCAAACGAAGGAACGAGAAGATGATCTTCAATCAGTACTACCTGGATTGCCTGTCCCATGCGTCTTACCTGATCGGTGACGAAACCACCGGCCGCGCAGTTGTTGTCGACCCGCAGCG
>NZ_JACKSH010000263.1 GCF_025821625.1 Mycolicibacterium pyrenivorans
GGTGCTCGAAATTCAACGGGGATGGTGCCGATGAGCGAACAGGGAACCACCGCGGATTCTGCCGCGGGCGACAGGTTGGAGGAACCACCGCGGATTCTGCCGCGGGCGACAGGTTGGAGTGGTTGCGAAAATCGGTATCGGAGGGGCAATCAGGGGCGGCCCGCTCGGCGTGGAGCTGGATCGTCGAGCTGTCCACGCTCGCCGACAACGACGCCGATTCGGCCGAGGCGCAGCTCAACGAACTGTTTCGGCTGGGTACCCCACCGGTCGACCTCGACGGCCCGACTGAGGGCATCTTGGTCATGACGACGACCAATCCCGCCCTCGACACGGTGACCCGAGCGGTCACGGCGTTGTGGATGCCGTGGCAGGGCAAACGTTTCGACGCCGACACTGGCACTGGCGACAACCGGCTGACCCGGAGCACCGGCCTCGTCGGCAAATTGTTGTGGCCGCTGTACTCCATGCGTGACGCTGAATCCGGCAAACTCGCCTTCGATTTCGCCACGTACGTCGAAGCCGGCAAGGACGATGCCGACCGCCAGGTGATGGTCATCGATTACGCCAACGTGGAATCCAA
>NZ_JACKSH010000264.1 GCF_025821625.1 Mycolicibacterium pyrenivorans
TCGCGGCCTCTTCGGGGTTGCGCGCGCCACCCCGCCGGTCCCCCGCAACCCCAGCGCTAACCGGCGCAGCAAATACCGCAGACGAACGGAGAACAACCATGACCCTCGCCGCCAACCCCTGGGCCGTCACCGACCACGACCCCACCAGCAACCTCAACGCCGGTCCCAGCACCACGGCGGTGCTGGCCTACGCCCGCGCCGACATCCACTCTGCCGTGGCCGCCGCCGACGACCCGCACCGCCGCCGCCAATACGCCCTGTCGGCCCGCGACAATGCCGTCACCGTCCTGCTCGCCGGCGACGCCAGCCCCGACGAGCTCCGCCACGCCGAGTACTACCTGGCCGACGCCGAAGCCTTCATCGCCGCCACCNCCGTCCTGCTCGCCGGCGACGCCAGCCCCGACGAGCTCCGCCACGCCGAGTACTACCTGGCCGACGCCGAAGCCTTCATCGCCGCCACCGCCCCGACCCATTAGGGCGCCACCGACCGCGCCCCGGGACCCGCACTGCGCGGGCCCGGGGTGCACCGCACACCCAGCACCGCACATCACCGACCGCACATCACCCTCAGCGCACACCGCGCCCCGTGAAAGGACTGCCATGACGCACACCGACACCCTCAACACCTTGAGCGCAC
>NZ_JACKSH010000265.1 GCF_025821625.1 Mycolicibacterium pyrenivorans
GTGACCCGGAGACGGTGAACCGGGCCGTCGCCGACGTCGCCCGCACCTACCGCGGCCAGAACATCGGCTCGAAACGGTGGCGCGGCAGCCAGCCCACACTGTGGCGGGCGTTCGCCCCGGGCGGGGAGCGCCGCGCCTCTCTCGACGAGTTCCGCAACCCGACCACCACCAAGCGGTTCGCGCCGTTCGTCCCGCTGCTGGCGAGCAAGCTCGGCAACAACACCGGCGTCCCGTTGGGGATGAACCTGACCAGCCCCGGGCTGCGCGACGTCGTTCTCCTCGATGTCCTCAACGCGCCGGCCCGCGAGAACCCGGCGAATCTGGTGATCTGCGGCTCCCCGGGCCGCGGCAAATCGCATGCGACGAAGAATTTGAGCCGCTCGTGGCTCAAACTCGGCGCCGGTCTGCATTTATTCGATCCCACCGACGCCCGTGAACACGAAACAGCGTTGGCCGATTTCGACGATAAAGTCGTCATTGATGTCACTCGCATGAATTTCAGCCTCGATGGATTGCGGGTTTTTCCTTATAAAGAAGCAGCAGAACGCACCATCGACCATTTGCTACCGCAATTGGGATTGTCGCCGTTGAGCCGGGGCGCTCAGCGGCTGTGGGGGCTGCTGGCCCCGGAGTCACGCGAGGCCAACGGCATCGGCAGCACCGCGCAGCTGATCAGATATCTCCGCGAGATGCCCACTGCGCGGCGCACCGACGCCGACGAAGATCTGCTCATCGGGTTGGAAGGCCTGGCCGCCCAACGCCTGCTGCGGCCACTGTTCGATGAGTCTCTGCCCGTTCCCGACATCGCCACCACCCAATGCGTGATCTGGAATTTCGCCGGACTCAAGCTGCCCACGGTCACCGAGGAATACCAGGCCC
>NZ_JACKSH010000266.1 GCF_025821625.1 Mycolicibacterium pyrenivorans
CGGCCCGGGCCAGCGCAGCCGCCACCGCGGCGCCGATCCCGCCCCCTGCGCCCGCCCCCGTGACCATCGCCGCGCGCCCGGTGAGGTCGAACAGTGTCCTCTGCGGGGCCATCTAGTAACTCCTGGGCAGGCCGAGGACGTGCTCGCCGAGGAAGTTGAGGATCATCTCCTGGCTGACGGGGGCGATCTTCATCAGCCGCGACTCCCGGAAGTACCGCGACACGTGGTACTCCTCGGAATACCCCATGCCGCCGTGCAGTTGCAGCGCCCGATCGGCAGCGCCGAAACCCGCATCCGCGCACAGGTACTTCGCCGTATTCGCCTCTCGCCCACAGGGTTTGCCGTTGTCGTACAGCCAGGTCGCCTTGCGCAGCACCAGTTCGGCGGCGTCGAGGCGGGCGAGTGAGTCCGCCAACGGGAACTGCAGGCCCTGGTTCATGCCGATCGGGCGGTTGAAGACGACGCGCTCGTTGCCGTACTTCACCGCCTTCTCCAGCGCGACCCGGCCGATGCCCAATGCCTCGGCGGCGATGAGCATCCGCTCGGGGTTCAGCCCGTCGAGGATGTACTTGAAGCCCTTGCCCTCCTCGCCCACCCGATCCTCGATCGGCACGATCAGGTCGTCGATGAACAACTCGTTCGAGCTGACGGCGTTGCGGCCCATCTTCTTGATCGGGCGGATGTCGACGTGGTCGCGATCGAGGTCGGTCAGGAACAGCGTCATGCCGTCGGTCTTCTTCGCGCCGCGCTTCTCCAGGTCATCGGGCGACTCGGTGCGGGTGAGCAGCAGAATCTTCTCGGACTCGAGCGCCTTGGAGATCCACACCTTTCGCCCGTTGATGCGGTACGTGTCCCCCTCCCGCTTGGCGAACGTCGTGATGCGCGAGGTGTCCAGTCCCGCACCGGGTTCGGTGACGCCGAAGCACACGTGAAGGTCGCCGTTGACGATCCGCGGCAGGGTGGCGGCCTTGAGCTCGTCGGAGCCGTGTTTGACGACCGGCTGCATGCCGAAGATCGACAGGTGGATGGCGCTGGCGCCGTTCATCGCCGCCCCGGAGCGCGAGATCTCCTCCAGCAGCAGCGTCGCCTCGGTGATGCCCAGACCGTGGCCGCCGTACTCCTCGGGGATGGTCATCCCGAGCCAGCCGCCCTTGGCGATGGCGTCGTAGAACTCGCGCGGGAACTCGTGCGCCAGGTCCTTTTCCATCCAGTACTGGTCGTCGAACTTCCCCGCCAGCTCAGCGACGGACTTGCGGATCAACTCCTGATCCTCGGTCAGCTCGAAACTCATGCCCTCCGGCATAACTGCCTCTCTCTGATCCTCGACCGCCGGAATTGCATTCCAGCAGGCGCCCACTCGACGTTTCGCTGCTGGAATGCAATTCCGGCGAAAGTTGCTCAGTCCTTGTTGCCGGTCAACTGCTTGGCCTTGGCGGCGAAGTCCGCGAGGTTGGCCCCGCCGTGGTCGTGCTTGCTCAGCGCCTGGATGGTCACGTCGTGGCCTTCGGCGGCCTTGCGCAGCGCCCCGACGGTGGCCTGGTCCTTGGGGATGTGGGTGAACGGGTCCCAGTGATACCAGCGCATCGCGTTCTCGTAGGTCATCTTGTTGATCTCGACATCGGG
>NZ_JACKSH010000267.1 GCF_025821625.1 Mycolicibacterium pyrenivorans
GGCCATCATCTGATCCCGCACAACGGCCCACCCCGACTCCAAAGCGCACAACCGAATTCGCCCCCACGCCGAGGGTCGATCGGTGAATCAAGGCTTAGGGCAGCGTAGCCGGTGTCAGGTTCCTTTCGTAGGTGGCGGGGCTGGAATGACGGCAGTGGGAGTGTCGTCGTTTGGTGTTGTAGCGGGCCAGCCATCGGAAGATCTCACGGCGGCAGGTCGACGTGTCGGGCCAGCAGGCACGGTCTTGCAGGATCTCGCGTTTGAGGGCGGCGTTGAACGATTCGGCGAGCGCGTTAACAGGCATGACCCCACCCCACCCATCGACTGGATGACCTGTCAATGGCCAAGTAGAAGTCCCCGCTGGTGGCCAGATGAAAGTCCCCACCCCGTGCGGTGATTCTTAGGTTGGTTGGGCGGTCTCCTTCCGGTGTTGGGCGTCCTTCATGCGGTAGGAGTCGCCGTCGGTGATGACGACGGTGGCGTGGTGCAGCAGCCGGTCGAGGATGCTGACGGCGGTGGTCTGCTCGGGCAGGAATCGTCCCCATTCTTGGAATGGCCAGTGCGAGCCGATGGCTAGGGATCGGCGTTCGTAGGCGCCAGCGACGAGCCGGAACAGCAGCTGGGTGCCGGTGTCGTCGAGCGGGGCGAAGCCCAGTTCGTCGAGTATGATCAGATCGGCACGCAGCAGTGATTCGATGATCTTGCCGACGGTGTTGTCGGCTAAGCCGCGGTAGAGGGTCTCGACGAGGTCGGCGGCGGTGAAGTAGCGGACCTTGTACCCGGCGTGGATGGCAGCAACTCCGAGACCGATCAGGGTGTGGGACTTGCCGGTCCCGGCGGGTCCGATGATCGCCAGGTTTTGTTGTGTACGAACCCATTCCAGACTTGATAGGTAGTCGAACACCTTGGGTTGTATCGATGAGGCGGCCACGTCGAAGGACTCCAACGTCTTGGCGACGGGGAACCCGGCGGCCTTGAGCCGGTTGACGACGTTGGAGGCATCCCGGGCCGCCAACTCGGTCTCGACCAGGGTCCGCAGCACCTCCTCGGGCGTCCAGCGTTGGGTCTTGGCGGTCAGCAGGACCTCGGGTGCGGTGCGCCGGATCGCAGCGAGTTTGAGCCGCCGCAGCCCGGCGTCTAGATCGGCCGCCAGTGCCGGCACTGATGGCGGTGCGACGGGTTTGGTCAGCTTGGCCGGCGCGGTGGTCATGATGTGACGCCGCCGTCAGCGGCCGGTGTGACCGTGTAGGCGTTCAGAGATCGGGTCGGGGCGACCGGGTAGGTCCAGGATCAACGCATCTCCAGCGGAGCGGGGTTGAGGAGTTCCGGCACCCGCAGCCAGGATGGAACGCACGTCGGCGGCACGGAACCGCCGGAACGCCACCGCCCGCCGCAACGCCGCGATCAGGGTGTCGGTGCCGTGCGCGGCGCCCAACCCGAGTAGGACCTCCAACTCCGAGCCCAACCGGGTGTTGTCGATGGCCGCAGCCCCGACCAGGAACGCGTGGGCATCTTCACCGAGCGCGCAGAACTGTTGCTCCACCGTCGATTTGGGCCGTGGACCTCGGTTGGGTGCCGGTCGTGGCCCGTCGTAGTGGTCGTCGAGGATCGATGCCGAGCCTGGGGCTCCCAACTCGTGTTCGGCCACGATCACACCGGTCGCGGGTTCCACGATGCATAGCGCACCGTGATCGACGACGACCGCCACGCTTGTGCCGATCAGCCGGGTGGGCACGGAGTAGCGGGCCGAGCCGTATCGGATGCAGGACAGGCGGTCGACCTTGCGGATGACCGACGGCGCCCCGACTTGCAGTCGTAGAGATGGCAAGGGCCGTAACAGTTCGCGTTCGACCAGGAGCCGTTCGTCGGGCACTGCGCAGGTCTCCGAGTGCACCGTGGCGTTGACTTCGGCGCACCACGTCCTGGCCGCGACGTTGGCGGCCCGCAGATCAACAGCTCTGCCGTCGATAGCGGCCTGCGTGAGCAGCGGGACGGCGAGATCGCGTTGGGCATACCCGCACAAGTTCTCTACGACGCCTTGGACTGCGGATCCTCGGCGTGGCAGAAGTCCGGTGCGAATCCGTAATGGCCGGCGAGCCGGACGTATTCGGCGGTGGGAATGACCACGTTGGCGACCACACCGCCCTTCAAACACGCCATCCGATCAGCCAGCACCCGCGCCGGAACACCACCGATCGCACTGAAGGCTTCGGCGATCAGCGCCAACGTCGTGGATGCGCGTTGATCGGTGGCGAACGCGACGAACCGCCACCGGGAGAACGCGAGCACCGCGCAGAACAGGAACAACCCCGGTGCGGCCTGGGCCCAGTCGATCACAAGATACTCACCTGGTGACCACACCGCGGGGCGGCGACCGCGGTGATGCTCATTGCGCCACAACGTCTTCGTCTTGTTGACGAGGCGACGGAAGTTGCGTGCCGAGCCGTCATAGCCGGCGGCGCGGGCGATCGGCAACATACGCTTGGCCGACATCCGGCCTTGCGATTTGTCGACTCGTTCGGCGACCAAGTCGGTCACCGCGTCGTAGTTGTGGGCCCGCTCCGCCCTCGGCGGTGGGTTATCGCCGGCTTCGAACTTCTCGACGACCCGTTTGACGGTCTTGGGCGTGGTGCTGCAGAGCTCGGCGGCGCCTCGGTATGACCCGACTTGTTGATAAGCAGAAATGATGTCCATGCGGTCCTTCGCAGACTTCAATGGAACTCCCCGGTGGTGGTGGTGTCTGGTTGGCACCTTCACCGTCACCATCGGGGCCTGCAGTTCCTGATCGACACGACGAACACGGGGTGGGGACTTTTATCTGGCCACCAGCGGGGACTTCTACTTGGCCACCAGTGAGGACTTTTTCATGGCCACGGACATGACCTCCAGATCGCGGCAAAGGTTCGCGAACTCCTTTGATGTGTACTGACTTCCGTGATCTGCATGGAATATTGCACCGGCCAGGCCGCCCCGCAACGCGACCGCAGCCTTCAGTGCGTCCTCGACCAGTTCGGTGCGCATATGATCGGCGATCGCCCACCCCGCGACCCGCCGTGAACAGCAGTCGATCACCGTGGCCAGGTACAGATTGCCGCCGGTCGCCAATGGCAAGTAGGTTGATGTCGCCGACATAGCGGGTGTGGGTCCTGACCCCAGGTGTTGGACACGCTGAATCCCGCAAGATTGGCGGGGGAAGCGAGATGATCGACACCGATGGCAAGGAAAAATTATCCCGACGAGTTCAAGCGGGACGCGGTGGCGTTGTACCGAGACACTGAGGGCGCGACGATCACCCAGATCGCCGACGAACTCGGCATCAGTGGGGTGACGCTGTCGGCCTGGTGCAAGGCCGCTGGGGTGCCGATTCGGCACCGCAACCCCACCACTGGTGCCGCACCAGTATCGGGCGCGGAAACCCCTGACCAGGAGCTGGCCCGGCTACGTGCCGAAGTAGGGCAGCTACGTGCGGACAAGACCCGGTTGTCCACCGAGCGCGACATTCTGCGGTCGGCGGCCAAATATTTCGCCGGGGAGACGAACTGGTGAGCCGCTTCCAGTTCGGCGCCGACCACCTCGACACCTATCCGGTGAAGTGGCTGTGCGCGATCGTTGAGGTCGCGCGTTCCTCGTTCTACGCCTGGCTTGCTGGTGCCGATGACCGCACCGCCCGCGAAGCGGCTGACCAGGCACTGGCCGAACGGATCCGTACCGTCCATGAGGCGGACAACAACTACGGGGCGCCGCGGATCACCGCTGAACTCAACGACGGCGTGCCCGAGCAGGAGCGGGTCAATCACAAACGGGTGGCACGGGTGATGCGGGCGGCCAAGATCGCCGTCGGATCGCGATCCACCTCAGCGAGTAGCTCTTCGACACTGGCCGTAGACGCCACTCGATCGTAGGCATGGAACCGCAGGTTGCGGTCTCGCCAGTACAACGACCACACGCCGGTGGTCTTCACATAGCGCAGTCGGGCGATCGGAAACCGGGTCCAGTCCACACCCATGTCCGCCCGCCACGGCGGCCGGCATTCCACGATCGCCACATGCCGTTCGGCGACATCGGCCTCGACCCGAACCTCGTCACGGACATGCTCCCGCACCCTGCCACGGCACCACCGCTGCACCCGCGCCACGTCCGTCTCCGGCAAAACACTCACCCGACTAGTGTGCAACCCGTCCCGTTGCAACGCTGACTGGAATCTGCCTACTTTTTCGGCGCTTCGGAGTTTTCCGTGGGTAGGTCTGGTCCGGGCTGATCGATTGGGGGCAGGATCGGGTCATGCGCGACACCGAGTTGTACCGCCATCTGCTGGGATTGGTAGCTCCGTGGGAGGTGGAGCGGGTCGAGCTGTCGGCAGGCGATGAACGCGTGGACGTGTGGGTGCGCCATCGGGACCGGACTCGGTTCGCCTGCCCGGAGTGCGATACGGCTCTGCCGGTCTATGACCACTCGGCTGAGCGGGCGTGGCGACATCTGGACTCGTGTGCGTTCCTGACCTTCCTGCATGCCAGCGCGCCGCGGGTGGCCTGCCCTGAGCACGGGGTGCGCCAGGTCCGGTTGCCGTGGGCCGAACCGCACTCGCGGTTCACCACGTTGTTCGAGCGGCTGGCCATCGACGTGCTTGCCGCGTGCGACGTGGCGGCCGCGGCTGGGCTGCTGCGGGTCAGCTGGGACGAGGCGTGGCATCTGATGGACCGCGCCGTGACCCGCGGCCTGGCCGCCAAACCGCTTACCGCCCCGGCCCATGTCGGGGTCGATGAGAAAGCGGCCGGGAAGGGCCAGGACTACATCACCGTCGTCTCCGACCTGGATGCCGGCACGGTGGAGTTCATCGCCGACGAACGCCGACAGGCCAGCCTGGACGGCTACTTCGACCGGTTCACCGCCGAGCAGCGGGCCGGTATCGAGGCGGTGGCGATGGACATGTGGGAGCCGTTCGCCAACTCGGTGCGCGCGCACCTGACCGACGCCGAGGACAAGATCGTGTTCGACCGCTACCACCTGATGGGCTATCTGACCAAGGCCGTGGACACCGTGCGCAAGGCCGAGAACCGGGCGCTGGCCGCGGTCGGCGACAAGAGCCTGGCCGGCAGCAAGTATCTGTGGCTGTACTCCGCGGAGAACCTGCCCGAACGTCACCAAGACCGCTTCGCCACGCTGCGCTCCGGTGTGGTTCCCCCGAAATCGTGGAGGGTTTCCTATGCCGCTTCCGGCTTGGTCTTGGATTCCCTGATCTCGTAGTTGACGGGCGATAGCCCGTCTGCG
>NZ_JACKSH010000268.1 GCF_025821625.1 Mycolicibacterium pyrenivorans
CTGCGCTGCGGGATCAGGTCGAGCAGCTTGAACGGTTGAAGTCGGCGACGGCGGCGGCGCAGGCGCGGGTGACGGCGTTGTGGGCTGCTAAACGCCGTGCTGCCGAGGAGGCCGCCGGGGTTCCGGCCCGCAAACGTGGCATGGGGCTGGCGTCGGAGGTGGCGTTGGCCCGCCATGACGCCCCGTCGTGCGGGAACCGGCACCTCGGGTTCGCTCAGGCGCTGGTGCATGAGATGCCGCACACTCTGGCCGCGCTGGAGTCGGGGGTGCTCTCGGAGTGGCGGGCCACGCTGATCGTCAAACAATCGGCCTGCCTGTCGGTGGAGCATC
>NZ_JACKSH010000269.1 GCF_025821625.1 Mycolicibacterium pyrenivorans
CTCCGATGCGGCCGCGCCGCGGCCCGACCCGCTGCGCCGCACGCCGCCGCCGTCGCGCAACGGTCGGCAGTCGGCCCACTATCAGCGGTAAGTATCCTCTGGGGCATGTCCCGCCCCGTCGCCGCGATCACCGGGCCGACGTCCGGGCTGGGTGAGGGTTTCGCACGCCGGTACGCGGTCGACGGGTACGACCTGGTGCTGGTCGCCCGGGATGTGGAACGGCTGGAATGCCTGGCCGCGGAGTTGCGGGACGAGGCCGGTGCGCAGGTCGAGGTCATTCCCGCGGACCTGGCCGTCGCCGCCGACCGGGAGCGGGTCGCCGAGCGGCTGCGGGCCGGGGTGCAGGTCCTGGTGAACAACGCGGGCTTCGGCACGGCGGGAGAGTTCTGGTCCACCGATTTCGAGACGCTGCAGGCCCAGCTCGACGTCAACGTCACCGCCGTCATGCAGCTCACCCACGCCGCGCTGCCGTCCATGCTGGCCGCGGGCACGGGCACGGTGCTCAACGTGGCCAGCGTCGCCGGGCTGCTGCCGGGGCGGGGGTCGACGTACTCGGCGTCCAAAGCGTGGGTGGTCTCGTTCTCCGAGGGGCTGGCCAACGGTCTCGGCGGGAAGGGCGTCGGGGTGCACGCCCTGTGCCCCGGGTTCGTCCACACCGAGTTCCACGAGCGGGCCGGCATCGACATGGCGGGCACGGCGTCGTTTCTGTGGCTCGAGGTCGACGACGTGGTCCGCGAGACGATGGCCGGCATCGCCAAGGGCAGGGTTGTCATCATCCCGGGGCTGCAGTACAAGGCGCTGACCACCGGCGGGCGCATGGTGCCACGAAACGTGGTGCGCGCCTTGACCAGAGTTGTGGGCAAGGGCCGTGACCGTACCTGAGGCCCAGTGCGGGTAATCGCGATCCTGGTGGCGATCGTGCTTGCCGCCACCTCTTGTTCGGGGGAAGAACGTCGCGCCGACGTCTTCTCCTCCGCGCGCGCGGCGTTCGGCGAATCGTTGGCGATTCTCGGCTGGAACATGGCGGTGGCCAATCTGCGATTCGACGCCGACTACGTCCTGGTCGACGTCGAGGCGTCACCCTCGCAGGAGGGCGCGGCGCACGCCGAACCCGGGACGTCAGGTTCGGCCTCTACGGTGCGTTGGCGCATCCGGTCGAGTCACCGGGCCTGGGCGGCTGCGAAGACGTGACAAGCCTTGACATCCAACCGTTGTCGGCTCCTACTCCGGACCGGTTGACGGGCACCGTGTGCCTCGGCCCGCTGCGGGATCAGTCCCAGGTGCGCGGGGTGTACGTCTACTCCCCGCGCGACCGAATCGCAGGCACCACCGCCGCGTACCCGGCGGCGTTCCCGGTCGGGGTGATGCCCACCAACGAGAACGACACGGGCCTGACGGTGCGGACGACGAGTGTGGACGCGTTCCGGGCGGACGGGGAAAGGATCGAGCCCCCGGCGCTCGGCGACCCGGCCGCGTTCGAAGGAAACGGCTACATGCTCCTCGGACTCGAAATCGACGGCCTGGCAGCGCGTTACCGCGACGACTCGGCTCAGCGCGGCGGTCCGATGATGGTGCTGGCCGCTCCCACGCTGCCGGGCCGGGGCCTGAGCTATGCGTGCAGCGTCTACGGCGCGTCGGTGCTCGTGCTGCCGGAGGCATCGCGGGACGCGGTGCAGGTCCGTGCGTCGTTGTGCACCCAGGGCGAGATCAATGCCGCACTTCTCTACGCGACGGTGTCGCTGTCGGGGACGCATGCGGCGGTGTGGACCGAAGATCCCCAAGGATGACTGAATCCGACGTTCCCGGACCCACCGAGTGGGGCGAGGGTCACGGGGTGGGGCCCTGGCCGGGGCCGCTGCCCGACGACCCCCGCTACGACCCGGAGCTGTTGCGCACCGGTGACACCCGCAATGTCGTTGACGCCTACCGCTATTGGAGCAGGGAAGCCATCGTCGCCGACATCGACGAGCGCAGGCACGTGCTGCACGTGGCGATCGAGAACTTCGGCAATGACGCCAACATCGGCGCGGTCGTGCGCACCGCCAACGCGTTCGCCGTCGACACGGTCCACATCGTCGGCCGCCGCCGCTGGAATCGGCGCGGCGCCATGGTCACCGACCGGTACCAGCGGCTGCGCCACCACGACACGACCGCCGACCTGCTGGACTTCGCCGCGCAGGCCGGTTTGTCGGTGGTGGCGGTCGACAATGTCCCCGGCGCTTCACGGATCGAGGACGTCACGTTGCCGCGCGGCTGCCTGCTGATCTTCGGCCAGGAGGGGCCGGGGATCACGGCCGAGGCGACGGCGGGCGCCCGATCAACAGTGTCGATCGCCCAGTTCGGCTCCACACGCAGCATCAACGCAGCGGTCGCCGCGGGGATCGCCATGCACACCTGGATCCGCCAGCACGCCGATCTCGACCGAGCCTGGTAAGGCGTCGCGCGGCCGCAGGAGCAGCCAGACGGCGGCAGCCGCGGTCAGCAGCAGCGCGGCGCCGACTCCGGAGGCGAGCGCCAGGCCGTCGGTGAACGCCGTCCTGGCGGCCGTCAGCAGCTCGGTCGCCTGGCTCGCGGGCAGCGCCTCCGCGGCGCGCAGGGCGCCGGGCAGCGAGTCACGCGCCTCGGCGGCGACGTCGGAGGGGACGCTGGGGGCGATCGCGACGGTCCGGTACACGGCGGTGACGATCGAACCCAGCGTCGCGATGCCCAGCGCCATCCCGAGCTCGTAGGCGGTCTCGGACACCGCCGCCGCCGAGCCGGCCCTCTCCCTGGGCACGCTCGCCAGGATGACATCGCTGGCGACAGTGAACGCCAGGCCGAGGCCGACGCCGACCACGAACAGCGCAGCGCCCAGCGGCAGGTAGGGCGTCACGGGCGTGAATAGTGTGAGCGACGCCGCCAGGGAGGCCATGGCGACACCGACCAGCGTCAACCCCGTGGTGAGCACCAACCGGTGGGAGACGTAGCGCACGGCCACACCGGCGAGGACACCGAACACCGTCGCCGTGACCGCGGCGGGCAGTTCGGCCAGGCCCGCCTTGAGGGGACCGTAACCGTGCACCAGCTGGAAGTACTGCGACAGGAAGAACACCAGGCCGGACAGGCCGAGCACGGACAGCAGGTTGGCGGAGACGACGCCGGTGAACACCGGGTTGCGGAACAACCGCACGTCGATCAGCGGCGTGGGCAGCCGCAACTGGCGTCGGACGAACAACGTCAACACCGTCGCGCCGACGGCACCGGCGATGACGGCGTCCACGCGCAGACCGTGGGCCAGGCCGGTGAACCCCTCCTTGATGCCGTACACCACGCCGAGCATCCCGACCATGGACAGGGCCACGCTCGGCAGGTCCCACGGCCCCGGTTCGGGGTTGCGGTGCTCGGGCAGCAGCACGACGCCGCCGACGAGCAGGACCAGCATCACCGGGACGTTGATCAGGAAGACCGATCCCCACCAGAAGTGTTCGAGCAGCACCCCGCCGACGACCGGCCCCAGCGCGGCGCCCGCGGAGAACGCCGAGGCCCACACGCCGACGGCGATGCTGCGCTCGCGCTGGTCCGGGAACAGGCCGCGGATCAGCGCCAGGGTGGCAGGGGTCAGGGTCGCGCCTGCCATGCCGAGCAGCGCGCGGGTCACGATCAACATCTCCGGGGTCGACGAGTACGCCGTGATCGCCGAGACGACCGCGAATGCCGTTGCGCCGCAGAGCAGCAGCCTCTTGTGTCCGATGCGGTCGCCGAGGCTGCCCATGCTGATCAGCAGTGCGGCCAGCACGAAGGAGTAGATGTCGCCGATCCAGAGGATCTGGGTGCCGGTGGTACCGAGGTCGGCGCTGATGAATGGGGTCGCCAACGCGAGCACCGTGCCGTCGATGCCGATCAGCAGGACGGCCATCGTGAGGATGCCGAGAGCGAACCAGCGGCGGTTCATGAGGTGCGCACTCCGTTGAGTAGCAGGTCGGTGATCAGGCGGTCGAAGTCGCGGGCGGCGACGCGGCCCGCGCGGATGGCCCACGCCGTCCCTTCGACCAGGCTGTAGAACGCCTCGGTCAGCCACGCCGCGGTGAGGTCGGGCCGGAAGTCACCGTCGCGCTGCCCGCGCTCGAACAGCGACGTGATCTCGGTGTCGATCTCCTGCCACGCATCCAGCGTGGCCTCGAGGTCGAGCTCCTGGCTCTGGCTGTACAGCAGGGCCATATACGGCGACACCGGCTCGCATGCCGCGACGAGCCGGCACAGCGCCTCGGTGGCCGACCCCTCGTCGAGCCGGACACGCCTCAACACCTCACGCATCTCGGCGACGGCGAGCGCCTCGAGCGCCTCCATCAGCGCGGCCCTTCCGGAGAAATGCCGGTGAAGCGTCGCCCTGCTCACCCCGACGGCGCTGGCGATCTCATCCTGGGTGGCGTTCGGGCGACGCCCGAGAAAGTCGGCTGCGGCGCGCAGCAACTCGTCACGTGTCCCCGACATGCGACAACTCTATCTCACTTGAGACAAAACTGTCTCATAGCTTCGGGACGTTCGTTAAGGCAGGATCAACACCATGGATCAGTTGTGGGCCAACCGCGCCGCCAGTGCGGAAGCAGCGATCGCGAAGCGGCACCTGAAGCGGCTGTGGGGCCTGCCGGGCACCCAACTCGGTGTGGTCGCGTGGCCTGCCGCCCGGCGGCACCGGCGGTTCGGCACCTGGCACTACTGGTGGCAGGCCCACCTCCTCGACAACCTGGTCGACGCGCAGGTTCGCGATCCCGATCCGGAACGCCTGAAGTCGATCGCCCGGCAGATCCGAGGGCATCGGCTGCGAAACACCGGCAAATGGGTCAACGACTACTACGACGACATGGCATGGCTGGCGCTGGCGCTCGAGCGCGCGGGCCGGCTGACCGGCGTGGGCCGGCACAGGGCACTCGACAAGCTCGCCGAGCAGTTCCTCAACGCGTGGGTGCCCGAGGACGGCGGCGGCATACCGTGGCGCAAGCAGGATCAGTTCTTCAACGCACCGGCCAACGGACCCGCCGGTGTCTTCCTCGCCCGTCATGACGACCGACTGCGGCGGGCGCAGCAGATGGCCGACTGGATCGACGAGACGCTGATCGACCCGGAGACCCATCTGGTCTTCGACGGCATCCAGTCCGGCTCGCTGGTGCGCGCGCAGTACACCTACTGCCAAGGCGTGGTGCTGGGACTGGAGACCGAACTGGCCGTGCGCACCGAGGACGCCGACCATGCCGAGCGTGTGCACCGCCTGGTGGCCGCGGTTGCCGAGCACATGGCGCCCGGCGGTGTGATCAAGGGCGCGGGCGGCGGTGACGGTGGCTTGTTCAACGGGATCCTGGCGCGCTACCTCGCGCTGGTGACCACCGCGCTGCCCCGGCGCGGTCCCGAGGACGAGAAGGCTTGTGGGACTGCGCGTTCGGTGGTGCTGTCCTCGGCGAGGGCCGCCTGGGACAACCGCCAGAACGTCGACGGCCTCCCGCTGTTCGGTGCGTTCTGGGAGCGGACCGCCGAGCTGCCGACGGCGGCGTCGAAGGACGCGGAGTTCGTCGAGGGCGCCGTCAACTCCTCGGAGATCCCGGAGCGGGATCTCTCGGTGCAGCTGTCGGGATGGATGTTGATGGAAGCCGCCCACACCGTTGCGGGCTCAGCTGACGATGTAGCCGCCGATCAGTGACTGAACCGACGACGCAGCGGGGTTTCCCGCTGCTCCCGGCGCGGCTCGGTCGCGGCAGCAAGGCCACCAGGACCACCGACAACACGGCCGCAGCACTGCTGCTCGCGTTCACCGTCATCGCCATCCTGTGGGCGAATTCTCCTTGGGCGCAGAGCTATTCGGAGCTGCTCGACACACACGTCGGCCTCGCCTTCGGTGAACACCACTTCGAGATGACGGTCAAGCACCTCGTCAACGACGCCCTGATGACGTTCTTCTTCTTCATCGTCGGGCTGGAGGTGACCAGGGAGTTCTCCATCGGTGAGCTCACCGACCGGTCGCGGGCCGCGGTGCCGGTGGTCGCCGCCGCCGCCGGGCTGGTGATACCGGCCGTGGTGTTCCTGGTGTTCAACCCCTCCGGTGAGAACGCTCAGGCATGGGGTGTGGTGATCTCCACCGACACCGCGTTCCTGGTCGGCGCGCTGGCGATCATCAAGCCCAAGTTCCCTGCGCGCGTGCGGATCTTCCTTCTCACGCTCGCGGTGGTGGACGACGTCGGAGCGCTGTGTGCGATCGCGCTGTTCTACTCCGACAGTATCCAGGTCGGCCCGCTGATCGTGTCGGTGACACTGATCGGCGCGCTGGCGCTGGTGCGTTATCTGCCGCCGGGGATACGAGGGCCGGCGTACGCCGTGCTTGGGGTGGCGCTGTGGATCGCGCTGTACCTGGCCGGGATTCACCCGACGCTGGCCGGGGTCGTGGTGGCGCTGATGATCCCGGTGTTCACTCCCGAGCGTCGCCCGGTGGAACGGGCCGTCGACCAGATCCGCGCGTTCCGTCAGTCACCGAACTCGCAGTACGCCCGCGCGGCGAGTCGCTCGCTGCGGGAGTCGATCTCGATCAACGAGAGGTTGCAGACCACCGTGGGGCCCACGGTGTCGTTCGTGGTCCTGCCGCTGTTCGCGTTGGTCAACGCCGGGGTGCTGCTGGACGCCCAGAGCCTGTCGACGGCCCTGCGGTCGCCCCTGACGTGGGGGATCGTCGCCGGCCTGGTGATCGGCAAGTTCGTCGGCATCACCGGCGCCACCTGGTTCATGCGCCGCACCCGGCTGGGCCAGCTCGCGCCCGGGCTCACGCTGCGCCGGATCGCCGGCGGTGCCGCGCTGTCGGGGATCGGCTTCACCATCTCGCTGTTCATCGTCGACATCGCGATCTCCGAGCCCGGCAGGCAGGACCAGGCGCGCATCGGCGTGCTCGCGGCATCGGTGATCGCGTTCGCACTCGGCTGGGCGATCTTCCGGATCACCGACTGGCTCAGCCCTCCCGAACCGGTCGGGATGAAGCTGCTGCGGCCCGTCGACCCCGATCGCGACCACATCCGCGGTAGCCATGACGCGCCGCTGACGCTGGTGGAGTACGGCGACTTCGAATGCCCGTTCTGCAGCCGGGCCACCGGCGCGATCGACGAGGTGCGCGCCCATTTCGGTGAGGAGCTGCGCTACGTGTGGCGGCACTTCCCGCTCGAGCGGGCGCATCCACGTGCGTTCGACGCCGCGCGGGCCAGCGAAGCCGCCGCACTGCAGGGCAGGTTCTGGGAGATGGCGCACGAACTGTTCGATCACCAGGACGACCTGGAGTGGTCGGACATGTACCGCTACGCCGTGACCGCCGGATGCGACATCGAACAGTTCGATCAGGACGTGCGGGTGCACTCGTCGAAGGTGCTGCACCGCGTGACCGACGACGCGGAGGACGCCGAGGAGATGGACCTCAACGCGACGCCCACGCTGTTCGTCAACGGCAAACGGCACAAGGGGCCGTGGGACGCCGCCAGCCTCATCCGCGCACTGGAGCAGACCCGGGAGCGCTAGGCCGTCTGCTCACCGGATTCCATGGGCGGCGTCGGGATGCCTGCCTGCTTGGCGGCCTTGCGTCGCTTGTACCACTCGATTGCCATCGGCAGCACCGAGAGCACCACGATCCCGATCACGATGGGCTCGAGGAGCTTCTGGATGATCTCGAACCGGCCGAGCCAGTAGCCGAGCACCGTCAGGCCGATTCCCCACACGGCCGCCCCGACGGCGTTGTAGAGGGTGAAGACCCCGTAGTTCATCTTGGCCGCGCCCGCGGTGATGGGCGCGAGCGTGCGCACGATCGGGACGAAACGGGCGATGACGATCGCGAACGGCCCGCGCTGCTCGAAGAACAGGTGTGCCTCGTCGAGGTAGCGCTGCTTGAGGAACCGGGCGTTGGGCTTGAACATCGCCGTGCCGACGTTGCGACCGATCCAGTAGCCCACCTGGCCGCCGAGCACCGCGGCGATCGGGATGAACACCACCAGCTGCCAGAGCTCGAAGTTGGCCTGGACGGTGCCGTCCTGGGCGGCGGCGGCGGTGCCTGCGGCGAGCATCCCCGCCACGAACAGCAGCGAATCGCCGGGCAGGACCGGGAACAGCACGCCGGACTCGACGAAGACCACCACCAGCAACCCGATCAGCGCCCAGGTTCCGAAGTAGCTCAGAAGGTTGATCGGGTCCAGGAAATCGGGCATCAGCGCAAGGGTGTCGACGACCACGGGTCCCAAGGGTACCGGCGGGTGAACGCGGGTCCCGAATCCGCGCGGTCGACTTAGGCTTGGGTATGCCCACGCACAAGGCCGTCCAGGTCGCCTCCGCCAATGAGTCCCTCACCGTCGTCGACGTCGACACCGAGGCTCCGTCGGCAGGCCACGTGCGCATCGCCGTCGCGGCGTGCGGTGTCTGCGGCACCGACCGGGAGTTCTACGCAGGCCACTTTCCCGGACTGCAGTGGCCGATCACTCTGGGGCACGAGATCGCGGGAACGGTGGCTCAGGTCGGGGATGGTGTCGAGGACTTCGAAGTCGGCGACCGGGTGGCCGTCGGGTGGTTCGGCGGAAACTGCAACCGTTGCATCCCCTGCCGGAAGGGCTCGTTCATGCAGTGCGAGCGCATGCAGGTGCCGAGCTGGCATTACCCCGGCGGCTACGCGGAATCGGTGACGGCGCCGGTAACGGCGCTGGCGCGGATTCCGGACGGGCTGTCGTTCGTCGAAGCCGCACCCATGGGCTGCGCGGGTGTGACGACGTTCAACGGGCTACGCGAGACGCGCGCCAAGGCCGGCGACCTGGTCGCGATCCTCGGTGTCGGCGGGCTGGGTCACCTCGGCGTGCAGTTCTCCAGGGCGATGGGGTTCGAGACGGTCGCGATCGCCCATGGCACCGGTAGGGCCGAGGAGGCCACACAACTGGGCGCACACCATTACATCGACTCGACGGCGCAGGATGTCGCCGCGGAACTGAAGAAGCTCGGTGGCGCCGCCGTCGTGCTGGCCACGGCCAACAACGCCGCCGCCATGGCCGCGACCGTCGGCGGCCTGGGCCCGGCAGGGGAACTGGTCGCCGTCGGCGTAACCCCCGAGAACCTGCCGATCAGCCCGCTCGACCTGATCAACTCCGGGCTGTCGGTGGCCGGCCACCCGTCGGGCACCTCGCGCGACGTCGAGGAGACGATGCACTTCGCACTGCTGTCCGGGGTGCGGGCGAAGGTGGAGGAACTGCCGTTGGCGCAGGCTGCTGAAGCGTACGCCGCGATGGACGAGGGCCGGGCGCGCTACCGGATGGTTCTGACCGTGTGAGCGCGCATCGTTCTTGACATACTTGCGACCAACGCTCAGTCGAGAGGAAACGCCATGCCCATCGCCACGCCCGAGGTCTACGCCGAGATGCTGGCCCGCGCCAAGGAGCACTCCTTCGCGTTCCCGGCGATCAACTGTGTCGGCTCGGAGAGCCTGAACGCCGCCATCAAGGGCTTCGCGGACGCCGGATCCGACGGCATCATCCAGTTCTCCACCGGCGGTGCGGAATTCGCGTCCGGTCTCGGGGTCAAGGACATGGTCACCGGCGCGGTGGCGCTGGCGGAGTTCGCGCATGTCATCGCCGAGCGGTACCCGATCACCGTCGCGCTGCACACCGACCACTGCCCGAAGGACAAGCTGGACACCTACGTCCGGCCGCTGCTCGCCATCTCCGCAGAGCGCGTCGCCAAGGGTCGCAATCCTCTGTTCCAGTCGCACATGTGGGACGGCTCGGCGGTACCCATCGACGAGAACCTGTCGATCGCGCAGGAGCTTCTCAAGCAGGCGGCCGCGGCCAAGATCATCCTGGAGATCGAGATCGGGGTGGTCGGCGGAGAAGAGGACGGCGTCGAGGCCGAGATCAACGACAAGCTCTACACCTCAGCCGAGGACTTCGAGAAGACCATCGAGGCTCTCGGCGCGGGTGAGCACGGCAAGTACCTGCTGGCCGCCACGTTCGGCAACGTCCACGGTGTCTACAAGCCGGGCAACGTGGTGCTCAAGCCGGAGATCCTGGCCGAAGGCCAGAAGGTCGCCACGGCCAAGCTCGGGCTCCCCGACGGATCCCAGCCGTTCGACTTCGTCTTCCACGGCGGATCGGGCTCGCTCAAGTCCGAGATCGAGGACTCGCTGCGGTATGGCGTGGTCAAGATGAACGTCGACACCGACACGCAGTACGCGTTCACCCGTCCCATCGTCGGGCACATGTTCAGCAACTACGACGGCGTGCTGAAGGTCGACGGCGAAGTCGGCAACAAGAAGGTCTACGACCCGCGGAGCTACTTCAAGAAGGCCGAGGCGGGGATGAGCGAGCGCGTCGTGGAGGCGTGCAACGACCTGCACAGCGCGGGCCGGAGCGTGACCGCCGGCTGAGCCGGCAATTGGATACCGCCGGCTGAGCCGGCAATTGGATACCGCCGGGTCTCAGCCTCTCGGCGCCTGGCAGATCTTCCACTGCTCGTCGCGGAACTGCAGGTCGAAGCTGCGTGTCGAGCGCGTCTGGGGCGCGTACGCCATGAACGTGGTGACGTTGGCCTCGGCGTGGTCGCCGTTGACCACCACCTGATCGATGCTGGCCACCACCGGGTACTGCTTGGCTGCGGCCACCCGGGCGTGGGTCTCGGCCCAGGCCTGCTCGTCATAGCGGACGTAGCTGTCCCGGGTGGACCCGCAGGTGATGCCGCGCAGCGTGGCCAGGTCGCCGTTCTGCACGGCGGTGTCGAATTCCTGGATCGTGGAGCGGACCTGATCCTCCTGGGACACCGCGGGCGAGGACGTCCGAGTGAGCAGGATGGTGCCGAGAATCGCGATGGCCGCCAGCGCCGCGATGACGAGCACGATGGCCACCACCCAGCCCCAGCTCCGCCTCTTCTTCGGCGCCTTGGGGGCATCGCCGCGGGGCGGGATCATCTGGGGGGCAACGGGTTTCTGGGCGGCGAACTGCTCGGTGTCACCGCTCTCGGTGGCCGAGAACACCTCGGTGGCGGGGTCGGTGGGCCGGTTGATGATCTGCGTGGAACCCGCATCGAACCCCGATGGCGCGGTGAACCGCCGCTCGCCGGGATCGTTGGACTGGGTCTCGTCCTGGGGCGTGGCGGGCGCCATGATCTCGGTGGCCGGTTCGTGATCGGTTTCCGGTTCGGGCAGTATCTCCGTCTCGGCGTCCGCGCCGTCGGGTGCCTCGTCCCCGGACGGCTCCGTCACCTCGTCGGTCGTCTCGTCCGGTTGGTCAGGCGGTGTGGGGTTCGACATCCCTGATCAGATCCTCCTGGTCTTTCCCAACGACGCTACGGGCGAAGCTTAGCCATCCACGGTGACGAGTACCCGCGTGCGCACTGCACAATGGGTCCATGACTCGGATGGGTGATCTCCTCGGACCGGAACCGGTGCTGCTGCCCGGCGATCCCGCAGCAGAGGCCGAATTGGATGCCGCGGAGAATCCGTCCATCGTGGCCGCCGCGCATCCGTCGGCCTCGATCGCGTGGGCGCTGCTCGCCGAGGAGGCGCTCGACGACGACAAGGCGGTCACCGCGTACGCCTACGCCCGCACCGGCTACCACCGTGGGCTGGATCAGTTGCGCCGCAGCGGCTGGAAGGGCTTCGGCCCGGTGCCGTACTCGCACGAACCCAATCGGGGCTTTCTCCGCTGCGTCGCGGCGCTGGCCCGTGCCGCCGACGCAATCGGGGAGACCCCCGAGTACCAACGTTGCCTGGACCTGCTCGACGACTGCGATCCATCCGCCCGCGGGCATCTCGGACTGCCCTCATCCGGCGTCTAGCGGTTGTTGCTCTCACACTCGCAGTCGGCGGCTGCGTCCGGGGGTTCCACCTGAACCGTCGAGTGGTCGAGGCCGCGCGCGGTCAGCACGGCGCGGGCATCGTCGAGCACCAGCGCCGAGTCCCGCTTGCTGGTCAGGTGCGCGGTGACCATGTCCTTGCCCGGCACCAACGTCCACACGTGCAGATCGTGCACCTCGGTGACGCCCTCGACGGCGCACAGCGCCGACCGCAGCTCATCGACGTCGATGTGGCTGGGTGAGGTCTCGGACAGGATGCGCAGCGCCGCCCGGGCCAGGGAGATGGCGCGCGGCAGCACCCACAGCGCCACGAGGACGGCGACCACGACGTCGGCGTAGGGCCAGGCGGTGGTGACCGTGACGATGCCGGCGATCAGCACGCCGACGCTGCCGACGGTGTCGGCGAGGACCTCCATGTAGGCGCCCTTGACCGCGAGGCTGTCCTGGGAGTGTGACCGCAGCAGCGCCACGACGACGCCGTTGGCGAGCAGCCCCGCCAGCGCGACGACGATCATCGGCACCCCGGGGATCTCGGGGGCGTCCCCGAGCCGCTTGAACGCCTCGTAGAGGATGAAGCAGGCCATCCCGAGCAGCAGTGCGGCGTTGGCGACCGCGGTGAACACCTCGGCGCGGTGCCGCCCGTAGGTCCGTGACGGGGACGAACTGCCGCGCCGGGCCAGCAGCACCGCCGACAGCCCCATGAACATGGCCACCAGGTCGGTCAGCA
This sequence comes from Mycolicibacterium pyrenivorans, assembly GCF_025821625.1. Taxonomy (GTDB): domain Bacteria; phylum Actinomycetota; class Actinomycetes; order Mycobacteriales; family Mycobacteriaceae; genus Mycobacterium; species Mycobacterium pyrenivorans. The sequence goes on from NZ_JACKSH010000269.1 coordinate 12,548, forward strand.
TGTGGCCCGCGTCGGCCAGCAGGGCGATCGAGTTGATCGCCAGCGCCGTGGTCAGCTCGACGACGAAGAAGACCGACAGGATGCCCGCGGCGATGACCATCCGGGAGACGCGGGTGTCCGACTGGGCGTGACTGTGGCCGTGATCGTGTCCCGCACCCATGCGAAGCAATGTATGCGAAAACATGCATATGTTGCAAGGGGCTACCGTGGGGCAGCGCGCACGGGTCTCACAGCCAGGCGGACCAGAACCTGGTCAGCTGGCCCCCGGCGGCTGACAGCGCGGCGGGCACGCCGGACAGGTCGAACAACCAGTACACCGCGCCGAAGAACCACTGGTTGAGCGGCGGCGCGATGAGCAGGATCAGCAGGATGAAGAACCCCCACTGCTTGGCCGGCTGTAACGCGCGCCGCGTCTCGCGGCTCAGGTGCGGTTCCAGCGCTCCGTAGCCGTCCAGGCCGGGGATGGGCAGCATGTTCAGCAGCAACGCGGTGACCTGGAGGAATCCGAGGAACGCCATGCCCGCCCAGAACACCGAGTGGGCGGGGTCGTACAGCAGCCGGATGGTCGTGAGGATCCCCACGGCGAACAGCAGGTTGACTGCCGGGCCCGCCAGGCTGACCAGCGTCTTCTGCCGCGTCGTCATGGATGCCGTCTGCACGTAGACCGCACCGCCGGGCAGGCCGATGCCGCCGAGCGCGATGAACAGCACCGGCAGCCCGAGCGACAGCAGCGGGTGTGAGTATTTCAGCGGGTTGAGCGTGAGATAACCACGGAGGGCCACGTCGCGGTCGCCGAACCGCCATGCGGTGTAGGCGTGGCCGAACTCGTGCAGGCACAGCGACACCAGCCACCCGAAGATGACGAAGACGAAGACGCCGACGTAGGCGAGCGGGCGGATCTGTCCCGGGGCGAGCGAAGCGACGGGGGATGACGGCGAGGAGAACCACGCCACGACGCCGCCGGCCGCGGTGATCGCCACGATGGCCAGGAAGATCGGGCTGGGACGCACTGCCTGGTGCAGTGGGCGAACGCTCACGTCACCGAAGCTACCGGGGTCACCTGGGGCCCACCCGCAGCCAGCCCTCGGTATGGCGGTAGAAGGTCGACCGCCGCACGGGTCGCGGCCCCGGCTCGCCGTCGCGCACGACCGCCGCGCCCGTGGTTCCCAGCTGGGCGGCCCGGCCCGTCACCCACCGCGTCGGACGCATGCGCCGCGACAGGACGGTGGCCCGCAGCCCGGGCATCGTCGGGATCGGCTCGACCCGCACACCGGTCACCTCGCCGTCGAACAGCCGCTCGTCGTCGACCACCGCCTCGCCGCGGAGCGTGCGGACCCCCTCCTGCGGCAGCCAGTACGCGGCCTGCGCGACCACGGTCCCCGTCTCATCGCGGATGAGGGGAACCCGGGCGGCGGTACCGGTCAGGGCACGGCGCCCCTGCCAGGGCCGTGTCACGTGGGCCACCTCGATGTCCAGCCGGTCGGCGCGCAGCAGCCGGGTCAGCACCGCGGCCAGGTCGGCGGGCGCGCCGATCACGACGAGGCGCGCGGATGCGGGGAATCGGTCCAGCTCGGCGTCGGGGGCGACGACGGGAAGGCGGCGCAGCCCGCGGGGAGCCCGGCGGCCGCCGAACAGCAGAACCGCGACTTCGGATGGGGTCAATCCGCTCCTTGTAAACGCACGACGATCAGGTCGGATAAGGTAGCTCACCGGCTGCACACAGTGTGAGGCAGTACGCGCGCGAGTAGGCGCGAGACGCAGGAGACATCAGCATGCCGGCAATCGTCCTCATCGGCGCCCAGTGGGGTGACGAGGGCAAAGGTAAGGCCACCGATCTTCTCGGTGGCCGGGTCCAATGGGTCGTTCGCTACCAGGGGGGCAACAACGCCGGTCACACGGTGGTGCTGCCGACGGGGGAGAATTTCGCCCTCCACCTGATCCCGTCGGGGGTCCTGACTCCCGGTGTCACCAACGTCATCGGCAACGGCGTCGTCGTCGACCCGGGGGTGCTGCTCACCGAGCTGCAGGGACTCGAAGCGCGCGGGGTCGACACCGAACGGCTGCTCATCTCCGCCGACGCCCACCTGTTGATGCCCTATCACGTGGCGATCGACAAGGTCGTCGAACGCTATGCGGGCAGCAAGAAGATCGGCACCACCGGTCGCGGCATCGGGCCCTGCTACCAGGACAAGATCGCGCGCATCGGCATCCGGGTGGCCGACGTGCTCGACCCCACCCTGCTGGAAGAGAAGATCGAGGGCGCGCTGGAGTTCAAGAACCAGGTGCTGGTCAAGATCTACAACCGCAAGGCGCTGGACACCGCGGAGGTGGTCGAGGCCCTGCTGGCGCAGGCGGAGGGGTTCAAGCACCGCATCGCCGACACCCGGCTGTTGCTCAACGCGGCGCTGGAGCAGGGCCAGACGGTGCTGCTGGAGGGATCGCAGGGCACCCTGCTCGACGTCGACCACGGCACGTATCCCTTTGTCACGTCGTCGAATCCGACAGCGGGCGGGGCGTCGGTCGGGTCCGGCATCGGCCCGACGCGGATCACCACGGTGCTCGGGATCCTGAAGGCCTACACCACGCGCGTCGGCTCAGGTCCGTTCCCGACCGAGCTGTTCGACGCGAACGGCGAGTACCTGGCCAAGACCGGTGGCGAGATCGGGGTGACCACCGGCAGGCGGCGCCGCTGCGGTTGGTTCGACGCCGTGATCGCCCGTTACGCGACGAGGGTCAACGGGATCACCGACTACTTCCTGACCAAGCTCGATGTGCTGTCCAGCCTGGAGACGGTGCCGGTGTGCGTCGGGTACCGCGTCGACGGGAAGCGCACCGATGACATGCCGATGACCCAGAGCGACATCGCCCGCGCCGAGCCCATCTACGAGGAGCTCCCCGGGTGGTGGGAGGACATCTCGGGTGCGCGAGAGTTCGCCGACCTGCCCGCGAAGGCCCGTGACTACGTTCTCAGGCTCGAAGAGCTTGCCGGAGCGCATGTTTCGTGCATCGGCGTGGGCCCCGGCCGGGACCAGACGATCGTGCGGCGCGACATCCTGGCCGAGAAGTGACCGAACGCGAGGTGAGCGACTACGGCCTGGACCCGCGGCGCGTCGACCCCAACTACGACCGCCACGGCGGTTTCCCGGTCTTCGAACCCGCCGACCCAGGGCCAGGTTTCGGGCGCTTCCTCGCGGCGATGCGGCGCGCCCAGGATCTGGCGGTCTCGGTCAATCCGGACCGTGACACCTGGAGCGAGGCGGCCGACCGTGTCGAGGGACTGGTCGAACTGCTCGACCCCTTCGTCGCCGGCGAGGGTGTCGGTCCGGCCAGCCGGGTGCCGTCGCTGCCCGGCGCGGGCAGTCTGCTGATGCCGCCGTGGACGGTGTCCAGCTTCGAGCCGGACGGCGTCGAGTTGCAGGTGGAGTTCAGTCGCTTTCACGTCGGCGGAAACTACGCCGTGCACGGCGGGGTCCTGCCGCTGCTGTTCGACTCGGTGTTCGGCATGGTGATCCGCGCCGCGGGCCGCCCGATCAGCAGGACCGCCTTCCTGCACGTCGAGTACCGCAAGGTGACGCCCATCGACACCAAGCTTTCCGCGCGGGGCTGGATCCGCGAGGCCGACGGGCGTAAGGCGTTCGTCAACGCCGAATTGCGCGACCCGGAAGGCAGCCTCCTGGCCGACGCCAACGGGTTGATGATCCGGCTCCTTCCCGGCCAGCCCTAGACACCGCGGGGGGCGATGGAAAAGAGTATTCGGGAGTACCTGCTGATCTGGTGGCGCCAACCCTTCGAGTTCGATTGGACCGTAAGGCATATGCGCGCCCGCGGTGTCCTGCGGGTGCATCAGGTGTTCATCGGCGGATTCAGCCTGATGTACGGGCTCACCGCACTGCTCACGGTCTTGGGGGGATTGGTCGACGGCGGCCCGCCCGGAGGCCGGGTGGTCGTGCTGTCGATCGCCATCAGCTCGGCGGTGTTGGGCGTGATCTGGATTCTGGGGCCGTGGCCAACCGAGCGTGGGTCGGCAGTGTTCGCGCTCTACGCCGACGTCGCGGTGTTCGCGGTCATCGCGTGGTGTCAGGATGCGTTCACGGCGATGCCGGGCCTGGCCCTGCTGGCCACCAATGGCATCTACATCGTGATCGGTCACGGCCCGCGGGCGCTGCTGGCGCATCTGGTCTTCACGGTCCTGGTCTTCGGGTGGTTCTACGTGCTGGCCATCGCCCAGGGCGAGACTTCGGCTGCGGTGGTCACGGTGCGTCTGCTGGTGCTGTTGCCGACGGTGGTCGGTGTACCGGTGATCGTGCACTCCTACCTGCTGACGCTGCGGATGGGTGCGGTCGATGCGCTGATCGACCCACTGACCCGGCTGCTCAATCGGCGTGGCCTCGACGTCGACGGCGAGGAGCTGGTGTTGGCGGGCGAGGGACATGTCAGTGTGCTCGCCGTCGACATCGACAAGTTCAAAACCATCAACGACAGTCACGGTCACGACGCCGGTGACCGCGTCCTGGTCGCGGTGGCCAACGCCGTGCGGGATGCGGTATCGACCGCCGGGGTGCGTGCGGTGATCGCACGCACCGGTGGCGAGGAGTTCGTCGTGGTGATCGACGCCGGGCACCGCGACGTGCTGCGGGTGGCCGGGCTCGTACACGACGCTCTGGCCCGGTGTGACGCCGCGGTGGTGCCGACGGTGAGCATCGGCGCGGCGACCGGCCGCATCGAGGACGGCGACACGGTCCGCGAACTCATCGAGCGCGCCGACACGGCGATGTACCGCGCCAAGAATGCCGGCGGCAACCGCACGGTGACGGCCGGCGACGCCGTTGCGGCCGGGGATTGACCTTCGGCGTGCCACGATGGGGCGGTGACGCATCCGGTTGACCGCGGCCTCCGCCGCCTCTCGACACCTCGGGCTGCGGCGTTCGCCGGTGTGCTGTTCGCGCTGCTGTTCGGGGCGGCGCTGGTACTGATCCGCACCGCGCTGCCCGCAGGCGGAGCGCTCGGGTCGCAATGGGTGGACGGGGCCGATGGGCGCCTGCGGCTCGCGGTGCTGCTGATGCCGTTCGCGGGAATCGCGTTCCTGTGGTTCATCGGCGTGGTGCGCGACGGGCTCGGCACGTTGGAGGACAGGTTCTTCACCACGGTGTTCCTCGGTAGCGGCCTGCTTTTCCTCGCGATGGTCTTCGTCTCCACCGCCGCAGGCGCGGGGCTGCTGGCCAGCAAGGAGTTCCTGGCGGAGGCAGGCACCCGCACCGAGGTCGCCGCCTTCGGCCAGGGGTTCCTTATCGCGCTCACCAACACCTACGCGCTGCGGATGGCTGCGGTGTTCATGATGTCGCTGGCCACCATCTGGTTGCGGACGCGCCTGATGCCCGGCTGGTTGGTGATCGTGACTTACCTTGTCGCGCTGTGTGTTCTGGTCGCCAGCGACATCAGCCTGTGGATGACGGTGGCGTTCCCGGTGTGGGTACTGGTGGTCAGCCTGGTGATGCTGGTGCGTTCCGGGGTGATCGACCTGCCGGGCGACGACGGTGAGGTCAGTCCTCGACGATCGCCAACGCGGTCGCCGGACACAGCTTGACCGCCTCGCGGGCATGGTCTTTCTCGTCTTCGGGGACCTCGTCGACGAGCACCACCACGATGCCGTCGTCGTCCTGATCGAAGACCTCGCCGGCGACCATGACGCAGTTGCCCGCCTGGATGCACAGCTCCCGATCGGCCGAAACTCTCATCTCCAGCCCACCTCCAACGACTTCAGACCGTAGATGAAGTGGAACGAGCGGAACTGCACATCGTCGAATTCCTCGGCCAGTGACAGCGTGGGAAATCTGCGAAGCAGCGCGGGGAACGCGATCTGCATCTCCATCCTGGCCAGCGGCGCGCCGAGGCAGTGATGCACACCGTGACCGAACGCCAGATGCCCTGGCGCACCGCGGCTGATGTCGAAGGTGTCCGGGTTGTCGATGAAGTGCCCGTCCCTGTTGCCCGACGGCAGGGACGCGAACACCAGTTCCCCGGCGGGGATCGACACCCCGGAGATCTCCACCTCGGTGGTGGTGATGCGCGGGATCGCGGTCTGCACGATCGACAGCCAGCGCAGCAGCTCCTCGATCGCGGGTGCCACCGCGGCGGGATCGTCGCGGACCGCCGCCAGTGCTGCGGGATGGCGCAGCAACGCCAGGGTGCCGAGCCCCAGCATGTTCGACGTCGTCTCGTGGCCGGCCAGCAGCAGCAGGCCGGCGACACCGATGAGCTCGTCGTCGGTCAGTTCATCGCCGTGCTCGCGGATCAGCATGCCGAGGATGTCGTCGCCCGGACGGTCCCTGGCACCTTCGACCAACGAACGCATGTAGGCCCTGCCCTGCTTCTGCAGTTCGAGGCGTTCGGGTATCGGGATGGACAGGTCGAGTTGGCGTGTGCTGCGGCGCTGAAAATCGTCGCGGTCGGCATAGGGCACACCGAGCAACTCGCAGATCACCAGCGACGGGATCGGCAGGGCGAAGTGCTCCACCAGGTCGGCGGGCGGGCCCGCGGCTTCCAGCGCATCCAGGTGTTGGTCGACGATCTCGACGATGCGCGGCTGCAGTCGCTTGATCCGCCGGATGGTGAACTCGGGGGTGAGCATGCGGCGCAACCGTTGATGCTCGGGCGGATCCAGACCCAGCAGGTTCCCGGCCCGGGCGCTGGCCTGCTCCTCCTCGGACTGCGGGGGCGCCCCCGGAACCACGAACCCAGGGGGACGGCCGTTGGAGAACCTGGCGTGGTCCGACAGCACGGTCTTGACGTCCTCGTAGCGGGTGACGAGGTGGACCTGCATGCCGAAGGCGTTGGTGACGGTGGTGACCCCGGCTCCCTCCCGGACGGCGCGCAGTTCGGGTGTCGGGTCGAACGCGTCGCGCCGCATGTGCAGCGGCGGCAACGAGGGAGCTTGAGTCATGCATTCGACGGTACTCACGCCCGCGGGGAACGGCACCGACCACAAAGACGGCCCAAACGTCGGCTCGCCGTCGGGGCTACGTATCCGCAGCCGTCCGAGTGCGGTGGCGACCTCCTGGCGGTCCACCGCCGGGACGGGGGTCCTCGTCCTGCAGTGCGGGCCACCAGATCCTGGGCCCGATGAGCGTGAACAGCGCCGGGATGATCACGGTCCGCACGACGAAGGTGTCCAGCAGGATGCCCAGGCCGACGATGATGCCGACCTGGGTGAGCACGATCAGGGGCAGCACGCCGAGCACGCAGAACACCGCGGCCAGCACGATGCCCGCGCTGGTGATGACCACGCCGGTGGCCGACACGGCCCTGACGATGCCGTCGCGTGTGCCGTGCTGCGGCGTCTCCTCCCTGGCGCGGGTCACCAGGAAGATCGTGTAGTCCACGCCGAGGGCCACCAGGAACAGGAACGCGAACAGCGGGGCGGTGATGTCCAGCGCCGGAAACCCGAACACGTGCACGCTGACCCAGCCGCCGAGGCCGAGCGCGGCCAGCGCGCTCAACACCGTCACCGCGACCAGGATCAGCGGCGCCAGCGCGGACCGCAGCAACACGTACAGCACGAGCAGAACCACCGCGAGGATGGCAGGCACCACGATCGCCCGGTCTCGTCCGGCCGCCGCGGAGGCGTCCCTCGCCTTGGCGTCGGATCCGCCGACGAGGCCGTCCGCATCGACCTGGTGGACCGAATACCGCAGCGCGTCAACGGCTTCGAACGTCTCCTCGGAGGCCGGGGCGGCGTCGAGGACGACCGACCATTGGCTCAGCCCATTCGGTGCGGTGCCCGTCGGGGTGGCCGACACCACGCCGGGGGTGCCGTCGATCGCGCGCTGCACCTCGGCGGCCCGGTCGGTCGAGGCGATGACGCGGGTGGGGTCGGTCAGGCCGCTGGGGAAGTGCGCCGCCAACGTGTCGTAACCGCTCACCGATTCGGCCTGGACGCGGAACTGCTCGGTCTGCGACAGGCCGATGGGTGTGCCGAGCAATCCCGTGCACAGCAGTGCCAGCGCGCCGATCGAGACCGCGGCCACCCGGGCGGGCCGCCGTGCGACGGCGGAGGCCACCCGGTGCCAGATCCCGCTGTCGGTGAGCGCCTCGGCCCCCACCCGGGGAATGAACGGCCAGAACAGCTTCCGGCCGAACAGGCCGAGCAGCGGAGGCAGCACCAGCAGCACGAACACCGCCGCCACCACCAGGCCCGAGGCGGCCTGGATCCCGAGGCTGCGGGTGCTCGGGGACGATGCGAAGAGCAGCGTCAGCAGGGCCAGCACCACGGTCGCGTTGCTGGCGACGATCGCGGGTCCGGCGCGGCGGACCGCCGTGTTCAGCGCGTCGTGATGGGAGGGGTTGCGGCCCAGCTCTTCTCGGTACCGCGAGATCAGCAGCAGCGCGTAGTTGGTGCCCGCGCCGAACACCAGGACACTGGTGATGCCCGACGTCGACCCGTCCGGGGTCATCCCCACGGCTTCGGCGACCGCCGAGCCCGCGACGGAGGCGACCCGGTCGGCGAAGCCGATCACCAGCAGGGGCACCAGCCACAGCACCGGGGAGCGGTAGGTGATGATCAGCAACAGCGCGACCACGGCTGCCGTGACGATGAGCAATGTGACGTTCGCCCCGGAGAACGAGTTGGCGATGTCCGCGCCGAAGGCCGGCCCGCCGGTGACCTCGGCGCGAAGATCGCCGGGCAGCCCGTCGGCCGTGGCGGTGCGCAGCGCATCGACCTGGTCGTTGAGCGCGAACCCCGACAGGTCCGCCTGCAGGGGCACGGTGGCCACCGCGGCCTCGCCGTCCGCCGACACCTGCGTCGGCGGCCCTGTGACATCTCCCGTCGCTTCGCTCGCCCCTGCCGTCGCCCCGGCGCCGGCGACGGCCAGCATCCGGTCCCGTGCGCTGTTGGCCGCCTCGACGTCGGCTGGGGTCAGCGACGCACCGTCGCCGCGGCTGACCACCAGGATGGCCGGAACGCGGTCACCACCCGGGAACTGCTTGCCGGCGGCCTCGGCTCGGGCGGACTCCGCGCCGGACGGGACGGGCACCGGCGACTGCTCGGCCGAGTCGCCGCTGCCGACGAGCCCCATCAGCGCGCCGGACAGGGCGACGATGACGAGTGCGATCACCCAGGACAGTCGACGGGTCATGAACCCGAATATTTCAAATAATTAACAATTAAGCAATCGAATGTTCTGGCTATGGTGGAGCCGTGCACAACGAAGATCGGGCGGCTCTCGAGGCGCTGATCGCTGCCGATACCCGCGCCCTGACGGCCGAATCAGACCAGATCGGGCACCACTTCGCGGGTCTCCACACGCTGACGGCCAACGATTTTCGCGCACTGCTGCACGTCACGGTCGCGGAGAACGCCGGCGCACCCTTGACGGCCGGTGAGCTCAGAAGCCGGATGGGGATGTCGGGCGCGGCGATCACCTACCTCGTCGAACGAATGATCGCTTCGGGGCATCTGCTGCGGGATTCCCATCCCGCGGATCGCCGCAAGGTCATGCTGCGCGTCGCCGACCACGGAATGGAGGTCGCGCGGGACTTCTTCACGCCGCTGGCAGACCACACCCGCGACGCGCTGGCGGGCCTTCCCGACGGCGACCTCACCGCGGCGCACCGTGTGTTCGCCGCGCTGATCGAAGCGTTGGGTGCCTTCCGTGCGCAACTCGACGGCCCGCTTGAGCATGGCGTGACTCATCGCGCCCCGGGTTCTGGCAGGGTGGACGGTCGATGAGTGACACGACAGAAGGCGACACCGCGCCCGCGCCCGAGCCCGCCGCCGCGCCCGTCCCGGGTTCGGCTTCCGTCCTGCTGCTCGGCGCCGGGGACCGCAGCCGCGAACTCGCATTGGCCTTCCAGCGCCTCGGCGCGGAGGTCCGCGTCGTCGGGCGACACCCCGACGCGACCGACGCCGAGGCCCTCACCGCCCTCATCGACGAGGCGAAACCCGACTACGTGGTGGCCGACGCCGGCGCGATCGCCACGGACGCGCTGATCACGATCGCCGAACGCGGCGACGTCGAGGTGTTCCCCACACCGCGCAGCACCCGGCTGTCGCTGGACGGTGAGGGGCTGCGCCGCCTCGCGGCCGACGAGCTGGGGCTGCCCACCGCGCCGTTCTGGTTCGCCGGTTCGGCGGCCGAGCTCACCGCGATCGCGCAGCACGCGGGCTTCCCGTTGGTCGTCAAACCGGTCGCCGCGGCTCCCGGCGAGGGGGAGTCGGTGGTGTTGAGGCCCGAGGACGTCGAACCCGCCTGGCGCCGCGCCGTCGCGGGGGGCCGGCTCAGCATGCAGCGGGTGATGGCGGAGACCGTGGTCGACGTCAATGTCGAGGTGACGATGTTGACGGTGCGCACGACCGGCCCCGCGGGCCCGATCGTGCACTTCTGTGAGCCGATCGGCCACCATCAGTCCGACGGCGGCGACACCCTTGAATGCTGGCAGCCCCAGCAGCTCTCGCCCGCCGCGCTGGACGCCGGGAAGTCGATCGCCGCGCGCATCGTCAACTCCCTCGGCGGCCGCGGGGTGTTCAGCGTCGAGTTGCTGGTGCGCGGTGACGAGGTGTACTTCGCCGACGTGCGGCCGCGCCCCCATGACAGCGGGCTGGTGACCTTGCGCTCGCAGCGGCTCTCCGAGTTCGAGTTGCACGCCCGGGCCATCCTCGGCCTTCCCGTGGACACCATCATGATCTCGCCGGGCGCGGTCGAGGTGCGCTACGCGGGTCCGCAGTCGGAGGGCGCCGTCATGGAGGAAGGGCAGGTGCGCGGCGTGCTGGCGGACGCGCTGGCCGTCGCCGAGAGCGACGTGCGTCTGTACCGTCCACCCGATTCCACCGACGTCACCGCCAGGCCCTGGCTGGCCCTGTCGATGGCGACCGCACCCGATCCGATCGTGGCGCGCGACCGTGCCCGCCGGGTCGCGACCGCGCTGCGCAGGCTCCGGTGACCGAACCGTCCGAGACATCGTCCGACGGCGGGACCGCCGGTCCGTTCCTGGGTGCGCTGACGATCATCGTCGCCGTCGTGATCGCAATCTGGCTGTTCAACGTGTTCGACGGTGATGACCTCACCGACGACCAGCAGATCGGTCGCGCCGTGGTCGCGCAGAACGACGCGCTGCAGCGGCAGGACTACGCCGACTTTCGTGCCTACACATGCGCCGAACAACACGGCGTGGAAGAAGAACTTCTTGCCGGACAACGCAATTCGGTGGCACAGCGAGGTGAGCGCTTCGTCGACGGGACGACCGCCGTCACCATCGACGGCGACCGGGCCACCGCCGATGTCACCTACCACTTCGACAAGGACCCCGACGCCACCGAGACGGTGGAGATCACCTTCGCGCGCCAGGACGGGGTGTGGAAGGTCTGTTCGACCGGTCCCCGTTAGCTGTGGGAGACTCACGACCGTGAGTTACGCGGGAGACATCACGCCTGAGGAAGCCTGGAAGCTGCTGAGCGAGAATGGCGATGCCGTTCTCGTCGACGTGCGGACCGAGGCCGAGTGGCGGTTCGTCGGGGTGGCCGACCTCTCCGGCCTCGATCGCGACGTCGTCTACGTCGAATGGAACCGCACCGACGGCACCCGCAACGACGGTTTCGTCGACGACCTGGTGGCCTCGGGCGTCACCCCCGGTGAGGCGCCCGTGGTGTTCCTGTGCCGCTCGGGCAACCGCTCGATCGGTGCGGCCGAGGCCGCGACGGAGGCCGGTATCGCCCCGTCCTACAACATGCTGGACGGCTTCGAGGGCGATCTCGACGAGAACAAGCACCGGGGCAGCACCGGTTGGAAAGCGGTCGGACTGCCTTGGAGACAATCGTGAACGAGCCGGTGCCGTCGGTTCGGGTACCGGCCGAACTGCCCGAAGGCGTCAGTCAGGAGACCATCGGCGTCCGCGGCGGCTTGTTGCGGTCGGGCTTCGAGGAAACCGCCGAGGCGCTCTACCTGACGTCGGGCTACGTCTACAAGACGGCAGCCGACGCGGAGAAGGCGTTCACCGGGGAGATCGACCGCTATGTCTACTCGCGCTACGGAAACCCGACGATCTCGATGTTCGAGGAACGGCTGCGCCTGATCGAGGGCGCGCCCGCCTGCTTCGCCACCTCCAGTGGGATGTCGGCGGTGTTCACGGCGTTGGGTGCGCTGCTGGGCGCCGGTGACCGGTTGGTCGCGGCGCGCAGCCTGTTCGGGTCGTGCTTCGTCGTCTGCAACGAGATCCTGCCGCGCTGGGGCGTGGAGACGGTGTTCGTCGACGGCGACGACCTCGCCCAGTGGGAGGAAGCGCTCTCTGACACTTCCAAACCCACCCGAGCCGTCTTCTTCGAGACACCGTCGAACCCGATGCAGCAGCTCGTCGACATCGCCGCGGTGTCCGAGCTGGCGCACGCCGCCGGGGCAAAGGTGGTGCTGGACAACGTCTTCGCGACGCCGATCCTGCAGCAGGGCTTCCCGCTGGGTGTCGACGTGGTGGTCTACTCGGGCACCAAGCACATCGACGGCCAGGGTCGCGTGCTGGGTGGTGCGATCCTCGGGAGCAAGCAGTACATCGACGAACCGGTGCAGAAGTTGATGCGCCACACCGGACCTGCGCTCAGTCCGTTCAACGCGTGGACGCTGCTCAAGGGTCTGGAGACGCTGGCATTGCGTGTGCAGCACCAGAATTCGTCAGCACACCGGATCGCGGAGTTCCTCGAGGCGCACCCCTCGGTGAGTTGGGTCAGGTATCCGTTCCTGGAGTCGCATCCGCAGTACGACCTGGCCAAGCGGCAGATGACCGGCGGCGGCACCGTGGTCACGTTCGAACTCGTCGGCGGCAACAAGGAGCGGGCGTTCGAGGTGCTCGACAAGCTGCAGATCGTCGACATCTCCAACAACCTCGGGGACGCCAAGTCGCTGATCACCCACCCGGCGACGACGACGCACCGGGCCATGGGACCGGACGGCCGGGCCGCGATCGGCCTGGGCGACGGGGTGGTGCGGATCTCTGTGGGGTTGGAGGGCACCGAGGATCTGATCGCCGACCTGGACCGGGCGCTGGCCTAGGTGTCCAAGCGGTCGGATGCCAAGAAGGCGCGCCGCAGGAAGCGACAGGCCTCCCGCGGTCAGAACTGGATTCCGGAGCGGGTGCTGGAAGAGCTCGAAATCGCCGCGGAGCTCGAGGATTTCGACACACGGCTCACCGAGCGCGGTTGGGTCTTCGGTGAGGACGCCGATGACGAGGTGGGAGTGTTCTGGCTGTGGCCGGCGTCGGCCGCCGAGGTCGACCACGAAGCCGAACGGGCGAATGCGACGGTGGTGCTGCTGACCCCGGACGACGGCGGGGAGATCGCGCACGTGGTGTTCGTCGGCGCCGACGAGGACTACCAGTTCGGTCTCGAGGAACTGTTCGAGCACATCGAGACGATCGAGGCCTACCGGATCGGCGAGCCGCTTCCGGTGTTCGGCTGAGGCTGCTTCTGGGTCTGCGTCGACCCCTCGACCACACCCTGTGCCGCCTGCGCGCGGTCCTCGTAGTTCTTCCGCTTGGCGGTGTCGAATTCGAGGAAAACGTTGTCGAGCCCGAGCTTGCGGTTCATCCAGCGCCGCCCGCGCGGGCCGAGCATCTGGGCCGCCTGCGCGGTGAAGCGCAGGAAGGGCGGCACCGAGACGTGGGTCTTCGGCTTGTCGAGCGTCTTCACGACGGCTGCCGCGATGTCCTCGGGTTCGACCGGTTTGGTGCCGGCCGTCTCCCTGGTGCCCGCGATCAGGTCGGTGTTGGTGAACGGCGGCATCACCACCGACACGTGCACGCCGTGCGGGGCCATCTCGTCGGCCAGTGCCGTGGAAAGTCCCACGACGCCGAACTTCGCGCCGACGTACACCACCTGGCCGGGCACGGGGATGACCCCGGACAGCGACGCGATGTTGATGATGTGACCACGGTGACGGGCGATCATGTCCGGCAGGGCCAACTGGCAGCCGGCGATCACGCCGTAGAGGTTGACCTCGATGGACGACCGGATCGCCTGCTCGGACTGGTCGAGGAACGGGCCGATGGGCATCACGCCGGCGTTGTTGATCAGCACGTCGATGTGCCCGCCGCCGTCGGTGCGCGCCTTGTCGAGGAACGTGGCGAACGACTCCCGGTCGGTGACGTCGAGCGGGTAGCCCGACACCGGTCCCAACTTGGTCAGCTGGGCCACCGCCGACTCCTGTAGGGCGACATCGCGGTCACCGATCACCACGCGTGCGCCACGCTTCAGCAGTGCCGTCGCGGTCGCGTATCCGATGCCCCGTGCCGCGCCGGTGATGGCGATGGTCTTGCCGGCGATGTTGTCCATGCGGCCGAACTTTACACGTGTCAAATTTTGGATGGAAGTCCGGAATCGACCGTCATTCGACGACGTCGGCGCGTGCGGGGCCGAACAGGCACAGGTGATCGAGTACCCGGGCGGGATCGCCCGACCAGTCCATCGCCGCCAGCTGAGAGCGGCTGCGGCGCCCCGTCCGCCAGCGAAGAGCTTCGAATCGTGTTGTGTGCAGCACGATCTCGACCCTGCCCTCCGGGTCGCTGTGATACTCGCGATCCTCAACCGCGACGCGCACCGGAACCGGAGGCCGAAGCATTGTCAGAAGTCTGTCGGCGGTCCACCTCACCGACTCGGCATCCCGCGCACCCGGTTTTCCGATGGCGCCGCGGATGTCGTGCTCGTGGCATGCGATGTCACCCAGCGGTGGCTCCCGGCCGGTGGTGCCGACCCGATGGTGCAGACGATCGGTGGCGTCGGACCAGGCGTGGAGGAGTTCGGTTTCGCCGAGGCCGCCGAACCGGCGGACGTGTTCGGCCGTCTCCTCGTCGGTCGGCGCTCCCGTCAACCGACCGTCGGCCCAGTCCTGGGCCACCGCCGTCAGGTGCGACACCACGTCTCGCACCGACCAACCCGGGCACGCCGGGACCGGCGATGCCCACACCCCGGCGTCGGACCCTGTCAGCAGCTGCGTGATCCGCGCCTGGGTGTGCCGGTAGACATCGGCAACCTGGCGGGCGTCAGCGGCCGGCACAGTGACCACACTCCGCAGGCTGCTGTCGTGGCGGGCGCGGATCCTTGGGGTCGTCCGGATCAGGGTCGCCGAACCAGCGTGACGGTTCGGTGTCGGCGTAGGTGTCGTGCCAGGACCACCATTCATAGGGTGCGGACTGTGGGTAACCCGCGGGTGAGTCTTCCCAGGTCTCCTGACGGCCGAGAGCGGTCATGTCGAGGAAGTTCCAGGTGTTGACGAAGGCCTCGTCGCCGCGGTTGTCGATGAAGTACGTGCGGAACACCTGCTCGCCGCCCTCGCCGGGCCGGCGGATGAACGCGTTGGTTCCGTGCCACTGGTCGACACCGAAGTCGACGTCGAAGGCGCCCTGCTCGTCGGGAAGCATGGTGTACCAGGGGATGTCCCACCCCATTCGGTCCTTGATGCGCGCGATGTCGGACTGCGAACCGCGGGAGGCATAGACGAGCGTGGTGTCGCGCGCGTTGAGGTGGGCGAGGTTGGGAATGTGGTCGGCCATCAAGGAACAGCCGACGCAGCCGTGCTCCGGCCAACCGCTGACGCCCGGGTCCATGAAGGCGCGGTACACGATGAGCTGACGACGGCCGGCGAACAGGTCGAGCAGGCTCGCGGGGCCCTCGGGGCCGTCGAAACGGTAGTCCTTGTCCACGGGTGTCCAGGGCATCCGTCGCCGCATCGCGGCCAGCGCATCGCGTGCCCGCGTGAATTCCTTCTCCTTGACCAGCATCTCCGCCAGCGCGGCCTGCCACTCGCGTGCGGTCACGATCTCCGGGGTGTTCACCGCCGCTCCTTTCTGATCGTTCAACAATTCGGTTGAATATCTCTTGTCAGGAGATCACGGCGTCCGGTTATAGTCAACAGAATGGTTGAAGATTCGGTGCTCGACCGGGCGTACGCAGCGCTCGCCGATCCCACGCGCCGTCACCTGCTGGAGACGCTGCGGCGCGGCGATGCCCGCATCACCGACCTGGCCGCCCCGTTGCCCATGACCTTCGCGGGGGTGTCGCGCCACGTCGGCGTCCTGGAGTCCGCGGGGCTCGTCCGGCGCGAAGTCCGCGGTCGTGAACACTGGTTGTCCCTGCAACCGGACGGGCTGGGCGCCGCGCGGCAGTGGATGGACGAGCAGACCGAGTTCTGGTCGGCCCGGGCCGACGCGCTGTCGGAGCGGCTGCGCAGGAAGGGGCGCGGCGAGTGAGCGAGGGCCCGGTCGGCCCTGTCGTCCACGTCCAACGTGTCCTTGCGGCCACGCCGCAGGAGGTGTTCGACGAATGGGTCGACCCCGAGGCCCTCAAGGACTGGATGTGTCCGCGTCCGTCCCGCTGTGTGGCCGTGGTCGTCGAACCGCACGTCGGCGGTCGGGTGCGGTTCGACGTCGACGACTCGGGCTCGCTCATCCTCATCACCGGGCAGTTCCTGGAATTCGACCCGCCGAACCTGCTGCGTTTCACGTGGAGTCATTCGGGCTGGGCGGATCCCACGGTCACGAGCATCGTCAACGTCGCGTTCGAACCCGTGGGCGACGACCAGACCCTGATGTCCATCGAGCATTCGCTTCTGCCGTCGGAGGCATTCGAGGATCACGACCTCGGTTGGACGGTCACGGCCGATCAGTTGGCGGCGCTGCTCCCGCGACGGTGAAGCCGGCTGTTCCGCGCTGCCGGCCTCAGCGACCGCAGTTATCCAGCACCCCCTACCAATTCCGCCCCGCCGACCACACCCCCGACTACGGGAACGACCCGCCACCCTTCTGACGGAATGCGGTGCGGCGGTCGGTGTTGCACAGTCATGTGATGTCCGTGCCAGCCGTGGGTGACTTGCGTTTCGTCGAGGTCGGCCAGGATGACCCCTTGGCCGCGCCGCTGATCGATGAGCTCGCGGTCGAGTACGCCGACCGGTACGGGGGATCCCGGGACAGAGTTCATGCGTGGTTGCGTGGATACCCCGGCGCTGAATTCGAGCCCCCGGGCGGCGGCCTGCTGATCGGCCTGCTCGGCGGCCGACCCGTAACCGGCGGCGCGTTCCGGCGATTCGACGACGCCACCGCCGAACTCAAGCGGATCTGGACCGACAGCCGTCACCGGCGCCACGGCCACGCCCGCGCACTGGTGGCACACCTGGAAGCTGAGATCGCCACGCGGGGCTACTCGCGGATCTACCTGACAACGGGAGATCGCCAACCCGAGGCCGAGGCGCTCTACCTGTCGATGGGATACACACGCCTGGCCGAACCACTGCCCGCCGAGGGCGAGGTCTATCCCATCGCCTTCGCCAAGAGGATCGGCCGATAGGCTTGCCGATGTGTCGCAGGCGACCGTTGGCTGGTTGATGCTGGCCGCTGCCGCACTGGTATTCGTGTTCGGCGGCGTGTCCCGCCTGGTCATCGGCCGCCGCCGCGAGACCAAGGCGGTCCGCGGCCTGGTGCACGCCTTCCGGCGCGCCGGCATCGCGCGGGTGCTGTTCGGGCGGTTCGAGGACGACGTGCTCGACGACGACGAACTCGACACGATGATCCTGATGCCGGCGATCGTCATCGCGTGCGGCCTCATCCTCACGGCGCTGTTCCTGCTGGGCTACGACACCCTCGTCTGATTCACGGCTCCGCCGTGGCGGCCTGAGCTCGAGCGACCGCGTCCCGGACCGGGCCCCGCCACACCGGCCCGTGACCCGGCAGCATCACCTCGGCGTCGATCGTGGCCAACGTCGCCAGGCTGCGCCTGCAGGCCTCCTCGTCGTGGTTGAACACCGACGGCAGCAGCTGCGGTCCCCGGCGGGGTGCCACGGGGTGGTCGGTGACCAGTGCGTCGCCGCTGACCAACACCCCGTCGACGACGTAGGAGCAGTGTCCGCCGGTGTGCCCGGGCGTCGGGATCGCCTTCGGTGTCCCGGGCAACTTCGCCGCGACGTCATCGGTCAGCGGCGCGGCGGTCGGGATGCCGTCGTGGGTCAGTGCGCCCTTGCGGATGATCGCCACCGACCACTTGAGCCACTTGGCCTGCCACACGTGGGCGGCCACCTTCACCGGTGATGCCTGTTCGAGGTACTCCCGCTTCGAGTGACCGACCTCGTCGACGTGGCAGTACACCGGGGTGCCGTACGTCTCGGCGAACCAGATCGCGGTCCCGAGATGGTCGATGTGGGCGTGGGTCAACAGGATTGCGCGCACGTCCCGGACACCGAAGCCGAGCTGGCGCAGCGACTCGAGGACGTCGGCACGGCTTCCGGGGAAGCCGGCATCGATCAGCGTCACCCCGTCTTCACCGGCGACCAGGGTCCAGTTCACCAGGTCGGTCTGCGCGAAGTGGACACGGTCGGTGACGGTCGTGAGAACCGGTGCCATCACGCGAGTGTAGAAAGAAGTCACGCGGACGTGAGGAGCAAAAGGGACAATGGCTGAACTGAAACTGGGCTACAAGGCGTCTGCAGAGCAGTTCGCACCCCGCGAACTCGTCGAACTCGCCGTCGCGGCCGAAGCGCACGGCATGGACAGCGCGACGGTCAGCGACCACTTCCAGCCCTGGCGCCACGAGGGCGGCCACGCGCCGTTCTCCCTGGCCTGGATGACAGCTGTCGGCGAGCGCACCGAACGCATGATCCTCGGCACCTCGGTGATGACGCCCACGTTCCGGTACAACCCGGCCGTCATCGCCCAGGCGTTCGCCACGATGGGGTGTCTGTACCCAGGCCGGATCTTCCTGGGCGTGGGAACCGGTGAGGCGCTCAACGAGATCGCCACCGGGTACGAGGGCGAATGGCCCGAGTTCAAGGAGCGCTATGCGCGGCTCCGCGAGTCGGTGCGGCTGATGCGGGAGCTGTGGCTGGGCGACCGTGTCGACTTCGAGGGCGAGTACTACAAGACCACGGGCGCCTCGATCTACGACGTGCCCGAGGGTGGCATCCCCATCTACATCGCCGCGGGCGGACCGCAGGTGGCCAAGTACGCGGGCCGCGCGGGTGACGGTTTCATCTGCACGTCGGGCAAGGGCGAGGAACTGTACAAGGACAAGCTCATCCCCGCGATGCGGGAAGGTGCGGAGGCGGCGGGCAAGAACCACGACGACATCGACCGGATGATCGAGATCAAGATCTCCTACGACACCGACCCCGAACTCGCGCTGGAGAACACCCGGTTCTGGGCGCCGCTGTCGTTGACGGCCGAGCAGAAGCACTCCATCGACGACCCCATCGAGATGGAGAAGGCGGCCGACGCGCTGCCCATCGAGCAGGTCGCCAAGCGCTGGATCGTGGCGTCGGACCCCGACGAGGCCGTCGAGAAGGTCAAGGACTACGTGGACTGGGGGCTCAACCACCTGGTCTTCCATGCGCCGGGCCACGACCAGAAGCGTTTCCTCGAACTGTTCCAGCGAGACCTGGAGCCCAGGCTGCGGCGCCTGGCCTGACGCGGCGAAACCCGCGAGATGATCCGGATTCTCGCGACGGTGCTCGGACTGCTGTCCCTGGCCGTCGCGGTCGCGGGGCTCGGCGCGCGGTACCTGCCGATCTCCGGGCACCCCACCCTGATCGTCGCCGCGGCCGCACCCTACCTCGCCACGGCGGCACCGGCGGCGATGCTGTTGTTGCTTCTGGGCAGGAGATGGCTGCTCACCCTGCTGGCCGTTGCGGTGACGGTAGGCCTGGTCCTGGTCTACCTGCCGCGTTACCAGAGACCTGCGGAGACGGAGACGGCGACGGTCGACGTCCGGGTGCTGACCGCCAACCTCGGTATGGGACAAGCTGATCCACGCACTCTGGTGGCCCTCGCCCGCGACGCCGCCGACATCGTCGCCGTCCAGGAGATGACACAGGATGCGGCCGACGGGTTGGTCGAGGCGGGGATGGACGCCGAGTTCCCGTTTCGCGTCGTGCTGCCCGCTGCGCTGGCGTCGGGGATCGGGATCTGGAGCAGGCATCCCATCGTGAACTCCGGGCGAATCGACGGCTACGCGCTGCCGATGCTGGGCACGCGGATCCGCATCCCCGGGGTGGTCGTCGACACCACGGTGCTGTCGATTCACCTTGCGGCGCCTTGGCCGCAGCCGATCGAGCAGTGGCTGCGGGACATCGCGTTGTTCCCCGACACGTTGCGGGAGGTGGGCCGTGACGCGGGCGCGGGCGCGGTGATCGTCGCAGGCGACTTCAACGCGACCGCCGACATGGCGCCGTTCCGGCGGCTTCTCGACGAGGGATACGGCGATGCCGGCGCCGACGCCGGGGCGGGCCTTGCCCGGACCTATCCCGGCCGCGGGAGAAGGCCACCGCTGATCGGCATCGACCACATCCTCGTCAAGAACGCCGCGGCGGCGTCGGCAGGCACGGTGGTGGTACCGGGAGCCGACCACCGCGGTCTGGTCGCCACGTTGCGCGTGCCGGTGGACATGACGGCCAGTTGACAGGCAGGCTTTGACGCGTGCCCGACGAGCCTCGATCCCAGAAATCCGCAATCTATGTAGCGTCCCCTGAGGGTGACACCGGGAAATCGACCATCGCGTTGGGGATCCTGCATCGGCTCACGGCGACGGTCGCCAAGGTGGGGGTGTTCCGGCCGATCACGCGGGTTCCCGGGGGGCCGGATCAGCGCGACTACATCCTCGAGTTGCTGCTGGATCACACCACCGCCGGACTGCCGTACGAGGAGTGCGTCGGGGTCAGCTACCAGCAGTTGCACGACGACCCGGACGCCGCCCTGGCCGACATCGTCGACCGCTTCCACCACGTGGCCGACCGGTGCGACGCGGTGCTGGTCGTCGGCAGTGACTACACCGACGTCGCGGCGCCGAGTGAGTTGTCCACCAACGCCCGGATCGCGGCCAACCTCGGCGCTCCTGTGGTGCTCGCCGTCAAGGCGAAGGGCCGCACACCCGACCAGGTCATGCAGGTGGTCGAGGTCTGCATGGACGAGATCGCAGCCCAGCACGCCTATACCGCCGCGGTGGTGGTCAACCGGTGCGAGCCGGCCCGGATGGCCGACGTCGCCGCCGCGCTGCAGAAGATCGCGCCGCGAAGCTACGTACTGCCGGAGGAACCGCTGATGGTCGCGCCGTCGGTCGCCGAGTTGCAGACCGCGGTCGACGGCGCGGTGCTGGGCGGCGACCCTGCGCTGCTGACCCGTGAGGTGATGGACGTGCTGGTGGCCGGCATGACGGCCGAACACGTATTGGAGCGGCTGACCGAGGGCGTCGCAGTCGTCACGCCCGGTGACCGCTCCGACGTCGTCCTCGCGGTGCTCAGCGCCCATGCGGCAGAGGGGTTCCCGTCGTTGTCGTGCGTCATTCTCAACGGTGGTCTGCCGCTGCACCCGTCGATCGCCTCGCTGGTGTCCGGGCTGGGCCTGCGTCTTCCGATCATCGAGACGGGATTCGGTACCTTCGAGACGGCCAGCAGGGTGGCCGCGACCCGCGGCCGGGTGACGACGCAATCCCATCGCAAGGTCGACACCGCCCTGGCGCTGATGGAAGCCCACGTCGACACCGCCGATCTGCTTGCGCAGCTGGCCATCTCGATGCCTTCGGTGGTGACCCCGCAGATGTTCACCTACCAGCTTCTCGACCGGGCGAGGTCCGACCGCAAACACATCGTGCTGCCCGAGGGCAACGACGACCGCATCCTCAAGGCGGCGGGCCGGCTGCTGCAGCGCTCCGTCGCCGATCTCACGATCCTCGGCGAGGAGACCCAGGTCCGTTCTCGCGCAGCCGAACTCGGCGTCGATCTGTCGAAAGCGACGGTCCTCGACCCGCAGACCAGCGAGCTTTGCGGTCAGTTCGCCGAGCAGTACGCGGCGTTGCGCAGCCACAAGGGGGTCACCGTCGAGCAGGCCCGCGAGATCATCCACGACGTCTCGTACTTCGGCACCATGCTGGTGCACAACGACATGGTCGACGGCATGGTCTCGGGCGCGCGGCACACGACCGCGCACACCATCAGGCCGGCCTTCGAGATCATCAAGACCACGGCCGGTGTCTCCACCGTGTCCAGCATCTTCCTGATGTGCCTGGCCGACGAGGTGCTGGCCTACGGCGACTGCGCGATCGTCCCGGACCCCACCGCCGAACAGCTCGCCGACATCGCGATCTCGTCGGCGCGCACGGCCGCGCAGTTCGGCATCGCCCCCCGGGTGGCGATGCTCTCGTACTCGACCGGTACCTCCGGTTCCGGCGCTGATGTCGAGAAGGTCAGGAAGGCCACCGAATTGGTGCGGTCGCGCGAACCCGAGCTGCTGGTGGAGGGTCCGATCCAGTACGACGCGGCGGTCGAGCCGTCGGTGGCGGCGACGAAGATGCCCGACTCCACGGTCGCCGGTCACGCGACCGTGCTGATCTTCCCCGACCTGAACACCGGCAACAACACCTACAAGGCCGTACAGCGCAGTGCGGGCGCCATCGCGATCGGGCCGGTGCTGCAGGGGCTGAAGAAGCCCGTCAACGACCTGTCCCGGGGCGCGCTCGTCGAGGACATCGTCAACACCGTCGCGATCACGGCGATCCAGGCGCAGGGAGTGCGGTCGTGACCCGCTCGGTGCTGGTGCTCAACACCGGGTCGTCGTCGGTGAAATTCGAGCTGCTGGAACCGGACTCGGGTGCCTCGCTGGCCGACGGCATCGTCGAGCGGATCGGTGAGGAGTCCTCGTCGGCGACCCTGTCCGCCGGGCGGGCCACCGCGTGCCGCGACGAGCCGGTGGCCGACCACGACGCCGCGCTGCGGACGGTGTTCGAGATGTTCGACGAAGCGGGCGCCCGTCTCGAGGACCTCGGTCTGGGAGCGGTCGGGCACCGGGTGGTCCACGGCGGCCCCGACCTGTACCGGCCGACCGTGGTCGACGACGCGCTGATCGCCCGCCTCCGGGAGCTGGCTCCGCTTGCGCCGCTGCACAACCCGCCGGCGATCCTGGGCATCGAGGTGGCGCGCCGGGCCCTGCCCGACGTGCCGCACATCGCGGTGTTCGACACCGCGTTCTTCCATGACCTGCCCGCCGCGGCGGCCACCTACGCCATCGATCACGAGATCGCCGCCGAGTGGCACATCCGGCGGTACGGGTTTCACGGCACATCGCACCAGTACGTGAGCGAGCAGGCGGCGGCATTCCTCGGGGTGCCGGTGGGCTCGCTGAGCCAGATCGTGCTGCACCTCGGCAACGGAGCCTCGGCGTCGGCCATCGTCGGTGGCAGGCCGGTGGAGACCTCGATGGGGCTCACCCCGATGGAGGGTCTGGTGATGGGGACCCGTTCCGGGGATCTGGATCCCGGGGTCATCACCTATCTGTGGCGGACGGCAGGCATGAGCGTCGAGGACATCGAGTCGATGCTCAACCGGCGGTCGGGCGTGCGCGGGCTCGGCGGGGAGATCGATTTCCGGGTGCTCCATCAGCGGATCGAGTCCGGTTCCGGATCAGACCGGGCGGCAGCACAATTGGCCTACGACGTGTACATCCACCGGCTGCGAAAGTACATCGGCGCCTACTTCGCGGTGCTCGGGTCGGTTGATGTCATCACGTTCACGGCGGGTGTCGGCGAGAACGACGCCGTGGTCCGGCGCGACGCGCTGTCGGGGCTCGCGTCGTTCGGCATCGAACTCGACGAGCACCTCAACGACAGCCCGGGCAGGGGAGCCAGGCGCATCTCCGCCGACGGGTCACCGACGACGGTGCTAGTTATTCCCACCAACGAGGAGCTTGCGATCGCTCGGGCGTGTGCGCAGGTACTTGCCGGCTGAGGTGCCTCGCGCCACGGGCAACTCGCGTGCCGGATCGCAGATTCGCAGCAGTCGCCAGACGTGGGGTCCCGCGAGCAGCGACCACTGCACCCCGGCGCGCGCACAGATGACGTTGATGTTGGACAAGGCGGCAAACCCCGATGCCGCGAAGAACTCCACTGTCTGCAGGTCGAGGACCAGCCGGCGGGAGCCGCAGATCCGTCGTTCGACGTAGCGGGCGAGCGCGCAGCTGTTCGTCGCGTCGATCTCGCCGTGGATGGTCACCAGTACCTGCGTCGGGGGGAGTTGGCATGCCGAGAAGGTGGCCCGGTGGTGCTCTTCCCGCAGGTCGAAGGATCGGGGATCGGCGCGGTATACCCGCTGCGTACTCGGTGCGGGCGATGATTCTGATGTGGACACGGTGGCCTCCCAGGATTAGGAACCGTCAGCCAAACTACGAGTTCGAACTGTCCGCTGCCGTCAGGGGATCAGGCCCTAGATTCTCAAAGCCGTCGCGGTGGTTGCCTGCGGCATCCGGTGCGCCGATGACGTCATCATTTTCTGATTGTTCTGGCCGATCATGTACCAGGTTGGCTCACGATACTACGGAATCAGTGGCTTGACCAGAAGTTTGGGTCGATCTCGATCGGGACCGCTCACCTGCATGTTTGCTGGTCGCGAACGCCGGGCTCAGCAAACACCGGTGGGCGTTGCGCCAAGTTTGACGTCTCAGCAACGGATTCCGCAGTTGCCGGGCGATTAGTAAAAAACATCAAACATGTGATCATTTTGGCCATGACGGCCGAACTCGACGGAAAAGTCGCCATCGTCACGGGCATCTGCAGACGCTGATCGACGTCGTCAGCACCTATATCGAGCTCAGAAGGTAGACATCGGGCGCACGCTGTTGGCCAGATCGACCAGTGCGTAGCGGTGAGCCTGCGTGGGCGCGACCCTGGCGAGACTGCGCAGGGAGGCCTCGACGCCGAGCTGAAGGCCGTGCTCGGTGAACGGGAAACCCAGGATGTGGTTGGTGCTGGCGGTGTTGTCGGCCAGCCAGTCCATCGCCGTGCCCAGCACCAGCGCCCGGATCTGCAGCACCCGCGGCTCACTGTCGGGCAGCGCCTCCACGCGGCGGGCGGCGTTGCGGATGTGCTGCTCGGTGATCTCACTGGAGGACCGTCCCGACAGCAGCGTCACCGCGCTCGTCAATCGCGCGGTCGTGAAATGCCGTGACGTGGCCGGGACTTCATCGAGGGTGCGGACCGCGGCGTCGCGTTCCCCCTCGGCCGACTGCGCGCGAGCCAAGCCGAACCCCGCCGAGATGACACCGTGGTCGGTGGACCACACGGTGTTGTAGAACTTGCGCGCGGGGGTTACAGAGATGTCCGAGCCCGCCAGCTCGGCGGTGGCCGCCAGCGCCAGCTTCGGTGCCAACTCACCAGGAAGGGTGTCCAGGACCTCGGTGAAATGCTTTGTCGCCGAGTCGTAGTCGGCGGTGAGCAGCTCCGAGACGGCGCGGAACCAGGTCAGCCGCCAGCGCCAGCCGACGCGCTCCGCGAGGTCGTCGAGCTTGCGGGTGGCCTTGCCGACGTCGCCGAGGTCGAGAAGCGCCCTGACCTCCATCAGCGGAAGCTCGACCGACTCGGTCAGGTCGATGCCTTCGGAGTCCAGCGCCCCGTGCCGGGCGGCGCGCAGCGAATCCAGGGTCTGCACAGGCTGACTCAGCACCGTCGCCGACAACACCGTCGCGCCGACATCGGTCGGATCCACCAGCGGAACCTGAAGCGCCTTGATGATCTCCTGCGCGGTGAGCTTCTCCGAGTGGACCTGACCGTCGAGGTAGACGTCGGTGTGCGCGACGAGCAGGTCCACGCCGAACGTCGACCTCGAGGGGCTGAACACCGTCGACAGACCGGGGCGCGGCATCCCGGTGTCCTGCGCCACGACCTCACGCAGCACACCCATCAGCTGACTTGCCGTCTCCTCGGCGGACTGGAAACGCCGGCGCGGGTCGGGATCGATCGTGCGGCGCAGCAGCCGGCCGAACGAGTCGTATTCGGCCAGAACGGGATCGTCCTCGGGCAGCCCGTCGACATAGCGTCCCTTGCGGGTGCGCAGGTGCAGCGTCAGCGAGGCCAGCGTCCGCCCGACCGTGTAGATGTCGGTGGCGACGGTGGGGCCGGTGCGCACGATCTCGGGAGCCTGGTAG
Organism: Mycolicibacterium pyrenivorans; assembly: GCF_025821625.1. GTDB lineage: Bacteria > Actinomycetota > Actinomycetes > Mycobacteriales > Mycobacteriaceae > Mycobacterium > Mycobacterium pyrenivorans. The sequence continues at coordinate 38,471 of NZ_JACKSH010000269.1, forward strand.
CCGGGAGTGCCGTAGAGGTATCCGAACGAGTTGATGCGCGACACCGCGCCGAGGTCGATGAGCTTGAGCTGGTCCTCGGTGACCATGATGTTCTCGGGCTTGAGGTCGTTGTAGACCAGCCCGTTGGCGTGCAGATAGCCCAGTGCCGGAAGGATTTCGAGCATGAAGCCGATGGCCTCGGCGACCGGGAGCCGCGCGCCGTCGGTCTTCTTGTGGCGGGTGGCCTGCTTGAGCGACGACCCGCCCACGTACTCCATGACGATGTAGCCGACCGGGTTGCCGTGCTTGTCCTCGTGTTCGACGAAGTTGTAGATCTTGACGATCCCCGGGTGGGTCACCTCGGCGAGGAACTGCCGCTCCGCCATCGCGATCGCCTGGGCCTCGGCGTCACCGGAATGCACCAGGCCTTTCAGCACCACCGGACGGTCGTTGACGTTCTTGTCGAACGCCAGGTACACCCAGCCGAGTCCGCCATGGGCGATGCAGCCCTTGATCTCGTACTGGTCGGCGACGATGTCACCGACGGACAGTTGCGGCAGAAAGGAATACGCGCTGCCGCAGTGAGGGCACCAGCCCTCCGACAGCGCGCGCCCGTCCGGCGTCGAGCGCCCGACAGGCCGTCCGCAGTTCCAGCAGAACCGCTTCGACTCGGCGACGACGGGGTCGGTCATCAGCGCGGCCAACGGGTCCACCGCAGGCACCCGCGGGATCTCGACGAGGCCACCGCCGAGGCGGCGGGTGGGTGACACCGTGCGCATCACCGTTGTCGAGTGGTCCTGCGGTTCGGTGTCGCCGGTCTGCAACGAGTCGTCGTCGTCCTCGTCGTCGAAGTTGGGCCGGTACACCGCCTGGGTGGCCATCGGCCGCATCGTCGACATCGAATCGTCGGACAGGTCGGCGAGGTCGGAGTAGCTCGCGGGCTGGGTCCCCGGGTCCTCGTCGTGCTCTTCGACGTCCTGACGTTCGTCGGCCATCAGTCCGTGTACCTCGCGACAGGTGGGGAGGGTGCCGGTCCCAGCACCGTCAACCACTTGCGGTACAACGTGTTCCACGTGCCGTCCCGGCGGATCCGTTCCAGCGTGCCGTTGACGAACCGGACCAGGCCGGTGTTCTGCAGGTTGATGCCGACGCCGTACGGCTCCTCGTTGAGCGAGGAGCCCACGATGTGCAGGTAGGGATCCTGGGACACCAGCCCGGCCAGGATCGCATCGTCGGTGCTGACCGCGTCGACCTGACGCTGCTGCAGCGCGACCAGGCAGTCGGCCCACGTCACCACGCCGACGATCAGCGGCGGCGGGGTGATCTGCTGGATCCGCTGCAACGACGTGGTTCCCTTGGCGACGCAGACCCTCTTGCCGGACAGGTCCGATGCTTCCCTGATCGTCGAGTCGCGCGGGGCCAGGATCCGCTGGTTGGCCGTCAGATACACCGTGGAGAAGTTCACCAGCTTCTTGCGCTCGCACGTGATCGTCATGGTCTTGACCACCACGTCGACCTGGTTGCTCTGCAGCGCCTCGATCCGGTCTGCCGACGACAGGATCCGGTACTCCACCTGAGACGGGGTTCCGAAGATGTCGCGGGCGATCTCGCCGGCGATGTCGACGTCGAAGCCGGTGATCTCACCGCTGATCGGATCGCGGAAGCTGAACAGGTTGCTGCCGATGTCGAGCCCGACGAGCAGTCGACCCCGCGCCTTGATGTTGGCGACCGCGTCGTCGGCCTCGGCCTTGGTCTCGAACGGCCGCAGGCTCGCCCGCCGGTCGCAGTCGTCGTCCACCGCGGTGGACGGCCGCGCAGGCTCCGGCGCCAGTTCGTCCATCCCCGACGGTGTCGGCGGCGCCAACGTGACAGCGGGGGTGGCGACCATCGGCGTCGCCTGCGCGCACCCGCCCAGCAGCAGTGCCGCCGCGAGAAGAGCTCCCAGTGTCCTGTTCATGTGTCCCCGCCTACCGATACTCACTGAGCCTCGGCCAGATCCCCAACGCCACCGCCACCGCCGCCGCGACGCTCAACAGGGCGGCGCCGACTGTGGCCCCCGACAGCACCCGGCGGGCGTTGACGATGTCGTTGCGCAACTGGCTGCGGCTCTGCTCGATGCCCTTGCTGAGCGCCTCGTCCAGCTTGTCGAACGCAGGCGTGGCGTCGTCTTCGCCGACTCCCAGCGCCACCTGAGTCGCGGCCTGGTAATTGCCCACCGCGATGTAGGCGGTGATCCGGTCGTCGGCGGCGCGCCACCGGTCGAGCAGTTTGTCGGCGTCGGACAGGTCGGTCTTGTCGATCGAGTCGTCGCGGGCGAGATAACGGGCAAGCTGTTCCTGCATCAGGTCGATCCGCTGATAGTAGGACTGCTTTCGCACGTTCTCGTCGCCGCGACGGATCAGCGACAGCGTCTCGTCGGCCCGTGCCTGCTGAGCGGTGATCGCCAGGTTGGTGACCGTCTTGAGCGACTCGGCCGCCGTGTCCTTGGCGCTGCGGCTGTCGGAGGTCGAGATCACCAACGCGGTGCCCACCCACATCAACATGATCAGCACGGCCAATCCGCCCGCGACGAACCCGATGTTGACCCGTCTTCGGGTGCGCTTGGCCAGCCAGCGGTTGGCGAACGCGCCGAAAAGCAGCGTGGCCAGCACCACCAGGATCACCGGGCCGGGAATCCGGGTCGACGCGGTGGTCTCGACGTCCACCTGCGCCGAGGTCTCCTCGTAGAGGCGTTGGGCGTCCGGCAGGATCTGCTGCTGCATCAGCGACGACGCCTCGGACAGATACGACGAGCCGACGGGGTTGCCCGCGCGGTTGTTGGTGCGTGCGGTCTCGACCAGCCCGGTGTACACCGCCAGCCTGGCGTTGATGCGCCCGAGCAGTTGCACCATCGGCTCGTCGGTCAGGCCGCTGGATGCCCGCGTCACCGCGACGGCGGCATCGGTGATCGCCTGCTCGTAGCGCTGGCGCACGGCGCGGGGTTCGGCGCCGGCGATGAACGCGGTGGCCGCGGCTGCGTCGGCGACCGACAGCGTGGTGTAGAGCTGCCCGGCCGCGAACGACAACGGCTCGGTGTGGTTGAGCACGGTGGTCAGCGCCTGCTGGCGATCGTTGATCGTCGTCGACGTCGCGAACGCGCTGGCGACCACGAGCGCGGCCAGGACGAAGCCGATGCTGAGGATGCGGCCCGGCGTCGTCCACATGAACCACCACCGCGGATGCGCCGGGGTCGACGGCGACCGCGACGCAAGAGGTTCCGTCGAGGGATGCGCCAACTCCACAGTCACGTGTGCGCGGACCTCATCTTGGTCTCGATCTCTCCGGCTGTCGTCCCGACTGACCCCACTCTATGAAAGAAGTCTAAGAGCTACCGGTCCGACGTGTGGGTATTCACGGACGGCGATTGGCGCCCACCACCCCGATTTCGTGGTCGGTTCCCTATCCTGAACGCGTGCGCGGGGACGGTGACGGCTGGGTGGTGTCGGCCAACGGTGCCGCCTACTGGGGCAGGCACGGCGCGGCGGGGCTGCTGCTGCGGGCGCCCCGCCCCGACGGATCGGCCGCGGTGCTGCTTCAGCATCGCGCCGCGTGGAGTCATCAGGGAGGCACCTGGGGGCTGCCCGGCGGTGCCCGCGACAGCCACGAGACCGTCGAGCAGGCCGCGGTGCGCGAAGCCCACGAGGAAGCCGGGCTGCCCGCCGATCAACTGGTCGTGCGCACCACGATCGTCACCGCCGAAGTGTCCGGGTGGACGTACACGACCGTCATCGCTGACGCCGGGGAACAGCTGGACACCGTGCCCAACCGCGAAAGCGCGGAGTTGCGGTGGGTTGCCGAGGACGAGGTGGCCGACCTGCCGCTGCATCCCGGCTTCGCCGCGAGCTGGGAGCGGCTGCGCAGCGTGGCCGCGTCGATCCCGCTGATGGTCAACCGCGAGAGCTGAGCAGCCCGGTCAGCTGTTCGGCCGCCGCCTTCGGGTCCTCGGCGGCCGTGATCGCGCGGACCACCACGATGCGACGCGCGCCCGCGGCGACCACGTCGGGCACCCGGGCCGCATCGATTCCGCCGATGGCGAACCACGGTTTGTCGGTGCCGAGCGCGTCAGCGGCGCGGACCAGGTCCAGTCCGGGTGCGGGGCGGCCCGGCTTCGTGGGCGTGGGCCAGCAGGGGCCGACGCAGAAGTAGTCGACGCCGTCCTCGGCCACCGCGGCTTTCACCTGGTCGATGTCGTGGGTCGAGCGGCCGAGGATCACCTCGCCCACGATGTCGCGGGCGATCGGCAGCGGCAGGTCGTCCTGGCCGAGGTGGAGGATGTCGGCGCCGGCGGCCCGTGCGATGTCGGCGCGGTCGTTGACGGCCAGCAACGCGCCGTGGCGTCGTGCCGCGTCGCCGATCGTGGCCAGCGCCTCGATCTCCTGGCGGGCCTCCAGCGGACCGAACCGCTGCTCGCCTGCCGACCCCTTGTCCCTGAGCTGGATGATGTCGACGCCGCCGGCGAGCGCTGCGTCGGCGAATTCCGCCAGGTCGCCGCGTTCGCGGCGGGCGTCGGTGCACAGGTACAGCGATGCCGGGCGCAATCTGGCCGTCGCGGGTGACTCACTCACACTGCGAACGCTAACCCCGTGTCGACGTAGGCTGGTAACCGACCACACGGGAGTCCCGGGCACGGGGACTGAGAGTGAGCGCGCCGCTCTTACCGTCACACCTGATCCGGATCATGCCGGCGAAGGGAGCAAATCATGCCGACGACCGGGAAGAACCTGGCCGTCATCGGCGGGGGCGTCATCGGCCTGGCCGTCGCGCGCCGCGCCGCCCAGGACGGCTGGAGGGTCCGCGTGCACCGGACCGAGCAGCGCGGCGCCTCCTGGGTGGCAGGCGGGATGCTCGCACCGCACAGTGAGGGCTGGCCCGGCGAGGAACGCCTGCTCCGGCTCGGCCTGGCGTCCCTCGAGCTGTGGCACCGGGATTTCCTGGACGGCCTGCCGCCCGAGGTGATCACCGCCCGCCAGTCGCTGGTCGTCGCCGTCGACCGCGCCGACGCGGCCGACCTGTCGACCGTCGGCGAATGGCTGCGCGCGCAGGGACATCCGGTGACGTTGACGACTGCCGCCCGCGATGTCGAACCCCTTCTCGCCCAGGGCATCCGCCACGGTTTCATCGCCGAGACGGAGCTGGCGGTCGACAACAGAGCTCTCGTCGACGCGCTCGCCGGGCACTGCGACCGCCTCGGCGTCCGATGGGCGCCGCCGGTGCACGACCTCGCGGAGATCGGCGCCGATGCCGCGGACACCGTGGTGATCGCCAACGGTCTCGATGCGCCCGCATTGTGGCCGGGGCTGCCGATCCGTCCGGTGAAGGGCGAGGTCCTCCGGTTGCGCCGGCGGAAAGGGTGTATGCCCGTGCCGCAGCGCGTCATCCGCGCGCGTGTGCACGGCCGTCAGGTGTACCTGGTTCCCAGGGCCGACGGCGTGGTGGTCGGCGCGACGCAGTACGAACACGGTCGAGACACCGCTCCCGCGGTGACGGGGGTGCGTGAACTGCTCGACGACGCCTGCGCGGTGGTGCCCGCACTCGGTGAGTACGAGTTCGCCGAGTGCGCCGCAGGCCTGCGACCGATGACCCCCGACAACCTGCCGCTGGTCGGCAGGCTCGATGCGCGCACACTGGTCGCGGCGGGTCACGGCCGGTCGGGTTTCCTGCTGGCGCCGTGGACCGCCGAGGCGATCGCCGCCGAGCTTCGCGGCGCGCCGCTGGCCGGAGCTGAGGACCTGATGAGCGTGGGGGTGAGATGAAGGTCGTGGTGAACGACGAAGCAGTCGAGGTCGACGAGCAGATCACCGTCGCGGGGCTGCTGGAATGGCTCGGATTCCCGGAGAAGGGCATCGCCGTGGCGGTCGACTGGTCGGTGCTCCCGAGGTCGCAGTGGGACACCGCTCTCACCGACGGGGCGAAGGTCGAGGTCGTGACGGCGGTGCAGGGTGGCTGATCCGACCTCCCCTGATCTGTCGGGCAAGCTGAGCATCGCGGGCCGGGAGTTCGGCTCGCGGTTGATCCTCGGCACCGGCGGGGCGGCCAACCTCGCGGTGCTCGAGGCGGCGTTGATCGCCTCGGAAACCGAGCTCACCACCGTCGCGATGCGCCGCGTCGACGCCGACAGCGGCTCGGGCGTGCTCGAACTGCTGGCCCGGATCGGCATCACGCCGCTGCCCAACACGGCCGGTTGCCGCGGGGCGGCGGAAGCCGTGATGACCGCCCAGTTGGCCCGCGAAGCCCTCCACACCAACTGGGTCAAGCTCGAGGTCATCGCCGACGAGCGGACCCTGCTGCCCGACGCCGTCGAACTGGTCAGGGCCGCAGAGCAACTGGTCGATGACGGGTTCGTCGTGTTGCCGTACACCAACGACGATCCCGTCCTGGCCCGCCGGCTGGAGGCCACCGGTTGCGCCGCGGTCATGCCGCTGGGGTCGCCGATCGGCACCGGGTTGGGCATCGCCAACCCGCACAACATCGAGATGATCGTCGAACAGGCCTCCGTGCCGGTGATCCTGGACGCGGGTATCGGCACCGCGAGCGACGCCGCGCTGGCGATGGAACTGGGCTGCGACGGGGTGCTGCTGGCGAGCGCGGTCACCCGGGCGGCCGATCCGGCGATGATGGCCGCGGCGATGGCCGCCGCGGTCAAGGGCGGCTACCTGGCCCGGCGGGCGGGCCGTATCCCGAAGAGGTTCTGGGCGCAGGCGAGCAGCCCCGCTCTGTGGTGAACCGCTATGTCGCGCTGGGAAGTTCGATGGCCGCAGGGCCGGGGATCCAGCCCCGCGCCGATGGGTCGCCGAGGGCTGCCGGGCGGTCGGCCCGCAACTACCCGCACCTCGTCGCGCAGTCCCTCTGCCTCGACCTGGTCGACGTCACGTTCTCCGGCGCCACCACCGCGCACGTGCTCACCGACTCCCAGCGGGGTGCGCCGCCGCAGGTCGACACCCTCGACGGCACCGAGACCCTGGTGACGGTCACGATCGGCGGGAACGACATCGGCTATGTGCCGATGCTGTTCGCCGCGGGCCTGCCCCGGTTCACCCGATCGTTCCCGGTCCTCGGGGCGAGGCTGCGCGCACTGCTGGACCCCGCGACCCGCGAGTCGGCGCTCTCCGAGGTCGGTGAATCACTCGTGGAGGTGGGACGGACACTGCGCCGACGTTCGCCCGACGCGACCGTGCTCTTCGTGGACTACCTCACGCTGCTCCCGCCTCAGGGCGTACCGGCGCCTCCGCTGCGCGAACCGGATGCCGCGCTCGGTCGCGAGGTGGCGACGGACCTCGCGCGTCTGACGGCCGCGGCGGCCACGGCGACCGGGTGTGGCCTGGTCACCGCCGCCGACGCCAGCCGCGACCACCATGCGTGGTCGTCCCAGCCGTGGACGACCCGGTTCGGCTGGCCGGTGCCACGCCGTCCCGCTCCGCTGCACCCCAACGCGGAAGGAATGCGTGCGGTCGCCGACATGGTCGTCGCCGCGACCGGAACATGATCGAAATGACCTCCCTGACAAAGACATACGGAGCTGTCCGGGCCGTCGACGGGTTGACGTGCACGATCGAGCCCGGTGTGGTGACCGGGTTCCTCGGCCCCAACGGAGCCGGCAAGACCACCACGATGCGGATGATCCTCGGTCTCGACCGTCCGACGTCGGGCACCGCCACCATCGACGGCAGGGCCTACCGGGCTCTGCCCGATCCGCTACGGACGGTCGGTGCGCTGCTGGACGCCCGGCAGGTCCACCCGAACCGGTCGGTCCGCAGTCACCTGCGCTGGATCGCCGCGACCAACCGCATCCCGGCCCGCCGCGTCGACGAGGTCCTCGGGATGGTCGGCCTCACCACCGTCGCGGGCGCCCGCGCGGGCACGCTGTCACTGGGCATGAGCCAGCGCCTCGGCATCGCGGGCGCGCTGATCGGTGACCCGCCGGTACTGCTGTTCGACGAACCGGTCAACGGACTGGACCCGGAGGGCATTCACTGGGTCCGCACGCTGATGCGCACGATGGCAGGCGAGGGGCGCACCGTGCTGGTCTCCAGCCACCTGCTCTCCGAGATGGCGAACACCGCCGACCGCCTCGTCGTCATCGGAAGAGGCAAGCTGATCGCATCCACCACGGTGAGCGAGTTCATCGCCCGCTCGGGCGGAGCCACGGTCCGGGTGCGCAGCCCGCAGCTGGACACGCTGCGCGACGTGCTCACCGGCGCCGGGCTGACGGTGCACGTGCAGCCCGACGCGCTCACGGTGCACGACGCCCCCACCGAAGCGGTCGGGGAGCTGGCGGCCCGGCACTCGATCGTCCTCCACGAACTGCGCGCCGAGCAGGTCTCGCTGGAGCAGGCCTACCTGTCGTCGACCGACGATGTGACCGAGTACCGGGGCGGGCGGACATGACCCGGCTGATGACGGCGGCCGCGGTGATGAACGCCGAGCGGATCAAGCTGACCACTATCCGGTCGCCACTGTGGGCGACCGGGGCGGCGGCGGCGCTGAGCCTCGGCATCGCCGCGCTCCAGGCAGCCACCACCTACGGCAACGAGCGGCTGACGGTGCCTGCGGCGGCCCTCGGCGTCGCGGTGTTCGGGGTGCCCGTGCTGATGGTCGTCGCCGCGATGACGGTGACCGGGGAGTACCGCACCGCGATGGTGCGCACCACGTTCATGGCCACGCCGGACAGAACGCTGGTACTCGTCGCCAAAGCCGTTGTCGCGGCCGTGTTCTCCGGTGTGGCGGCAGCGACCATGGTCGTCGGGTCGGTGCTGGTGGCGCGGGTGCCGCTCGCGGATGTGTGGCGAACCGCGGGCGCGATCGCGCTGTACTCGGCGCTGGCGGCGGTCCTCGGCGTGGGTGTCGCCGCACTGCTGCGCCACACCGCCGGGGCGGTTGCGGTCCTTCTGCTGTGGCCGCTGCTCGTCGAACCGCTGCTGGGCAATCTGCCGGGCAGGGGCGCGCAGTTCGGCCCCTATCTGCCGTTCGCCAACGCCTTCAGGTTCCTCGAGGTGGAATGGCTGTTCCCGGGATACGCGTGGCACTGGGGTGTCCCGGGATCGGTCGGGTACTTCACCGCCGTCGTCGCCGTTGTGTTCGTCGCGGCGGTCGTCACGGTGCATCGTCGGGATGCCTGACATGAGAAGAAAGGGTTTTCGACCATCGTGACCGAACCGCAGACCCTCCAGCTGAAGCTCCCGCACCTGGATGTCGCCGCGCTGTCGTGGGGCCCCGCCGATGGCCGGCTCGTGCTGTGCCTGCACGGCTTCCCCGACAGCGCGTGGGGGTGGCGCAAGATGGCGCCGCTGCTGGCCGAGCGGGGCATGCGGGTGGTCGCCCCGTTCTCCCGCGGATACGCGCCGACCGGTCCCGCCGCCGACGGCGACTATCACATCGGTGCGCTGATGTACGACGCGCTGGCGGTGCACACCGAACTCGGCGCACCCGCCGACGCGGTGCTGATCGGCCACGACTGGGGTGCCTTCACCAGCAGCGCGATCGCCGCGTATCCGGACTCACCGTTCGCCGAGCACATCTCGATGGCGGTGCCTCCGGTGGGTGCGATCAACAAGACGCGCGGTCCGGTCGGTCGTCAGCTGCGGATGATGCCGCAGCAGTTGCGCAACAGCTGGTACATCGTGTTCTTCCAGTTGCCCGGGCTGCCCGAACGGTTGCTCCCGCGGGTCATCCCGCGGCTGTGGCGCGACTGGGGGCCACCCGGCTACCCGACCGACGCCGAACTGAACGAGGCTCTGGCCGCCCTCCCGAGCCCCGCGCACCGGCGGGCGGCGGTGTCCTACTACCGCGCCTTGGCCCGCCCGTCGCGCCCGGCGCCGCGGTACCGCGAGCTGGACCGGTGGCGTTTCGAGTTGCCGCGGGCGCCCGTCCTTCACCTGCAGGGTGCGCAGGACGGCGCGATGATGGCGGAATACGCCGAACAGGTCGCCACCGTGCTGCCAAGCGGCAGCAGGGTGCTGACCATTCCGTCCGCGGGACACTTCCTGCAGATCGAACAGCCGCGCGTCGTCGCCGACGCGGTCCTGGACTATTTGGACTCGCGCTAACGTGGTGTCGTGACGAGGACAAGACGGACGCTCACGGCTGTGCTGGCCGTCGCCGTCCTTACGATCGGTGGCTGCGCCCGCGTCGAGACCCGCCCCGCGCCCTCATCGGATACCGACGCCGCAGCGGCGTCGCAGTTCGCCGACACACTCCGCGAGAAGGTCACCGTCGATGCCACCATGGCGCACCTGGAAAGACTGCAGGAGATCGCCGACGCCCACGACGACAACCGCGCGCTCGGCACCCCCGGGTACGACGCGAGCGTGGACTATGTCGTCAACGCACTGCGGGACAAGGGATTCGACGTCGAAACCCCCGAGTTCGATGTCCGTCTGCCCTGGGCGGACGAGCCGTCGTTGACCGTCGCGGGCGGTGCCGTGCCCGCCAAACCGATGGAGTACACGATCGGCACCGAGGGTGAGGGCGTGACCGGCCTGCTGGTGGCCGCACGAGTCGAGGACACGCCGGGCTGCACGGCCGGCGACTACGACGGGCTCCCGGTCGAGGGCGCGATCGTGCTGGTCGACCGCGGTTCGTGCCCGTTCGGCGCGAAGCAGGCCGTCGCCGCCGAGCGCGGCGCCGTGGCGCTGATCGTCGCGAACAACGAAGAGGGTGAGGAGATCTCCGGCGGCACCCTGGGGGATCAGACCGATGTGTTGATCCCGGTCATCAGCGTCACCAAGGCGGCGGGCGCGCAGGTGCGCGCGCAGTCGGGCGCGCCCGTGGCGATCAGGCTCAACGCCGGGGTCCGCGTCGAGAAGACCCGCAACGTCATCGCGCAGACCAAGACGGGATCGACGGCCGACGTCGTCATGGTCGGCGCGCACCTCGACAGCGTCGCCGAGGGGCCGGGCATCAACGACAACGCATCCGGTGTCGCGGCAGTGCTGGAAACCGCTCTGCAACTGGGGAGTTCACCGCAGGTCAACAACGCCGTCCGGTTCGGATTCTGGGGTGCCGAGGAGTTCGGCCTGCTCGGCTCCAGCGACTACGTCGAATCGCTGGATGTCGACGCGCTCAAGGACATCGCGTTGTACCTGAATTTCGACATGCTGGGATCACCGAACCCCGGGTACTTCACCTACGACGGGGACCAGTCGAGAAGGCTCGACGAGCGCGAAGGAGTGCCCCGGGTGCCGGAGGGCTCGGCGGGCATCGAGCGCACCCTGGTGGCCTACCTCGACGGCGAAGGCAAGCCCGCCGAGGACACGTCTTTCGACGGCAGGTCCGACTACGACAGCTTCACGAAATCGGGAGTTCCTTCGGGAGGCCTCTTCTCGGGCGCAGAGGAGAAGAAGTCCGTGCAGCAGGCCGAGGTCTGGGGCGGCAAGGCCGATGAACCCTTCGACCCGAACTATCACAAGTCCACCGACACCCTCGACAAGATCGACCGCACGGCGCTGCAGATCCACGGCGGCGGAGTGGCCTACGTGGTGGGCCTGTACGCGCAGGACCAGCGTGGCCGCAACGGGTTACCGGTCCGCGATGACCGGACCCGCCACCAACTGACCGAGTCATGAGAATCCGGTGGCGACCTGCCGTCGCCGCCGCGGTGGCGGTGAGTGCCGTCGTCTCCTGCTCGTCGAGTGCCCCGGCACCCGCCCCGGCGCTGGGTCCCTTGCTCGCGGACAAGGTGACCGTCGACGGCGTCTACCGCCATCTCGTGGAGCTGCAGAAGATCGCCGACGTCAACGACGGGAACCGCGCCGACGGCACGCCGGGGCACCAGGCCAGCGTCGACTATCTCGCACGCCTGCTGCGCGACAGGGGGTTCGAGGTTCAGACCCCGGAGTTCCAGCGCCTCTCGGGATCCCGCGGCGGTAAGCCCGCGCTCACCGTCTCGGGTCGCGATCACCGGGTGGAGCAGGCGTCGTTGCTGACCACCACACCGCCGGGAGGGTTGCGTGCCCTCACCCTGCGGCCCGGCAGGCCCGCCGGATGCACGGTGGCCGACTACGGGGCCGCGTCGGTCGAGGGCGCCATCGCCGTGGTCGACGACAGCGGGTGCTCGATCGTCGACAAGCAGGCCGCCGCGCTCGCCGAGGGTGCGGTGGGGATGCTCGTGGTCAGCCGGGCCAGCCCGACAAAGCCGGTCGGTGCGCCACCGAGCCTGTTCTCGCCGGGCTACTACAACCACCTGACGGTGCCGGTCGGCATCATCGACCCGACCGCGGATGCGGCGCTGCGCCGGACCGACGCTCCGGTGACCCTGCTGCTCGACAACGAACCGGTGATGACCACTTCGCGGAATGTGATCGCGCAGACCAGGTCCGGTGACACCGACAACGTCGTCGCCGTCGGTGCGCACCTCGACAGCGTGCGGTCGGGCCCCGGCATCAACGACAACGGCTCCGGGGTCGCCGCGGTGCTGGAGACCGCGCTGCAGCTCGGCCCCGAACCGGCGGCGGGAAACACCGTGATGTTCGCGTTCTGGGGTGCCGAGGAGATCTCGACCGACGGGTCCACGGACTACGTGCGCTCGTTGACCGGCGAGCAACTCGACGACATAGCGCTGTACCTGAACTTCGACATGATCGCGTCACCCAACGCGGGTTACTTCACCGACGACGGGGATCAGTCCGCGCAACCCGGTCCCGAGATCGACGCCGCGCCCGACGGGTCGGCCGGCATCGAGCGCACGCTGGCGGGCCGGCTCAATCTGGCCGGGGTGCGGCCCGCGGACGTGCCGCTGGGCAGAAACACCGACTATGCGCCCTTCCTGGCCGCCGGCATCCCGATCGGGGGACTCACCACGGGCTCGTCGCAGCCGAAGACAGAAGTGCAGGAACGTCTTTGGGGAGGCCGGGCAGGGATCGCCTTCGATCCCGGTTACCACACGGGTCGGGACACCATCGACAACGTCGACCGCGACGCGCTGGGGATCATGGCCGCCGCCGTCGCCTTCGCGGTGGGGACCTACGCCCAGTCGACAGACGGTGTCAACGGGGTGCCGCCGCGGGACCAGCGGCACCGGCGTACGCCCTAATCGCGCTGTCTGAAGCCCAGCAGGCGCATGCCGTGATAGATGAGCAACGCGGCGATCGAACCTAGGGCGATGCCGGTGAACGTCAGACTGCCTGCCTGCCAGGTGAAGTCGGCAATGCCGATGATCAGCGGAATGGCGGCGGTCATCTGATTGACGGGCTTGGAGAAGTCGACGTGGTTGGTCAGCCAGATCCGCACGCCGAGGATGCCGACCAGGCCGTACAGCACCACCGTGGCCCCGCCGAGCACGCCCGCCGGGACCGCCGAGATCGTCGCACCCACCTTGGGGCACAACGACAACACGATCGCCACCGCCGCGGCGACCCAGTACGCCGCGGTCGAGTAGACGCGCGTCGCCGCCATGACCCCGATGTTCTCGGCGTACGTCGTCGTGGCAGACCCGCCGCCGAAGCCTGCCAGCGTGGTGGCGACCCCGTCGGCGGCCAGGGCACGGCCCATCAGCGGATCCATGTCGGTGCGGGTCATCTGGCCGACCGACTTGACGTGGCCGATGTTCTCGGCGATCAGCGCGGTCACCGCTGGCAGGAACATCGGCAGCACCGCGAGCGAGAAGGTCGGTGTCTGGAACTCGGGCAGGCCGATCCAGGGCGCGGACGCGATGCCGGAGGTGTCCACGTCGCCGAGGAGCAGGGCGAGCAGGTAACCCGCGGCCACGGCTAGGAAGATCGCGAGCCTGCCGATCATCCCGCGGAAGAACGCGAGCGCGGCGACGAGCAGGACCAGCGTGACGAAACCGAGCAGCGGGCCCGCCTCGAAGTTCGTCTTCGCCGCGGGTGCCAGGTTGAAGCCGATCAGCGCGACGATCGCGCCCGTCACCACGGGCGGCAGGGTGAGGTCCAGCCATCGGGTGCCTGCGAGGTGAACGATGCCACCGACGAGGATGAGCAGAACGCCGACCGCGACGATGCCGCCGAGCGCACTGCCGGTGCCCTGCGCCGCGACCGCAGCGGTGACCGGCGCGATGACCGAGAAGCTGGATCCGAGATAGCTCGGCAGCCGGTTACCGGTGATCAGCAGGAACAGGATGGTTCCCACGCCGGAGAACAGCAGCGTGGTGGCCGGCGGGAAACCGGTGAGCACGGGGACCAGGAACGTGGCGCCGAACATGGCCACCACGTGCTGAGCTCCCAGGCCCAGGGTGCTCAGCCAGCTCAGGCGTTCGTCGGGGGCGACGACGAAGTCGGGGTCGGACCGCGACTCGACCGGCTTCCAGGCAAGGTTCACCATGCGACTAGACACCATGACGGCGTCTGCCGCCAGCCAAGTAGGTGAGCATGCCCACCAGCACCACCGCCGTTCCCGCCAGGACCGCGGTCACCGGAAGCGTGGCCGCCAGTACGAGGCAACCGACCAGCCCGATCGCGGGCAGCACCCGGCCCGCGTCCAGTGTCAGTGCCGACGCGTTGGCGATCGCGTAATAGAGCAGCACCCCGAACGACGAGAAGCCGATGGCGCTGCGCACATCGACCACGGCGGCGAGCAGCGCCACGGCGATGCCGACGGCCAGTTCGGCACGGTACGGCGTCCGGTGACGCGGATGCACGGCCGCCAGCAGATGCGGCAGGTGGCGGTCGCGGGCCATCGCCAGCGTGGTCCGAGAGACACCGAGCAGCAGCGCGAGCAGGGCTCCCAGCGCTCCGATCGCGGCGCCGACGCCGACCACCGGCACGAGTGCCGGGAAGCCGGCGGCGCGCACCGCCTCCGACAGGGGCGCGTCGGCCGCGGCCAGCCCCGCGCTGCCCAACTGCGCGAGCACCGCGACGGCCACCGCCGCGTACCCGACCAAAGCGATCCCGAGGGCGAGCGGAACGGCGCGGGGAATCGTCTTCTCCGGATCCCGAACCTCTTCACCGAGCGTCGCGATCCGCGCGTACCCGGCGAAGGCGAAGAACAGCAGACCGGCCGCCTGCAGCACGCCCAGGCCGGTGCCGTCGGGAACCAACCGGGACGAGTCGACGTCGCCGAAGCCGAGCACGACCACCACCACCATCGCCAGCACCGCAAGGACCAGGGCCACGATGACGCGGGTGAGCAGTGCGGACTTCTGGATTCCCGCGTAGCCGAGGGCCGTCAGCGCGACCACCGATGCCACCGCCACCGCCTTGGCGTACTCCGGCCACACGTAGTAACCCACGGTCAGCGCCATCGCCGCGCACGACGCCGTCTTGCCGACGACGAAACTCCATCCCGCGGTGTGGCCCCAGAACGGGCCGAGGCGTTCGCGGCCGTACACGTAGGTGCCGCCCGACTCCGGGTAACGGGCGGCCAGCCGGGCCGAGGACATCGCATTGCAGAACGCCACCACGGCCGCCACCGCCAGCGCGATGAGCAGTCCGGACCCGGCTGCCGCGGCCGCCGGTGCGAGCGCGACGAAGATCCCCGCTCCGACCATGGAGCCGAGGCCGATGGTGACGGTGTCGAAGGTGCCGAGCCGTCGCTGCAGATCCGGTCCGTCCGGGGAGCGCACGGCGTGATCATAGGTCCGATATCGTGGGCGCCATGGCGCGCACCGCCGGAGACGGTGATGGCCGTGATGTCAGCGGCATCCGACGCAGGCCGAAGGATCGGAAGGCGCAGATCGCGCGCGCGTCCGCCGAGGCGTTCAGCGCGCTGGGCTACCACGGTGTCAGCATGGAGACCATCGCCTCGAGGGTCGGGATCTCGGCGGCCGCGCTGTACCGGCACTACTCGAGCAAGTACGAACTCTTCCGCGGCGCGGTCCTCAACCTCGGCCAGCAGCTCGTGGACTGCACCGCCCAGGTAGACGGTGCCGACCCTCAGCAGGTGCTCGACCAGTTGGTGTCGGCGCTCATCGAGACCGCGATGGCCAACCGGTCATCGGGAGGCCTCTACCGGTGGGAAGCCCGGTATCTGCATGGTGAGGACCAGGCCATGCTCAACGACCAGCTGCGCACCGTGCACGAGCGGATTCATCGCCCCCTGACGGCGCTGCGCCCCGAGCTGACGTCGCGGCAACGCTTCACGCTGTCGACGGCGGTGCTCTCGATTGTCGGCAGCATCGTCGACCATCGGGCCAAGCTGCCCGCCGCCCAGGTGCACGATCTGTTGACCCAGCTCGTCCGCACGGCGCTGTCCGTCGACCTGCCCGACGTGCCCGAGCATCAGGAACCCGAGGTCGCACCCCGACGAGTCGAGCCATCCAAGTACGAAGCGCTGCTGACCGAGTCGATGAGGCTGTTCAACCTCAACGGCTATCGCGAAACCAGCATGGACGACATCGCCTCAGCGGTCGGGATGCCGACTTCCGGTATCTACAAGTACTTCTCGGGAAAGAGTGACATCCTCGCCGCGGCGTTCCGCCGTGCCTCCGATCGGCTGTCCGCCGAACTGTCGACGATCGTCGCGACGGTCAGCGACCCCGAGGAGGCGCTGGCAACCGTGATCGACGCCTACGTGACGCGGTCCTTCGCACAACCCGAACTCGAGAATGTCTACTACTGCGAACGGCTCAATCTCAGCGCGGCCGACCAGCGAATACTGCGCGACCTGCAGCGGTCGACGGTCGAGTCGTGGGTCGAGCTCATGGGCGCGGTGCGCCCGGAATGGACGCCCGCACAGTCGCGTTTCGCCGTGCACGCCGCCACGTCGCTGGTCATCGACCTCGGCCGGCTGATGCGCTACTCGAACTCGCACGAGGCCAGGACGACGGTGGAACGGCTGGTGGATGTGACGCTGCTCGGGCGCTACCGGTTGCGCACCGCGCTGCCGACCAAGTAGAGCCCGTAGCCGGCCAGCCCCACCAGTGCCAGCTTGCGTGTCTTCTGGGCGGCCAGCCCAAGCCCGACGGCGGTCTCGATGGCACCGTCGATGTACACGTACTGCCGGGTGTTCGTGGGGAATATCGGCTTGGTGATGCCCTCGAACAACTGCGGGACGACGAAGTGCGACAGTCCGGCGCCCGCCAGCGCGAGCCCCGTCACGGTCGCGGCACGCGAATTCTCTTTCGGCACTGAGGGTCCTCCTAGTTGAACTGATAGTCGCTGACCGGGAAGCTGGAGGCTTCCCGGATCGCGGCCTTGGTCGAGGTGGGGCGCAACAGCGTCGGTTCCCCGCTGGGGTTGAAATAGTACGACCTCGCGGATGCGCAGTCGCCATTGGTGAAGATCGAATCGCCGAGCAGCTCGGTCATCCGGTCCAGGTAACGGGTGTTGGCTTCCTCGGTGATCTCGAAAGTCGTTGCGTCACGGCGCTTCACCTCGCCGAAGAGCCGATCCATGTGCCGCATCTGGTACTCCATCGTGTTGAAGAAGTTCAACCCGAGGAACGCGTAAGGGCTCGCCAGGGACAGGTAGTTGGGGAACAGCGGCATCGAGACACCGTGATAGGCCTGGAATCTGGTGTCACGCCACCATTTGCCGAGGTTGCGCCCCTGCCGTCCGATCACCTCGATCGCGGGGAAGTTGGCCTCCCACAGGTCGAAACCGGTGGCGAGCACCAGGGTGTCGATGACGGTCTTGGTGCCGTCGTTGGAAACGATGCCGTCGGCCTCGATGCGGGCGATCCCGCTGTCCTGGAGGTGGACATGCGGCTTGGTGAACGTGCGGTAGTAGCTGTTGGAGAAGGTGGGGCGCTTGCACCCGAAGTCGTAGTCGGGGGTGAGCCTTGCACGCAGTTCCTTGTCGCGGATCGACACGAACCGGTGCATCTTGGCGAGGTCGCCCGCGGCGATGTTGAACCGGCCGCGGGTGACCTGGTAGTGGACGACGCCGATCGACACGAACATCTCGTAGAGGGCGTCGGTCACGGCGCGGATGACCCGCTGTGTCAGCGGTACCCGAGCGAAGAGTCGCTTGGCGCTCTCGGAGAAGCGGAAGTCGGCCTTGGGCACCACCCAGATCGGCGTCCGTTGGTACACGGTGAGATCAGCTGTCTTCTTCGCCAACTCCGGGATGAGCTGCACTGCGGTGGCGCCGGTGCCGATGAGCCCGACTCGGTCACCCGTCGGGTCGTAGGAGTCGTCCCAGGCGGTGGTGTGGATGATCCGGCCGTCGAACTCCGTGATCCCCGGGATGTCGGGGACGTGCGGTTGAGACAGGAAACCCGTGGCGGTGATGAGAAAACGGGTCGAGACGGTCTCGCCGTCGCCGAGGGCGACGCGCCACTGTTTGGCGTCCTCGTCCCACCGCGCGCTCTCGACCGTCGTGCTGAACCGCATGTGGCGACGTACGTCGTATTTGTCGGCGACGTCGTCGGCGTACTGCTTGATCTCGTTGCCGGTGGAGAAGAGCCGTGACCAGTTCGGATTCGGCTCGAAGAAGTACGAGTAGGTGGTGGTGGGAACGTCCACGGCCAGGCCGGGGTAATGGTTGACGTACCACGTCCCGCCGAGGTCGTCCTCGCGGTCCAGGATCACGAAGTTCTCGTAACCCATCCGTTTGAGCTGGATCGCGGCGCCGATACCTGCAAACCCGGCGCCCACGATGACCACGTCGAGATGCTCCGAAGTCATGGTGGAGACGGTACCCGAGGTATCAGCCTTTTATGGACCCGGTCCGGGGCGGGTCGAGCGTGGCGATGCAGATCACAGCGCGGTCCCCGTCCTCCCATGTCTCGGCGGTCGGGTAGAGGACGTAGAGCTGAACCGAGTCGTCGGTCATGGACGCGGGCGAGTAGGAGGCAAGTTCGGGGCTGCATCTCTTGTGGTACGCCTCGACCGCTTCCCGCCCGGGGAAGTCGCCGTCGGGCATCAAGAGCACGGCGAACACCTCGCCGGCATGCTGCTGGTCACATCCGATGGTCTGGACCCGGGCCACCTGGTCGCCGCCGGGGATCTCGGCGAGGCAGTCGCCGACCTTGACGTCGGTGGCCGTCACGTTGCCGTCGCCGAACGCCTGCAGCAGGATCACCGCCCCGATGACGACCGCCGCCAGGACCGCGAGCACCAGGGCGGCGATCACCCACCCCTTCCCCTTCTTCTTCGGGGGCGGGGGTGCGGGGAAGCCGCCGGGCTGCCCACCCTGGTACGGCTGCGGAGGCGGCGGTGGGTACCCCCCGCCCGGTGGCGGACCGTAGGGCGGCGGCGGGGGTGGTGGCGCGGTCATCACGTGACGATAGCTCAGCCGAGCAACGCAAGTGCCGCGTCGACGGCAAGTGCCGGAACATCGAGTTTCTTTGACACGAGATCGTGGCGGGCGCCGGTGATCTCGACGATCGCGGTGGCGGCGGCGACGAGGGCCGCGGCCGGGCGGAGCTCATCGAGGCTGCCGAACGGGTCGGCGGTTCCGTGGGTGAAGACCGTCGGGACCGTGATGCGCGGAAGATGCTCGGTGCGTGCCCGTTCCGGCTTCCCGGGCGGATGCAGCGGGTAGGAGAACAGGGTGAGCACGTCGAGGTCCAGCCCGTCGGCGCTAGCCGGATTGCCGACTCCGTCGGCGGCAGCCGAATTGCCGACTCCGTCGGCGACAGCCATCGAGGTGAGGCGTCCGCCATAGGAGTGACCGCCCGCAACCACGGGGACGTTCGGGCCGTCGACCAGCGCCCGGACGGTGGCCACCGCCTCGACGATGCCCGCGCGGTCGGTGGTCGCCGAACCCGACGGCGGGCCTTTGGGTCTGCGCCGCCGATAGGGCAGGTTGTAGCGCACCGCGAGCCACCCGCGTCGCGACCATTCGTCGCAGATCGCCTTGAGCAGCGGGGATTCCCGGCTGCCCCCGGCGCCGTGCGTCAGTGCGACGACGCCGGTGGGGGCGCCGTCGGGTTGGTGCGCGACGCCCCCGATCTCGGGGATCTCGACGAGGGTCATGTGCCGAGCCGGAACAGGGCGGAGACCGGTCCGTGTCCGTGACCCAATGGATATGCGGCGCGCAGACATTCGGTCACCCAGCGCTTCCCGAAGGCGACCGCGTCCGGAACGGTGTAACCGTGCGAGAGAGCGCTGGCGATGGCGGCGGCCAACGTGTCGCCCGCTCCGTGGTCGTGGCCGGTGTCGATGCGGGGGGAATCGAACTCGTGGAACTCGGTGCCGTCGAACAGCAGGTCGGGGCTGTGCGCCGAGGACCGCAGATGTCCGCCCTTGACCAGGGCCCACTGCGGGCCGAGCGCGTGCAGTTCTCGCGCGGCGGTGCGCTGGGTGGCGTCGTCGACGACCTCGATCCCGGTGAGCAGGCGGACCTCGTCGAGGTTGGGGGTCACCACCGTCGCGAGCGGAAAGAGCCTCTCCCTCAGGGATTTGAGGGCACTCGGGTGCAGCAGTGGATCACCGTGCATGGAGGCACACACCGGGTCGACGACGAGCGGCACCGTGCCGTCGAGACCCTGCCCGACCCAGGTGTCGGCGATGGTGTCGATGATCTCCGACGAAGCCAGCATGCCGGTCTTGGCCGCCTGCAGCCCGATGTCGGAGGCCACCGCCTCGATCTGGCCGGCGATCACATTGAGCGGTATCTCGTGAAAGCCCTTGACGCCCAGCGAGTTCTGCACGGTGACCGCTGTGACGGCGACCAGCCCGTGGATGCCCAGCATCGCGAAGGTTCGCATGTCCGCCTGGATGCCTGCGCCGCCGCCGGAGTCGGAGCCGGCGATGGTCAGCACACGCAGCGGCGTCCGACCCGGCGGGGCGAGCGGCAGGAATGTCACGATGACACCACCGGTAGATATACCTGGCTGCCGTGCTCGGCGAACTCGCGGGACTTGCCGGCCATCGCATCTCGCACATCCTGGGTGATGCGCATCGAGCAGAACTTCGGCCCGCACATCGAGCAGAAGTGGGCGGTCTTCGCCGGCGCGGCGGGCAGTGTCTCGTCGTGGAACTCGCGCGCGGTGTCGGGATCGAGCGACAGCGCGAACTGGTCGTGCCAACGGAATTCGAAACGCGCCCGCGACAGGGCGTCATCGCGGTCCTGGGCGTGGGGGTGCCCCTTGGCGAGGTCGGCGGCGTGCGCGGCGATCTTGTAGGCGATCACCCCGTCCTTGACGTCCTTGCGGTTCGGCAGGCCGAGGTGTTCCTTGGGGGTGACGTAGCAGAGCATCGCGGTACCCGCCTGCGCGATGATCGCCGCGCCGATGGCCGACGTGATGTGGTCGTACGCGGGCGCGATGTCGGTGGCCAGCGGGCCAAGGGTGTAGAAGGGCGCCTCCTCGCACAGCTCTTCCTCGAGCCGGACGTTCTCGACGATCTTGTGCATCGGAACATGGCCCGGACCCTCGATCATCACCTGCACGCCAAGGGATTTGGCGAACCGGGTCAGCTCACCGAGGGTTTTCAGCTCCGCGAACTGCGCGGCGTCGTTGGCGTCGGCGATCGACCCCGGACGAAGGCCGTCGCCCAGCGAGAACGTCACGTCGTACCGGGCCAGGATGTCGCAGAGTTCCTCGAAGTTGGTGTACAGGAACGATTCCTGGTGGTGTGCCAGGCACCACGCCGCCATGATCGAACCGCCGCGGGAGACGATCCCGGTGACGCGGTCGACGGTAAGCGGGATGTGCGCCAGTTTCACACCTGCGTGCACGGTCATGTAGTCCACACCCTGCTCGCACTGCTCGATCACGGTGTCGCGGTACAGCTCCCAGGTCAGCTCGGCCGGGTCGCCGTTGGTCTTCTCCAGGGCCTGGTAGAGCGGAACGGTGCCGACGGGCACCGGCGAGTTGCGCAGGATCCACTCCCGCGTCATGTGGATGTCGCGGCCGGTGGACAGGTCCATGATGGTGTCGGCGCCCCAGCGGGTGGCCCACACCATCTTGTCGACCTCCTCGGCGATGGACGAGGTCACCGCCGAGTTGCCGATGTTGGCATTGACCTTCACCGCAAAGGCTTTGCCGATGATCATCGGTTCGGCCTCGGGGTGGTTGTGGTTGGCGGGGATGACTGCGCGGCCGCGGGCGACCTCGTCGCGCACCAGCTCGGCGGGGACCCGTTCGCGTGCTGCGATGAATGCCATCTCGGCGGTGATCTCGCCGGCGCGGGCCCGCTGCAGCTGGGTGCCCCGGTCTCGGGTGACGGCGCGGCGTGGCAGACCGGCCGTCAGGTCGATCGTGGCGCCGTCGTCGGTGTAGGGGCCGGAGGTGTCGTAGAGGTCGAGGTGTTCGCCGTTGGTGAGGTTGACCCGCCGGAACGGCACCCCGTCGATGTAGATCTTGGTGCTGCCCTCGATGGGCCCCGTGGTCACAGATGGGTCGACAGAGATATCAGGCATTGCGCTTCTCCCTACGCCGGCATTACCCGGTCAGGTTCGTACGGTCGACGGGCCTACCCGTCCTCTCAGCGCGCTGGTACGCGCTCCCGCGTGGTTGACGGTGCCACGCTATCGCAGCCGATGTGCGCAGGGAACCGTGCCTGGCGAATTGCCCGGAGATGATTTGAATAGCTAATATATGTATTTTCTCTTGCGAGGTGATGTAGATGTCAACGGAAATCGAGCCCACCGTGGAGGCGGCGCCGCGCAGCCGCATCGACCACAACCACCCCGGCTACAAGTGGATCGTCCTGTCCAACACGACGCTGGGCACGCTGCTGGCGACGGTCAACGCGTCGATCGTCCTCATCTCGTTGCCTGCGATCTTCCGCGGCATCGGCCTGAACCCGCTGTCCACGTCGAACATCAGTTATCTGCTGTGGATGCTGATGGGCTACCTGGTGGTGACCGCGGTTCTGGTGGTGCCGTTCGGGCGACTCGGCGACATGTTCGGCCGGGTGCGGATCTACAACATCGGATTCGCGGTGTTCACGGTCGCGGCCATCGCGTTGTCCTTCGACCCGTTCCACCTCGACGGCGGCGCCATCTGGCTGATCGCGTGGCGGGTGATCCAGGGCATCGGGGGCTCGATGCTGATGGCGTCCTCGTCGGCGATCCTCACCGACGCGTTCCCGGCGAATCAGCGTGGCATGGCGCTCGGGGTCAACATGGTGGCCGCGGTCGCCGGATCGTTCCTGGGGCTGCTGATCGGTGGAGTGCTCGCCGAATGGCACTGGCAGGCGATCTTCTGGGTCGGCGTGCCGATCGGCATCGTCGGCACCGTCTGGAGCATGTGGTCGCTCAAGGAACTCGGCGTCCGCACGCCGGGCAGGATCGATTGGGCGGGCACGCTGACGTTCGGGGTGGGGCTGACGGTTCTGTTGATCGGCATCACCTACGGCATCCAGCCGTACGGGCAGTCCACGACCGGATGGACCAACCCGTGGGTGCTGGGGGCGATCGCGGGGGGACTGGCTCTGCTGGTGGTGTTCTGTCTCGTCGAACTCCGGGTGGCCCAGCCGATGGTCAACATCCGGCTGTTCCGCTCGGCGGCCTTCGGCATGGGAAACCTGGCTGGGCTGATGTCGTCGATGGGGCGGGGCGGCCTGCAGTTCATGTTGATCATCTGGTTGCAGGGCATCTGGCTTCCGCTGCGGGGCTATGACTTCGAGTCCACTCCGTTGTGGGCGGCCATCTACATGCTGCCGATCACGGTGGGCTTCCTGTTGGCGGGTCCGATCGCCGGTTGGCTGTCGGATCGCTACGGCGCCCGGCCGTTGACGGTCGGCGGGATGGCGTTGATGGCGCTGTCGTTCATCGCATTGGTGATGATCCCGGTCGACTTCGAGTATTGGGTGTTCGCGCTGCTGATATTCCTCAACGGAGTCGGTGGCGGCATCTTCACCGCACCCAACACCGCGGCGATCATGTCGAGCGTTCCAGCGTCCGAACGCGGTGCCGCGTCCGGTGTGCGGGCGACGTTCTTCAACGCGGGTTCGTCGTTGTCGATCGGCATCTTCTTCTCGTTGATGGTCGTCGGGCTCGCGAACACCCTGCCCGCGGCGCTCAGCAACGGCCTTCAGGAGCAGGGGGTTTCGGCGTCGGTCGCCCACGAGGTGGCCAACATGCCGCCCGTCGGCAGCCTGTTCGCCGCCTTCCTCGGCTACAACCCGGTCGCCGAACTGCTCGAGCCGTTCCATGCCCTGCAGCAGCCGGGTGTGAACGCCGAGGTGCTCACCGGCCAGACCTTCTTCCCGCACTTGATCATCGAGCCGTTCCACGCCGGTCTCGTGGTGGTCTTCGTCGCCGCGGCGGTGATGATGCTGATCGGTCTGATCGCCTCGCTGTTCAGCGCGGGACGCTACGCCGAAGACGGCTCCGTCAGCTGAACAGCGCACCGCGCAGGAAGAAGTTCTCGACGTCGCGGGTGATGATCGCGCCGACGGGAAGTTGGGCGGCGATCTCCAGATTGTCGTCGGCGACGTCCTCGGCCCACGAGGTCGGCCAGCCGCCGTCAGCCAGGCTGGTCTCGAATGCCAGTACGACGTCGTCGCGGGTCATCTCCGATTCCACGACCATCGCCGTTGTCGTCGCGCGATGTGATGCGGCACCGGCGAATCCGCGCCCGCAGCCACAGGGCCCTTCGGGATCTCGGAGGTCCCTGTCGCAGGGCTCCTGGATCCACACCAGCTCGCGTTCGACGCAGAAGTGATAGTCGCTGGGGTTGGTTCCCTGCGTATGTCCAGTGGCCACAAGAATTTTCATCGCTCTCCTAGAACGGTGGTGGTTCGTCCGGGTCTGATGCTGTCAGTGGTGGTGGGCGCCAGTCCGGTGGGAGTTCCTCGGGTTCGACGGGGTCGTTGACCCAGCCGCAGAAGGGGCTGGTGCTGGGCCTGTCGGTAATGCTGCCGTGGAACAGGACTCGGGTGCGGCGGAAGCGGTTGCGGAATTGGCGGCCGTGGATCTCGCTGGCGGCGGCGTGATTGCGATGGCGGTGGTACTCGTTGACCGGTCGACGCTCGCGCAGCCGCTTTCGGGCCGCGGCAATGCGTTTACGGTCTTCGGGTCGGCGGGCCCGCATCGTGGGAAACACCTCGGTGCCGCCGGGAGTGGTGTGGTAGACCCGCCCGGTCGGCGAAGTCCACACGATGGTGCCATCGTCGAGCTGCTCGTCGCGCCAACCCCCGGGTCCTGAGTGGAAGGTTTTGAGCCGGTGGTGTTGTCGGCAGTAGCAGGCCAGATTCCACGGCACCGTGAGCCCACCCGAGGCCGGATCGGCGTGGTTGAACGGTTCGGTGTGGTCGACATCGCAGCGCTCGGCGGGCACAGTGCAGCCCGGGAACCGGCACGTCAGATCCCGACACCGGATCCAGCGGTCCAGCGCCGCCGAGGGCCGGTACCGGAACGCCTCGCTGTCGCTGACCTGGGGTTGTTCGACCAGGCGGCGGATGGCGTCTCGAGCCAGCTCACGGACCTGTTCGGCGTCGATGACCCCGAACCCGGTCAGATAACCCGGCTGATCACTCTTGCCGGCCACCGTGTCGGACGTGGCGATCACGTTGATCACCGCCGTCTTTCCCGCCGGTGCCTGTTCGCCGCGGTTCGGGCAGGCCGGATCGTCGCATGTGCAGGCGAGGGTTTTTCTGTCGAGGAGCGCGTCGAACGCATCGGCGCGGCGCTGCTTGAGCGTGCGCGGATCCCGGCGGCACACCGCGGTCGCCATCTCGGAGAGCGTCTTGTCGAGCCTCGCCCCGGTGGACGCGCTGACTCGGCCGTGGATGCGGGCTGTCCCGTCGGCGTCGGCGGTGACACGGATGCCGCGCTCGTCGAACGCAACCACCCGTCGCTCCTTGACCGCGTCGGCATCGATGGTCTTCACCTCGGCGTCGACGGCGTCGATGATCCGCTGCCGCGACCAGCACCGCCACCCGTCGACCTTCTCAGCCAGCGTCGCGTCCACCCGGGCGCACTTCTCGTCGTCGACCAACTCGGTGCGGGCGATCACCAATTCCACAGTGGCCCAGTCCGCCCGGCCTGCTGCCAGCAGCGCCGCGATGCGGGGCAGCCGACAGTCCAGGGCCTCGGCATGAGCGACCACCCTGCGGGCCCCTGCCGGTGTCATGTTCATCGCCGCCGACACCTCGGCCGTCGTGCGGGCGAAGCCGGTGATCAGCGACTTCGCATCGACCTCGATGGCGAGTTCTTCCTCGATCCGCTGACCCAGCAACTGGGCCACCGCGGCCAATTTGCGGGCCATCAACACCGACTCCTGCCGATGCACGTCCTCGACCACTGCGAGCAACTCACCGGGAGACGATGATTCGAACATACTTGGCGCTCCTAGTGTTCTAGTGGGTGCCTTTTCGCTGTTCAGCGGTTCTTTTGGTTGAGACTCAAGCGTTCTCGGCGTGTTATTGCGCAGATGAGGGA
>NZ_JACKSH010000270.1 GCF_025821625.1 Mycolicibacterium pyrenivorans
GACCGCAAGACGGTCCGCAAGTATCTGGCTGGTGACGGCACGCCCGGGGTGCGAGCCCGGCCCGACCCGGATCCGTTCGAGCCGTTCGTCGACTACGTGGTCGCGAGGCTGACCGAGGATCCGCACCTGTGGGCCCGCACCCTCTACGACGAGTTGGAGGATCTGGGGTTCGGGTTGTCGTATCAGAGCCTGACCCGCAACATCCGCGCCCGCGATCTGCGGCCGGTTTGTGAGGCGTGCCGGACGGCGACACAGCGTCCGAATGCGGTGATTCCACATGCGCCGGGTGAGGAAACCCAATGGGACTGGCTGGAATTGCCCGATCCGCCGGCAGCGTGGGGCTGGGGCAAGACCGCGCACCTGCTGGTCGGCTCGCTGGCGCATTCCGGGAAGTGGCGCGGCTATTTGGCGCCGAGTGAGGATCAGCCGCATCTGGTCGCCGGCCTGGACCGCGTCGCCCGTGGCCTGGGAGGGTGCACTCGAGTGTGGCGCTTCGATCGGATGGCCACGGTGTGTGACCCTGGCTCAGGACGGATGACCGCGTCGTTCGCCGGGGTGGCCAAGCACTACGGCGTGTCGGTGGCGATCTGCCCGGCCCGTCGCGGCAACCGCAAGGGCGTGGTGGAGAAGGTCAATCACACCGCCGCGCAACGCTGGTGGCGCACCTTGGCTGAC
>NZ_JACKSH010000271.1 GCF_025821625.1 Mycolicibacterium pyrenivorans
TCCCGGCTCGAGTTGGGTTAGCAACATCGAGTCTGGGCACCCTCTGCCTCAAATCACACGCGCCACACCAGCCACACCCTTGGAATCACTCATCTAGGACCGACGATGAAGATCACGTTTGCCTGCGCCGCCTCAGCGGCCTTTAACACAGCAAACCTTCAGGAAGTGTCCAGCCGATGAAACTCCCAAGAATCACGATGTCGCGAACCCTGCGAATTCTCGCTGTTCTGACGGCCAGCGCCGTGCTCACTGCGCCTACGGCCGCCGCAGATGAACAAAGCTTCTATGACGCCCTGCACGCGCAAGGGATCACTTCGTCGAAGGGTGATCAGGCGCTGTTCAACGCTGGGACGCAGGTCTCAAGGACACCGCCTTTTACATCAGATATGGCGGCGACTGGGGATTTTTCGGCGCACGCCGCAAGGCTGCCGAAGATCTTGTGAACAACAACCTTCAGCGCCCGCGTAACGACATGATCATCTTGACGAACACCGCGATTGACCAGCTATGCCCGCAATACAACTACACGTGGCCAGCGGTGTGAAAATCACGCCGCAGTTGCCCTCATCACTGCGCCCGCGGCACTCGCGACACCGGAGGACGATTTCCTCCAAGTGATCGCCGGCGGCGGCATCGACTGGCCGCCGGACAAGACCCCGCAGGTCATCGAGACAGGCCAAGCGGTATGCCAGGACTGGGACAACGGCGCCACTTTCGAGCAGGAGGTCGCCGACCTGACCAGCGTGACCGATTGGACCGACTATCAGGCCGGCTACTTCATCGGTGCCGCGACGGGTGCCTTCTGCCCCGAGTACGAGTACAAGATCGGCTGACCCGGTCGGTTCTCCGACGCCCCGGCGGTTAGACTCGCTGCCGTGGTCCTGTTCTTCGAGATCCTCCTCGTCGCGGCCGTCGTGGTCATCACGTGGTTCGCGCTGTACGCGGTGTACCGGCTCGTCACTGACGAGTCGTGACCTCCGGCGGACCGGAGCGAAGCGACTCGGGGATGCGGTCGGGCGACGAGGCGGTCGCCGCAGCTGCCGAGCGAGCGAGGGAGACTGCGGCACGCAACATCCCGGTGTTCGGCGACCTCCCGGTCCCAGCCGACACCGCCAATCTGCGCTTGGGCGCGAACCTCAACGACGCACTGCTGGCGCTGCTGCCGCTGGTGGGTGTGTGGCGGGGTGAGGGCGAGGGCCGACGCGCCCACGGCGACTACCGGTTCGGTCAGCAGATCATCGTGTCCCATGACGGCGGTGACTACCTCAACTGGGAAGCACGCTCGTGGCGGCTGGACGACGACGGCGAGTACGAACAGCCGGATCTGCGTGAGACCGGATACTGGCGTTTCGTCGACGATCCGGGCGACCCGGTCGAGTCGCAGGCCATCGAGTTGCTGCTGGCGCACTCCGCCGGCTACGTGGAGTTGTTCTACGGCCGGCCCCTGAATCCGTCGTCGTGGGAGCTGGTCACCGACGCGCTCGCGCGAAGCAAGTCGGGCATGCTCGTCGGCGGGGCCAAGCGGCTGTACGGGATCATCGAGGGCGGTGACCTCGCCTACGTGGAGGAACGCGTGGACGCCGACGGCGGCCTGGTGCCGCACCTGTCCGCGCGACTGTCGAGGTTCGTCGGATAGTGCGACTCCTGGGTTTGATCGCAGCGCTGACCGCGGCAGGCGCCGTGGCGGCGTGCTCCACACCGGGTGAGCCTCCCGTGGGGTCGACACCGGAGTCGACGTCGACGTCGGTGACGCCCAGCGTGGGTCACGGATCGCTCGCGTACTGCCTGAGCCGGCACGGGATGCCCGCACCGCCAGGTCCGGCGACCGACGCGCCTCCCGGCGTGGACCCGGCGGCGTGGCACGAAGCGATGCTGGAGTGCTCGTCGCTGGCGCCGGGACCGGCAGGCTAACCCAGGACGGGCGCCCTCCCGGCGTCGGCCAACCACCGCTGCGTCAACCGGTCCAGCGTGCCGTCCTCGCGCAGCGAGTCGACCGCCCAGGACACGCATCGGGTGAGTGGACTCTGGTGGCCGAGCACGATGCCGAACCGTTCCCCGTCGTCGTCGGAACTCGGGATCTGGCCGACCATGACACCGTCGCGCAGCTCGTTGGCCAACGTGAACGCGGTCGGCAGGTCTGCGACGAGGGCGTCGATCTCCCCGTCGAGCAGCGCCATCTTGGCGTCGCCGTTGGTATTGTAGACCTCCACCGCAGCCTCGCCACCGACCGATGCGGCGGCGGTGTAGCTGGTCGTGCCGACCTGCACCCCGAGGCGCAGTTTCCGCAGGCCGTCCAGGGAGGTCACCGCGGCGGCAGGCGAGCGGCGAACGGTCACGACCGCCTGGGCCACGTCGAAGTACGGCGAGGAGAAGTCGACCGCGGCCCGGCGCTGATCGGTGATGGAGAATTGTGAGAGGTTGGCGTCGAACGGTTTACTGCCGGGCGCCAGCGCCGCGTTGAACGGCACCCGAACCCACCGCACGTCGTCGTGGGTGTACTGCAGCTTGGCGGCCACGGCATAGGCGAGCGCCGATTCGAATCCCTCGCCGCTCGCGGGGTCGTCGCCCATGTACCAGGGCGGGTAGACGGGCCTGTCGGCGCCGAAGGTGAAAATGCCGGGATAGAGGGTGCCCAGCACATCCTTCGTGCACTTGCGCGGGTCGAGGCTCGGGACGGTGTCGGCCGGCGGCGCACACGCCGACACGGCGAGCAGCAGGAGGACGGCGATGGTCTTCCATCCGGTGATGAAAGACGAATGCATAGGCGGCATCATCGCAGATTCCGGACATGGAGCGGCCCCCGAGCCGTTGTTCCTGGTCGGACAAGACCGAGGGGCTCGGGGGCCGGGTGGCTGCGGGGATTTCGCCAGCGCGCGCAGGGTGCGTCAACGGCTTCCCCGGCGCTGCTAGCTCGCAGCCACCTCACATGTCCATAAGTCAATCAATTTCTCGGACCACCTCCTTCCCTGTGTACAGGCGAAGGTACCCGCGCAACGGCTGGGCGACAAGGGAATTAATCTCTCAGCGATCACTGAGGATGGCGGCGTCGACGAGCGCCGCCATGTCCTCCTGCAGGGGCGAGGAGGCAAGCGCCGTGCCGTCGAGCGTGTGCACGCGCGCCGCCAGCGTGATACTCGACACCAGCCAGACACCTTGGGCCGCAACCAGATCTGCTGGTTTCAGAGCCTGGTAGTCGCAGTCGTAGCCCTTGTTGCGGGCGACCTCGAACAAGGCTTGCTGGGTGGTTCCGCGCAGAATCGGATACCAGGGCGGCGGGGTCAGCAGGCAGGTGTTGCCATCCGGGGACGACGTGGCGATGACCACGGTCGAACGCGGCCCTTCCAGGATGTGGCCGTCGGTGCTGACGAAGATGACGTCCCCGGCGCCGCGGCGTTGCGCGTGCCGCAGCGCGGCCATGTTCACCGCGTACGACAGGGTCTTGGCGCCCGCCAGCAGCCACGGCATCGCGTCGGTTCCGTGGGCCGACAGCCCACGATCCAGCGTCAGCGCGGCGACGCCGTTGCGCCGGGCGTCGGCGACCCGGGCGGGCACCGGTCCGATCGCGGCGAACGCCGTACCCGTCGACTCGGTCCCGCTTTCGCGGCCGCGGCTGTACACCAGCCTCAGCACGCCTTCGTCGCCGCCGTCGGCGAGCCACTGCCGCACCGCCACCGCCACCGCCGCACGCCACCGCGCCAGGTCGGGCGCGGGCAGGTCGATCAGGTGCGCGGAGTGGGACAGCCGCGCCAGGTGCGCTTCGAGCAGGCATGGTCTGCCGTCGCGGACGAGCAGGGTCTCGAAGATCCCGTCGCCGCGCACGGCTGCCAGATCGTCGGCGTGAAGCAACGGTGCCTGCGGATCGTGAAGCCGCCCGTCCAGAGTCACCACAACCGCCATGGGCTGCAAGCGTAGCCCCGCCTGCAACCGCGCTGACCGTAGAGTTGACCTATGGCTTCGACCACTTCCGGGGTACCGGCTCCCACCACCGGGCCCGACGCCGGCGCCGTCTGGCACTTCGGTGATCCGCTCGGCGAACAGCGGACGGCCGCGGAGGGCGCGGTGGTCGTCGACCGTTCGCACCGCGCCGTGCTGACGTTGTCGGGCGCCGACCGCAAATCCTGGCTGCACAACCTGACCACCCAGCACGTCAGCGAGCTCCCCGACGGCGCGGTCACCCAGAATCTGAGCCTCGACGGGCAGGGTCGTGTCGAAGATCACTGGCTGCAGACGCAGCTCGAAGGTCTCACAGTGCTCGACACCGAGCCGTGGCGCGGTGAGCCGCTGCTGACGTATCTGAGCCGGATGGTGTTCTGGGCCGACGTCAAGGTCGAGGCCGCCGATCTCGCCGTCCTGTCCCTGCTGGGGCCGCGGCTGGCCGACACGCCGGTCCTCGAGGTGCTCGGGGTGCCTGCGCTGCCCGCCGAAGGGACCGCCGTCGCCCTGGCAGACGGCGGTTTCCTGCGTCGGCCGCCGGCGAGTGGGGCCTCCCCTCAGCCCGGCTCCGGCGTCGAGGTGGACCTGGTCGTACCGAGAGACCAGGTCCCCGGCTGGATCGACCGCTTGGTCGCGGCCGGCGTTCGGCAAGCGGGCGTCTGGGCCTACGAAGCGCACCGGGTGGCCGCGCGTCGACCCCGGCTCGGCGTCGACACCGACGAACGCACCATCCCGCACGAGGTGGGCTGGATCGGGCCCGCCGTGCACCTGGACAAGGGCTGTTATCGCGGCCAGGAGACCGTAGCGCGAGTCCACAACCTGGGCAAACCGCCGCGGATGCTGGTGCTGCTCCACCTCGACGCCGACGGTGACCGACCGGTGCCCGGTGACCCACTGCAGGCCGCCGGGCGCACGGTGGGACGGCTGGGGACCGTGGTCGACCACGTCGACGAAGGGGTGATCGCGCTGGCCCTGCTCAAGCGCACCCTGCCCGCCGACACGGCACTGACCAGCGGCGGCGATGTGACGGTGGCGGCAGCCATCGACCCGGACTCGATGCCGGCCACCGACGGGGTCGGAGCGGGCCGGCTGGCCGTGGAGCGGCTCCGCGGCGGGGCACGCTGAACGGGCCCACGCGGGCCTTGTGACAGGCGCCGTGACAGGGTCTGCCAGCGCCACGGCGGCGGGCACGGTAAAGTGTTGGCAGGACAATAAACACACTCAGATCGGAGCCGCCTGTTGATTGGGCCGCTCCGTTATTGCGCGAGGGGGTTCCCCCATGGGCCGCGGCCGGGCAAAGGCAAAGCAGACCAAGGTTGCACGTGATCTCAAATACAGCTCACCGCAGACCGACTTCGAGCGGCTACAGCGCGAGCTGTCGGGTTCGCCGGACGACGGCCGCCTCAACGGCAGCGACGTACCGACGGACGACAGCTGGGCGGACGAGGACGACTGGCGGCGCTAGCCTGCCTGCGCTTCCCGCGATCTGAGGCTCAGTCAGAATCTGGGGTGCTGACCCACGAGCACTGCTCGTGAGCCGTCTTTGCTGCCCTTGTTGATGGTTCCGAGCGTCCAGCACTTCAAGTGGCGGGCGGTCAGCACGGCCAGCGCGCGATCGGTGTCCTCCGGCGCGACCACGGCCACCATGCCGACGCCCATGTTGAACGTCTTCTCCATCTCGGCGCGTTCGATGCGGCCGCGCTGGGCGATCATTCCGAACACCGGCGCGGGCGTCCACGTGCCGCGGTCGAGTTCGGCGACCAGTCCGTGCGGGATGACCCGTTCGAGGTTGCCGGCCAGCCCGCCCCCGGTGACGTGGCAGAAGGTGCGCACCTGGGTCTCGGCGGCCAACGCCAGGCAGTCCTTGGTGTAGATGCGCGTCGGCTCCAGCAGTTCCTCACCCAGGGTGCGCCCGAACTCTTCGACGTGCCCGGCGAGATTCATGTGGTCGATCTCGAGCAGCACATGGCGGGCCAGCGAGTAGCCGTTGGAGTGCAGGCCGGTGGATGCCATGGCGATGATCACGTCGCCGGGCCTGACGCGGTCCGGGCCGAGGACGTCGTCGGCTTCGACGACGCCGACACCGGTGGCGGAGATGTCGTAGTGATCGGGGGCCATCAGGCCGGGGTGCTCGGCGGTCTCTCCGCCCAGCAGGGCGCATCCGGCGAGGAC
This sequence comes from Mycolicibacterium pyrenivorans, assembly GCF_025821625.1. Lineage (GTDB taxonomy): Bacteria > Actinomycetota > Actinomycetes > Mycobacteriales > Mycobacteriaceae > Mycobacterium > Mycobacterium pyrenivorans. The sequence continues at coordinate 6,106 of NZ_JACKSH010000271.1, forward strand.
GCAGCCGTCGGCGATGCCGGACACGATCTGGGCGACCCGTTCGGGGACGGTCCGGCCGACCGCGATGTAGTCCTGCAGGAACAGTGGTTCGGCGCCGCACACCACCAGGTCGTCGACGACCATCGCGACGAGGTCGATGCCGACGGTGTCGTGCTTGTCCATGGCCTGTGCGATGGCGAGCTTGGTGCCCACCCCGTCGGTCGAGGAGGCCAGCAGCGGTTCCCGGTAGTCACCGCGCAGTGCGAACATCCCGGCGAAGCCGCCCAGCCCGCCGCGAACCTCGGGCCTGGTGGCCTTCTTGGCTAGCGGTTTGAAGAGTTCGACGGCGCGGTCACCAGCTTCGATGTCCACTCCTGCCGACGCATACGAAATGCCGTGTTGTTCGGCGCGCTCGGTCATCGAGAGCAAGGCTACCCCGCGTTTTCCCGGGACCGACGACTGCAACGGACCTGCCGATCCGCGCTTCGGGTTTGCCCGACCCCGGAAACGGTCATTCCGCCCCGGTGCCTGCTGAAAAGATCCGTTGCCTGGTCACCGGCGCCACCGGCTACATCGGAAGCCGGCTGGTGCCGGCACTCATCGAGCGCGGTCACGAGGTGCGCGCGATGGCCCGCACGCCGGACAAGCTCTCGGGCGCCCCGTGGCGGGACCGCGCGGAGGTGGTGCGCGGCGATCTGACCGACCCCGAGTCGCTCACCGCGGCGTTCCAGGGCATCGACGTCGTCTACTACCTGGTGCATTCCATGGGCACGTCCAAGGACTTCGTCGCGGAGGAGGCGCGGTCGGCCCGCAATGTGGTCACCGCCGCGAAGAGCGCCGGAGTGCGGCGCGTGGTCTACCTCAGCGGTCTGCACCCCCAAGGCGTGGAGCTCTCGCGGCACCTGTCGTCACGCACCGAGGTCGGCGAGATCCTCATCGACTCCGGCGTCGAAACCCTCGTGCTGCAGGCAGGCATCGTCGTCGGCTCGGGGTCCGCGTCGTTCGAGATGATCCGGCACCTCACCGACCGACTCCCCGCGATGACCACACCGAAATGGGTGCACAACAAGATCCAGCCGATTTCGATCGAGGACGCCCTCTACTACCTGGTCGAGGCCGCGACGGCCGCCGTGCCGGAGTCGCGCACGTGGGATGTCGGCGGACTGGACGTGATGGAGTACGGCGAGGCGATGCAGGTCTACGCCGACGTCGCGGGCCTGCGGAAGCGGGTGATCATCGTGCTGCCTTTCCTGACGCCGACGATCGCGAGCCTGTGGGTGGGCCTGGTCACCCCCATCCCTTCCGGTCTGGCCCGGCCGCTGGTCGAATCGCTGGAGTGCGATGCGGTCATGCACGAGCACGACATCGACGCGGTGATACCGCCACCCCCGGGCGGGCTGAGCAGTTACCGGGATTCGGTGATCGAGGCGCTGCGCCAGGACGGCTCCGCATCACACAGCGGACGACGTCACCTGCTGCGGTTCAGTCCTCCCCAGCAGTGAGTCAGGGCCTGCGAATCGCCGAGACGTTGTCGTTGTCGATCTGCAGCGGGATGCCTGTCCGGGCTGCGGTCTCCAGCATGTGCTCGATGACGTTCTTGCCCAGCGCGGTCTCGCCCGGCAGCTCGATCGGATAGACGCCGTCGAAGCACGCCGAGCACAGCCGTGACACGGGCTGCTCGGTCGCCGCGATCATGCCCTGTCTGCTGATGTAGCCCAGGGTGTCGGCGCCGATCGCGCGGCGCACGCCGTCGAGCATGTCCTCCTCGTTCGCCGAGTTGCTGGCGGCGTTGGCGATGAGCTCGGCGGGCGTGGCGAAGTCGATGCCGTAGAAGCAGGGCCACTTGACCGGCGGCGAGGCGATCCGTACGTGCACCTCGACGGCACCCGCCTCGCGCAGCATCCGGATCAACGCGCGCTGGGTGTTGCCGCGCACGATCGAATCGTCGACGACGATCAACCGCTTGCCGCGGATGACCTCCTTGAGCGGGTTGAGCTTCAGCCGGATACCGAGTTGGCGGATCGTCTGCGACGGCTGGATGAACGTGCGCCCGACGTAGGCGTTCTTCATCAGGCCCTGCCCGTACGGAATGCCCGAGCCCTGCGCGTAGCCGACGGCGGCCGGGGTGCCCGACTCGGGGACACCGATCACGAGGTCGGCGTCGACGGGCTTCTCCGCGGCCAGCCTGCGACCGATCTCCAGGCGGGTGGCGTGCACCGAGCGGCCGGCCAGGGTGCTGTCCGGCCGGGCGAGGTAGACGTACTCGAAGACGCAGCCCTTGGGCGTCGGGTTGGCGAAGCGTGTGGAGCGCACGCCGTCGGCGTCGATGGCGAGCAGCTCGCCCGGTTCGATGTCACGGACGAACGCCGCGCCCACGATGTCGAGTGCGGCGGTTTCGGAGGCCACGACCCAGCCGCGGTCGAGCCGGCCCAGCGAAAGTGGCCGCACCCCGTAGGGGTCGCGTGCCGCGTACAGGGTGTTCTCGTCCATGAACGTCAGGCAGAACGCGCCGCGGACGGTCGGGAGGAGTTCGAGGGCGGCCTGCTCGAGGGAGGAGTCCGCCGCGCCGTGTGCCAGCAGCGCACCCAGGATGTCGGAGTCGGTGGTCGCGGTGATGTTGTCGCGGTTCCCCATCAGCCCCTGGTCACGGGCGCGGGCGGTCAGTTCGGCGGTGTTGACCAGATTTCCGTTGTGCCCGAGCGCCACTCCCGTGCCCGCGGCGGTGTTCCGGAACACCGGCTGCGCGTTCTCCCAGGTGGTGGAGCCGGTGGTGGAGTAGCGGCAATGCCCGACGGCGACGTGGCCCGGCATGGCGGCCAGCGTCTGCTCGTCGAAGACCTGGCTCACGAGGCCGAGGTCCTTGAACACAAGAACCTGCGACCCGTCGGCCACGGCGATGCCGGCGGCTTCCTGCCCCCTGTGCTGCAGGGCATAGAGGCCGTAATAGGTGAGCTTCGCCACCTCCTCGCCGGGCGCCCAGACCCCGAAAACGCCGCATTCTTCCTTCGGCTCGTGTTCGTCCTGCATAGGCTGCTCGGCGGTCACGATCAGGTTGCTCCCTGGGGGCTGGGGGTGACGTTGGTCAGTCTACGGTCAACTGCCGCGAAACGCGGAATCAGGCGCCGGCGTGGCCCCCGAACAACGTCGTCGCGCGGTCCGTCATTCCCGGCAGTCAAATTCCTTGACGGAATGTCGTTTTCAGCGTGGCAGGGCAGCATCGGATCAACCCGGGCCGGGAAGGGCGACCAGTGGCAGTGCGGCGGCGATCTCGGCGGCCCGCGATCCCGACATCCGTAACGCACCCGCCGCGGCGGCGTCGTCCAGCGACAGCAGGCCGGTCGCCAGCAGCAGCCAGGTGCGCGGGTCGGTTTCGACGACGTTGGGTGGATTGCCTCGCGTGTGTCTGGGGCCCGAGATGCACTGCACGGCAACGAACGGCGGCACCCGCACCTCGACGGCCGCACCCGGCGCCAGCGTCGCCAGGGTCCTGGCGGTGGTCCGCACGGCTTCGGCGAGTTCGGCGCGGCCGGGTTCAGCGGCACCGGCGTCGCGTAACCACTGCGCCACGGCCGCCACCGCTGCGCGGGTCTTTGCCGGATCGGCACCACGGCGGACGGCCATAATCTAGGGTCTCAAAGTGCCCGTCGACCGCGACGACCCGCCGTACAAACTGGCGGGTGCGCTCCTCGTGGTGCTGGCCGTCGTCGCAGGCACGCTGCTTTTCCAGCAGTTCCGCGGGCAGTTCGCCACGACGACGGAACTGACGCTGCTGTCCCCGCGGGCGGGCCTGGTGGTCGAACCGGGCGCCAAGGTCACCTTCAACGGCGTCGAGATCGGCCGGGTGGCGCGGATCGCGGAGGCCTCGAACGACACGGGCGACCGAACCCCGATGGCCAGGCTGACGCTCGACGTCGATCCCGGTTACCTGCCGTTGATCCCGGCCAACGTGGTGACCGAGATCCGGGCCACCACCGTCTTCGGCAACAAGTACGTGTCCTTCACCTCGCCTGAAAACTCTGTCCCCCAACGCCTCTCGACCTCAGAACCGATCGACGTGGCGGGGGTGACGACCGAGTTCAACACCGTGTTCGAGACCGTCACCGCGATCGCCGAACAGGTGGATCCGGTCAAGCTGAACCAGACTCTGAGCGCCGCGGCCGAGGCGCTGACAGGCTTGGGCGACCGGTTCGGAGAGTCGTTGATCGACGGCAACCACATCCTCGCCGACCTGAACCCGAGAATGCCCGTGTTACGCCGCGATATCGAGCAGGCCGCGGCACTGGCCGAGGTGTACGCCGACGCGTCCCCGGATCTCTTCGCCGGCCTGGACCGCGCGGTCACGACGGCACGCACGCTCAGCGAGTACCGCGGTGACGTCGATGAGGCGCTGATGGCTGCGCTCGGCTTCGCCGACGACGCCACCGACACCGTGGCGCGGGCGGGCCCGTACCTCGTTCGCGGGGCCGCCGATCTGATCCCGACGTCGAAGCTGCTCGACGACTATCGCGGCATGATCCTGTGCACCGTCCGCAACTATGCCGAAGTCGGCCCCGAGATCGCCCGGGTGCTCGGCGGCGACAACGGTTACTCGCTGCGCTCTGCCGGGACGGTCATGGGTGCGGGCAACCCGTTCGTCTATCCCGACAACCCTGCCGCGGGTGAACGCGAAGGGCGGCCCGGGGGGCAGGCCGGGGTGCTGGCAGAAGGTCACCCGCGATCTGTGGCCGATGCCGTATCTGGTGATGGACACCGGTTACAGCCTCGCTCCGTGCAACCAACGCGGAGATCCCCCAGCCGATGCTCGTCGACTACGTCTGGGGCAGGCAGGTCGGCGAGCCCACCATCAACCCGTGAGCCTTGACCTCAACGATTCTTGAGGTTTTACGTTGGCGGCATGACCTTCACACCGTTCGAGATCGAATTCATGAAACAGGCCGACGTGGGCAGGCTGGCCACCATCCAACCAGACGGCACCCCGCAGAACAGCCCGGTCGGCTTCACCTTCAACGAGCAACTCGGGACCATCGACATCGCCGGCTATCAGATGTCGCGCAGCCGCAAGTTCCGCAATCTGGCGCGAAACAACTAAGGTGGCGTTCGTCGTCGACGACATTCCGTCCCGGGATCCGTGGCGGGTGCGCTGCCTGGAGATCCGCGGCACCGCCGAACAGGCGCTGCTCGAGGACCCGCCGCGGGAACCCGACGGCGAACCGCTCGACGGCGCCATCATCCGCATCACGCCGCGGCGGGTGATCAGTTTCGGGATCGACGACCAGACGACCGAACCCCACCAGTTGGTCGCCCACGTCCGAAACGTCGCCTGACCCGCTCCCCCGTCGCTTCGCTCGCCCGACCTCATCCCCCCGTCGCTTCGCTCGCCCGACGCCGCTCCCGCTGAACCGCCAGCGCCGCGGCCGCTCCAGCCTCGTTGATGGCGAGGTGGGCGAGGATCGGCGCGGACAGGCTGCCGGACTTGTCGTAGAGCCACGCGAAAACCCAGCCGGCGGCGCCGGTGACGAACACCGTCACAGGTACCGGCTGCCCCGTCGAGCGCGCGTCGGGCACGTGTGACAGCCCGAACGTCGCCGCCGTCACCAACCGCCCACCGGTATCCCCGAAGGCACGGGCCGCGACGGTTCCCAGCGCCGCCCGGTAGGCCGCCTCCTCCGCCCACACCGTTCCTATCGGGATGTGCAGCAGCAGCCACCGAACGGTCCCCTCAGGCAGCACGCGCTCGGCCATACCGCCACGGACCGGTGGTGTCGCCGTCGCAGCGGCGACCGCGAGCAACACGGGTGCAGCGGCCGACGCGCCCCACCGCAGGCCCGCCCACAGTGCCGGCGGGCGCAGCCCCAGCGGGGCCCGGGCCAGCGC
>NZ_JACKSH010000272.1 GCF_025821625.1 Mycolicibacterium pyrenivorans
TATGTGATGCAGACCCCCGAGCGGGCCGCATATTGCGTGTCGGGCCGCCCGGCGACCATCGTGGTCACCAGTGCGGCGGTGGCGGCCCTCGGGGAACGTGAACTGGCCGCCGTGATCGCCCACGAACGCGCCCATGTCGCGGGCCGGCACCTGGCCATCGTCACGGCGATGCGCGGCGTGGCGTTGATCCTGCCGCGGGTGCGTCTGATCACCCGCGGCGCCACCGAAGTCGCGCGGCTGCTGGAGATGTGCGCCGACGACGCCGCCGCGGCCCGCTACGGCAGGCGGGCCCTGCTGGACGGCTTGATGGCC
>NZ_JACKSH010000273.1 GCF_025821625.1 Mycolicibacterium pyrenivorans
CGTCGGTCTTTCACCTCCGTTCGAATCAACAGCGCCTCACGGCGCACGGGACGTTCTTTGCGCAGGATCAGCCTCGTACCTGGCGGCCAGCTGCTCAGGGTGACCAGGTCGGTGGCCTCGGCGACCCAGGCGCCGTCGCGGATGCCGCCACCGGTGTCGATCGCCGGGTACCAGCCCTGGGCGAGGTTGAGGGTGTCCACCGCGTCCTGGACGCGCCAATCGACGGGGTAGCAGGAGGAGAACCCCACCCCCTGCTCGCGGCAGGCGTCGGCGAATCCGTGGGTGGCCCCGGCGGTGTCGCAGCGCACCAGCACCTTCGGCCCGCCGGAATCTCCA
>NZ_JACKSH010000274.1 GCF_025821625.1 Mycolicibacterium pyrenivorans
TGTGATCCTCGAGAAATCTCATTCTTTCACCACGACAGGGCATTTCGCTGTTACAACCCGCCTCCCATCCCTACCTCATCGGTGAATCCAGGCTTAGATCGCCGGCCCGAGAAGGTCGTCGGCGTCCTTGATCACGTACCCGTAGCCCTGCTCGGCGAGAAAGCGCTGGCGGTGCGCGGCGTACTCGGCGTCGAGGCTGTCGCGCGACACGACCGAATAGAAGACGGCGCCGCCACCGTCGGCCTTGGGTCGCAGCAGCCGTCCCAGACGCTGGGCCTCCTCCTGTCGGGATCCGAATGTCCCTGAGACCTGGACTGCCACACTGGCTTCAGGCAGATCGATGGAGAAGTTCGCGACCTTGGAGACCACCAGGGTGCGGATCTCGCCGCGGCGGAAGCCGTCGAACAGGGCTTCGCGCTCGGCAGTCTTCGTCGACCCCTGGATCACCGGGGCGCCGAGTTCGGCGCCCAGTTCGTCGAGCTGGTCGAGGTAAGCGCCGATCACCAGCGTCGGCTCATCGGGATGTCGCTCCAGGATCGATTTGACCACGGCGATCTTGGTGTGTGCGGTCGCGCACAGTTTGTAGCGTTCCTCGGGCTCGGCGGTCGCGTAGAGCATGCGCTCGTTGTCGGTCATCGTGACGCGCACCTCGATGCACTCCGCGGGCGCGATCCAGCCTTGCGCCTCGATGTCCTTCCAGGGGGCGTCGTAGCGCTTGGGTCCGATCAGCGAGAACACGTCGCCCTCGCGGCCGTCCTCGCGGATCAGCGTCGCCGTCAGCCCCAGCCGTCTGCGGGACTGCAGATCGGCGGTCATCCGGAACACCGGCGCGGGCAGCAGGTGTACCTCGTCGTAGATGATCAGACCCCAGTCGCGGCTGTCGAACAGTTCCAGATGCTTGTACTCGCCTTTGGTGCGGCGGGTGATCACCTGATAGGTGGCGATCGTCACCGGCCGGATCTCCTTGCGTTCGCCGGAGTACTCGCCGATCTCCTCCTCGGTCAACGACGTCCGCGCCACCAGCTCGCGCTTCCACTGGCGGCCGGCCACGGTATTGGTGACCAAGATCAGCGTCGTGGCACCCGCCTTGGCCATGGCCGCCGCACCGACCAGCGTCTTGCCCGCCCCGCACGGCAGCACCACCACACCGGAGCCACCCGCCCAGAACGACTCCGCCGCCATCTCCTGGTAGTCACGCAGCTGCCAGCCGTCCTGCGCGAGGCTGATCGCGTGGGCCTCGCCGTCGACGTAGCCGGCCAGGTCCTCGGCCGGCCAGCCGATCTTCAGCAACAGCTGCTTGATATGGCCGCGCTCGCTCGGGTGCACGATCACGGTGTCGTCGTCGATACGCGCCCCCAGCATCGGCGCGATCTTCTTGTGGCGCATGACCTCCTCGAGGACCGCGCGGTCCAAGCTGACGAGGATCAGGCCGTGCACCGGGCTCTTGACCAGCTGCAACCGGCCGTAGCGGGCCATCGTGTCGACGATGTCGACCAGCAGCGGCTGCGGTACCGCGTAGCGGGAGAAGCTGACCAGGGCGTCGACGACCTGCTCGGCGTCATGCCCGGCGGCGCGGGCGTTCCACAACGCCAGCGGGGTGATCCGGTAGGTGTGGATGTGTTCGGGCGCGCGTTCCAGCTCGGCGAACGGGGCGATCGCAGCGCGGGCTGCCCCGGCCAGCTCGTGGTCGACCTCGAGCAGCACGGTCTTGTCGGACTGCACGATCAGCGGGCCGTCGGTCATGCGCGATCTCGATAGGAAGTCATCCGACCCATTATCCGGATTCCGCGGACACCACCGAAGTCACGCGGTGGATGGCGAACTCCCGGACCCTGCCGGACGCCGGGTCGTAGGCGGTCAACTGCCCGCCGCGGACGTTGATCGGCGCGACCACCCGCTGCGTCGCGACGCCCGCGGGGTCGACGTAACCGATCACCACCGACTCCTGATGGTGGGCGGCGTGCTGCAGTTCTGTTATGGCGACGGCGGGGTCCAACCGCATGCCCGAGGGCGTCGCCGCCACCTTGCGCAGCACCGCCACGATGGCGCCGAGCGTCTGATCCGTCGGAGTCAGGTTGTGCCGGTATCCGCGCCGCCGGCCCGGCGTGGGAACCCGCGAGCCGCGGCTGCGCAGATCCACGATCGCCCCGGTCGAGTCCTCGGCTGCAGGGGCGAAGCCGGCGTTCCGCAGCGCGGCGAGCACCTCGGCGATCGGCGCCTGTGACACCGCCACGGTCGGTGCGAGCAATCGCAGATCCACCGGCTCGGTAGCGGGTGCGGCCACCGCCTGGGCGAGCAGCGCAGCGTCTTCGCAGCGGACGAACGACGAGGCCATGCCGACGCGCAGCTGCCCGTGACGGCGCGCAACATCGTCGACCATGTACGTCAAAGATTGCGGCACAGGGGTTTTCGAGTGCCGTGCGAACAGTGCGTGCAGTTCCCCCGCGGTCCTTCCGGTGTCGAGTGCCCGCCGGATGGACGCTTCCGTGATGCGGTACACCATCGCCGCGCCCGCAGATTCCACCGTCGCGACTGCAGCCAGTTGCTCGGCCAAGGTTCGCTCGAGAGGGCCGGGCACGATAACGGTCAGGTCGGCCTGCAGCAGGAAGTGATCGATCGGCGCGGGAAGCACCTTGGCCATTGCGGCGACGACCGCGTCCTCGGGCTCACCGGCGAGCATGCGTCGAAGCGGTGTCGATAGGGCGCCGCGGCCCACCGCGCCGACGGCGTGGGCTTCGGTGAGCAGGTCGGCGACAGGGTCAGGCTGAAGCCGCACCGACCATCGGGGGCGCCGCCACACCATCGCCCTGGATGCGCTGTCGCCGTCCACTCCCGAACCCGGCGGCAGGTCGTCGAGCGTCTCGAGAAGAAGCCGACGATCCAGGGGAGCGGCCGTGGAGTACAGCGAATCTGACAGCGCCGCATAGGGTTTGCCATCAGGTCCGCGGCTTCCGATGAGGCTGGGCCTGCCCGGAAGATCCAGCCACGCCGACACGACCAGATGCCATTTGACCGCTGTCGGAGACTCGATGAACCGGTCGGCGGCGACCGTCGGCGTCCAGTACGGTCCCGCCGCGGTGAGTGGTTCGGGGTCGGGCATCCCCGGCGCGATCAGCCCGGCGGCCGCCGTCACCTCGAGTATCAACCCGAGTCGGCGTTCCTCGATGCCGGTCGACTTGGTCAGCCGCTTGACATCCCGTACGCCCAGGCCGCCGCTTCGGAGCTCGGGAATCGGTGTGGCGCTGAGAGTCTCGATCACGATCTCGACTTCACGCAACAGGTCCAGTGCCGCTCCGGCGGCCACGGCATCGACATCGCGTGCGCTTGTCGACGAGACGGTGGGGTCTGGCCTGCTCAGGCTGACCGGGCCGGGAACTTCGCCGCGCAACACCTGGCCGACCAGCCTGGGCAGGATCACGGTGTCGGTGTCGAGCCTGCGGAGCAGTCCGGCCGCCAGCAGGCGCTGCACAGGACGGTCGGGCGGGGCGTCCGGCATCGCGTCGCGGGTGCGGCCGACCGGCGACCCTTCGAGCAGTTTGTCCAGCAACTCGCGCGCGGGGGCATCCAGTGATGCGAGCGCTTCGCTGATTTCGGCACTCGACATCGCTGTGGTCTCCGCGGTGACCTGCCCCGGGTACCAGGGCATGCCGGACGCCGCCTCGGCGACCACGCGGAGCGGATCGTCCCCCCAGACGAGGGCACGCTCCCGCAGACCCTCGACGGCGGCGGTGAGGGCCGGCCCGTCGACCCGTTCACCCAGGGCACCGGTCAACTCGGTGAGGGTGATGGCGGTGGTCTCGGCATGCAGCGTGAGCAGCGCATCGAGCACCGCCAGATGTAGGAAATCAAGATCGTCGGTGGCGGCCTTGACCGACTGACGCGCAGCGGCGCGGGCGGCCAGTGCGGCGATGGTGCCCGGAGGGGGTTGGGTGAGGTCGGGGCGCAACCGCAGCAGCCGGATCAGCCGCTCGTCATCCAACTCGGCCAACCAGGCGCCCAGCGGCACGCCCGGGGAATTCCCGCTCATCGCCGTCTGCTCTTCGTCCGAGGCCTCATCGGCACGGTCTGCTCTTCGTCCGAGGCCTCATCGGCACGGTCTGCTCTTCGTCCGAGGCCTCATCGCTGACCAGCTTAAAGCAGGCGGCCGGCCTCGCCAGCCGGCAAGCAACCTGCCACAATGTCACCGTGGCTGACGAGAAACGGCAGAAGACCAAGTACATCGACCCGGGGTGGCCCACGACCGACGCCGACGACCACGCGGTCAGCGAGCTCGCCACCGACCGCACGGGCGCACTGTCGCCGTTCGGTGACATCACGTTCCCTCTGCCGGCGGAGGAGCTTCCCTTCATCCAGTCGGCCACCGTCATCAACAGGTAACGGTGGCCTCGAGCGGCGGAGACGGCCTCTCGCATCTCGACGAGTCGGGAGCGGCCCACATGGTCGACGTCACCGCCAAGGACGTCACCAGACGGATCGCGGTCGCCGCGGGATCAGTGCACACCCGCCCCGATGTGATCGCCTTGATCAGCGCCAACGGGCTGCCCAAAGGTGACGCCCTCGCCACCGCGCGTGTCGCCGGAATCCTGGCCGCCAAGCGCACCAGTGAACTGGTCCCGCTGTGCCATCCGCTGGCGGTCACCGGTGTGGACGTCGATTTCACCATCGGTGGCGTCGACGACGACCCGGGCTCGGTCGGCATCACCGCGACCGTGCGCACCACCGACCGCACCGGTGTGGAGATGGAGGCGCTGACTGCGGTCAGCGTCGCGGCGCTGACGATCTACGACATGATCAAGGCCGTCGACCGCGCCGCGCGCATCGACAACATCCGGGTCGTGCGCAAGGAGGGCGGTAAGACGGGTTCATGGGTCAGGTGACGTCCGCGTGACACGGTCAGGCGTGGTGATCGTCGCGTCCACCCGCGCATCCGCCGGTGTCTACGAGGACCGGTGTGGTCCCGTGATCGCGGACTGGCTCAACGGCCGCGGCTTCGTCACCGTCCCGCCCGTCGTCGTCGCCGACGGGGAACCCGTCGAATCCGCGCTGCGGGCCGCCCTGCGCGACAACCCCGACGTCATCCTCACCTCCGGGGGAACGGGAATCTCGCCGACGGACTCCACTCCGGAGACGACCGCGGCATTGGTCGACTATCAGATCCCGGGTCTCGCCGATGCGATCAGGCGCGCCGGGCTTCCGCACGTGCCGACCTCGGTGCTGTCGCGCGGTGTGTGCGGCGTCGCCGGCCGGACTCTGGTCGTGAACCTTCCCGGGTCCACCGGGGGTGTGCGGGACGGCCTGGGCGTCCTCGCAGACGTGCTGGAGCACGCGGTGGATCAACTGCGCGGCAAGGATCACCCGCGATGAGCCTCGTCGTCCGCGCTGCGCTGACCGATCGGCCCATCGACTCCGCCGAACACGAAGCCCTCGTGTCACACCACGCGGCGGGCGCTGTGGTGGTGTTCGCCGGTGTCGTCCGCGACCACGACGGGGGACGGACCGTGACGCGGCTGGACTACTCGTCGCACCCGTCCGCCGAGAAGACGCTGGCAGACGTCGTCGCCGAGATAGCGGCCGACTGCGCGGGTGTCCGTGCCATCGCCGTCAGCCATCGCGTCGGCACCCTGCACATCGGTGACGCCGCGCTGGTCGCCGCCGTGGCTGCCGACCACCGGCACGCCGCTTTCGAGACCTGCGCACGTCTGGTGGACAGCGTCAAAGAGCGGCTACCGGTGTGGAAGCACCAGTTCTTCGCCGACGGAACCGACGAGTGGGTGAACTCCGCCTGACCTGATCAGGCGGGCGGCAGCACCGGCGCCGGAGCGGGAGCAACCGGAGCGGCGCCCGCGGGAAGCGGCGTGTGGGGCGGCACACCGCCCGGGTCGGGCGTGCTCAGCGGACGCTGGGTCAGCGCCAGCAGCGCATCGCTGCCGGTGATCTCCTGAGTCTGGATCGCGTGCCAGATCTCCTTCAGATACGTCACGTTCGGGCTCTCGTTGGGCACGAGCGCCGGATCGACGGTGGTACCCGGGGGGAGGTTCTCGGGGCTCACGAGGTGCGGCATGCCCTCGGGCACGGGGAGCTCCCCGCTGACCGCCTGGTTGGCCAGGTCGTAGGCCTCACCGGGAACTGCGACACCGGCCAGCGGTGCCAGCGGTTCCGCGGGAGCGGGCGCCGGGGCGGGCGCCGGTGCCGGAGGCGGAAGGACCGGGGCACCGGGAGCGGGTTGCAGCGGGACGTCGGAGGGCAACGACCACAGCTGGGGCTGATCCGCGGGTGCGGGGACCTGCGCGGTGTCCCAGTTCCCCGCCGCGACGATCGGGAGCTCCGCCGGCGGGGCGTCGACGGGTGCCGGTGGGGGCAACGGTGCGTCGAGAGGTGCGACGACCGACACGTCGACGACCGGGGGAGCCGGCTCGGGCAACGGTGCGGGCGGCAGGGGCGCCGGCGCGGGCAGCGGGGCGTCCATCGGCATCGGGGCCGGCGGCAGCGGGGCGTCCATCGGCACGGGCGCCGGCGGAACCGCCTCGGGCAGCGGGGCGGGGGGAAGCGGAGCCGCGAGCGGATCGACGGGCGCGGGCGGCATGGGCGCGGGCGACAGCGGCGCCGACATCGTGTCGAACGGGGCCGGGGCGGGAGGCGGCGGTGGCGCGAACGGATCGAGGGGTGGCGGCGGGGGAGGCAGCACGCCGTTCAGTCCGATCGGATCGACAGGCTGCGGTTCCTCGTTGACGACGTTGCGCGGTGTGGACGCGGAGAGCGGTCCACCGCATGACGGCCACGCACCCTTGCCCTGGGATGCCAGGACGCGCTCGGCGACGGCGATCTGCTCTTCCTTGGTGGCGAGGTAGGCCGCGGGGGCGAACTCGCCACCGCCGTGGCCGGACCAGGTGCTCGGCGAGAACTGCAGGCCGCCGTGGTAGCCGTTGCCGGTGTTGATGGCCCAGTTGCCGCCTGACTCGCAGCTGGCGACGCGATCCCATTCACTGTCGGTGGCGGCACCTGCCTGCCCGGCGAGGGCGATGGTTCCACCACCGATTACTGCACCGGTGAAGGCGATCTTGGCGACGTTGACGCTTGACGAAGTGGGCTTGCGATGCCGTCCACTCATAAGTACGTGTGGTCCTCTCTGTAGCGCCCGCGAGGTCAGCTGTCGGGTTCGGGCTGGAGAGGTCGCCCGGCCGTCTTCGTCGGAACGAAGTCGGCTTCACCCCTAGGAGCCGATCGGCTCCAGGTCCTTCTGTTCGGTGGACCGGTGGGTCCCCCGCCTCCATCCAGGTTGTTTCTCGTTGTCCCCGTGGACCAACGGATGGAGCTCGGCGCAATTGGTCACACGGCGGGCCGATCGGGTTTGGGGTCGTCGGCCTGAGTCAAGACGGTAACCGGAAGGCGGTGCCTCGTCATCTCGTGGCCGCACCGGCGTTTCCGGCTGCGGCAAATACTAAAAAACCTCTAAATGCCCAGGAAGGTCTGTTGTTCCTGCAGGTGCCGCACGCCGCTACCGCGCCGTAGCCATCCTGTGACTATTCCGTTATGTGACGCAAATCACGGAATACCTTTTCGGGGTGGAAACCGCTACCCGCCGGCGAACGGCGGAAGAACGTCGACTGTCTGCGCGTCGCCCAAGACGGTCTGCGGATCCCGCACCGCCACTTCGTCGCAGAGAAAAGAGCACCTGGCCAGCACCTTCGACAGTTCGGCATCTCGCGCCTTGAGCATGTCGAGCAACTCGGTCACCGTCGTGCCTTCGGGCAGTTCGACCGTCTCGGCCTCGGTGCCCGCCGCGGCACGTGCTGCGGCGAAGTAGCGCACGGTGACCCGCACGCTGACGTCTGCGTGCATCGATCAGCCGCCGATCGCGCTCATCGGGCGATCGGGCTGGACGAAATCGGGGTCGTTGATGCCGTGCCCCGCGGCCTTGGCCCACATCGCCGCCCGCCACGCGGCCTCGAGCGCTGCGTCGTCCGCGCCCGTCCGCAGCAGGGCGCGCAGATCGGTTTCGTCGCGTGCGAACAAGCAGTTGCGAACCTGCCCGTCGGCGGTGAGCCTGGTCCGGTCGCACGCCGAGCAGAACGCCTCGGAGACCGACGCGATGATGCCGACCCGTCCGGCCACCCCCGACTCGTCGTGGACCTGCCACAGCGCGGCGGGCGCCGAACCGCGTGGGGCCGGATCGGGGGTCAGCGTGAAGTGACGCCGCAGCGTGGTGAGGACGCCGTCGGCGCTGATGGCGCGGTCTCGCTGCCAGGAGTGGTCGGCGTCGAGGGGCATCTGCTCGATGATGCGTAGCTGGTAGCCGTGCTCGAGGCAGAAGCGCAGCAGTGCCACCGCATCTTCGAGACCGGTGACCGGGTCGAGGACGGCGTTCACCTTCACCGGGCTCAGTCCTGCCGCCTTGGCGGCACTGAGCCCGGCCAGCACGTCGGCGAGCCGGTCACGTCGGGTGATGGCGGCGAAGTGCGCGGCGTCGACCGTGTCCAGGGACACGTTGATGCGGTCGAGGCCGGCCTCTTTCAGCGCGGCGGCACGTCGCGCCAGCCCGACGCCGTTGGTGGTCAGCGTGATCTCCGGGCGCGGGTGCAGCGCCGCCGTCGCCGCGACGACCTCCTCGAGATGGGGGACGACCAGCGGTTCACCCCCCGTGAAGCGGACGCTGGTGATACCGAGGCGGGTGACCGCGATGCGCAGCAGCCGGGCGAGCTCGTCGAGTTGCAGCTTCTGGTCGCCCGGCAGCCAGTCGAGACCCTCGGCGGGCATGCAATAGGTGCAGCGCAGATTGCACAGGTCGGTCAGCGACACCCGCAGGTCCGTCGCGACGCGGCCGAAGGTGTCCAGCAGGGGGCCGTCGGCGGGGGCGGGCG
This sequence comes from Mycolicibacterium pyrenivorans, assembly GCF_025821625.1. Classification (GTDB taxonomy): domain Bacteria; phylum Actinomycetota; class Actinomycetes; order Mycobacteriales; family Mycobacteriaceae; genus Mycobacterium; species Mycobacterium pyrenivorans. Next base: position 8,859 of record NZ_JACKSH010000274.1, read on the forward strand.
ACAGGGGGCGGTGCACGGAGGGCACCCCGAGAGCGACGACCGTCACCGTGCGACTCCGCCAGGCATGTTGACGCCGTTGACGGCGTCCACCGGCACGATCTCCTTGCCGAGCGGCATCAGCGACACCGGGACGAGCTTGAGGTTGGCCAATGCCAGCGGGATGCCGATGATCGTGATGGCCATCGCGGCGGCAGTGATGATGTGGCCGAGGGCCAGCCACACGCCGAAGAGGATGATCCAGATGATGTTGCCGACGAGCGCGCCGGGGCGGGTGCCGGGCTTGTCGACGATCGTGCGGCCGAACGGCCACAGTGCGTAGGACGCGATGCGCAGCGACGCGAAGCCGAACGGAATGGTGATGATCAAGACGAAACAGATGAGCGCGGCGAGCAGGTAACCCAGCGAAAGCCACAGACCGCCGAAGATCAACCAGATGACATTCAGGATCAGTCGCATCTTCTTCCTCCAACGGTGACTGCAGCCTACCGATATAAGGGGATGCTGGCTGTGCGGGCGTCCGAGTAAGATCGCCTCGGACGCGTCCCAGCGCAGGCGGGGCGCTTTAGTTATGTACCCGACAGGTACAGACCTTTTATCAGCTCAGACAGACAAGCAGGTGAGACCAGTGCCTACCGGCCGGGTGAAGTGGTACGACGTGGAGAAGGGCTTCGGGTTCCTCTCCCAGGAAGACGGCGAGGACGTCTACGTGCGTTCCTCGGCGTTGCCCGCCGGTGTCGAAGGTCTGAAGGCCGGGCAGCGCGTCGAGTTCGGCGTGGCCGCCGGCCGTCGCGGACCCCAGGCGCTGAGCCTGAAGTTGATCGACCCGCCGCCGAGCCTGAGCAAGACCCGGCGCGAGGCCGAGCGGCCGGAACACAAGCACACCCCCGATGAGTTGCACGGCATGGTCGAGGACATGATCACGCTCTTGGAGGGCGCTGTGCAGCCGGAGCTTCGCAAGGGGCGTTACCCGGACCGCAAGGTGGCCCGCAGAGTCTCCGAAGTGGTGAAGGCCGTCGCGCGCGAACTCGACACCTAGTTCTTGGCGCGGCGCGCCGCGCCGGGCGCCGAAACTGAGGTTGTGACCGGTTTTCGGGCCGGACTTCGCGTAGACGTTCAGTTTCGGCGGGTATGACTGGAACCATGAGCTACGTCGCCGACCCGTCGTCCTCCAGCGGAGAGTTCAACCGCGACACCGACTACATCACCACCCGGATCACCGCCGACGGCCGCGACGGCTACCCCGTCAAACCCGGTCGGTACCGGCTGGTGGTCGCCCGAGCATGCCCGTGGGCGAACCGCACCATCATCGTGCGCCGCCTGCTCGGGCTGGAAGACGTTCTCTCCATTGGCTTCTGCGGACCCACGCACGACGAGCGCAGCTGGACCTTCGACCTGGACCCCGACGGCGTCGACCCGGTGCTGGGCATTCACTACCTGCGCGACGCCTACAACAACCGAATCCCCGACTACCCCAAGGGTGTGACGGTGCCCGCGATCGTGGAGGTCTCGACGGGTCAGGTGGTGACCAACGACTTCGCCCAGATCACGCTGGACTTCTCGACCGAGTGGACGGCCCACCATCGCGACGGTTCCCCGCAGCTGTACCCCGAGCCGCTGCGCGCAGAGATCGACGAGGTCGCCCAGCGGGTGTACACCGAGGTCAACAATGGCGTCTACCGGTGCGGGTTCGCGGGCTCGCAGCGGGCCTACGAGAAGGCCTACGACCGGTTGTTCACCACCTTGGACTGGCTCTCCGACCGACTGGCCGATCAGCGCTACCTGGTCGGGGACACCATCACCGAAGCAGACGTGCGGCTGTTCACGACGCTGGCCCGGTTCGACCCCGTCTACCACGGCCACTTCAAGACCAACCGGAGCAAGCTCGCCGAGATGCCGGTGCTGTGGGCCTACGCGCGTGACCTGTTCCAGACACCGGGGTTCGGGGACACCACCGACTTCGTCCAGATCAAGCAGCACTACTACATCGTGCACTCCGACATCAACCCGACCGGCGTGGTCCCGAAGGGGCCGGACCTGTCGAACTGGCTGACACCGCACGGTCGAGAAGCGCTGGGCGGCAGGCCTTTCGGTGACGGAACGCCGCCAGGTCCGACGCGTGAGGCCGAGCGCGTGCCCGACGCTCACGCCGCCGGTTAGGACTCGGCTAATCCCATACCGTGCGCACCGACCATTCGGCGTGCGGCACGGGGAACTCATTGCCTGCTTCGTCGCGGACCAGCGTCGGCAACTGCACGGCGATGCCGGTGAGCCGACCCCGCTGCGGGTCGACGGTCGGGATCGTCACCGCCAGCCTGGTGTCGGGGCGGAACTCCTCGATGACGTCGTCGTCCTCGTAGGCGCGCAGCAGCACCCACGGCGCCCGCGCGACGGCCTTCGGCACCGAAAGTTGGATGGGGAAGCGGCCCGTCACCGGGAGCTCACCCTGCTCACCCGGCTCCACGCAGTCGGTCGGATCGAGCACCTCGCAGAACCGGTACGGCCCCACCCGGGTCAGGTGCCCGTGCGAGTACGCGGAGATCTCGGGCAGCTCGGGTGTGTGATCGCGGGTGAGTCGCCAGACCAGCACGCCCGTACCGATCGACGCCAACAGCGCCACCGCCGCGAGAACGGCGACAACACGTTTCACTCCGGCGTCACCGCCGTCACGTCCGTCCACACGCCCTCCTGCTCGGCGAGCACCGGACGGTTGCCGCCCAATCCCGGTATCAACGACTCGCCGCGGTAGCTGACGATCGTCTGGGCCAGACCCAGGATCAGGATCGCGGTGATCGTGGTGAAACCCGCCCACAGGTCGGTGTAGATCAGGACACCGGTGGCTCCTCCGGCGACCCAGGCCAGCTGCAGCAGCGATTCCGACCGTCCGAACGCCGACGCCCGCGACTCCTCGGGCAGGTCGTCCTGCAGGGAGGCGTCCAGCGATGCCTTGGCGATTGCGCTGGCACCGGACGTCACCAAGGTGGCCGCCGCGGCGACCAGCAGGTTGCCGGTCAGCGCGGTCGCCAGCGCCACGGCGGTCACCGCGATGGCGCAGCGCACCACCAATCGCGCCGGGTGTCCGAGGCTGAGGCGCGCGGCGGTGAAGTTGCCCGCGAAGTTGCCGATGGCAGCCGCCGCGCCGATCAGTCCGAGGATGCGGAGCTGTTCCCACCCGCTGGCGTCGTGCGCCTTGGCCACGAACGCCGGATACAGGAACAGGAAGCCGACCATCACCTTCACCGTGCAATTGCCCCACAGGGCGGTGATGATGTTGCGGCCCAGCGGCTGGCGGGCCTTCGTCGTCGCTCGGTACTGTCCGTGGTCGCGGCGCAGGTCACCCGACCCGCCGTGATAGCTGAGGGTCGCGGGGACCTCGCCCTCGGTGACCTCGACCCACTTCGGGATCCGCATCGCCAGGACAGCGCCGGCCACCGTCACCGCCACCACGATGTAGAGCGCGCCCGGCATCTGGAAGAAGTGGAACCCCCATTCCGAGGCGGCCGCGACACCGCCGCCGACCAGGGTGCCGCCCAACAACCCGAAGGTCGTCAGCCGGGAGTTCACCCGCACCAGATCGATCGTCGGTGGTAGCACCCGAGGGGTGACGGCGCCGCGGAGCACCGAGAACGATTTCGACAGCACCATCATTCCGAGCGCGCACGGGTAGAGCACCCACGACGGGAAGCTGCCGGTCGCACTGTCGTAGTTGGCGATCAGCACCAACGCCAGCACGGTGCGCAGGCCGAACGACGTGGCCAGGGCGACGCGGCGGCCGTGCTGCAGGCGGTCCAGCGCCGGTCCGATCAGCGGTGCGATGACCGCGAACGGTGCGATGGTGATGAGCAGGTACAGCGCGACCTTGCTCTTGCTCTCACCGGAGGCGGCCGCGAAGAACAACGTGTTGGCCAGCGCCACCGCCATCGCCGCATCCACGGCAAAGTTGGCGACCACCGGCCAGGTCAACGCCGTCAGGCCGGACTTGTCGGCGCCGTCGGCGGTGGCCGCGCGGTGCACGAGGTCATACATCTTCGTGCCCATTTCACGGCTGCGCTGAGCGGCTGCCCGCGTCACCGTCACCTTCTCGCCGGCACCCGAGCCGAGTCGGCCCGACGGCGCGTCGAAGCGGTCGTAATGCGATGACGATCCGCCGTGGCGGGCGTTTTCGTCCAGCGGCGGCAGCCACCGGTTGGCACTCTGATTCGCCGAACCGGACCGACGCGTCGTCCGGTGATCGGGACTCCACGGCGGGTCGCTGGGGTAATTCGCCATCCCCGGGTGTTCACCCGCAGGTGGGCGCGGTGGGTAGTAGCGTTCACCGTGCTGACCGTCACGGTCTCGGTGGTCACGCCGCGCTCCGGTCACGTGTCGATTCTCCCCTATGCGGACGACAGCGGGCGTGCAGGCGACCGGTGTGGCTTCACGTTGCACCGTTCGGGCAAGATTGGAGGCAATGGACAGCGTGATCGAACCCTCGCAACAGTCCGAGCCGGACCCAGCACAGGCCGAAACGGACCCGGCACAGGAACCCGACCCCGGACAAGACCCGGAGGCGGCGCCCGTGCCGGCGTCGCAGGAGGTCCCCCCGGATCTGGCCGCGGTGCTGACGGGAGCCGTCGACGCGGCCAGGGCGGCGATCGTCGAGTTCAGCGGCGAGAACACGGTGGGCGAGTACCTGGGCGCCGGGTTCGAGGATCCGACGTCGGCCACCCACCGATTCCTCGCCGAACTGCCCGGCTACCGCGGCTGGCAGTGGGCCGTCGTCGTTGCGGCCTGCCCCGGTGCCGCGCAGGCCACCATCAGCGAGGTGGTGCTCGTGCCGGGTCCCACCGCGCTGCTCGCGCCCAAGTGGGTTCCGTGGGACGAACGGGTTCGCCCCGGTGACCTCGGTCCCGGTGACCTGTTGGCCCCGCCCACCGACGATCCCCGCCTGGTGCCGGGCTACATGGCCACCGGCGACCCGGAGATCGACGACCTCGCCGCCGAGATCGGGCTCGGCCGTCGTCAGGTGCTCAGCCTGTGGGGCCGCAACGACGCCGCCCAGCGCTGGCACGACGGCGACTACGGCCCGGGGTCGGCGATGGCGAAGTCGACCCGGCGGATGTGTCGCGACTGTGGCTTCTATGTGCCGCTCGGCGGAGCGCTCGGGGTGATGTTCGGCGTGTGCGCCAACGAGTTCGCCGCCGACGGGCACGTGGTCGACGCCGAATACGGATGCGGCGCCCATTCGGACACCCCGGCGCCGGCGGGGACCGGCTCGCCGCTGTACGACCCCTACGACGACGGCGTGCTCGACATGGTGGAGCAGCGCGCCGACGGCTAGCTCTCGGCCGCCGCTTTGATGCGGGTGAGCGAGTCGTTCATCCCCTCGATCAGTTCCTCCTCGAAGCTGGGCACGCCGCCCATCAGGTTCTTCACCAGGAAGTTCGACACCGCTGTCGTGCCGTTCTCCGCGTGCCGTGTCTCGACCAGCCGGGTTCCCGCCTCGGTCGGCTCCAGTTCGTAGGTCCAGACGGTGTGGTTCTCGTTGACCCGGAACGCCAGCTTCTGCTCGGGGATGAGCTCGGTGATGCGGCTGGTGGTGGGCCAGAACAGCAAGCCGCGTCGGTTGAAGTTGATGGTCCGGGCGCCCTGCCGTAGTCCGCCGATCGGTTTCATGTACCGGCACTGCGGGCTCCACTGCGGCATCTTGCCCAGATCGGACACCAGCGCCCACACCTTGGACACCGGTGCGTTGATGTCGATCTGCGCTTGCAACACGGGCGCTGCCATGGCTTCTCCCTCGTATCCTTCAACTCAATCCACTTTGGGCGCCACGGGATCCGCGACGCACCGCGTGACGTTGCCACAGAAAAATCGATGTGCCAACCACTCCGACGCCCAGCCCCGCGAGAGTGATCGGCCGCCAGTCGTGCAGCGAGCTCACCGTGAACGCGAGCACCGCGGCGATCAACCAGGCGCACGTGATCGCCACGATGACGGGCCACGGTGAGAGCAGCCCCGCGGGCAGCGGGGGCGGCTGCAGGGGTTCGTCCGCGCTCATCTGGTCGAACGTAGTCGATCGCCGGTCGGGCCCGAAGGCCCGCTGGGTAGTCTCGACGCTGTGAAAGCCGTCGGATGCGCTGTCGACGGCGGCGAAAACACGTGATGCCCAACGTCGTCGACGTCGACGACCCCGCCGATCCCCGGCTCGACGACTTCCGCGACCTCAACAGCGTCGACCGCAGGCCCGACCTCCCCACCGGCAAGGGGCTGGTGATCGCCGAGGGGGTTCTGGTGGTCCAGCGCATGCTGTCGTCCCGGTTCACTCCCCGCGCGCTGTTGGGCACCGACCGGCGGCTGGCCGAACTCGGCGCGGACCTCGACGGCCTCGACGCGCCGTTCTACCGGGCGAGCGCCGAGGTGATGGCCGACGTCGTGGGCTTCCATCTCAATCGCGGAGTGCTCGCCTCGGCCTCGCGGGCCGACGAGCTGACCGTGCCGCAGGTCCTCGACGGCGCCGCGACCGTCGCGGTGCTCGAAGGCGTGAACGACCACGAGAACCTCGGCTCCGTCTTCCGCAACGCCGCGGGGCTCGGGGTGGACGCGGTGGTCTTCGGCAGCGGGTGCGCCGACCCGCTGTATCGGCGCGCCGTGCGGGTGTCGATGGGACATGCGCTGCTGGTGCCTTTTGCCAGGGCCGAGAACTGGCCCGGCGACCTGAAACTGTTGCGGGAGGCCGGCTTTCGGCTACTGGCGATGACGCCTGACCGCGCGGCGCCGTCGCTGGCCGAGGCGATGGCGGGCCTGGCGGGGCAGCGGGTGGCGATCCTGGTCGGCGCGGAGGGCCCCGGCCTGCAAGAACACACGATGCGGTCGAGTGACGTGCGCGTGCGGATCCCGATGTCCCGGGGAACCGACTCGCTCAACGTCGCGACCGCCGCGGCACTGGCTTTCTACGAGCGGGATAGGGTCGCACGGGTGGAGGGCGGATGACGGACGATTCCACGCCGTGGGCGACGGGGCTGACGGTGGCGGCGTTCGTCGCCGCGGTGATCGCCACGGCCGTCGTCGTGCTCAGCATCGGCCTGTCGCGGGTCCATCCGCTGCTGGCCGTCGGTCTGAACCTGATCGCAGTGGGCGGACTGGCCCCCACCGTGTGGGGGTGGCGCAACGTGCCGGTGTGGCGCTGGTTCGTGCTCGGTTCCGGCGTCGGCGTCGGGGGTGCCTGGATTGCGCTGCTAGCGCTGGCCGCCGCTGGAACGAACGCCTAGCAGGACGTCTTCCCACGCCGGAACAGCCGGCCGCGCCTTCTTCGGCCGCGGCGGCTTGGTGGTCGGCGGCGGCTCGGGTGCCTCGGCCGGCGGGGTGAGTGGTGCGTCGGGTTCCTCGAGCGCCAGTTGTGCCACCGGCGCCAAGGGGCGCAGCGGGCGGGCGAACGTCGGGTCGATCAGCTCGCAGGCCGCGTCGTCGAAGGCGGTGACGGTGCCGCCGTGGGCGCCTGGAGCGAACCGGAAGTGCGCGACGTTGTCCGAGAGCCCGGCCTTCCAGCCCATCTGCACGGTCCAGCGTCCGTCCTCGTTGCGCCACGCGTCCCAGTTGGTGGCGTCGGGGTCGAGTCCGCGTGACACCAGTGCGGTGCTCACCGTCTCCAGCAGCGTCAGCACCGACGGGCCGTCGGCGAGCACGGGATGCGCCGCGGTGGCGAGTTCGGCGGCACGGGCGCGTTCCAGGAGGACGGGATGCGCGAACCGTTCGACGCGCGAGATGTCCGCTCCGGAGGCTGCGGCGACCTGCTCCACGGACGCGCCCGAACGAATCTTCGCCTGAATCTCTTTGGGGCGCAGCACGTTGGTGACCTCCACATCGATCGCGGTCTGGTTCGTACCGACCTGATCGCCGCGCACCGCGGCCTTGAGCCGATCATCGGAGCGCAGCACGAACTTCTCTCCGGAGTCGTCGGTTTCGCAGATGATGCGTCGGCTGTCGACGTCGAGTCCGACCACTTTGAGTTCCCGCATTGCGACCTCCTCCGGGCTAACGCCGAGCCCGATACGCAGGTCACCCTACTGCGTTATCAGTCCGTAACCCGGGTGACACGCTGCAGTCGGTCGCGGCTAAAGCCGCTCGCAGTCTGATGTCGCGGCCTAAAGCCGCTCGCAGTCTGATGTCGCGGCCTAAAGCCGCTCGCAGTCTGATGTCGCGGCCTAAAGCCGCTCGACCACAAAATCGATGCATCGCGTCAACGCGCTCACATCGTCGGGTTCCACGGCGGGGAACATCCCGACGCGGAGCTGATTGCGGCCGAGCTTGCGGTACGGCTCGGTGTCGACGATGCCGTTGGCCCGCAGGATCTTGGCGACCGCCGCGGCGTCGACGGCTTCGGTGAAGTCGACGGTACCCACCACCTGGGAGCGCAACCCGGGATCGGTGACGAACGGGGTGGCGAACGACGACGCCTCCGCCCACGAATACAACCGTGACGACGAGTCGGCGGTGCGCTTGGTCGCCCAGTCCAGGCCGCCGTTGCCGTTCAGCCAGTCGATCTGCTCGGCGAGCAGCACCAGCGTCCCGATCGCGGGCGTGTTGTACGTCTGGTTCTTGACGCTGTTCTCGATCGCGATGGGCAGCGACAGGAACTCCGGCACCCAGCGGCCCGCGCCGGCGATCGACTCCACCCTGGCCAGCGCAGCGGGGGACAGCAGCGCGAGCCACAGCCCGCCGTCGCCGGCGAAGTTCTTCTGCGGAGCGAAGTAGTACACGTCGGCGTCGCTGATGTTCACCGGCAGACCGCCCGCCGCGGACGTGGCGTCGATCGCGATCAGCGCGTCTCCCGATCCCGCCGGTCGTTCGACCGGGACCGCGACGCCGGTGGAGGTCTCGTTGTGCGCCCAGGCGATCAGGTCCACGGAGGGATCCGACACCGGTCGCGGCGCGCTTCCTGCGTCGGCCTTGACGATGATCGGGTCGCCGACGAACGGGTTCTTGGCCACCGCCGAGGCGAATTTCGCGCTGAATTCCCCGTAGGTCAGGTGCAGCGAGCGCTCGTCGATCAGGCCGAACGCCGCGGCGTCCCAGAACGCGGTGGAGCCGCCGTTGCCGAGGATCACCTCGTAACCGTCGGGTAGTGAGAACAGCTGGCGAAGACCGTCACGGACGCGTCCCACCAGGTTCTTCACCGGTGCCTGCCGATGCGAGGTCCCGAACAGGTCACCGGCGGCGGCCAACGCCTGCAACTGCTCCGGTCGGACCTTCGACGGTCCACAGCCGAAGCGGCCGTCGGAGGGCTTGAGATCAGGCGGGATGGTCAGGGAAGTCGAGGCGTCGGCCATGTCGACCAGCCTAGTTCCGGTACGCGGGCGCCCGAGCGTGGGTCCGGAGTGCGGAAGCCGGGCCAAACGCGCACGTAGAGCCCGCGGCCGGGCCCGAAGGGATGTGACTCCGGTCACATGTGACACAGATGACCGCACGGCACCACATCGCGGAAACGCCCTGTTAAATTCCTGGGACCACGGGTACTGTCTTTAGACAGCAAGCGGACGAATGTAAAGCACCCGAAAGGCCAGGAGGCTTCGAATGGCTGTCACGACTGCTAGGACGCCCATCATCCGGCGCTGGCGCAAGAACATGGAGATCGGCGACAGCCCTGAGGATCGGGAGTACGTCGACATGCTGACCACGTTGTCCGAGGGGTCGGTGCGACGGAACTTCAATCCGTACACCGACATCGACTGGGACTCACCCGAGTTTGCGGTCACCCCCGGCGACGCACGCTGGATCCTGCCGGGGACCGACCCGATCGGCCGCCATCCCTGGTACACCTCGCAGCCGGTCGAGCGGCAGATCGAGATCGGGATGTGGCGCCAGGCCAACGTCGCCAAGGTCGGCCTGCACTTCGAGTCGATCCTGATCCGCGGCCTGATGAACTACGCGTTCTGGGTCCCCAACGGGTCCCCGGAGTACCGGTACTGCCTGCACGAGTCGGTCGAAGAGTGCAACCACACCATGATGTTCCAGGAGATGGTCAACCGGATCGGCGCCGATGTGCCGGGCATGCCGAAAATCCTCAAGTGGCTGTCACAGTTCATTCCGCTCATCGCCGGACCGCTGCCGATCCCGTTCTTCTTCGGCGTGCTCGCCGGAGAAGAGCCCATCGACCACACTCAGAAGAACGTGCTGCGCGAGGGCAAGGCGCTGCATCCGATCATGGAACGCGTGATGGCGATCCACGTCGCCGAGGAGGCCCGCCACATCTCCTTCGCGCACGAATACCTGCGCAAGCGCGTGCCGAACCTGAACCGCAGGCAGAAGTTCCTGCTGTCGCTGAACGTGCCGATCATCATGCGGGTCCTGTGCCAGGCGATCATCGTGCCGCCGCGATCCTTCTGGAAGGAGTTCGACATCCCGCGCTCGGTCAAGAAGGAGATCTTCTTCGGCACCCCGGAGGCCCGCCAGTTCCTGCGTGACATGTTCGGCGACGTCCGGATGTTGTGTGAGGACACCGGGCTGATGAACCCCTTCGCCAAGCTGATGTGGCGGCTCTGCAAGATCGACGGCCCACCGAGCCGGTACCGCAGCGAGCCCGCCCGCCAGCACGTGGTGACCGCCGCCTAGGCGTCGCCGGCCACTCTTCTCGGACAGGAGCGCAGGGTTTCCGATGCCCCACGTCATCACTCAGTCGTGTTGCAGCGACGGGTCGTGTGTCTACGCATGCCCCGTGAACTGCATCCACCCGTCGCCGGACGAGCCGGGATTCGCCACCGCCGAGATGCTCTACATCGACCCGGTGGCGTGTGTCGACTGCGGCGCCTGCGTATCGGCCTGCCCGGTCGGGGCCATCGCCGCCGACACCAAGCTGACCGAGCGCCAGCTGCCGTTCGTCGAGCTGAACGCCGCGTTCTATCCGCCGCGGGAGGGCAAGCTGCCGCCGACGTCGAAGCTGGCGCCGGTGATCGAGGCGCCGGTGGTGCACGCGCGGTCCAGCGGTCCGCTACGGGTGGCCATCGTCGGCTCGGGGCCTGCGGCGATGTACGCCGCCGACGAATTGCTCACCCAGCGGGGGGTGCGGGTCAGCGTCTTCGAGAAGCTGCCGACGCCCTACGGACTGGTGCGTGCGGGCGTGGCTCCCGACCACCAGAGCACCAAGAGGGTGACCAGGCTGTTCGACCGGATTGCGCACCGTCCCGAGTTCTCCTTCTACCTCAACTGTGAGGTGGGATCGGATCTGACGCACGACGAGCTGCTCGAACACCACCACGCCGTGCTGTACGCGGTCGGCGCGCCGAGTGACCGTCGCCTCGACGTCGACGGTATGGGGCTGCCCGGCACTGCAACGGCCACCGAAGTCGTCGCGTGGATCAACGGGCATCCCGAGTTCACCGAGTTGCCGGTCGACCTCAGCGGGGAACGCGTGATCATCGTGGGCAACGGAAACGTGGCGCTGGACGTGGCGCGGATCCTGACGACCGATCCGGATGTGTTGGCGCGCACCGACATTGCCGACCACGCTCTGGCCGCTCTGCGGAACTCGAAGGTGCAGGAGGTGGTGATCGCCGCGCGACGGGGTCCTGCCGCATCGGCGTTCACGCTGCCCGAACTGATCGGTCTGACCTCGACGTGCGAGGTGGTACTCGACATCGCCGACCACGACCTGGTGATCCGTGACCTTGCGAACGAAGCCGATCCGCTGACACGCAACAAGCTCGAGATACTGGCCAAGCTGGGTGACGCCGCGACGCCGTCATCGCGGCCACGGATCCGCCTCGCTTACCATCTGACGCCCAAGCGGATCCTGGGGGAGAGCACCACCACCGGCGTCGAGTTCACGCTGACCGGGACCGACGAGTCGCGGACGTTGGCCGCGGGCCTGGTGTTGACGTCAATCGGCTACCGCGGCAAGCCCATTCGTGGTCTGCCATTCGACGAGGTGACCGCGGTCGTGCCCAACGACGGGGGCCGGGTGATCGATCCGGGTAGCTCCCAGCCGGTGCGGGGCAGCTACGTCGCGGGGTGGATCAAGCGCGGCCCGACCGGGTTCATCGGAACCAACAAGTCGTGTGCCGCGCAGACGGTGCACAATCTGGTCGCCGACTACAACGACGGCCTGTTGACCGAGCCCGTCCACAAAGCCGCCTCGCTGGACCGGTTCGTGCGGGGCAGGAAGCCCTCGGTGATCGATGCGGCCGGGTGGAAAGCCATCGATGAGGCCGAGATCGCCCACGGTGGCGGGATGCGGCCGCGGGACAAGTTCACCGGTGTCGCCGAGATGCTCGAAGTCGCCGCAACCGCGCCGCAACCGCCGGTGCATCGGCGCCTGCTCGCCGGCCTGCGGCACTGAACGTTACTTCGCCCAGATTTCGAGGACGTTCTCGTATTCCGTCGGCTCCACGGACAGATCCCCGACGTAGGGGTGCTCCAGCGCGAAGATCAGGTAGAGGACGAACGACAGCAGCGCCGCGGTCAGGCCGACAGCGAGAGCGTGGATGATCACATCGCGGGTGCCGAACAGGAACGTGAACGCCATCACCACGCCGCCCCCGCCCACCAGCAGCACCCAGAGCTCGCCGGGAACGGCGGCCGCGCCGGTCGAGACCCGCAGCGTGCGGTCGGTGTCCAGATCGCTCAACCGCCCGATCGCGTGGTCGAAGATCGCGATCTCATTGCGCGTCTCCGGTTGCACCTTCAGGTAGGCGTCCCATACAGCGGTCAGTTCGTCGGATCGCAGTTCGATGTTCTCGCCGGAGCGCATCCGCGGGAACTCGTCGTCGATCACGTGGCGGGTGTAGGCGATGAGGGCCTGCTCGATCTGGGTACGTGATTCTGCGGGTAGGGCAGCCGAGTCACGCAGCAGGTCGGCGATGGCGGCGGCCTCCATTTCACTCGCGTCTTCGGCATCTCCGAACTGCTCCCAGGCGACCACCACCATGAAGGCCACCAGTACGGCGTACAAGACGCCGGCCAGCTGGAACATGGTGCCCGACACCGCGTTCGCGTTCTCGAGCCGGGTGTGCGAGACCGCCTTGCGGAACACCAGGAGACCGCCCACGGAGACCCCGACGATCACGACGACCCAGAGGAAGCCCAAGCCGCCGCACCCCGTCACCGGGTGGCGAACACACCGGACTCGTGCTCGCGGAACCGTCTTTCGGCAAAGTCACCCGGCGGTACCCGGGCAGAGGTATGCAGTGGAGATGAACTCTGCAGAGGTCATCGGTCGTGTTGGAGGCCTGGCGGTGGCACTCGGCGTGGGTGCTGCGGTGTTCAGCGGATCCGGGCTGGCGTGGGCGACCGAAGAATCCGGCGGCAGTTCGTCGGCGCCCAGCGCCTCGGCGTCTGAGTCGGCAGGCCCGGCAGAGGCACCCGCCGACTCCGCCGGCGGAGATTCAGGCGAGGGGGACGTGGACGCCGAGTCCGACGAGGCCGATGCAGACGCCGAGTCCGCAGAAGACCCAGAAGACGCCGGAGACCCCGAAGACGCGGAAGTCACCGAAGACGCCGAGTCCGCAGAAGACGCCGAAGTCGGCGTAGTCACCGAAGACGGCGTAGTCACAGAAGATATCGACGAGCCGTCCCGTCGCGGCGCCGCGACGACGCCCGCCGAGCCGACCCGGGCCGACGATGCAGCCGACTCCGAGCGGGTCCCGCCACGCGCGGATGTCGTCGCTGACGACACCGAGACCGCGGAGGCCGAACCGGCTCGCCTGCAGGATGTCGGGTCCGATTCGATCGTCGACACCGCCGGTTCCCTGGCGCTGGCGCAGGAACCGTCCACCGAGCCGGTGGTACCCGCCACCGTCACGACCACCCTCGCGCCACCGGAGGTCCCGTCATGGCGGCCCTGGCCAACCGCATTCGACCTGCGCACTGCAGTCACCTATGTGGTGGATCTTGTCGGGAGCGTCGTCGACGCGCTGCTGCACCCGTTCGCGGCGGGACCGTACACCCCGTCCGCAGACCCGTCGGAATGGGCGTTGCTCGCATGGGTGCGGCGGGAGTTCTTGAACGAGACACCGGACGTCGTCGAGAATCCGCTGCCCTACACCCAGGGTCTCGACGCCGACGGCGAGGTGGTCGTGTCCGGCAACGTGGGGGTCGAGGACGGTGACGGCGACCCCCTGACCTACACCGTGGTCGGCAGACCGCTCAACGGCGGGACGGTGCAGATCGACCAGGACGGCAACTTCGTGTACCGGCCGATGAACGCCATGGCCGCCGTGGGCGGCACCGACTCGTTCACGGTCGCCGTCAGCGACGAGGACGCGGGCCTGCACGTGCACGGCCTCCTCGGCTGGCTGCAATTCGTACCCATTGTGGGCAACCTGCTGTATGCGGGCGGCGGTCACGGCCTGCCACGCACCATCACCGTCACGGTCGACCCGGTTGACGGTGTCGACCTGTCGCTACCGGACGGCTTCCGTTGGGGGGTGGCGCATTCCGGATTCCAGGCCGAGGGCGGCCCGGGCTCGCCCGTGGACACCCGGTCGGACTGGTACCGGTGGGTGCACGACCCGATCAACCGGCTGCTCGGCCTGGTGAGGGGAGTGCCCGAGGACGGCCCGGGCGCCTACGTCTCCTACGGGAGCGATGCTGAGCTGGCACGCGACGATCTGGGCGTGAACACCTTCCGGATGAGCGTCGAGTGGAGCCGGATCTTCCCGAACTCCACTGCAGCGGTCGACATCTCGGATGAAGGCGGGACCGTCAGCCTGGCCGACCTCGAGGCCCTCGACACCCTGGCGAATCTCGACGAGGTCGACCATTACCGGGCGGTGTTCGCGGCGCTGCGCGAACACGGTCTGGACCCGTTCGTCACCGTCAACCACTTCAGCCTGCCGGTGTGGGTGCACGACCCCATCATCGCCCGGCCGCTGATCCAGCTGGGACTGCCCGCGCCTGCGGCGGGCTGGCTGTCATCGAGCACCCCCGAGGAGTTCGAGAAGTACGCCGCCTACCTGGCGTGGAAGTTCGGCGACCAGGTGGACAACTGGGCGACGCTCAACGAACCGTTCCCGCCGGTGCTCACCGAGTTGCTGGCGATCCCGTGGGTGGTGCCGAACTGGCCGCCCGGCGTGATCCGTCCCGATCTGGCGTCGACCTTCCTGGTCAACCAAGCCGTCGGCCACGTCGCCGCCTACGACGCCATCCACGCGTGGGACACCATCGCGGCCACCGCCGACGGACCCGCGGCATTCGTCGGATTCACCCACAACATGATCCCGGCGCGTCCGGCCAACCCGGTGAACCCGCTCGACGTGCAGGCCGCCGATGCGTGGAACCACTACTACAACCAGTGGTTCCCCAACGCGGTGATCGACGGCTGGGTGGACGCCGACTTCGACGGCGTCAAGACCGCCGACGAGATCCATCCGGACATGACGGGCAAGGTCGACTTCCTCGGCGTCCAGTACTACGGGTCCCAGCCCATGGTGGGTTTCGGCGTGGCACCGGTGCCCGGGTTCCCGTTCCTGCGCGGGTTCCCGGTCCGGTGTTCGGCAAGTGCGCCGACGTGCAGTGATTTCAACCAGCCCACCGACCCCGGCGGCTTCCGGGAAGTGCTCGAGCTCGCGGCGTCCTACGGAAAACCGTTGTGGGTCACCGAGAACGGGATCGCCGACGCCGATGACTCCAAGCGGCCGTCCTACATCGTGAACCACATCGCCGTCGTGCAGGACATGGTCGCTCACGGAACCGACATCCGCGGCTACACCTACTGGTCGTTCGTCGACAACCTGGAGTGGGCCGAAGGCTATGACCTGAAGTTCGGTCTGTACGGCTCGGACCCGAACACCCCGGAACTCGAACGCACCCCCAAGCCGGCGAGCATCGCCGCGCTGAGCGGCATCACAGGTGCCAACGGATTGCCGCTCTGGCTGCTGGAGCAGTACGTCCCGAACGTGCCCGCGGCGGACTAACCGCCGCTCGCCATCTGGGCCATCATCTCGGCCATGTCGACCTCGCGCACCGTCTCGGCCAGCGACCACTGGTGGCCGAACGGGTCGCGGACCACTCCGTAGCGGTCGCCCCAGAACTGGTCCTCGAGGGGGTTCACGACGGTGGCGCCGGCGTCCAGGGCCCGCTGGAACCGGGCGTCGACATCGGCGCCGTGCAGGTGGATGGTCACCGGCGAGCCGCCGAGCGCGGTCGGCGTGGTCGACTTGCCGTCGTTCATCTCGGGGAAATCGTCGTTGAGGAACAGCATGACGCCGTTGATCCGAAATGCGGCGTGGATCAGCTTGCCGTCGGGCCCGGGAATCCGGGCCATCTCCTCGGCGCCGAACGCCTTGGCGTAGAAGTCGAGCGCCGCGGCGGCGTCGTCTACGACGAGGTGGGGCACCAGCATGGGTTGGTTGGCTTCAGGGTTGATGGCCATGGTCTCTCCTGGAATCTCGTAGGTGCCAGCCGGATGTCGGGGATGGCTGTCGATGCAGACCCGCCGCGCCGGGAAAACTCATCGCGCTCAGAAGACCACCGAGAATTCGGGCGGCAGGTCGCGGCGGCCGGTAAGTGCCAGCAGCACCGCGGGCCCTCGACCCAACTGCACGCCGATCCGGGCCGCGAGCGCGGCGGCCTCGGCGAGGACGTCGAGCGGCGGTGTGAAGTCGATCCCGGCAGCGGCGGCGATGTCCATGCCGTGCACGGCCAGTTCGAACGTCCGGGTGGGCAGGTAGCTGCTCAGCCGCATCCCCAGCCCCCCGATGACCTCGATCAGCGGGTCGTCCACCCCGTCCAGCTCGGCCAGCACGCGGGGGACCAGCGCGTCGATCGCGGCAACCGGATCCTCGCCCAGGTCACGCCCGGCCTGACGCCCACGCTCGACGATGGCCTCGGCGCCGGCACCCGCGGCGTAGTCCTGCATCCTCACGTAGTAGTCGGGCGCGGAGGCGACGTCCTCGCGCTGCGCGGTCGACCGCAGATAGGTGCTGACCGTGATCAGGGATCGCGAGGTGTGGCCGACGAGCGAGCGCATGTCCCACTCGCCCAGCCCCGGTCCGTCCCAGCACCCATCCGGCAGGCGTCGCACCAGCGCAGCGAAAGTCTCAGCGGCCGAGGCGAACACCGCGCGCGGTTCGGTCATGGTCATGCCCGGTCGAGAAGGTCCCAGCCCTCGACCGACTCCGGGCTGCGCGGGGCCGGGCCGACGTAGATGGCCGACGGGCGCACCAGCTTGCCCAGCCGCTTCTGCTCGAGGATGTGGGCGCACCAGCCCGCGGTTCGCCCACAGGTGAACATGGCGGGCATCATCTTCGGCGGCACCTGGGCGAAGTCGAGGATCACGGCAGCCCAGAACTCGACGTTGGTCTCGATCGCCCGGTCGGGGCGGCGTTCGCGGAGTTCGGTCAGTGCGGCCTGTTCGAGCGCGGCCGCCACCTCGTAGCGTGGCGCCGCCAACCGCTTGGCGGTCGCACGCAGCACCCGGGCGCGCGGATCCTCGGCCTGGTACACGCGGTGCCCGAAACCCATCAGCTTCTCGTTGCCGTCCAGGATGCCCTTCACCACGGCCCGCGCGTCGCCGGTCTTCTCGGCCTCCTCGATCATCGGGATCACCCGCGCCGGGGCACCGCCGTGAAGCGGTCCGCTCATCGCGCCGATCGCCCCCGACAGCGCGGCCGCCACGTCTGCGCCCGTCGACGCGATGACCCGCGCGGTGAAGGTGGAGGCGTTCATGCCGTGCTCGGCGGCGCTCACCCAGTAGGCGTCGATCGCCTCGACGTGCCGCGGGTCGGGATCACCTTGCCAACGGGTCATGAAACGTGCTGTCACGGTGTCGCATTCGTCGACCCTGCGTTGCGGCACCGCAGGCTGATAGATGCCGCGCGCGGACTGCGCCACGTAGGAAAGCGCCATCACCGACGCGCGGGCCAGTTGATCGCGGGCCGTCCCGTCGTCGATGTCCAGCAGCGGCGGGTAGCCCCAGATCGGTGCCAGCATCGCCAGGCCCGCCTGGACGTCGACGCGGACGTCGCCGCTGTGGATGGGCAGCGGGAACGGCTCGGCCGGCGGAAGGCCGGTACCGAACCGGCCGTCGACCAGCAGACCCCACACGTCCCCGAAGGTCACCCGGTTGGCGACCAGGTCCTCGATGTCGACGCCGCGGTAGCGCAGGGCCCCGCCGTCCTTGTCCGGTTCGGCGATCTCGGTCTCGAACGCCACCACGCCCGCCAACCCAGGAGCGAAATCCTTCGGCACCGCAGTCATGCGCCGATTGTCGCACCCGGTCCCATCGGCGGAGCCGCCAGTCCGGGTCCGGGCGTAGCGTTGTCGCGTGGGCACTTCTGATCACCTGGCTCGGATGCGGGTGGAGTACGAATCGGTGGAGAAGGACGGAAGCGGCGATCTGGACGCCGACTGGCTGGACGGCGGCTGGGTGGCGTTGCTCAGCACGTGGTTGGCCGAGGCCGAGAAGGCGGGTGTCGCCGAGGCCAACGCGATGGTCGTCGGCACGGTCGACGCCGCGGGCAGGCCCGTCACCCGCACCGTGCTGTGCAAGAGCGTGGACGAATCCGGCATCTCCTTCTACACCAACTACGACTCCGACAAGGGCAGGCAGCTGGCCGCCAACCCGTATGCGTCGGCGACCTTCCCCTGGTACTCGTTGGGTCGCCAGGTGCACATTCGCGGAGCTGTCACGAAGGTCTCCCCGGAGGCGACCGCCGACTACTGGTCCCATCGGCCGCGCGGGTCCCAGCTGGGGGCGTGGGCGTCGCTGCAGAGCAGGCCGATCGCCTCGCGCGCCGAACTGCTCCGACAGCTGGCCGAGGTCAGCGAAAGATTCGCCGGTGTCGACGAGGTCCCGGTGCCGCCGCACTGGGGCGGCTACCTGATCGCCCCCGAGGAGGTCGAGTTCTGGCAGGGTCGGGAGAACCGGGTGCACAACAGGATTCGTGTCCGCGGCGCGCTCGTCGAACGCCTGCAGCCGTAGTCGTGGGCGGGCCGTCTTCCATCGGGGGCGGGCCAGCGCCTGGCCGACCGCGACGAAAACCGCCGGTCAGCAAGTGTCCGGAGGTGCCAGTTTCTCACTCAATTCCTAGCTTGACGGGCTAGCATCCAGGATGTGGCTGAAGTCAGGGGGGAGCGCGGCCTCGGTCTGCGCGAGCGCAAGAAGCGCCGGACCCGCGCCACTCTGATCGACGCGGCCGTCGGCCTGTGTGAGCAGCAGGGTTTCGACGGCACCACCGTCGACCAGATCGCCGCGATCGCCGACGTGTCCCCTCGCACGTTCAGCCGCTACTTCGCCACCAAGGACGCGATTGCCCTCGCGTTGATCGACGAGGTGCTCGACATCGCGGCCGACGAACTCCGGCGCCAGCCGCTCGACATCGGTCATTTCGAGGCACTGCGGCGTTCCTACGTCGAGCTGGCGCTGAAGTCCAAGCGGGCTCCCGCCGGCGCGCTGTCCTCAGATCGTCTGCTGCAGATCGTGCGAATCACCTTCTCGTCGGCAACGCTGCGGCAGGCCGCTGTCGAATTCCGGGCCAGCGTCGTCGACGTGGTGATGGCGGAGCGGCTGGGGACCACCGTCGACGACCGCAGGGTCCGGCTGATCGCCGCGATGTGGGGTGCGTTCCTGATGACCGCGCTGGCGGATCTGGCCGGCGACGTCACCAGCGCTGCACGCATCACGGTCGACGACGTGGTGGCCGCCTTCGAGGCCACGTACACCGAGTTCGCCGGCGAAATCGCCGGCGTCGGGCAGCCCGCCTGACCGACTGTCGCCCCCCGCGGGCGTGGCTGCTGTAATGGGACTACCTTTTGTAGGCAGACTTCGCGACCTCCCGACAGATCCACCAGACCCCGAAGGGACGCCAGTGGCCGATAACGCCGAAGCCGGGCAGGAACACGCCACCATCAAGTACCCGGGTGGCGAGCTCGACCTTGACATCGTCCAAGCCTCTGAGGGAGCCGACGGCATCGCGCTGGGCTCGTTGCTGGCCAAGACCGGCTACACCACGTTCGACGGCGGGTTCGTGAACACGGCGTCGACCAAGAGCGCCATCACCTACATCGACGGTGACGCCGGCATCCTCCGCTACCGGGGTTACCCGATCGAGCAGCTGGCGGAGAAGTCGACGTTCATCGAGGTCAGTTATCTGCTGATCTTCGGCGAACTGCCTACCGCAGAGCAGCTGGAGAAGTTCACCACCCAGATCCAGCGGCACACGCTGCTGCATGAGGACCTCAAGCGCTTCTTCGATGGTTTCCCGCGCAATGCCCATCCGATGCCGGTGCTCTCGAGCGCCGTCAACGCACTGAGCGCGTACTACCAGGACTCGCTCGATCCGTTCGACCAGGGTCAGGTCGAGCTGTCCACCATCCGGCTGCTGGCCAAGCTGCCGACGATCGCGGCGTACGCGTACAAGAAGTCCGAGGGCCAGCCGTTCCTGTACCCGGACAACTCGCTGACGCTCGTCGAGAACTTCCTGCGGATGACCTTCGGGTTGCCTGCCGAGCCTTACGAGGTGGACCCGGAGATCGTGCGGGCGCTGGACATGCTGTTCATCCTGCACGCCGATCACGAACAGAATTGCTCGACCTCGACAGTCCGGTTGGTCGGATCGTCGCAGGCGAACCTGTTCACGTCGGTCTCCGGTGGCATCAACGCGCTGTGGGGTCCGCTGCACGGCGGGGCGAACCAGGCGGTGCTCGAGATGCTGTCGAGGATCCGCGACGGTGACGACGACGTCGCGACCTTCGTCAAGAAGGTGAAGAACCGCGAGGACAACGTCAAGCTGATGGGCTTCGGCCACCGGGTCTACAAGAACTACGACCCGCGGGCGCGCATCGTCAAGGAGCAGGCGGACAAGATCCTCGGCAAGATCGGCGTTCACGATGAGCTGCTCGACATCGCCAAGGAACTCGAGGAGATCGCGCTGACCGACGATTTCTTCGTCGAGCGCAAGCTCTATCCGAACGTGGACTACTACACCGGCGTGATCTACCGGGCCATGGGCTTTCCGACCCGGATGTTCACTGTGCTGTTCGCGCTGGGCCGGCTGCCGGGCTGGATCGCCCACTGGCGCGAGATGCACGGCGAACCCAACAAGATCGGCCGTCCGCGCCAGATCTACACCGGATACACCGAGCGCGACTACTCCGACCTCGACGCGCGTTAGCCCTTTCCCCCGCGAGCTCGCGCGTCTGCACGCCGACGCGCCGTGTATCGCGGCATTCTGCGCATGTTCGCGCCCCGCGAGGGTGACGAGATGCACGTTGCACGGGAGACGGTTGTAGTTTCACAATCATTGTGTGAATGAAACCGTCGAGGCGATGACGCGGCGGCGCAAGACCGTCATCCTGGTCTCCTGCTGCCTGAGCCTGCTCATCGTGTCGATGGACGCGACGATCGTCAACGTCGCCATTCCGGCGATCCGCACTGACCTGTCCGCCTCGCCCTCGCAGCTGCAGTGGGTCGTGGACATCTACACGCTGGTGCTCGCGTCGCTGCTGATGCTGTCGGGAGCCACCGGTGACCGCTTCGGGCGAAGGCGGGTGTTCCAGATCGGCCTCACCGTCTTCGCGATCGGTTCGCTGGCGTGCAGCCTGGCGCCGACCATCGACACGTTGATCAGCGCTCGATTCCTGCAGGGAATCGGCGGGTCGATGCTCAATCCCGTTGCCCTGTCAATCATCTCGCAGATATTCGTCGGCCGCGAGGAGCGTGCCCGCGCGCTCGGCGTGTGGGGTGCGGTGGTGGGCATCTCGATGTCCCTGGGCCCGATCGTCGGTGGACTGCTCATCGAGACCATCGGATGGCGTTCGGTGTTCTGGATCAACCTGCCGATCTGTGCGGCCGCGGTCCTGCTCACCGCGCTGTTCGTGCCCGAGACCAGGTCGGCGACGATGCGCGACGTCGATCCGATCGGCCAGTGTCTTGCCGTCTGTTTCCTGTTCGGCATCGTCTATGCGCTGATCGAAGGACCCGTCCTCGGGTGGACCAGCGCGCGCGTCATCGTCATCGCGGTGCTGGCCGTGGCCGCGTTCACCGCGTTCCTGCGCTACGAATCCCGGCGCCACGACCCATTTCTCGATCTGCGATTCTTCCGCAGCATCCCGTTCACGGCGGCGACGATCACCGCGGTCAGCGCATTCGCCGCGTGGGGCGCGTTCCTGTTCATGATGTCGTTGTACCTGCAGGGCGAGCGTGGTTACTCGGCCATGCACACCGGACTCATCTACCTGCCGATCGCCGTCGGCGCGTTGCTGTTCTCCCCGCTGTCGGGACGCCTGGTGGGTCGTTACGGCGCGCGCCCGTCGCTGGTGGTGGCGGGCGTGCTGATCTCCGTCGCGTCGGCGATGCTGACCTTCCTGACCGCGACGACACCGGTGTGGATGTTGCTGGTGGTCTTCGCCGTCTACGGTATCGGCTTCTCGATGGTGAACGCCCCGATCACCAATGCCGCGGTGAGCGGCATGCCGCTCGATCGTGCCGGGGCGGCCTCGGCGGTGACGTCGACCAGCCGCCAGGTCGGTGTGAGTATCGGTGTGGCGCTGTGTGGTTCGGTCGCAGGGTCGGCGATGGCGGGCGTGGGGGTCGACTTCGCGTCCGCCGCACGTCCGCTGTGGTTCATCTGTGTCGGCCTGGGCCTGGTGATCCTGGCGCTCGGGCTGTATGCGACGTCGCAGCGTGGTCTGCGCTCGGCGCAGCGGCTGGCGCCGTTGATCTCGGGAACGGTCGAGGAGGAGGGGACCCATGTCCGATAAGGCGCTCGCGGACGGGGTGTGGCGGGATCTTGCCGCCTTCGTCCTCGACAATCGCGACAGCTGGAAGCGGGCGGTCATCGAGCAATCGGGACTGCCGTTCAGCAGGATTCGCATCCTCAAGCGGCTCGGCCGGGCGCCGATGACGGTCAAGGAGCTTGCCGCGGCGGCGACCATCGACGCCCCCGCGGCCACGGTTGCGGTCAACGATCTCGAGGACGGCGGGCTGGCGGTGCGCCGTATCGATCCCGCTAACCGCCGGTGCAAGGTGGTGTCGCTGACCGATGCGGGCCGCGAGATGGTGGCCGCGATCGACGCGGTCGACGATCCCGCTCCCGAGGTCCTCGCCGCGCTCAGCGACGGCGAACTGGCGGCGCTGCGGTCCATCGTCGACAAGCTTGCCGCGCGTTAGCCCTCCAGCACCGCCATCGCCGCGTTGTGCCCACCGATGCCCGAGACGGCGCCACCGCGTCGGGAACCCGATCCGCACAACAGGATCCGATCGTGTGCGGTGGCGACACCCCAGCGCTGGGCCGGTGTTCCCAGTGGCTCGTCGTCCTCGACGAACGGCCACGTCAATGCGCCGTGGAAGATGTTGCCCTTGGTCATGCCCAGTGCGTGCTCCAGGTCGACGGTCGTCTTGGCCTCGATGCACAGCCGGCCCGACGAATCCTCCATCAGCACATCCTGAACCGGCTCGGCCAGAACGGAGTTCATCGACGTGAGCACCGCCGAGGTGAGTCCGTCGCGCATCCTCTCGGGTGTTGCCGACGCCATCAGGGTGTGCGGTGTGTGCAGCCCGAACACGGTCAGCGTCTGCGCACCTTCGGCGCGAAGCGAATCGGACAGGATCGTGGGGTCGGCCAGTGAATGGCAGTAGATCTCGCACGGCAGCGGGTCGGGTACCGCACCGTCCGCCGCCTGGCGGTACGCGGCAGCCAGCTGGGTGTAGGTCTCGTTGATATGGAATGTGCCCCCGAAAGCCTGTTCCGGCGTGACGGTTTGGTCGAGCAGTCGCGGTAGCCGCCGAAGCATCAGGTTCACCTTGACCTGCGCTCCCTGCGTCAGAACGGGTTCCTCCTCGCCGAGCAGGCGGGCGAGCACCGCGGGGGTCACGTTGGCCAGGACGTGGCCGGGCGCCACACGGTGCTCCTCATCCTCGCGCCGATAGCGGACCTCCCCGTCGGGATCGATCGCGTAAACCTCTGCGCTGGTGATGATTTCGGCGCCGAATCCCGCGGCGGCCGCGGCCAGGGCGCCGCTCAAGGCGCCCATCCCGCCGATCGGCACATCCCAGTCGCCGGTTCCGCCGCCGATCAGGTGATACAGAAAACACACGTTCTGGCGCAACGATTCGTCGTCGAGCCGGGCGAACGTCCCGATCAGCGCGTCGGTCGCCACCACGCCGCGGACCAGGTCGTTGCCCACCGCGGCGACGATCGCCTCGGCGATGGGCCGGTCGATCATCGACCGCCATGCCGCCTCGGCGTCGCCGCCAGGATCGGCCCCGACGGTGCGCACCATCTGGGAGCGGGTGCGCAGCGGCTCGGTCATCGTGGGCCACAGCCGTGACGTCACGGCGCCACACCGCCGGTAGAAGTCGCCGAAACCGGTTTCGTCGCCGGCTGCCCCGATTGCGCCGAAGGTGGAGGTCGGGCCGATCAGCAGCCCGGTACGCCCGCCGTCGGACGGGTCGGGCGTGTATGACGAGTACCGGCGCCGCGACAACCGGACGCGCACGCCGAGGTCGTCGACGATGCTTCGCGGCAACAGGCTGACCAGGTAGGAGTAGCGCGACAGGCGTGCGTCGACACCGTCGAAGGGGTGTGCGGACACCGCCGCGCCGCCCACGTGGTCGAGGCGCTCCAGCACCTGCACGCTGCGACCCGCCCGGGCCAGGTAGGCGGCGGCCACGAGGCCGTTGTGCCCGCCGCCGACGATGACGACGTCAGTGCGCGTCACCTGTTGTGCCACCGGTCAGCCGAGGTAGCCCTCGACCTCACCCTCGGGACGCACCTGCGCGTCCTCCGGGTCACCGCCGCTGGCACGCAGCGCCCGGCGCTGGCGCAGCAGATCCCAGCACTGGTCGAGTTGCACCTCGATCGACCGCAGGCGCCGGTGCTCCTCGGACTCGTCGATCTCGCGGTGCTGCAGCTTGCCGCGCAACTCCTGCTCCTCAGCGACGAGGTCGTTCACCTGAGCGAGAATGTCTTGATCCTTGACCACGCTTCTCAGTGTGCCCGCATTCGCCGCCCGCCGACCGGCAGATCCGCTCAAGTCGGCCATTAGGGTGGTCGGATGGCTACCAAACCCGAGATCGACTTCCCCGACGGCTCTCCCCCGACCGAGTTGGTGATCGAGGACATCGTGGTCGGTGACGGCCTCGAGGCGATTCCCGGCGCGAACGTCGAGGTGCACTATGTCGGCGTCGAGTACGACACCGGTGAGGAGTTCGACAGCTCCTGGAACCGCGGCGAGTCGATCGAGTTCCCGCTGCGCGGCTTGATCCAGGGCTGGCAGGACGGCATTCCCGGGATGAAGGTGGGCGGCCGCCGCAAGCTGACGATCCCGCCCGAGCAGGCGTACGGCCCGTCCGGCGGGGGACACCGCCTGTCCGGCAAGACTTTGATCTTTGTCATCGACCTGCTGGCCACCCGCTAACCCCGCCGGAATTGCATTCCAGCAGGTCCCCACTTGTAAAAGTTCTGCCGGAATGCAATTCCGGCGCAAAGAACTAGCGCGGTCCGGGCAGGCGGAGCAGCAACCGCGCGCCGCCGAGCGGGCTGGCTTCCAAAGTGGCGGTGCCGCCGTGTAATTCGGCCTGCTGGGCCACCAGAGCGAGGCCGAGCCCCGAGCCCGAATGCGAGGCCGTGGAGCCTCGGGAGAACCTGTCGAACACGATCGTTCGTTCCTCCTCGGGCACGCCGACCCCGTCGTCGTCGATCGCGATCTCGACTCCCTCGCGAGAGCTGACGGCCGAGAGCCGCACCCGGGTGGCCCCGCCGTGCTTGACGGCGTTGGCGATCGCGTTGTCGACCGCCAGACGCAGCCCGGCGGGCAGACCGACGATGATCACCGTCGGCGCGGGAACCAGCGACACCTCCAGCTCCGGGTAGACCCGCATCGCGTCGTGCGCGGCGCGGTCGAGCAGTTCGGTGATGTCCACCGGCACGTGGTCGTCCTGGGTGGACAACTCGCCCTGAGCGAGCCGCTCCAATGCTCCGAGCGTGGCCTCGATCCGGGTCTGCGTGCGGATGACGTCGTTGACGACCTCCTTGCGTTGGTCCTCGTCGAGGTCCAGCGTCGCGAGCACCTCGAGGTTGGTGCGCATCGCGGTCAGCGGGGTGCGCAACTCGTGGGCGGACACCGAGGCGAAGTCGCGCGCCGAGGCCAGCGCGGCCATGGTGCGGCCCTGCTCCTTCCAGATGCGCTGCAGCATGCCGTTGACGGCGTCGGCGATCTCGACTGCCTCGCTGGCGCCACGGACCTCGACATCGGGTGCCTCGTCGCCCGCGTCGATCTGGCGGGTCTGCTGGGCCAGCCGTTTCAGCGGCCGCACCGCGAACGCCGCGAGCAGCCAGCCGAGCAGCGTCGCCGCCCCCACCGAGAACACGCAGATGATGATCACCCGGCGGTGCAGGTTGTTGGTGTCGGCGATGGTGGCGTCATAGGTCGCGCCGACGGCCACCGACATCGGCTCGGGATAGCGGATCTCGACCGTGCGGACCCGGTAGCGCACATCGCCGACGTAGGTGTCGGCGTAGCCGGGTGCCAGTTGG
The DNA here is from genome assembly GCF_025821625.1 of Mycolicibacterium pyrenivorans. GTDB lineage: Bacteria > Actinomycetota > Actinomycetes > Mycobacteriales > Mycobacteriaceae > Mycobacterium > Mycobacterium pyrenivorans. The sequence goes on from NZ_JACKSH010000274.1 coordinate 35,306, forward strand.
GGCAGCACCACCTTGGAGTTGGACGTCTCCTGGCCGTCGGCGCGACGCACGGTGATGATCGCGTCCTGGTCGTTGGGCGAGGACGGGATCTCGTCGAGGCCGCGGGGCAGGAACGGGATCGCGAATCCGGCGGCCTCGTCAAGCCTGCGGTCCAGGCGTTCCTTGCGGTCGTTGGTGATGCCGACCCACACCACGGTCCCGACGATGACGACGACGATCGCGGCGCCGATCGCGGTGGCGAGCGCGACCCGGGTGCGCAGCGACGGTGTGCGGCGGAAGATCCGGGACAACGCGATCATGTCGGCCTACTGCTGCCGCAGAACGAATCCCACGCCACGGACGGTGTGCAGGAGCCGGGGCGCGCCGTTGGCCTCGAGCTTGCGCCGCAGGTAACCGATGAACACGTCGACGACGTTGGTGTCGGCGGCGAAGTCGTAACCCCACACCAGCTCGAGCAGCTGAGCGCGCGAGAGCACTGCGGTCTTGTGTTCGGCCAGCACGGCCAGCAGGTCGAATTCCCGTTTCGTCAGGTCGACGTCGACGCCGTCGACCCGCGCCCGCCTGCCGGGGATGTCCACCTCGAGCGGGCCGACCGCGATGGTCTCCGAGGAGAACGTCGCCGTGGACCCGCGTCGGCGCAGCAGCGCCTTGACCCTCGCCACCAGTTCGGCGAGCACGAACGGCTTGACCAGGTAGTCGTCGGCGCCCGCCTCCAGCCCCGCGACCCGGTCGTCGACGGAGGACCGGGCGGACAACACACACACCGGCACGTCGTTGTCCATCGCGCGAAGGGCGGTCACCACCGATACGCCGTCGAGGATCGGCATGTTGATGTCGAGCACGATCGCGTCGGGTCGGGTCTCGGTGGCGCTGCGCAGCGCTTCCGCCCCGTCGACCGCGGTGAAAACCTCGAACCCGGACAGCCGCAGTCCCCGCTCCAGCGAGGCGAGGACGTCGGGATCGTCATCGACCACGAGCACCCTGGGTGAGCCCAAACCACTGTCCATGTACGCAATCTTGCCCGATGACACGGCTCACTCGCGGGACGCTGTGCACTTGCGCCTGATTCACGCCGAGATCGACGTTCTGCAGGCCGGTACTCGCACTTCGTCTGCAAAACGTGGATGTCGCGGCGACCAGGCGGGTCCCTGGCGGGCGGGAAGGCTTTGACCTCATCCATTGTTGAGGTCTTACGGTGAATTCATGAGTTTGGAATCGGTCGCCCGGCAATCCCTGTACCGGCAGACGCGGGCGCGCGGCGGCGACCTGCACTCGTTGGCGGACCGTCGGCTACTCGCGCGCATCTGGCGCTTCGCGGGACGGCATCACCGCAGGCTGGCGGTCTTCCTCGCGGTCAGCGTGGTGAGCGCGATGCTGACGGTCGCGACGCCGCTGCTGGCCGGACGCGTGGTCGACGAGATCACCGGTGCGGGCAGCTCGGCGGTGGTGATGACGCTGGCGCTGGTCATCGCCGCGGTCGCGCTGGCCGAGGCCGGCGTGGCGCTGCTGACACGGTGGTTGTCGTCGACGATCGGCGAAGGCCTGATCCTGGATCTGCGGACCGCGGTGTTCGACCACGTCCTGCGGATGCCGGTGGCGTTCTTCACCCGGACGCGGACCGGTGCGCTGGTCAGCCGGTTGGGCAACGACGTGATGGGTGCTCAACGGGCATTCTCCGACACGCTGTCGGGGGTGGTGGCCAACCTCGTCACGCTGACGCTGACGCTGGCGGTGATGCTGCGCATCTCCTGGCAGATCACGCTGCTGTCGCTGGCACTCATGCCGTTGTTCTTGTTCCCGGCCCGCCGGATCGGCGCCACGATGGCCCGGCTGTCGCGCGAGGCCGCGAACCACAACGCGACGATGAACACCCAGATGACCGAGCGGTTCTCGGCGCCGGGGGCGACGCTGGTCAAGCTGTTCGGCGACACCCGCACCGAGTCCGACGAGTTCCGGGTGCGCACCGGCCAGGTCCGCGACATCGGGGTGCGCACCGCGATGCTGCAGGCGACGTTCATGAACTCGCTCACGCTGATGTCGGCGCTGGCCCTGGCGCTGGTGTACGGGCTGGGCGGGGCGCTGGCGATCGGCGGGCATCTGCAGGCCGGCGCGGTGGTGTCGTTGGCACTGCTGTTGACCCGGCTGTACGCACCGCTGACCGCGCTGGCCAATGCGCGCGTGGAGATCGCGAGTGCACTGGTGAGTTTCGAGCGGGTCTTCGAGGTGCTGGATCTGGTGCCGTTGATCCGCGAGCGTCCCGGCGCGACGGAGGTCCCGGATCACGGCGGGGTCGCCGTCGAATTCGATACGGTGCGCTTCTCCTACCCGGCGCCGACAAGGTGTCGCTGGCCTCGCTGGAGGAGGTGGCCGACCTCGATGCGCGCGGCGGTGACGAGGTGCTCCACGGGGTGTCGTTCACCGCGCAGCCCGGTCAGATGGTCGCGTTGGTGGGAACGTCGGGCGCCGGGAAGTCGACGATGGCGGCGCTGCTGGCGCGGTTGTACGACGTGGACTCCGGCGCGTTCCGGCTCAACGGGGTGGACGTGCGCGACGTGACGTTCGCCTCGCTGAAGGACACCGTCGGGATGGTCACGCAGGACGGTCACCTGTTCCACGAGTCCATCCGGTCCAACCTGGCGCTGGCCGCACCGGCGGCCGCCGACGCCGAACTATGGGACGCACTGCGGCGCGCTCGGCTCGCCGATGTCGTCGCTGACATGCCCGACGGTCTGGACACCGTTGTCGGTGAGCGCGGATACCGTCTGTCCGGCGGGCAGCGGCAGCGGTTGACGATCGCCCGCTTGTTGTTGGGGAGGTCGCGGGTGGTGGTGCTCGACGAGGCGACGGCGTCGCTGGACTCGGAGTCGGAGGTCGCGGTGCAGGCGGCCCTGGCCGAGGCCTTCGCGGGCCGCACGTCGATCGTGATCGCCCACCGCCTGTCCACGGTGCGCTCGGCCGACGTGATCCTTGTCGTCGAGGACGGGCGCATCGTGGAACGCGGAACGCACGAGCAGCTGCTCGCCCGCGGCGGGCGGTATTCCGAGCTGTACCGCACCCAGTTCCGCGACGAGGTGGCCGCATGACCGCCGGAACTGCATTCCAGCAGGGCCGCACTCGCACTTCCGCTGCCGGAATGCAATTCCGGCGGAGGGGTTATCCATTTGCCCGCAATGGGAAGATGTACTAAATGACCGACTCCTCCTCGAACGCGCTTCGCGCGGCGCCCGCGATCGCGCCGCCGCCCGAACGTGCGAGGTCGAGTTCGGATCTGTGGCGGATGCTGCCCTACCTGATGCCCTACCGCGTCCGCTGGATCGCGATGATCGTGGTGGCCCTGGCCAGCCTCGCCGCCACCGTGTCGATTCCGCTGATGACCAAGGCCGTGATCGACGGCCCGGTCCGCAATCAGGATCAGCAGGGGCTGTGGATACTGGGCACCGCCGCGATGGGGGTGGGCATCGCCGAGGCGGTGCTGTGGTTCATCCGTCGCTGGCTGGTGGCGCGCGCCACCATGGGCGTCGAGGCCGACATCCGCAAAGACCTCTACGCGCGGCTGCAGATCCTGCCGATGTCGTTTCACGGCAGATGGCAGTCCGGTCAGTTGCTGTCGCGAATCATGAACGACCTCAGCACGATTCGCCGGTTCATGTCGTTCGGTCTGATCTTTCTGATGCTCAACGTCCTGCAGATCACCATCGTCACGATCATCCTGCTGGCCATGTACTGGCCGCTGGGTGTGGTGGTGTTGGTGTCGATCGTGCCGATCACGCTGACGGTGCTGCACTTTCAGCAGGAGTACACCCGGCTGTCCCGGCAGGCGCAGGACCAGGCCGGCCACGTAGCCACCCACGTCGAGGAATCCGCTCTCGGGCTGCGGGTGGTCAAGTCGTTCGGCCGCGAGGACTACGTCTACGACCGGTTCGACGAGCAGCTCACCGACTTGTACGACACGCAGGTGCGCCGGGTGTCGGTGTCGGCGAAATTCTGGACGCTGCTCGAGGTCATCCCGAACCTGACGTTGATCGTGGTGCTCGGCTTCGGCGCCTATGCGGCCGGGCACGGGCAGGTGACCATGGGCACGCTCGTCGCGTTCATCACGATGATGCTGTCGCTGGTGTGGCCGATCGCGTCGCTGGGCTTCCTGCTGTCGATGACGCAGGAGTCGTTCACCGCGGCCAACCGCATCACCGAGATCTTCGACGCGCCACGTGACATCGTCGACGGCCCGCGGGACCAGACGCCCCAGGGCGGGCGGCTCGAGCTCGTCGATGTCGGCTTCAAGTTCCCCGGCAGCGATGACTGGGTGCTGCGCCACGTCGACGTCACCGTCGAACCGGGTGAGACCCTCGCGCTCGTCGGCGCCACCGGGTCGGGCAAGTCGGCGTTGGTGGCGCTGCTGTCGCGGCTCTACGACGTGACCGAGGGCGAGATCCGGATCGACGCGCAGGATATCCGCGAGCTGTCGCTGGACGCGCTGCGACGGGCGGTCGCCACCGCATTCGAGGACCCCACGCTGTTCTCGATGTCGGTGGCCGAGAATCTGCGGCTGGGCCGTCCCCCGGATAACCCGGCGACGGAGGCCGAGCTGCGTGAGGCTATCGACGTCGCCGCCGCGCAGTTCGTCTACGACCTGCCGTTCGGGCTGGACACCCGGATCGGGGAGCAGGGGATGAGCCTGTCCGGTGGTCAGCGCCAACGGCTTTCGCTGGCCCGGGCGATCCTGTCGCACCCGAGGATTCTGGTGCTCGACGACACCTTGTCCGCGCTGGATGTCCACACCGAGGCGGTGGTCGAGGAGGCGCTGCGCCGGGTGCTGCACGAGGTGACCGGCATCGTGGTGGCCCACCGGGCGTCGACCGTGCTGCTCGCCGACCGGGTCGCCCTGCTGCAGGACGGCACCATCACCCACGTCGGCACGCATGCCGAGATGCTCGCCCGGGTGCCCGGATACCGCTATCTGCTGGCCGCCGACGACGAGCTCGACGACGGCGCCGAGCACGAGTGCGACTGGGACGAGCCCGTTGCGCGACGGGACGCTGACACCGATGAGCCGCTTGCGCGAAGAGAGGACAACCACGCTCGGGTGAGCCTGGAAGACCAGATGCTGGAGAAGCGATGAGTGTCGGCGATGAGCGCTCGCGCGAAGAGCGGACGATCGCCGACTGGCGCGGGAAGTTCGACGAGCAGGGGGACCTGCCCATCGACGAGACGGTGCCGCGACAGCGTGAGGCCCGGGCGCTGCTGGGTTCGCTGCTGCGGCCCTTCCGGTGGACCTTGCTGGCACTGGCCGTGGTCGTCGTGGTGGAAAATGTTGCGCGGCTATCGGTTCCGCTGCTGGTGCAGAAGGGCATCGACGACGGCATTCCGCCGTTGCTCGCGGGAGGCCCGGCGCACACCCTGCTGCTGATCGTCGGGGCGTTGTGCGGGGTCGTGGTCGTGCAGGCGACCAGTCGGATGTACTTCCTGCGCCGGTCGGGACGCATCGGCCAGAAGGTGCTGCTCGAACTGCGCCGGCGGGTCTTCCGCCACTTCGGCCGCCTCGACATCGCGTTCCACGACCGTTACACCTCCGGGCGCGTGGTGAGTCGGTCCACCAACGACGTCGAAGCCATCCAGGACATGCTCGAGACCGGTTTCGACAGTTTGATCACCGCGGTGCTCACGCTGTTCGGCACCGCGGTGTTGTTGGTCGTTCTCGACGTCAAGCTCGGCCTGATGTGCCTGGCGGCGTTTCCCGTTCTGGTGCTGCTGGTCTGGTGGTTCCACGACCGCTCGTCGAAGATCTACCGCGAGGTCCGCGAGATCTCGGCACTGGTCATCGTGCAGTTCGTCGAGACGATGACGGGGATCAAGGCGGTGCAGGCGTACCGGCGTGAGCCGCGCAATCAGGAGATCTTCGAGGACGTCGCCGACCGCTACCGGGTCATCAACGAGAAGACGTTCAAGCTGCTCGCCGTGTTCATGCCCAGCGTCAAGCTGGTCGGCAACCTCACCACCGGTGTCGTGCTGCTCTACGGCGGCTATCGGGTGCTGCACGGCGAGATGACGATCGGCACATTGGCTGCGTTCCTGTTGTACCTGCGCATGTTCTTCGAGCCCATGCAGGAGATCTCGCAGTTCTTCAACACCTTTCAGTCCGCGTCCTCGGCGCTGGAGAAGCTGGCGGGTGTGCTGGCCGAGAAGCCGGGGATCGACGACCCGCAGGACCCCGTGCACTTGGAGTCCGTCCGCGGCGAGATCGCCTTGCGCGACGTGACATTCGAGTATGCGCGCGGTAGGCCCGTGCTGCCCGGGCTCGACCTGCAGGTGCCCGCCGGTCAGACGGTGGCGATGGTCGGCACCACGGGCGCGGGAAAGACGACGATCGCCAAGCTCGTGACCCGGTTCTACGACCCTGTGTCGGGCACGGTGACCCTCGACGGGGTGGACCTGCGGGACATGACGCAGGCCGAGTTGCGCCGTCACGTCGTGATGGTCACGCAGGAGAACTTCATGTTCGACGGGACCGTCGCCGACAACATCCGGTTCGGCAGGCCGGACGCCACCGACGAGGAGGTTCGCGGCGCGGCCGAAGCGGTCGGTGCGCACGGCTTCATCGAAGCGTTGCCCGAGGGGTATGACACCGACGTCGCCAAGCGGGGCGGCCGGCTCTCGGCGGGGCAGCGGCAACTCGTCGCGTTCGCACGTGCATTCCTCGCCGACCCCGCGGTGCTGATCCTCGACGAGGCGACGTCGTCGCTGGACATCCCGAGCGAGCGGATGGTGCAGCGAGCGCTGGAGACGGTGCTGGCCGACCGGACCGCGCTGGTGATCGCCCACCGGCTGTCGACCGTGCAGATCGCCGACCGAGTGCTGGTGCTCGAGCACGGCCGCATCGTCGAGGACGGTTCGCCGGCAGAACTCAGCTCCCGCGAGGACGGTCACTATGCCGCGCTGCACCAGTCGTGGATGCAATCGCTGGCCTGACAGTCCGCGCGAGAGTGACCTGCCGCCCGGGTGCGGTCACAGCAACTGAGCACAGCTATGAAGACGAGATCGATCGGTGGACCTCGTTCGCCGGGGCGCGGTGGCGGGAGGCCGGCACGATGCTCGGGATTAGCACGGCATCAAGGAAATTGCGTTCACCCACCATGGATGTGCCTTAGTGTTGCCTCGGCGGAGTTCCTACTGAGGGGAAATTGTCGGTGGCGAAAGCAAACTATGTCGGTCGGGTCGGTGCCCTTGCGGTTGCTCTCGGGATCGGCACCGCGGTGTTCGCGTCGCCGGGGGTGGTGTGGGCGCAGCCGAGCGACGACACGTCCTCCAGCGACAGCGCCGGCAGTTCTGCCGACCCTGCCGACCGCGACGATTCACCGCAGTCGGAGGGCGCCGAGTCGGGCGCCAGTGACGACGAGGCGGGCGACGACGAATCGGGGGACGACGAATCAGGCGACGGCGAGTCGGGCGACGACGACACGTCGAAGCCCAACAGGCGCTCGTCGCACGGGAGCAGGCAGCACGACGCCGCGCCGGAGCGTGCGGAGCGTGCGGACCGATCCGTCGAGGCCGCCTCCGAGGTGCACGGCGGCGAGCCCGAGACCGTCGATGATGCCAATCTTGCGGAGACTACGGCGGTGACACCGTCATCGACTCAGGTTGACGACGAACCCGGCGCTGTCCCGCCGAATAGCAGTGTCTCGCTGGACGACATCGCGGACGAGGAGGCAGAGCCGGTCGACCCGCCCGAGCCGCCGACGTCCAACCCAATCAGTCTGCTGCAGACCGTGTTCGCGCCGTCGACGACGCAATCCAGCACCAACGGACCCGCAGCGCCGATCGACACACCATTGCTGTGGACGATCGTGGCGTTCACGCGCCGTCAGTTCGAACAGCAGAAGGCCGTGATCGAGCAGACCGGAGCGCCGGCCGGCACCACCGAACTCGTGGAGGACGTCGACAACTCGTCTCCCGTCCCGGGAGAGGTGACCACGAGCGATCCCGGCTACTTCACCGGCTCGATCAGTGGCCGGGTGACGGCGACGGATCCCGACGGCGACCGGCTCACCTACTCGGGGTCGACGACGAACGACAAGGGCCGGGTCACGGTGTTGTCCTCTGGCCGCTTCGTCTACACACCAACCGCGGCGGCGCGACACGCGGCGGCGGCCGACAACGCCACTGCTGAGCAGAAGGTCAACACGTTCACCGTGACGATCACCGACAGCGCGGGCAACACGGCGACACAGCTTGTCACCCTGGATATCTCACCGACGAACACCGTGCCGTTCGGTGCGCGGGCCCGCGCCGGCGCCGGCAGTCTCACCACGGGATCGGTGATCGTCACGGTGAGCGCCTCCGACTTCGACGGAGACACGCTCACGTACAGCGGGCCCGCATCGACCGACAACGGCACGCTAGTCGACAACGGTGACGGCACCTTCACCTACACACCCACCGCCGCGGCACGTGAGGCCGCCGGTGCGCCGGACGCCCCGGCCGACGCCAAGACCGACACGCTGACATTCACCGTCAGTGACGGCCACGGCGGAATCCGCACTGCGACAGTGGCCGTCGCCGTCACGCCATACCGCGAGGCGAGTTCGTCGACACCCGGAAAGGCCGCAGGCCCGGTCGTCGTCAGCTCCAACGGCACCATCTACCAGGTCACTTACGATGTGGACCCGAACACGATGCTGCCCACCCGGACCCGGGTCAGCATCCTCGACGAGAACGGGCAGGTGCTGAAGACCACCGGCGATATCGCGGGTTCTCCACTGGAGCAGGCACTTCCGGTCGTGCGTTCCGACGGCAGCCTCGTCCTCACGACCTACAAACCGGCCACCAACACGTCGACCATCTCGATCGTGGACGGCTCCGGGGCGGTGACGACCGTCGGGACTGTCATCGGCGCGCCGTCCGCGCCGTTGAAGGTGGCGCCGAACGGCGCGGTGTACCTGCAGACCCGGCAGTTCGCGTCCGGCTCCGGTGACCGCCTCGTCCGCATCTCCGCGACCAACTCCCTGCGCGTGTACCGGGTCGGGAAGGCAGGCGGCACGCTGACCATCGCGCCGGACGGCAGTGCCTACCTGGTGGGCTCCACCCCGCTGTTGGGCACGCCCTCGTTGTTGGCCGTCGGGCCGGACGGAAACTCGCGTACCGTGTCCCTTCCGTCGGGCACGTTGACGCCCGAGGACGTCGTCATCGGTCCCGACGGCCGGGGCTACTTCACCGTCGCCCAAACGTCTTTCGGCACCACGGTAACTCGGGTGTACACCTTCACGGGGACATCGAGCACGGTGCGTGACATCCCCGGGTCTCCGGTCAGGGCCGAGGTGGTGACCGCCGACGGCGTCTACCAGGCGACCCATGACGCGTCGACCGGGAAGTCGTACATCTCGAGGATCACCGCGGAAACCCTCGAAACGTCCGATCCCATCGACGGTTCCGTCGTGAACGCCATCAGCGTCACCCCGGATGGCACCGTCTACGTCTCGGTACGCAACTCCGTCACGCAGGTCGACAGCGTCGCGGTCGTCACCAGCGAAGGCGACGTCACCACGGTCGCCGTACCCGGCGCGATCGTGCTGGTCGCCCCGAGGGTCAGTGCGTCGGTGGCGGGCCATGACGCCAACCCGAACATCGGCGACCAGGGTTACATCGCCTACACCTCCGCCGGCACGACCTATCTGGCGGTGCTGAATCCTGACGGGACGATCGCGCGCACGGTGCCCCTGCCCGACGGCGCCGTCGTCACCACCCCGGTGACGTTCGCCCCGGACGGCACGGCATACCAGGTGATCGAGCACCTCGATGCTGAGGGAAGGGTCGCGTCGGAGGCCGTGCTCGCACTGGCCGATGACGCGGTGACGGCCACCCTGCCGGGCTCGCCACTGCGACCGAACTACGATCCGATCCAGTTCGGCCCGGACGGCACCGGTTTCCTCGTCACCGTCGAGGCGGCGACGTTCACGCATCACATCCTGGTGTTCGACCAGAACGGCGCCACGGTCGTCACCCTGGATGTCACGGGTCCCCTTGTGCCCCAGCAACTCAACGACAACTTTTATCAGGCGCCATTGGCATTCGGAGCAGATGGCACCGCCTACGCCACCTTCGCAGGCGCGGACGCCGGGGTGTGGGCGCTGACGTCAGATGGCGCGACCAAGGTCCTCGATCTGGACCTGGGGCCCGGGGAGACGGTCAACCCCGTCACCTTCGGACCCGATGGCACGCCCTATGTGACGGTGACGGACCGGGTCGGCAACGAATACGTCACCTCGGTGAAGACGTTCACTCCGCCCACCGTGCTCTGAGGCGGCTACCGGAAATCGCCGAAGAACGCGGCGACGTCGTCGACGTAGAGCGCGGGCTGCTCAAAGGCGGCGAAGTGTCCGCCGCGCGGCATGTCCGTCCAGCGGGTGATGTTGTAGTTGGCCTCGCACCACGGCCGCGGCGAACGCAGGATCTCCTTGGGGAACGACGCGACACCGGTGGGGAGCGTGACCGGGTCGCCGCCGCTGAAGCTGCCGAAGCTCTCCCAGTACAGCCGGGCGGATGACGCGCCACTGCCGGTGGCCCAGTACATCATCACGTTGTCGAGCAGTTCGTCCCTGGTGAGGACGTTCTCGGGGTGACCGTCGCAGTCCGTCCACGACCAGAACTTCTCCACGATCCAGGCCAGTTGCCCGACGGGGGAGTCGACCAGGCCGTAGCCCAGCGTCTGCGGCCGGGTCGCCTGCTGCTTCGAGTAGCCCGAATCCCAGCGCTGGTAGTAGCCGAGGCGCTCGAGCGCCGCGGCCTCGTCGGGTGTCGGATCCCGCAGATTCTTCGGCGGACGTCCGAAAGGCATGTTGGTGTGGATGCCCACGCAGTGGCCGCGGTTGCGGCCGATCTGGGTGGTCACCGCCGCGCCCCAGTCGCCGCCCTGCGCGCCGTAACGCCGATAGCCGAGCCTGACCATCAGCTCGTCCCACGCCTCGGCGATGCGCTCGACACCCCAGCCGGTGGCCGTCGGCTTGCCGGAGAACCCGTATCCGGGTAGCGACGGGCACACCACGTCGAAACCGGCGTCGGTGAGCGGTTCGATCACCTTCGCGAACTCGACGGTCGAACCCGGCCAGCCGTGCGTGATGAGCAGCGGGAAGGCATTGCCGCGGGCGGAGCGTTGGTGGATGAAGTGGACGGGCAGCCCGTCGAGATCGGTCGTGAACTGGTCGAACCGGTTGAGTGCGGCTTCCCTTGCACGCCAGTCGTATTCGTTGGCCCAGTAGTCGGCGAGCTCCCGGGTGTAGGCCAGCGGGATGCCTTGGCTCCAGTCGTCGACACATTCGGCGTCGGGCCACCGGGTGCGCTGCAACCGGTCCTTGAGGTCGGCGAGGTCGGTCTCGGGGACGGCGATTCGGAACGGCTGGATCTGGGCCATGGTCCGTTCAGGATAATCAACAGGCGTGAGCACCCCGATTCTGGTTCTGATCGCCGTCACGACCCTTGCCGCGTGCATCTCGCTGGGCGGTGCGCTCTACGAGGCGCTCGTCGTCGACCCGTACTGGCCCAAGCGGCCCGGCATCATCCAGACGCACAACGGTGGCATCTCGCGGGTGCGGTTCTGGCTGCCCGTGCACACGCTGTTCGAGGTGCTGCTCGTCGTGACGCTGGTCCTCACGTGGGGCGACGCGAACGTCGGCACCGCGCTACTGGTGGCGTTGGTGAGCCACGCCGTGATGCGGATCTGGTCGGTGTTCGACCTCATCCCGAAGGCGGCCGAGTTCGAGAGGAAGGACCCCGCCGAGGTCGACGAGGCGGCGGCGCGACGATGGATCCGGCGCAGCCTGCTGCGGCTGCCGCTGATGCTCGTGACCTGCGCGGCGATGCTGGGGGCGCTCGCGGCGGGGTGAAACCATCGAGTGAGTTGGCTGGGCCGGAAACGGTCCGGCCACTTCGCCTTTCAGGCCTCGATCTCGCCGATGACCTTGCTCTCGATCGCGGCACGCGTCACGGCGGGCAGCACGATCAGGCCGTCGAGCTCGCGCCGCGCCCTGCCGTACGCGTTACGCCGCTCCTGCGGGGTGGCCGCGTCGTCGGAGGCCAATCGCAGCAGGCTCGAAGCGCGGGCCAGCCGCTCCTGGTCCTCGGATGAGAAGTCGCTGCGCCGCCGCCGCACGGCCTCGGCCTCCGCGACGTCGAAGGCCCCGACATAGTCGGCGACGGCGTCGCGGTATTCGAGCTGGGCGTCCCGATCGGACAGGATGTCCTCGACGCCGGCGGGCCGCAACAGGTCGGCGCGGCTCTTGGCCTTGTGGAAGCCGAGCGTCAGCGGGTCCCGCACGTCGGTCATCAGCGGGAAGTCGAGCAGCTTGGCCACGTCGATCTCGTAGGACAGCCAGCGTGTGTCCGTCGCGTCGTGGCGCGCCAGCACCTTGGTCATCTCGCGCCGGTTGACTTCCGAGTTGGTCTGTCCCGCGGCCTTCGCTTCCGCCTGTTTCGCCGCTGCAGCGGCGGTCGCGAGCGCGACCTTGGTCTCCTGTTTGATCCGGTAGCGCTCGAGGCGGCGCTGCGCGCGTCGCTCGTTGGCTGCCGCGACCCCCTTGGCCGCGCCGCCGATCACGCCACCGAGCGGAAAGATCAGCCACCAGAAGTTCCCGGCGAAGTTCAGCAGGGCTTCCACATCCCCAGAATGCCATCGCCTGCTCACGCCGGCGGATCGGCACGAATAATGGAGCGATGGGTGACCCGACAGCCGCAGCGCCGACCAATGGAAGGAACAGCCAGCGACGTCTGGTCGACTTCGCTGGCACCGTGTTCTTCCTCCTGCTGCAGGCAGCCGTCTTCCGGGCGACGTTGTTCCTGGCAGGCGGCTCGGTCGAGCTGACGTTCTACGGCGGGATGGCGCTGCTGCTCATCAGCCTGGGCCTGTGTATCTGGCGGCTGGCACGGGTGCGGCCGGCCGCGATCTTCGCGCTCGCCGGGCTGGCGCTGCAGCTCGGTCTCAGCGGGCTCGCCTATCTGATGGCGTCCTGAACTACGCCATGCCGCCCCCATCGAGGCCGCGGTGAGGGCGCCCGCCACTCGAAGTTCTTCGCCGTCAGCGCAGTGTGAACGTCACAGGCCAGTCAGCCCGATGCGGCGGTAGCGCTCGAACCTTGCCGCCAGTCGCCGCTCGTCGGGCACCGACCGCAGCCGGTGCAGCTCGTCGGCGATGGTGGCCGACAGCCGATGGGTGAACTCCTCGGGCTCGTCGGCGGCATCGGGGTGCTCGGCCACGATCGCGTCGACGATGCCGTTGCGCAGCAGATCGGCTGACCGGATGCCTTGGGCGGCAGCTAGTTCCGGTGCGTGGTCGAGGTCGCGGAACACGATCGCGCTGGCCCCCTCGGGCGGCAGCGGTGCCAGCCAGCCGTGCAGCGCGGCCAGCACCCGGTCAGCGGGCACCATCGCCAGGGCGGGCCCGCCGCTGCCCTGTCCGAGCAGCACCGACACCGTGGGGGTGTCCAGCGTGACGAGGTCGGCGAGGCAGCGCGCGATCTCCCCGGCCAGCCCGCCCTGCTCCGCCTCGGTGGACAGTGCCGGTCCCGCGGTGTCGATGACGAGGACGAGCGGCAGCTTCAGCCCAGCGGCCAGTGCCATCCCTCGGCGGGCCTCCCGCAGCGCGGCCGGACCCACCAGGCCACCCACCACCCGCTGCTGGCCGAGGACCACCGCCGGTTGCCCGCCGAATCTCGCCAACGCCAGGACGGTCGTCGCGGCCTCGCCGAACCCGGTCCCCGACAGCAGGACCCGCTCGGTGGTGCCGTGCCGCAACAGGTAGCCGACGCCGGGGCGGTCGGGCCGGCGCGAGGTCTCCACCGACTCCCACGCGGGGATGTCGGGAAGGGGTTCGGGTTCAGGGGCCGGCGGCGGAACCCCCGGCGCGTCGGAGACGACCTTGAGCGTGCGATCCAGGGTGGAGCGCAGCACGTCGAGTGGCACCACGGCGTCGATCACGCCGTGGCGCTGCAGGTTCTCCGCGGTCTGGACACCGGACGGGAAGGGCTCGCCGTAGAGGTGCTCGTAGACCCGTGGTCCGAGGAACCCGATGAGGGCCCCCGGTTCTGCGGCGGTGACGTGGCCCAGCGATCCCCACGACGCGAACACGCCACCGGTGGTGGGGTGGCGCAGATAGACCAGGTAGGGCAGGTGGGCCTGCTTGTGCAGTTCGACCGCGGCGGCGATCTTGACCATCTGCAGGAACGCCACCGTGCCTTCCTGCATGCGGGTGCCGCCGGAACTCGGCGACGCGAGCAGCGGCAGTCCCTCGGCGGTGGCCCGGCGCACCGCCGCGGTGATGCGTTCGGCGGCAGCGACGCCGATCGACCCCGCCAGGAAGTCGAACTCGCAGGCCACCAGCGCCACCCGGCGGCCGAAGACCCGACCCTCGCCGGTCACCACGGACTCGTCGAGACCGGTCGCGGCCGCGGCGGCATCCAGTTCCCTGCGGTATGCGTCGCTGGTGGGGATGTCCAGCGGCGGCCCGTCCCAGCTGAGGAAGGACCCTTCGTCCAGCAATGCGTCGCGCAGCGCCAGGGCGCCGATCCGGCTCACAGGGAAAGGGTAGTCAGCGTTTCACTAAGGTGGAGCCATGATTGGTGTCACCCGGGACGGCCACGTGATGACGTTGGAGATGCAGCGGGCTGACCGCCGCAACGCGCTGAACAGCGAACTCGTCGACAGCCTGCGGGAAGTGATCGAGAAGGCTGCCGCCGAGGACGTCCGTGCGATCGTCCTCACCGGCCAGGGCCACGTCTTCAGTTCCGGCGCGGACCTGTCCGGCGGCCAGGGCGTCGCCGATGAACTGCCCGACAAGGCCAGGGCGCTGAACCTGGCGATCGATTCCGCGCCGGTCCCGGTCATCGGCGCGGTCAACGGCCCGGCGATCGGCGCCGGGGTCATCCTCTCGATGATCTGCGACCTGCGCGTCGTGGCGCCGGAAGCCTATTTCCAGTTCCCCGTCGCGAAGTACGGCATCGCGCTGGACAACTGGAGTATCCGCAGGCTGACGTCGCTGGTCGGGGCGGGCCGGGCGCGAGGCATGCTGCTCGGCGCCGAACGGCTGACCGCCGAGGTGGCGCTGCAGACCGGGATGGCCAACAGGATCGGCACCTTGGCCGACGCCCAGGCGTGGGCGCAGGAGATCGCTGGGTTCGCGCCGCTGGCCCTGCAGCACGCCAAGCGGGTGCTCAACGACGACGGCGCCTACGAGGATCCCTGGCCCGCGCACCGGGAGCTGTTCGACCGGGCATGGTCCAGTCAGGACATCATCGAGGCGCAGGTGGCGCGCATCGAGAAGCGGCCGCCCCGGTTCCAGGGCGCCTGATGGCGGTGCGGGCGGCGCTTCGGTTCGGCTTCGGCACGGCGTCGTTGCTTGCCGGCGGGTGGGTGCTGCGCGCGCTGCACGGCACGCCGGCCTCGCTGGGCGCCACCCCGGCCGAGATCGCACAAGTGGCCAGACGGTCGCCGCACTACCGCGACGGGGTGTTCGCCAACCTGGAGCCGCCGTCCGGAATCACGATGGACCGCGAGCTGCAGCGCATGCTGCTGCGCGACCTCGCCAACATGGGCTCGCTGGGCAAGCCGCCCGGTCCCGTCCCGCTGGCCGACGAGCCCGGCGCGGACATCACGGCATCTCGGGCGGCGGCCCGCTGGTACGGACACTCGAGTGCGTTGATCGAGGTCGACGGCTACCGGGTACTGGCCGACCCGGTCTGGAGCCGGCGCTGCTCGCCGTCGCGATCGGTAGGCCCCCAGCGGATGCACGAGGTGCCGCTGCAGCTGGAGGCGCTGCCCGCCGTGGACGCGGTGCTGATCAGCCACGACCACTACGACCACCTCGACATCGACACGATCGTGGCGCTGGCCCGTACCCAGCGCGCTCCGTTCGTGGTGCCGCTGGGTATCGGCGCGCACCTACGTAAGTGGGGGATACCGGAGGGCCGGATCGTCGAGCTCGACTGGCACGAGAGCCACCGGATCGGCGATCTGACGCTGATCTGCACGCCGGCACGGCATTTCTCCGGCCGGTTGTTCGCCAGGGACACCACGCTGTGGGCATCGTGGGTGGTGGCAGGGCCGACGCACCGCGCGTTCTTCGGCGGGGACACCGGCTACACCAAGAGCTTCGCCGAGATCGGCGCCGAGCACGGGCCGTTCGATCTGACGCTGCTGCCGATCGGTGCCTACCACCCGGCGTTCGCCGACGTCCATATGAATCCCGAGGATGCGGTGCGGGCCCACCTCGACATGGCCGACAGGGACAGCGGCGTGATGGTGCCCATCCACTGGGCCACGTTCCGACTGGCGCCGCACCCGTGGGCGGAGCCCGCGGAGCGCCTGGTCGCCGCCGCGGACACCGAGCGCGTGCGCATCGCGGTGCCGATCCCGGGCGGGCGGGTCGACAACGAGTCGGTGTTCGACCCGTGGTGGCGCCTGTAGGCGGCCCCGACACGTTACGGTGCTGACCATGAACCCACCGGCCCGGCTGGCCGTGCTCGCGTCACTGGTCGCGCTGCTGGCAGGCTGCGGTGCCGACCCTGCCGAACCCGCCGACTCCACGACGTCCACCACGACGACACAGGAAAGCCAGGCCTCCGAGGTCCCGCCGCCCCTGGTGCCCGCGATGCCCCTGCCCGAGAACGCGGTGCCCAACGCCGTCGCGCGCCTCGACGGCATGGTCGCCGACCTGATGACGAAGACGGGGCTGCCCGGTATGGCCGTCGCTGTCGTGCACGGTGGAGAAACGGTCTACGCCAAGGGCTTCGGCGTCAAGGATGTGCGCAACGGCGACGACCCGGATGACGCGGACAACAAAGTGAACCCGGACACCGTGTTCCAGCTGGCGTCGATGTCGAAGCCGCTGGGCGCCACCGTCATCGCCCACCAGGTCGGTGAGGGGGTGATCAGCTGGGACACCCCGATCGTCGACAAGCTGCCCTGGTTCGCGCTGTCCGACCCCGCCGTCACGAAGATGGTCACCGTCGGCGACATGTACTCGCACCGCTCCGGCCTGCCCGACCACGCCGGTGACCTGCTGGAGGATCTCGGTTTCGACCGGCGCCAAGTGCTGGACAAGCTGCGTGACTATCCGCTTGATCCGTTCCGGATCTCCTACGCCTACACCAACTTCGGGCTGACCGCCGGTGCGGAGGCGGTGGCGTTCGCGTCGGGCAGATCGTGGGAGGACCTCAGCCGCGACGTGCTGTACGGGCCCTTGGGGATGTCGTCGACCAGTTCACGCTTCGACGAGTACGTGGCCCGTGCCGACCGCGCCGTCGGTCACATCCACGTCGACGGAAGCTACCAGCCCGACTACGTGCGTGACCCGCAGGGCGAAGCGCCCGCCGGTGGCGCCAGCAGTTCCGTCAACGACCTGACGAAGTGGCTGTCCATGATGCTCGCGAACGGCAGCCACGACGGAAAGCAGATCGTCGACCCCAAAGCCCTGCTGCCCGCGCTCACCCCCCAGATCGTTTCGGACCGCGCGTCCGAGCCGGCCATGAGGTCGGGCTTCTACGGCTACGGCTTCAACGTGGGGACGACGTCGGCGGGCCGCCAGCAGTTGAGCCACTCGGGCGCCTTCGAGTTGGGCGCGGGAACGAATTTCCTGATGCTGCCGTCGGCCGACGTGGCGATCGTCGTACTGACCAACGCCACCCCGTCCGGAGCGCCGGAGACGCTGACCGCGCAGTTCGCCGACCTCGTCCAGTACGGCGAGGTGCGGGAGGACTGGTGGACGCTCTACCACCGCGCCTTCGAGCAGATGGAACAACCGGTCGGTTCACTCGTCGGTCAGCAGCCGCCGGCCGACCCCGCGCCGCCCGCCCCGTTGGCGAGCTATGTCGGCGTGTACACCAACGACTTCTGGGGCCCCGCGCGCGTGAACGAGCGTGACGGCGGCCTGCAGCTCGCGCTGGGCTCCACGCTGACCGTGCCCCTCACCCATTGGGACGGCGACGTGTTCACCTTCAAGTTCGTCACCGAGAACGCGCCCCCTGGAACGATTTCGAAGGCGACCTTCGACGGTGACGAGCTGACGCTGGAGTATTACGACGAAGAGGGGAAGGGCACGTTCGCCCGATGAGCGCTGCACTTGCGGTCGGCCTCTCCGACGCCGACGTCGCCCAGCGCGTCGCCGACGGCAAGACCAACGACGTTCCGACCCGCGCGGCGCGCAGCGTCTCGGAGATCGTCCGCGGCAACGTCTTCACCCGCATCAACGCCATCCTCGGCGTCCTGTTCGTCATCGTGCTGTCGACGGGTTCGGTCATCAACGGCGCGTTCGGCCTGCTGATCGTCGCCAACAGCGCGATCGGCATCATCCAGGAACTGCGCGCCAAGCAGACGTTGGACAAGCTGGCCATCGTCGGGCAGGCGAAGCCGTTGGTGCGCAGGCAATCCGGAACCCGACCCCTGGCCCCCAGCGAGGTGGTGCTCGACGATGTGATCGAGCTGGGTCCCGGCGACCAGATCGTCGTCGACGGCGAGATCCTGGAGGAGGCCAACCTCGAGGTCGACGAATCGCTGCTGACCGGTGAGGCCGACCCGATCAACAAGGACGCCGGCGATCAGGTGATGTCGGGCAGCTTCGTGGTGGCAGGCAGCGGCGCCTACCGGGCCACCAAGGTCGGCCGCGAGGCATACGCGGCCAAGCTGGCCGAGGAGGCCTCCAAGTTCACCCTGGTGAAATCCGAACTGCGCAGCGGGATCAACAAGATCCTGCAGTTCATCACCTACCTGCTGGTGCCCGCCGGGGCGCTGATCATCTACACCCAGCTGTTCACCACCGGTGCCGGCTGGCGGGAGTCGGTGCTGCGGATGGTCGGGGCGCTGGTTCCGATGGTGCCCGAGGGGCTCGTGCTGATGACGTCGATCGCGTTCGCGGTCGGCGTGATCCGGTTGGGCCGCAGGCAGTGTCTGGTCAACGAGCTGCCTGCGATCGAGGGTCTGGCCCGCGTCGATGTGGTCTGCGCCGACAAGACCGGAACGCTGACCGAGAACGGGATGCGGGTCAGCGACCTGAAGAACCTCGACGGCCGCGCGGGCTCCGTGGCCGACGTCCTGGCCCAGTTGGCCGCCGACGACGCCCGCCCCAACGCCAGCATGGCCGCCATCGGCGAGGCCTGCAAGATGCCGCCCGGCTGGACCGCGACCGCGACCGCGCCCTTCAAGTCGGCCACCAAGTGGAGCGGCACGTCGTACGCCGATCACGGTAACTGGGTGATCGGCGCGCCCGACGTGCTGCTGGATCCCGCGTCCCCGCCGGCCGAAGAGGCCGAGCGCATCGGTGCGCAGGGACTGCGTGTGCTGCTGCTGGGTTCCAGCGACCTACCGGTCGACGACCCCGGCGCGCCGGGGGCGGTCACCCCCGCGGCGCTGGTGGTACTCGAGCAGCGGATCCGTCCCGACGCGCAGGACACATTGGATTACTTTGCCTCGCAGAAGGTGTCGGTCAAGGTGATCTCCGGCGACAACGCCGTGTCGGTCGGCGCGGTGGCGAGTTCGCTCGGGCTCGACGGGCAGACCATGGATGCCCGTCAGCTGCCTGAGGCCCCCGAGGAACTCGCAGACGCCCTGGAGCATTACACGACGTTTGGGCGGGTGCGGCCCGACCAGAAGCGCGCGATGGTGCACGCGTTGCAGTCGCGAGGGCACACGGTCGCGATGACCGGCGACGGCGTCAACGACGTGCTGGCGCTCAAGGGCGCCGACATCGGTGTCGCGATGGGCTCGGGAAGCTCGGCGTCCCGAGCTGTGGCCCAGATCGTGCTGCTGGACAACAAATTCGCCACGCTGCCCTATGTGGTGGGCGAGGGCCGACGGGTCATCGGCAACATCGAACGCGTCTCCAACCTGTTCCTCACCAAGACGGTGTACTCGGTGTTGCTCGCGGTGCTCGTCGGGTTGGCGGGATTGTCCGCCGAACTGTTCGGAACCGACCCGCTTCCGTTCCCGTTCCAGCCGATCCACGTCACCATCGCGGCCTGGTTCACCATCGGCATCCCGGCCTTCGTGCTGTCGCTGGCGCCGAACACCGAACGCGCCCATCCCGGGTTCGTGCGGCGTGTGATGACCTCGGCGCTGCCGTCGGGACTCGTCGTGGGCGTCGCGACGTTCACCTCGTATCTGCTGGCGTACGAGGGGCGGGCGGCCACCGAGACCGAACAGACCCAGGCGTCTACCGCGGCGCTGATCACGTTGCTGGTGTCCGCGATCTGGGTGCTGGCCGTGGTGGCCCGGCCCTACGAATGGTGGCGGGCCGCGCTCGTCTCGGTGTCCGGCCTGGCCTACGTCGTGATCTTTTCCATTCCCTGGGCCCGTGAGTTGTTCATCTTGGATCCGTCGGACGTGGGCCGCACGTCGATGGCGCTGGTCATCGGCCTTCTCGGAGCCCTCGCCGTCGAGGTGATCTGGTGGGTGCAGGGCGCCGTCCTCGGCGAACGCCGCAGGTTGTGGCGCCCGCGCGAGCGGTAGGGTTGATGCCATGGGATTTCTTGACAAGGCCAAAGATCTGTTGGGCAAGAATGCCGACAAGGTCGACACCGCGATCAACAAGGCCGGTGACCTCGTGGACAAGAAGACACAGGGCAAGTACGCCTCGACGGTCGACAAGGTGCAGGACGCCGCCAAGAAGGCCGTCCACGACAACGCCGGCGCAGGCGGGCAGGTGCCACCGGGGCAGCAGTCGGGGCAGGTCCCGCCGCCTCAGCCGGCGCCAGGCACCCCGCCGCAGCAGCAACCCCCGACGGCCCCGCCGACGTCCTAGGCCGGAGTCGCGGTATGGCCAAGTTGTCCGTTTCCGTCGACGTGCCGCTGCCGCCGGAGGAGGCGTGGGGCAGCGCGTCCGATCTCGCTCGGTACAAAGAGTGGCTTTCCATCCACCGGGTGTGGCGTTCAACGCTGCCCGAGACGATCGAGAAGGGCACCACGCTGGACTCGATCGTCGAGGTCAAGGGCATGCTCAACCGGGTGCGGTGGACCGTGGTGCACTACCGGCCGCCGGAGGCGATGACGCTCAACGGCGACGGCAGGGGCGGGGTCAAGGTCAAGCTGATGGGCAAGGTCAAGCCTGGTGAGAAAGACCCGGCTGGCTCCTCGACGGTGACGTTCGACGTGCACCTCGGCGGGCCCGCACTGTTCGGCCCGATCGGCATGGTGGTCGCCGGCGCACTCAAGGGAGACATCCAGGAATCGCTCAACCGCTTCAAGTCGGTGTTCGCACCGTCGTGAGTTGAGCGGTGGCCCGAAGAGCTAGCCCTGCATCTCGCAGAACTTCTTGATGTTCTCGAGCCCCGCCCGAAAGTTGCGGTTCGCGGTCCCGGACATGAACATCAAGACGATCCAGAACGGAAATCGATAGTCGCCGTAGGTGGATCCGGTCAGCTGCGTGCCCTGTGGGGCAGCCGTCAACGTGTACCTGACGTGCGCCGTCCCGTACAGACCCCGCCACACGAGGCCCAGAACCTGCCCAGGCACCAACTCCTCGACCGAAAAGGTCTCTCGCCAACGCCGTTTCAGTCCCAACCCGATGTCCGTCACCGTCGTGCCGACGGCGAGCGGACCCGGTGAGATCGCCACGATTTCGGCAACGCCGCGTGCCCATTTCGGCATGTTCTCGAACTCCGTCAGGAACCGCCAGGTGTCTTCGACCGAGCGGTTGACCGTTACCGTGTACTCGACGGTGGTGCTACTGGTGTTCGTCGCTCTCACCTGCCCACTGGCAGCGTGGCTGGGTTCGGCTCGTGCACCGTCGACGGGGGCTCGGCCGAGTACAGGTCGGCGATGTCGACGGCGTACTTCTGGGCGATCCGTTTGCGTTTGAGCTTCATGGTGAGCGTCATTTCGTCCCCGCCGGGTTCCCAGAAGACCGGTAGCACCGTGAACCGCTCGACCCTCTCCGCGCGGGACAGCTTCGCGTTGCCCCGCCCGACACCGGTCGCGATCCGCGCGATCACCTGGACGTCGGCGGCCAGCGCCTGCGCCGATGCGTCGGCGAGGCCGTTGCGGGCCGCGTAGGCGCCCGCGGTTTCCGCGTCGAGCACGATGAGCGCGGTGTTGAAGGGGCGAGCGTCGCCGACGGTCGTCATCGCCCCGATCAGATTGCACTCGGCCTTGATCGCCTTCTCGATGCTGCACGGCGAGATCTTCTTACCGGCCGCATTGGTGATCAGTTCTTCCTTGCGGTCGATGATCCAGACATTGCCGTCGTCGTCGACGGTGGCGATGTCCCCGGTGTGCAGCCACCCATCGGCGTCGATGGCCTCGGCGGTCCTGCCGGGCACGTTGCGATAGCCCCTCATGACCAGAGGGCCGCGAACGAGGAACTCGCCATCGGCGGCCACCTCGGTCTGCAGGCCGGGCAGCGGCCTTCCGACGGAACCCAGCACCGCGTCGCGCGGGTGGTTCACGGTCGCGATGCCGCAGAGTTCGGACATCCCCCAGACCTCGGTCATCGGCAGGCCCAGGCCGACGAAGAAGGCCAACGTCTCCCTGGGGATCGGGGCGTCTCCTGAGATCAACCACTTGGCGCGGTCGAGTCCGATCGCCGCGCGGATCTTGCCGAGCACCAGCTTGTCGGCGAGCGCGTACTGAACGCGGTCGCCAACGCCTGGTCGGCTGCCGTCGAGCAGCGCGTGGGCACGCGTGTTCGCCGCCCCCAGCGCCCAATCACCCAGTGCCCTCTTCACACCGGTCCGGGCCGCGACATCGGCTTCGATTCCGGCCCTGAGCTTTTCCCGCAGCAGCGGCATTCCACCCCAGACCGTCGGCCGCACATCCGGCAGCGCGGTGATGATGTCGGCGGAATCCGGGACGACGGTCACCAGGGCGCCGATGGCCTCGTGGAGGTAGAGGGCGGTCACTCGGTCGACTGTGTGTGCGGTCGGCAGGAACGAGGTGATCCGGTCCCCGTATCGTAGGCCGAGCACCTCGTCGAGGCCGAAGACCTCGAACAACAGGCTGGTGTGTGTGGCCTCTACCGCCTTGGGTTCGCCGGTGGTACCGGAGGTGTGGATGAGCGTGGCAACGTCGTCGGGCCGCACCGCCCGCCACGTCGCCTCGAAGTCGAAATCCGCTGAGCCACCTGCGATGAGTTCATCGACCGAGATCGTGCCGTCGGGGGAACCGTCGATGCAGACGATCACGTCGATCGGCGTGCCGCCGGCTTTGATTCGCTCGACGTACCGGTGTTCACAGAACACCAATCTGGTGGTGGTGTTGGCGAACACTTGGGCCAAGCGTTCCGCTGTCGAGGTGTTGTACACCGAGAACGACGTCGCGCCGACGTGCTGCGCGGCGACTTCCAGCGGATAGAACTCGATCCGGTTCGCCATCATCAACGACACCGTGTCACCGCGACCGACACCGAGCGCGCCCAGTCCGGCAGCCACCTGCCGCACTCGGGCCGCGTAGTCGCGCCACGTCATCGTCTGTGTGTCGCCGACGGTTCGCAGCGCCACCGCATCGGGCGCGACTCGTGCGGTGCGCTGAAAAGCGTCCGGGAGCGTGGCCGGGCGGTCGGCAGCCGGCATGGAACTCCTCAATGACTCTGAATCAGGACGAGGCCTAGGTTAGTCGCGGGCCGCCTCTTCGACGTGAGTCAGCGGCGATGTCGCCGCCTGACCAGCCTGGCGAACTCGACTGTCGAGCGCCGCACGGATTCGATTTCCAGCGACACCAGCAGGGTGTCCACCATGGCGAACGGCAGCGTGGTGGCCACCGCTCCGCGGCCGTACTCGATGTGCCACGAGCCGGGATGGATGGTCAGGCCTCGGGCATACCCCCTCTCCAGGCAGGTGCGGTCACCCGGTAGCAGCGGCGGGAGCGGCGCGGTGTCGTCGGACTCCAGGTCGTATGAGTCGATCCGGCCTGCGATGAGGAACTTGTGGACGTCGACGTGCTTGTAGCGGCCCGAGAAGCCCTGGGTGCCGGTCGGCGTTCCGAAGATCACGATGTACTCGCGCGGGCTGAAGTACAGGAATCGGACTTTCCCGAGGATTCCACCGGCCTTGCTGCCCACCCAGCGTCCCGGCGCGGGGTCGATGAGGTCGGGGTATTCGTCGTTGAGCAACTCGACGGCGCGGGTGATGAGCTCGCCCGGTCCCAGCTGTAGGTTCGCGACCTGCTTGGCGACGCCGTGCAGGACGTTCGGATCGATCTTGTAGCTCATCGGTCGAACTCTATGGGCAGTGTCGTCGGTCCACTCATCCCGAGGAGCGGTCGCCACGGTGCCGGGCCGGCCACGCGCGGGTTCGGAATCCGCCGCGCGAGGATCTCGAGCGCCGCGGAGAGTTCGCGCCGCGCCAGGTTTGCGCCGAGGCAGTAGTGGGCGCCTCCGCCGAACGTCAGGATGGGCGGCGGGTCGTCGCGGGTGATGTCGAAGCGGGTCGGGTCGTCGTAGATGGCGGGGTCGCGGTTTGCGGCGTAGGTGTTCACGAGGATGAACGTTCCTGCGGGGAAGGTGTATCCACCGACGCTGACGTCGTCGGTGACGCTGCGCAGCGTGCTGCACATCGACGGGGAGTGGCGCATCGTCTCCTCGACGGCCTTCATCGCAAGTGCGGGTCGGTTCCTGAGCAGCGTGAACTGATCGGGGTGCTCGCAGAGCGCCTGCATCGAGGCTGCCAATTGCGTTCGGGTGGTGTCCGTTCCGGCCAGCAGGATGCTGAACGCCAGCATCTGCACCTCACCGGCGTCGAGGCGGTCGCCGTCATCCTCCGCCCGAATCAGCTCGGAGAGCAGATCGCCCGTCAGCTCCCCGCGTCGATCGGCGATCATGTCGTCGATGTAGGAGTTGAACGCATCCCAGGCCCTAAGCACCGCGGGTTCCTCTTCGGCGAGGTTGATGTCGAAGCTGACGACCTTGAAGATGTCTTCCGCCCACGCGGAGAACAGCTTCCAGTCCTCCGGTGGCGCGCCGAGCAGCGCGCAGATGACGGGAATCGGGTACGGCCGCGCGATCTGCTCGACGAACTCGCACCTGCCGTCGGCCGCGACAGCGTGGATCAGATCGTTGATGACCGTGTGGATCGTCTCGTCCATCCGTGCGGTCGCGCGCGGGGTGAACGCTTTGGACACCAGACTGCGCAGCCGACGGTGCTCGGCGCCTTCCATACACAGGATGCTGCGGGTCACCCGGTCCCACAACTCACCCGACGTGACGCCGTGCGCGGTGAGATGGATGCCCGGAGGGATGCCGAACCTGGGGTCGCCCAGCACGGTTCGGGCGAGGTCATAGGTCAGGATCTCCGGGCCCACGGGTCCGAGCGCGATCGGTGCGACGTCCTGTGCCGCCCGGAACTGCGGGTAGATCTGCTGGGGCGGCGCGGTGAAGTCGTAGTCCAGCGTCGGCAGTCCCGCGTCGAAGACACTCGGCGTCGCCGTACCGGCAGTCATCCCGTTGCCTTCCTGTGGATCCGCAGCGGCAGCTCCGGCAACGTGCACGTCGCCGACGGCCAAGTGATCTCGGGTACGAATCCTGGTGCGAGCTCGAAGTCGGGTATCCGAGAGAGCCATTCGGTGACGACGAGTTTCAGTTCCATCCGGGCCAGGTGCGAACCCAGGCAACGGTGCGGGCCGCCACCGAAACCCCAGTGCTTGTGCAGCTTGCCGTCGAGGACGAAGTCGTCACCGGACTGCGCGTCGCTGCCGTCGCGGTTGATCGCACCCAGGCAGAGACGCACCTCGGCACCGGCGGGCAGCTCGACCCCTGCGACCGTCACCGGCCTCGTCGTCACGCGTCCGACGATCGGTGCCGACGGCTCCAGTCGGATCATCTCCTCGAGGAAAGCGGCTACCTCATCGGGGTTTTCCCGCAGGGAGCGACGTAACGCGGGCCTTCGGGCGAGCTCCAGCATGGTGGCGCCGATGGTCGAGGTGACGGTGTCCAGGCCGGCGAGGACGAACACCAGCGACAGCCCGACGGCCTCGGCGTCGGTCAGGGGCTCGTCGCCTCGGAGGAGATCGGACAGGATGCCGTCGCGGGGCCGGTCCCTGAGCGTCTGAACCGCTTCTGTCAGATAGGTGTACAGCTCGGCGGCGGGGGTCAGGTCGACGCTGTCGGGGTCGGTGGTCAGGCTGAACGCGATGATGGCGTCCTTCCACGCGATCAGCCGGTCGCGGTCCTCGAGCGGCAGACCGAACAGGGTGAGGAACACCTGCGACGGGTACGGGGTGGCGAGGTCGGCCATCACCTCGCACTCATGAACCTCCCCCGTCGCTTCGCTCGCCCCGGTACGCTCGGCGATCCGCTCGACGATGTCGATCGCCTGGGCCTGCAGTGTGGGAAGCAACGCACCGAGTGTCTGCGGGCTGAAGTACTGATGCAGGATCCGGCGATACCGGGTGTGCTCGGGGGGATCGAACCCGAGAGGCACCAGCGGCACGGGGCTGATCATGTCGTCGTAGGCGATCCTGGAGGAGAACACGGCCGGATCACGTAGTGCCGCAAGCACATCCTCGCGTCGGGTCAGGTAGTACCAGCCTTCGCCGTAGAGCACGGGCCCGAGCTCACGCAGTTTCGCCCATCCTGCGCCCCGGTCGCGCTCCATCGGTAGGTCCGCGTAGCGGATCTGCGGCAGCCCGAGAGTGTCGTTCATGACACGTTGGTGGACAGCAGGGTCAGCGGAAGCCCGAGAACCGACAGGTCGACCTCGTCGAGATAGGAGCCCTCACCGGAGAAGCCCTGCCGGAACCGGATGGCCGAACCGTAGCGCTGGGTGACGGCTTCGGCGGCGGAGGCGTCGGGGACCCGGACCACGACGGTGTACACGCCGTCGCCGTGGTGTTCGAGGAATTCGTTGACCGAGGTGGCCACCGATGCGGTCGCGCCGGGAACGGGACTGATCAGCTCGATGCCTCGATTCCAGTCGAGGTGAACCTGGACACCGAGTTCGGTGAGTTCTGCCGTGTCGAAGGTGAACCCGAGGTCGGTGAACATCTGCGCTACCGAGTCCCGCCGTTCCGGTGCCACGGCGAACACAACGTGGTGCAGCTGCAATGGGCTTTCCTCGGTGGTCATTTGCGCACCAGGCCACGGGGCCGGACCAGGCCGAGGTCCAGGTGGGTAAGCCAGCCGGGTGGCCCATCGCAGACATCGGGGATGGCGTTGATGACGCCCATGGCCGTCCAGTCGTAACCGGGGTGCGTCATCGTTCCGTCCGGCTGTGTCACACCTTTGAGCGTCAACTCTGTCGGTGGGTCACCGTCGATGACGATCTCATACCGGGTCTCACCCCAGTCCCACGCCGGATCGAGCGCATCGGGTCCCGCGGTCACATAGATCGCGTGAAAGACGATGAGCGGTTCGCCGTTCACCCAGGCGGTCCACTCGTGACGTTGCGCGGCGACGGTCCCCGCGGCGATCACGCCCTCGTCGTGCGGGATGTCCCGGGTGGCGATGGCCGCCTCCACCTCGGATGTCACCTTGTCGATGGTCACCCCGAGACCGTCGGCGATCATGTACATCGACTGGGCGAAGAACGGCGTGCCGAGACCGAGAATGGTTGGCTCGGTGAGGAATTTGTCCTTGGCCTTGCCGAATCCCATCCACTCGATGTGGTCCAGTGGCGCGTCCTTGAGGACGTCGACGACCTCGTACACCTGGATCGTGTCGATTCTGCTCATCACCCGGGCCAGCGTCAGCGGCAGAATGTCACCGGCGTAGCCGGGGTGAATCCCGCCGCCGTGGAACGACGTTCCACCGCCTTCGCATGCCGCGCGGATCGCCTCTCCCGGTTCCTGAAAGTCCGGCGACGGATGGAAGAACCCGCTGGTGGTCACGACATTCTTGCCCGACCGCAGGAGCCGGCACACCGTGTCGACGTCCATGATGATCGGGGTGTAGAACACGCAGTCGGCGTCGAGCGCGATGATCGACTCGACGTCATCGGTGGTGATGACACCCGTCGGTGGGATGCCGACGATGTCGCCGGCGTCCTTGCCGACCTTCTCCTTGCTGTGCACGAGCACACCGACGAGGTCGTACACCGGGTTGTCCGCGAAGTGCCGAACACCTACCTGTCCGACGTCTCCGGTCATCCACTGGATGACGCGGTAGGTCTTCTGCGGCATGGGGACACACCCTTCAGTTGGTTGCGAGGACTCCGCGCGGCAGCAGCAGCGGCAGGTCGTTGTATGTCGCGATGCCGGGAGGTGCGGCCACGACGGCGGGTATCGCGGTGATCGCAGGCATCGCCGTAATGGTAAGCCCGAGCATGATGTAGTCGTCCAGCGTTTCACCCACGAAATCCGGTGGCGGCTCGAAGCTCAGCGTGCTCGTGATCGTCGGACGCCCCTCGACGGTGATGGTGTACCCGAAGGTGGTCGACCAGGCCGGCGCCAGTGACTGTCCCTTGGTCCAGACGCCCCGAATCTCGATGACGTCCCTGCCGCCGAGGATCCCCTTCCACCTGACGTCGATGCCCGCGACGCAGCCCGTGGCAATGGTCCAGTCGCCGGGCAGTTCGAGATCTTCGGTGGTCTGGGCGTACTCGGCCTCGCAACGGATGTCGTCGAGTTCCACCCCCAGCGCGTCCGCGACGAGCAGGACCGCCTCGCGGAAGATCCGCGAACCGTGCTCGGTGATCGCGTGCAGATCAGGATGGTCGATCGGATAGCCGAAGCCCATGGGGATCTCGGTCGCCGGTGAGTTGTAGATCGTGGTGTCGAAGGATTCCACGATGGAGATCCGGTCCACCCGGTCGGAGAGGCCCGCGGTGACGACCGCGAAGAGCTGGATGAAGCCGGGGTTGATACCGCTGCCGAAGATGGTGGATCCACCCGTTTCACATGCCTGGGCGATGCGGTCGCGCTGTGGTCCCAGTTGGTGGCCGGTGATGAACTCCGACGTGGTCACGACGTTGACGCCTGCACCGAGGATGCGTACCAGTTCGTCGACGTCGGCGAACATCGGGTTGTACACCACGCAATCGGGTTCGAGTGCGAGCAACCCGTCGACGTCGTCGGTGGCCGTCACCCCAAGGGGTTCGATGCCGCAGAGTTCGCCGACGTCGTGGCCGACCTTGTCGGGCGACCACGCGTAACACCCGACGAGCTGCAGGGTGGGGTTCAGGGCGATGGCGTGGATCGACTTCTTGCCGACATTGCCCGTCGTCCACTGCACGATCCGATACATCATCGGGGCGTCCGTCCCCCCGGAGTGAAAACAACGGGGACCGAACGGTATCCGCGCGTGACGGAATTTCCGTGGAACTTCGCCTCTTCGCCGGGTGCGAGCGTGAAGTCGGGCATCCGCGACAACACCCGTTCCAGGCCGACCTGGAATTCCAGTCGCGCCAGGTTGGACCCGAGACAACGGTGCACGCCGGCGCCGAAGCCGAGGTGGCGGTTCTCGCGGCGGTCGAGGATGCACCGGCTCGCGTCGGGGAACTCCTGCTCGTCGCGGTTGGCGGCGGCGTAGTTGACGATCACCGATTCGCCGGGCGAAAAGGTGCAGCCGCTCAGTTCGACCTCTTCGGCGACGGTGCGGGGGATGCCGTGGATGGACCCGGCGAACCGGATGAACTCTTCCACCGCACGGGCGAGAAGCTCAGGTTCGTTGATCAGGCGGTCCCGCTCGGCGGGGTTGGTGGCGAGGTAGTGGTACGCGAAAGACATTGCGCTGGCTGTCGTCTCGAGGCCGGCCTGGACCAGGAGCATGGCGTTGGACACGACATCGGCGAACACCAGCTTCTCCCCGTCGATCTCCGCGGACAGCAGGACGTCGATCATGTCGTCGCGGGGCGCCTGGTCGATGCGGGCCGTCACCGCGTCGTGCAGGTGCTGGTACAGCCCGCCCCAGGCGCCCATCCGGTCCTGCTCCGTGGCACCGTTGAGCGCGGTGTCGGTCAGCTCGACGCACAGCGGAACGTCCTCGACCGGCATGCCGAGCAGGTACTTGAAGAACACGATGCCGGGCTGCCGCCAGGCGACCTGGGCGAGGTCGCCCGACCCGCTCTCGATGAATTCGTCGATGAGCCGGTCGGTCTCGGCGCCGATCTCGGGTCGCAGCGCCTTCATCCGCGCCGGTGAGAAGTACGGGTTGAGCACCTTGCGGAACTTCTGCTGCCTCGGCGGGTCGAGGGTGATCACCAGATCGCCGGCGAGCTGGTCGGCCCCCTCCGGGGTGGGATTGCTGGAGAAGTGCTCCCAGTCCTGCAGGATCTTGACGCACTCCGCATACCGGACCGCTACCCACGCGCCCGCCGGCGTCGCGCTGAGAAACGGATTGTCGGTGCGGGCGAACGGTGACTGCTCCCGCATCACCGAGTAGACGTCGTACAGGAAGTCAGGAGCATGGGGGTCGTTGAAATCCTCGTGGCGAAGATCCCAGTTCTCGGCGTGCTCCTCGGCCGGTTTCGTCATGGACTCGGCGCGCCCTGCTGCTCGGCTGCTTGCCGCGCTTCGCGCTCTTCGTGCATGCGCACCAGCTCACGGAACCCGATCCGGTTGTACTTGGGCACCGGCTGGATGCCCCATTCGTCCTGCGCGGTGTCCTTGCCCTCGGCGCCCTCCGGCGGGCCCAACGCCGGATACGGGACCTTGCACTCCAGCGTGTCGTCGGAGTATCGGACCTTGAGTAGCTCACTGCAGATCTCGGTGAGGCTCAACGTGGGGTAGCCGTAGTAGACGGCCATGAACGGAAGCGTGAAGGCGCCCTCGATGACCAGCGCGACCAGGCACACCAGGACGGCGCGCTTGATCCACTTGTGCATCCGCGCGTAGTAGGGCGTGGTGCCCGGGGGGAGGTCTTCGGGTTTCTCTTCGGTGATCTCGGGTGTGTGCGGGGATGACGTCACAGTTGCTCCTCGAATATATTCAGTCGGAGAAGATTTCGCGGTTCACCGTGTGCAGGTACGGGATCGCGAGGAACGGGGTGATGTAGAAGATGTCGTAGAGCCACCAGCCGATGACCGGGAACACGGTGCCCGCGTAGCGCACGTCGGCGTAGAGCGTCATGTTGAACACGTACAGACACCAGATGAGCACCCCCATCCAGCAGGTGATGATCATCCACTGGTGGCCCCAGCGCTTCATCTGCAGGAATCCGATCGCCGCGGCGCACCGCATCGCGAAGACGGTGAGGATCATGCCGAACACCATGGACTTCTCGCCCGGCCCGGCGGCACCGCCCATCCACAGTTCGTTGTAGTGCCAGAAGTATCCGGCGTCGAACATGGCGCCCCAGCCGACCATCAGCACCCGGTTGATCAGGGTGTGGTTGGCGACGAGGTCCAGCGCCCACCCGAGGCTGTTGAGCATGCCGTCGATCAGCACCAGGTAGCCGATGAGCGTGACGATCATCGGGCGGACGGAGTACCCCGCGCGCAGTGCCTGGCGCTGCAGCCACACCCCGCGCATGAAGATGGGCAGGCCGATCAGCCCGGGCGCCCACATCCCCATCAGGCCCGCACCGACGATCATCCACTTGTCGGCCCGCCGCTGGGCAAGCCGGGACTCCTCGTGGTGGTCCTCGAGGCTGGTCGAGCCATCGGCCGGGACGGATGCCGTGGCCGTGGCGGCCGACTTCCGTTTCAGCAGAGGGAAGTTCACAGATCCCACCAGCCGCGCGCGAACGACATGTAGAGCTGGATGAGGAACATCGTCAGCAGGTATCCGTAGACCACGACCTGCAGGATGATCAGGGCCTTCTTGCGGTTCTTTTCCTTCTGGTCAACCATGTCGGCGATTCCTTCCTAGCGGTTCGGGCTCGGGCTGTCGGCATCGGCGAGGCTGGCCGCAGCCACCTCTCGCAGACCCTCGGAGATGGCGCCGTCGCTCGAGAGGGGTGCCAGCACACACGCCTCGGCGGCTTCCAGTTCTGTTGCACCCGCGGCGATCAGCTGTGCTGCGGTGACGAGAACGCGGGTCGAGGGCGGCTCGAAGTGGAACGCCTCGTCCGCGGTTCGGATCGCGGTGGCGCACCGCACCAGTCGCTGGGCCGTCGGCAACCCGCTGCCCGACTCGGCAACGATCACCTCGGCTTCGCGGTCGGGCGGGAGGTATCGCATCGGCAGCGTGACGAACCGCTGGCGAAACGACGGCTTGAGCTCCTTGAGCGAGCTGCGGTAGGCGGGGTTGTAGGAGGACACGAGCATGAACGTCTCCGGTGCCTGCACCACTTCGCCAGCGCGATCGAGATAGAGGGTGCGCCGGTGATCGGTGAGAGAGTGCAGGACGGCCAGTGAGTCGTGCCGGGCCTCTACCACCTCGTCGAGGTAGCAGATCGCGCCCGCCTTGACCGCACGGGTGAGTGGTCCGTCGGTCCAGACGACGTCGCCCCCGGTGACCATGAACCGGCCCACCAGGTCGGAGCTGGTCAGGTCGTCATGGCAGCTGATGGTGACGACGGGGCGGCCCAGGAGCGTACCCATGTGCTCGACCAGCCGGGTCTTCCCGCACCCGGTGGGGCCGGTGAGCATCACAGGCAGGCGCTGCCGGTAGGCCCGCTCGAACAGCTGGACCTCGTTGCCGTTCGCGTAATAGATCTCGGCTTTGCTCGTTGTCATGCGCAATCCGCCTCCGGCTTCTTGCTCGTTGTCATACGCAATACGCCTCCGGCTTCTTGCTCGTTGTCATGCGGTATCCGCCTCCGGCTTCTTGCTCGTTGTCATGCGGTTACCAGCTCCCTGTGGACGTGCGCGAGGACGCGGGGAAGGTCTTCGACCCGACGGATCCGTTGAGATCGTCGCGGCCCGAAGATCTCGGGAAGCGGGTCGACCCGGGTGGGGCCGATCCCGACGTAATACATGGAGACGCCCACGTCGTTGGCCTCCTCGACGGCATGGGCGGCGTCCGCCCACGCGTAGCGTCCTTCGTAGCCTTCATCGGAGACCAGGCCGTCGCCGATGACGATCAGCAGGCGCCGTTCCGACGGCTGGGCGAGAAGGCGGCTCGTCATGTGGCGCAGCGGCGCACCGAGCCGGGTGTATCCGGCGGTGGACAACCCGAGGCTTCCCGGCGGGACGAACCGGCGATCCGTGAAGTCCTTGAGGCATGTGACCTCGACGCGGTGGCGGGTGTTGCCGGTGAAGGTGAAGATGCCGTGCCGCTCACGGGCGGAGGTCATCGCGCGGGACAGCGCGTCGGCGCAGGCCAGTTCCAGCTTGAAGACCGTACCTCCGTGCACCCCGAGCGAGGAGCTGCCGTCGAGCAGCAGTGCCGTGGTGACGTCACGGCTGGTGGGCAGTAGCTCGCGAAAGATCCTCGGCTCGATCGCTTCTCCAGTGGCCACGTCGATGTAGTGACCGACGTACTGGTCGATGTCGATGTCGGATCCGTCCTCCAGCCGGTTCTGCATTGCCCGGTGGGTGTTCTCCTCGAACCATTTCCGGACGTCGACGGCGATGGCGCCGGGCCGCCCGACGCCGCCGCTGTGTGCCTGCTCGAGGACGGCGACGTGATCGGGCATGAAACTCTCGGTCCATGCATTCCATTCCGGATAGGGGATGCCCGGGCGGTGGTCGGGAGTGACGTCGAGATCGTTGTCCTGCGGGCGGCTCGGCGGCGGCAGGTTGGGATTGCGGACACCACCGTCGCCGCCGGCGGGAACGGAATGCGGCTGCGGTATCCGCTTCTGATTCGTGGTCCACGGTAGGCGACCGAACGAGCGGCGCAGCTTGTCGGACAACCCCTGCGGCAGCGTGTACGCCCGCGGCAGACTCCCCAGAAGGGGGTCGATGACCAGTTGATGTTGAGTGCGGGCCAGCGCGACGGCGCGGTTCAGCATCGCTTTGGCGTCCATATCGGCAGGTGCCACCTCGAGGTCGGGGAGGAGGCGCCGCATCTCGGGGAGCAACCCCGGCCAGTTCTCGGCGACCCACCCCAGGGCGACGCCTGCTTCGACGAGCGCGAGCGCGCTCAGTTCGCGGCCGGAAAGTTCGTTGAGGCGGTAGTCGGTGAGCCGATCCTTGGATGGCGAACACTGAAGGGCGACACCGCATGTCAATGTTCGACGCGTCCATTCACGGTATCTCACGGGGTACGGAACATGGACGATGTCGAGCATGGAACTCAAGCCGAAGCCACGATGCTGCCCGCTGACGAGATGGGCACCGGTGCGGCGTCGATCGCTCAGCGCGATGGCGGTCAGGGCGCAGCTGCGCTCGGTCGCCATGGCGTGCGCTTCAGAGAGCTCGGACATCTTCTGTGTAGAACCTCAGAAGGTTCCGATATTGGAGAACATCCAGTACCAGAACCAGATGATGAGGCCGGCGCCGCCCCAGGCGCCGACATAGCGCAGTATCTCCCATATCCAGCCGCCCACGTCAGATCTCCTCGCAGAAGGGGTGTTTCATCGGATCTCCAGTCCTCGTCGGGCAGTGATGACCAGGTTGGCCAACATCGCGTCGCGGCGTTCGTTGTCCGTCGTGGTGGTGAGCACGCCGTAGATTCCGAGGAGGAAGAACGCGGCGCTGTAGAACGCGTCGACCTCGGGATGGACCTCGCCATCGCCGCGCGCCCGCTCGAGCTCATCGACGAGCAGCACGATGATCGGATGGTCGGTCCATTCGTCCTTGGTCGGCCGTGTCGGCGAGAAGTGCAGCGCGAGTAGTTCTTTGAACAGCAGCGGGCCCAGGCGCCGCTCGAGGGCGGTGACGAGGTGAACGACCTCGGCCAGAATGGTTGCCAAGTCGTGCCTGCCCTCGAGGTAACGGGCGAACTCGCCGGCCATCCAGGCTTCTTCGCGGCCCTCCAGTTCGAGCAGGACATGCTCCTTGCTCGGGAAGTGGAAGAAGAAGGTGCCGTGAGCCACGCCGGCGGCGCCGACGATCGCGTTGACGTCGGCCGCGTTCATACCCGACCGCTTGAACTCCGAGATCGCCGCGCCGAGTATCCGTTCCCGTGTCTGCAGGCGGCGTACTTCGCGCACCGACTGCTTGACCTGAGACGTCATAGTCCTACTTTGTAGGTGACTTACTGAGAGAAGTCAATGAGTACAGTCAGCAAATCTAGTCGGAGAAGATCTCTCGGTTGACCGAGTGCAGGTACGGAATCGCGAGGAAAGGGGTGATGTAGAAGATGTCGTAGAGCCACCATCCGACGACGGGGAGCACGACGCCGGCGAACCGGACATCGGCGTACATGGTCATGTTGAACACGTACAGACACCAGATGAGGATGCCCATCCAGCACGTGATGATCATCCACTGGTGGCCCCAGCGCTTCATCTGCAGGAAGCCGATGGCGGCGGCGATCCGCATGGTGAAGACGGTGAGGATCATGCCGACTTCCATGGCCTTCTCGCCGGGACCCGCGGCGCCGCCGAGCCAGAGTTCGTTGTAGTGCCAGAAGTACCCCGCGTCGAACATGTTTCCCCACCCGTTCAACAGCACTCGGGCGAGCAGGGTGTGGCTGGCGACCAGGTCGAGGGCCCAGCCGACGGTGTTGATCGCGGCGTCGATGATGACCAGATAGCCGATGAGGGTCACCAGCAGGGGCCGCACGGAAAGCCCGTCGCGCTGGGCCTTGCGCAGCAGCCATACCCCGCGCAGGAAAAGCGGGAGACCGAAGATGCCGAGAGCTGCGGTTCCGATGAGAAGGCTGCCGGAGATGAGCCATTTGTCGGCTTGGCGCTGCGCACGCTGAGAGGCTTCCATGTGCTCGTCGAGGCCGCTTCCCGGAGTTCTCGGTGCGCGTTCTCGACCACCACCGCGGCCACGTCCCAGCGTGGGCAGAGTCATGTCAGCTGACTATAGTCAATATCATTGGGTAGTCAATCGGCTACTTCGCCCCGATGCTCCGCAAGGTCCTGGCCGTGTAGTCCTCGAGCATGGCGCCCTGCTCCGGCCAGTTGTGGGTCGTCGTCAACAGCGCGTACAGGCCGAGCAGGAAGAACACGGCGCTGTTGACCCCGTTCACGTCCGAGTCGATCTGCCCGAGCGACCTGGCGCACTCGATCTCGCGAGCCACCTCCACGATCACCGGGTGTTGGCGGCTCTCGTCATCCGGTGGACGCGTCTGCGAAAAGTGCAAGGCGAGAAAGTCTTTGAACAGCAGGGCGCCGAACCGGCGCTCCAGGCCCACCACGAGCCGAATGGCTTCGTTCAATGTCGAGGGGAGATCGTTCTTCGATGCCGCGAACCGGGCGAGCTGCTTGGCGATGCGCTCCTCCTCGCGCCGTTCCAGTTCGAGAAGCACGTGTTCCTTCGTCGGGAAATGGAAGAAGAAGGTGCCGTGGGCAACGCCGGCGGCCGCCACGATCGCGCCGACGTCGGCGGCGGCGATACCGGAGCGTTTGAATTCGGCGATGGCGGCACCCATCAGGCGCTCACGTGTCTGCAGGCGTTTGGTCTCACGCGCTGAGGGCCTGTCTACCACTGCCATTCACGAACGATACCGCTTTCCCTTCCGGTTCCAAGATGCAATCCGTTGACTTGAGTCAGGATTGGTCGTTAGATGAGCAGCACCTTCACGGAGAGGATCGCCATGGCGCTGGAGCAGTTCAATCTGGAAGGCCAGGTCGCGATCGTGACCGGCGCCGGAAAGGGCGTCGGCCAGGGCATCGCCCGCGTCCTCGCGGAGGCGGGTGCGACCGTGGTCGGCACCGCCCGCACGGAGTCGGACATCGTCGGCACGATCACCGGCATCGAGGCGGCCGGCGGCAAGGGACTGGCGCTCGTCGCCGACGCGATGAGCCGTCCGGACGGCGAACGCGTGGTGGCGACGGCGATGGAACGGTTCGGCCGCGTCGACATCCTCGTCAACAATGTCGGCGGCTCGACCTACGCACGGTTTCTCGACATCACGGACGAGGACTTCCGGCACACCTTCGACTGGTGCGTGACGTCGGCGTTCATCATGAGCCAGCTCGTCGCCCCGCACATGATCGAGGCCGGACGCGGGTCGATCGTCAACATCTCGTCGGGCTCCGCGCGGTTCGGCATCCGTGCGCTCGCCGCCTACTGCGTGGCCAAGGGTGGCCTGGAAGCGCTCACCCGGGCCATGGCCCAGGAGCTGGCTCCGAAGATCCGGGTGAACGCCATCGCCCTCGGCTCTTTCGCGACCGACGGATTGCAGGGAAGCCTGGACATGATGCCCGGGTCACGGGAGAAGATGGAGGCGACGACGCCGTTGCATCGCCTCGGGGACGTCGAGGACCTGGGTCGACTGTGCGTATACCTGTCCACGCGTGACTGCTATGCGACCAACGCGATCTGGCGCTCCTAGTGTTCTAGTGGGTGCCTTTTCGCTGTTCAGCGGTTCTTTTGGTTGAGACTCAAGCGTTCTCGGCGTGTTATTGCGCAGATGAGGGA